>JANMXA010000001.1:0-1836 GCA_031394255.1 Gemmatimonadota bacterium
ACCGGCTGGGCCGCGGCCCGGATCAGATAGTCGTCGTCCCCCACTTCGAAGGAATCGTTGTGCCGGTCTTCGCCGGTCCGCTCCGCCGGCGAGTCGGCCGTGGCATAGGCGATCTCGCCGCCAGCCGGATTCCAGGCAAACTGGTCGACGCCGTTAGGCGCCGCCGTAACCCGGCGGGCCTCGCCGCCGGCCACGGGCAGCACATAGACCTGGGTGCCGGGCGCTTCCTTCGCTTCGGAGACCGAAAGAAAGGCGATCCGCCCGCCGTCCGGCGACCAGCGGGCCCCGAACACCGCCCACCGGTCGTGGGTCAGCGTGCGTGACGCCCCGGTGGCGGCGTCGATGACCAGGAGCTCCGAGTCGTACCGATTCTCGGAAAAATTTGCCCGCGCCGCTACCACGGCGATGCGGCTCCCGTCGGGCGAGAGTTCCACGTCTCTGATCCGGACGAGTTTGCGGAGCGCCTCGAGGTCGAACCGGGGAGCCTGCGCGGCGACAGGGCCGGCGCCAAGAAGGGAGAACAGCAAAACGGCATGGCGGTTCATTCGAGCGATCCCATGGGGAGACCCGCAATGATACATTGCATTCCATGCCCACTCCAACGGCTCCCCGACTCGCGGTCGTCACCGGCACCTCGTCGGGTGTCGGCCTCGCGGTCGCCCGAATCCTGCTCGAACGGGGCTGGACGGTCTGCGGTATCGCCCGCCGGCCGGCGCCCCTGTCGGACGATCGCTACCAGCACCTGGCCCTGGACCTGTCCGATGTCGCCGGGCTGGACCGGGTGATCGCCGACCGACTGGCCCCGCTTTTCTCCGGCGCGCGCTGGACCCGGGTCGGCCTGGTCAACAACGCCGCCGTCGCGACACTCCTCGGGCCGGTCGGCCGATTCAGCGGCGAAGACCTGGCGGCGAACTACGCTGTGAACCTGGTGGCGCCGGTGGCTCTGATGGGCGCCGCCGGTCGTCTCGTTCCGCCCACCACGCCGCTTACCGTGGTCAACGTTTCGTCGGGGGCCGCCGGTCATCCATTCCCCGGCATGGCGGCCTATTGCAGCGGCAAGGCCGCGCTTCGCATGGCCGGGATGGTGGCCGCCGAAGAGTGGAAGTCCACCGCCCCGCACGCACCGACCCGTACCGGGAGCGCTGTGGTCTGCTACGAACCCGGCGTGGTCGACACGCCGATGCAGACCTACGCCCGCGGCCACTCGGAAACGGAATTCCCCTGGGTGGCGCCGTTCAAGGAATTCGAGGCCCGGGGTATCGCCGTGCAGCCGGACAAGCCGGCAACCCAGATTGCGGATTTCCTCGATCGCACCGACCTGCCCCCATTCACCGAGGCCCGCCTGTGACCGTACCTGCCGCCAAGCCCATCGACCCCGGCGTCGACATCGGGCACGTCCACCTCAAGGTGGCCGACGTCGATCGGGCCCTCGGTTTCTACTGTGGTGTCCTGGGCTTCACGCTGACCCAGCGGTACGGGAAGCAGGCGGCGTTCATCGCGGCGGGGACCTACCATCATCACATCGGGCTCAACACCTGGGAGAGCCAGGGCGGATCTCCCCCGCCGCAGGGCGCCACGGGCCTTTACCACCTGGCGATCCGGTATCCGACCCGGGGCGCCCTCTCCGACGCGCTTCGGCGCCTGACTAACGCCGGGATCGAACTCGACGGCGCCAGCGATCACGGGGTCAGCGAGGCACTCTACCTTCGCGATCCGGACAACAACGGGGTCGAGCTCTACTGGGACCGGCCCGAAACCGCCTGGCCCCGCGAGCCCGACGGCACCCTTGCCATGACCACCGGGCGGATCGACCTCCAGGGCCTGCTCGCCGAAACC
>JANMXA010000002.1:0-12942 GCA_031394255.1 Gemmatimonadota bacterium
CGCCCGTGACTGGTGGGCCGGAGCGCCCGGAGGATGACTCGTTCCAGCGCCTGGGGGCAGGCAGCCCGGAGCCTGGATGGCGGCTCGATTGCGCCGGGATCGAGCGGAGGCTCGACCCCGGTGATCGCGAAGTACAGGACGGCTCCGGCCGCGTAGATGTCCGAAGTGGTGTCTCCCATCGATCCGTCCCGGACCTCGGGGGCCATGTAATGGATCCCGCTCGGCTGTTCCCGCGGCGGGATGTGCGGCAACGTGTAACTGCAGAACCGGAGGTCGGTGATGGTGCCGCGGCCCGTCGAGCTGACCAGGAGCGAGTTCGGTACCACCCGCCGGACCACGATGCCGGATGCATGGGCATGTTCGAGCCCGCGGAGGAGATCCCGGGCCAGCACATGGACCTGTGGGATGGGTCGTGGGCCTCGGGTGTTGGCCTGGTAGAGACCCTCCGCCTCGATCCAGTTCCCGATCCGAAACGCCATGTCATCGATCACGCCGACATCGTAGACGTGGCGGATGGCCGGGTGGTCCAGCTGAGCCAGGGCCTCGGCCTCGCGGAGGAACCAGGTCCGGAGCTGGTCGTTCCCGGAAAAATTGACTCGGACGCTGACCCGGCGGTTGAGAATGGTGTCCCGCCCGACGAACAGCACCCGCTCGGGCGATGCCGCTACCAGTCGTTCAAGCCGATATCGGGTTCCGAGCCGGCGCTCGGTGGTGGCGAAAAGGGAAACCGGGTCGAGCGAGGTCACTCGGAACCCGCGGTGACGACGGCTCCGCCGCCCCGCCGCTTGGCCGAGTAGAGCGCGGCGTCGGCCGCGGCGAGGACGGCGACCGGCGTCAGGCCGTCCCTTGGGGCTTCCGCGATGCCGATACTCAGGGAGCCGAGGCCGAATTCGGGATTCTCGGCCACCATCTCGATGAAGGCTTGCTGGACCCGCTGCACGAACCCGTTGGCTTCGGCCGGATTGGTCATGGGGAGGATGACGAGGAACTCGTCCCCCCCAAGCCGGCCGACAACGTCGAGGGTTCTCACGTGCCGGCGCAGCAACTGGCTCACGAGTACGAGGTATCGGTCCCCGGCGGCGTGTCCCAACGTGTCGTTGACCTTCTTGAAACGGTCGAGGTCGATCATCGCCACGGTGGTTCGGATCTGGTGGCGGACGCTCCGGGAGATTTCGGCTTCGAGGCGCTCTTCCAGCGCTCGCCGATTGAACAGGCCGGTGAGCTGGTCGGTGGTGGCGGCACTCTGGAGTCGTTCAACCAGCTCGGCGTTCTTGAGCGCGATCGCCCCGGCGAACGCCAGGGTGGCTGCCAGATCGCGTTCGGCTCGGCCGTAGGCCAGGCCGTTCAGACGGGCGCCGAGCAGCAGGACACCGACCCGCTCCCCGGCGGCATCGAACGGGATCATCAGTTCGGTGCCGGTGGGCAGGAGTCGGGCAAGGTTCGCCTCTGAGGGGTCGCCGATGCCGGTTCCCAGAGGGACAATGCCTTCCAGCTCCTCGCGGCTGATGGAGTCCGGGACCCGGTCCCGGTCGAGCGACCGGATCGACTTCGGAACGAAGGCGGCCCCGGATGGCCGGTACAGGCAGGCCCACCAGGCGAAGAAGACCTCCGCCATGAAATCGAGTACCAAGTGCTCGGTCTCGTCGGTTGAGTGGGCTGACGATAGCAGGCGGGCGACCTGTCGGAGGGCCCGGAGCTGGAAGACGGCGTCGTCCAGGGCCAGCTGCCGGTCCAGCAAGACCGTCCGGAGTTCAGTGACCAGCGCCATTCCGAAACTGAGCTGGAAGGCGGCGGGCCGAAGGCCCTCCGCGATGGCGGGGTCGGTGGCGACGACGATCTCAGTGCTGCCACTGCTGTAGCGGGCGAGTTCGACCCTGGCCACGCCGGTCGCGTCGGGTCCATAGACCTGGACCCCACGCTCCGGGTTGCTGATGGTGAACCAGACCATGTCCGACCGCAGCCGGTCCGTAAGGACCCGCCGGCACCGCTCGAAGAGCTCGCCCTCGGAGCGGGCCTGGCGGCACGCCTGGGCAAAAGCACCCGTCAGGCCTTCAGCGGTGGAAATCGCAGGATGATTGGTGGACATACCCCAAAATAGGGCCGAGACCCACGCCAAGGGAATCCGGCGCAAGTGCCTGCCACCTCTAAAGTTCCAAAACCGAGGGCCGATACTTCGCCTACACGTTCGGCAGGCTCTGTGCCAAGGAGGTGACGATGTTTGCGATGAAGCTCGTGGCGACCGGGGCGGCCTCCTTCGGAGGGGCCCTGATGGTAGGTGTGATTGCGATGACCGGCCGCGAAGTGAAGAAGAGCGGCGAGGACGTGGTCAAGCTGGAAGCGGTCGTCGACAGTCTCCGGGCCGCGCTCGCGGAGACGATGCCCGCCCACGGGTTTGCGAAGGGGCGGCCCAACGTCGAGACCGACTTCAATGAAGACATCGACAGCCCGGCCATCGATCCGACCACGTTCGTCGATCCGCTCAGCAGCGTGGTCGGGAGCGTCCACCTTGGCCGGCAGGTGTACGTCGCGCCCTTCGCCTCGATCCGCGGCGACGAAGGCCAGCCCGTATTCATCGGGGACGGGGCCAACGTCCAGGACGGCGCGGTGGTCCATGCCCTCGAAACCTCCCAGGATGGGAAGCCGGTTCCCAACCGGACCTATTACGTCGGCGGACACGAGTACGCCGTGTACATCGGCAAGCGGGTGTCGCTCGCGCACCAGGCGCTCGTTCACGGCCCGGCCCGGGTCGACGACAACGTTTTTGTCGGCATGCAGGCGATGGTGTTCAAGGCGGCGATCGGCGAGGGCGTGGTGATCGAGCCCGCGGCCAAGGTGATCGGGGTGACCATCGCCCCGCACCATTATGTCCCGGCCGGCATGACGGTCACCGACCAGAAGGTGGCCGACAAACTGCCCATGATCACGGACGACTACGCATTCCGTGGCCTCAACGATGCCGTGGTGCATGTCAATACCAGTCTGGCGGCGAGCTACGGCAAAGCGGCCAGGGAAGCCGACTCGGCATTGGCAAAGAAGCACACCAGTGAGGGCGAAGGGCCCAAGGGGGCCGAACGCAAAAAGGGTGGGGCCGAGAAACACCCCAAGGAGGAGAAAAAGGAACCGAACGAGGCGGGTGGCGAGAAGAAAAAGAAGTGACCGGCCGGGCTAGCCTTCGTTCACCCTCCGCGCGAGTTCCTTCGCCAGGCGGTCGAGCTCGCCCAGCATGTCCGGTCGGTCCCAGCTGGGGTGAAAGCTGAGGGCGTTGACCAGCGAGTCGAGCCACCAGACCGTGTCGGCCGGGGTCGGCGTTCCGATCCCTTCGAGGTATTCGACCCCGAGACGACGAATGGCCGTCAGGGCCGAACCAACGCGATGGATTTCTTCGCCCACGCAGACGTCGACCGCCATCGGTGACGCGTCGATGACCCGCGCCAGATACTCCATCCGGCTCGCCTTCCAGGTCCGCTCCCGGCCCATGACGTCAAACCGCGGCTCGGCGGCGGCCTCCACCGCAAACGCCACGATGGGGCCGAACTTTCCCATGATCTGCCGGGCCAGCCCCGACTGGGCCGCGTACGGGGCCGCATCGACCAGCTGCTTCAGCACCCCGGCGACGATCGTCGATTCGTCGGTCTGATAGCGGGCCAGAACGACCGCAACGCTCGACGTCCGGATCAGGCAGGATTGATCGTCGTAGCGCGAGCCTCGCTCGGGAAGATGTTTCGCCGCGAAGGCGAGCGCGTGGTGGACCGGATCGGAGTACACTGTAATTTATCTCAGGCCGGTCAACTTATGCGTTTGGAGCGAGAGTTGCCACTGGGGATGGGCGAGGCAGTAGTCGATGGCGGCGCGGGTATGGGCGTCGCGGTCCGGGCCGTCCATCGGCTGGAGGTAGAAATGGCCGAACGCGAGGCCCGCATACCGGTCGGGTTGGGCGCCTGCTTGTGGGAAGACCAGCTTGAGCTCGTGGCCCCGTTCGACCACCAGGGCGGCGCCCGCTTTCGGACTGACGCAGACCCAGTCGACACCCTCCGGCACAGGTTGGGTTCCGTTGGTCTCGATCGCCACTTCGAAATGGCGCTGGTGCAACTCGGCGATCAGCGGGAGGTCGAGCTGGAGCAGGGGCTCCCCGCCGGTAAAGACCACGTACGGAACGCCCGGGTCGCTGGTCGCCGGCCAGGCAGCATGAATGGCGTCGGCCAGGGCATCCGACGTGGTGAACCTGCCTCCGCCCGGTCCATCAGTGCCGACGAAATCGGTATCGCAGAAGCGGCAAATCGCGGTGGCTCGATCCGCCTCGCGGCCGGTCCAGAGGTTGCATCCCGCAAACCGGCAGAACACCGCCGCCCGGCCGGTCCGCGCCCCTTCGCCCTGGAGCGTGTAGTAGATCTCCTTGACCGCGTACGTCACGATGTCAGCGTCCTCCGAGGTACGGGGCCGGATCGGGCAGGCCCGCCTCCGCGAAGCCCTTGAGCCGGATCAGGCACGAGTCGCAGCGCCCACATGATCGAGAGTTGGAGTCGAGCTGGTAGCAGCTGCGGGTCAACCCGTAGTCCACCCCGAGGGCCACCCCCCGCCGGATGATGTCGGCCTTCGAGAGCCAGATCAGCGGGGTGTGGATCGTGATCTTGCGTCCTTCGACCGCCGCCTTGGTAGCGAGATTCGCCAGCTGCTGAAAGGCAGCGATGAACTCGTACCGGCAATCCGGGTAGCCGCTGTAGTCCACCGCATTGACGCCGATAACGATGTCGGCGGCTTCGAGGACCTCGGCCCAGGCCAGGGCGAACGACAGGAATATCGTGTTGCGGGCCGGCACGTACGTCACCGGGATCGCCGAGCTCATCTCGGTCGCGGTTCGGTGTTCGGGGACGGCGAGATCGCCGGTGAGGGCCGAGCCACCGAAGGCGCGGAGGTCGATGTCCACGATGCGGTGATCGCGGACCCCGGCCTGGCGGGCGATCCGGATGGCCGCGTCGATCTCGGCGGCGTGGCGCTGCCCGTAGCGGAAGCTCATGGCGTAGGGGTCGAGGCCGAGGGCCTTGGCGACCGCGAGCGCCGTAGCGGAGTCGAGGCCGCCGGATAACAGGATGACGGCCGGCGCCCCCATCAGGTGTTCCGTCCGACCACGTGGCGGAGCGCGGTCGCGAGGTCCGGGTGCCGGAACTCGTAGCCCAAACCGAGGAGCCGTCGGGGCAGGCACCGTGCTCCGGCGAGCAGGGTCTCGTCCGCCATCTGGCCGAAGATGCAGTGCAGCGCCTGCGCCGGAACCGAAAGTACGGCGGGCCGGTGCAGTACGGAACCCAGCGTCGCCGCAAAATCGCGATTGGTATCGGCACCGGCCGTCAGGTTGACCGGGCCTTCGACGTTGGCGGTGAGCAGCATCACCAGTGCCGCCGCGCAATCGTCGACCGAGATCCAACTCATGTACTGACGCCCGGTGCCGACCGGGCCGCCGAGTCCCAGGCGGAAGATCGGCAACAGCTTGGCCAGGGCTCCGCCCGCGGGCGAGAGCACAACGCCCAACCGGGGGAACACGGTCCGGATGCCGGCATCCCGGGCCGGGCCGGCAGCCTCCTCCCAGGCCCGGGTGACCTCGGCCAGGAATCCGGTGCCGGGGCCAGCCGTCTCGTCGAGTTCGGCGTCGCCGCGATCGCCGTAGTAGCCGACCGCCGAAGCCGACAGCAGCACCCGGGGATGGGGCGACGCAGCCGCCATGGCTCGTGCGATGGTCGTCGTGCCATCGACGCGGCTTGAGAGAATCCGGACCCGCCGGGCGTCGGTCCAGCGGCTGGCGGCGATGCTCTCGCCCGCGAGATGGATCACCGCATCGATCCCGGCCAGCGCGCTGGGGTCGAGCTCACCCCGGGCGGGATCCCAGCGGATTTCCCCCGGGCTGGCCGGTCGGCGAACCAGGGGGATGACGCGATGGCCTCCCGTGGTCAGCATCGCCATGACCGTGCGGCCGACCAGTCCGGACGCTCCGGTGATCGCGACCGTCAGTCGTGGCAAACCGGCGGTCCGGGCGTGCAGGGCCAGGTCCGCGGCGGTGACAGCGTGCCGGTACGCCAGCATGCGGCGGAGCTTCCGGCGGACCATGGGCTCGCCCAGTTCGGCCAACGGACCCCCGGGGAGTTCGCACTCGATCCGGTCGGTGAGGGCGGCCCGGCCGCTGTCGAGGGCCTCGAACCGGTGGGTGTGGCGCCACCTGACGAAGGGGCCCTCCTCCTGAACATCCACGAACCCACGGCCGGGATCGACGGATTCATGCCGGGCCACCCAGCGCTGGTGGACCGGGCCTACAGCGATGTCCAGGGTCACCCGGCTCCCCGGGGTGATCCCCGGATGCGGCGACGTGAGGCGGACCCGTTCCCAAGGCGGCGTCAAACGCTCGAAGGCTCCTGGCCGGGAATGCCAGTCGAAAAGGGCGGCGGTGGTCGTGGGAATCTCGGTTCGACGTTCGACTATCATGCCCCGAAGATAGTGGTGCCTCTCCCCCTGACGGGCCGCTTCCCGTAAATTGAGGCCCGTTTCCACCTGTCTTCGGAGGGCGCCATCAGCCACACATCTTGGTCCGTGAAGGACGCGGAGAAGCTCTACAACATGTCAGGGTGGGGGCAGGGGTTTTTCCGGATCAATCCGGAAGGGCACGTCGTCGTCCATCCCGATCCCAAGAACGGCCCGGCGCTGGACCTTTATCGGCTGGCGCTCGATCTGAACGCCCAGGGCGTCCAGCTGCCATTGCTGATTCGCTTCTCCGATATTCTGCGGGCCCGGATCGAACTGCTGGCCCTGGAGTTCCAGCGGGCCATCGAGGAGTTCGGCTACGAGGGCCGCTACAACACGGTCTATCCGATCAAGGTGAACCAGCAGCGTCACGTGGTCGAGGAGATCGTCCAATTCGGATCTCCGTTCGGGCTCGGCCTCGAGTGCGGCAGCAAGCCGGAATTGCAGGCGGTCCTCGGCATCACCGATCGGGCCGACCATCTGATTGTGTGCAACGGCTACAAGGATGAGGAGTTCATCCGGTTCGCGCTCACGGCGCAAAAACTGGGGCATACCGTCTTCATTGTCCTGGAACAGCTGGCCGAGGTGCCCGTGGTGTTTCAGATCGCGGACGAGTTGGGGGTCGTGCCGACACTCGGGGTCCGGATCAAGCTCGCCACCGAGGGAGCCGGACGGTGGGCGAAGAGCGGCGGCGAGAAATCCAAATTCGGCCTGAGCGCCCCGGATCTCCTCCGGCTGCTGGACATGCTCACCAAGGCCAACCGGCGCGAGAGCCTCAAGCTGCTCCACTTTCACCTGGGGAGTCAGATCACCGATATCCGCTACATCAAGGCGGCGCTCGAGGAAATCGGACGGTACTACGTCGAGATTCGCGAGCTTGGCTTCGACCTGAGTCACGTGGACGTCGGCGGCGGGCTCGGCGTGGACTACGAGGGGTCCCGGACCACGCGGCCCGCCAGCATGAACTACAGCCCGCGCGAGTACGCCAACGATATCGTCTACGGCCTCGGCACCATCTGCCGTGAACAGGGCATTCCGATGCCCAACCTCATCTCGGAATCGGGGCGAGCGATCACGGCGCACCACGCGCTGCTTCTCGTAAATGTCACCGACGTCGAGGCCCAGACCGAGCCGCAGGTGCCGCCGGTCCGGCCCGACTCACACCGGGTACTGACCGAACTCCACGAGAATCTGGAGTCCCTGTCGATCGATCGGGTCGACGAGATCTTTCACGATGCCCAGGCCGCCAAAGAGCGGGTCCAGGAGTTGTTCGCCAATGACGCGATCAACCTCCGCGAGCTGGCGGACATCGAGGAGCTGTACCTCTGTACCATGAACGCGATCGCCAAAGTGATCGCCCCGGACCGGGCGGCCTATCCGGAAATCACCAGTTACATCGAAGCCGCGCTGGTGGATCGCTACTTCTGCAACTTCTCACTGTTCCAGTCGCTGCCCGACAACTGGGCCATCGATCAGCTGTTCCCGATCATGCCGATCCACCGGCTCGACGAGGAGCCGATTCGGCGGGGTACCCTGCAGGATGTGACCTGTGACTCCGACGGGGTGGTGGACCGGTTTGCCGGTGGGCGGCGAGGGAAGCCCAGCCTCGAACTCCATCCCCACCGGCCTGGCGAGCCGTACATCCTCGGCATCTTTCTCACCGGCGCCTATCAGGAGATCCTCGGCGACCTCCACAACCTGTTCGGTGACACCAACGCGGTGCACGTACGAGTGGTGCCCACCGGGTACGAGGTCACCGATCTGGTTCATGGCGATACCGTCAATGAGGTGCTGACGTACGTCCAGTACCAGCCCAGCGAACTGCTGGCAAACTTCCGCCGCAAAGTGTCCGCCATGACGAGCCTGTCGCGGAATGAAGCGAATGCCTTCATCGCCGACTATGTGGCCGGGCTTGAGGGGTACACCTATCTGGAGGGAGACGTTCCGGTCGGAGAACCGGTCGATCGGTGAGACCCGGTCTACTTGCGCCGGGTCCACATGACGATCGTCCCGCAATCGACGTTCTGCCCGGATAGCTCGATCGGCGTTTCCGAGGAACCGCGGTAGATCTCGATGCCTTCGATCTGGTTGGGGCTGATCTGGTTCAGGTCGAACGGGAAGCCGCTGCCGGCGGTGTAGACCCGGGCGCCGTCCAGCCAGACCGCCATCATGCAATTGGCCCGGTTCGAGATGGCATAGTATTCGTTGTTTCGTCCTGGGGTGATCCGGACGCCGCTCACACCGCGAAGCAGGTCCGCGAGCAGCCGGTCGTCGTTCTTCCGGAGCTCCGAGGCGTCGATGAACCTTCCCAGGCCCTTGAGCCGGCGCTCAGCGAACGGTTCCATTCCCCTCGGCACCGCTGCCGCCGTGACCACGATCGGTTCCAGTTCGACCACCGCCGGGGTCATCCGGACCTCGACGTCCAGCGTGTCGAGCCGGAACACAAGCGTTCGAATCTTGACCGGCCGGAATCCTATTTTTCGGACGATCACCTCCGCCATCCCTGTCGGCAAACCCGGCAACGTGAACCGGCCACGGGCATCGGTGGCCGTTCGCCCCTTGGTGCTCGGGATCAGGATCTCCGCGTCGGGGATGGCCGCGCGGGTCGAATCGTGGATGATATGGCCGGTGAGCACGGCCTGAGCGGCCAGGGGCGCCGGCAGCCCCAGGATCATGACGACGAGCCGCCGGCGAAGGTGCGTCAGTATGGCTTTCAGAACGCCTGCCGTTTGCCGATCGGGAGAAAATCGCGGGTGTCGGGGCCGGTGTAGATCTGCCGAGGGCGGGCGATCTTCTGGTCCTTGTCCTGGAGCATTTCTTCCCATTGGGCGAGCCAGCCGGGCAGCCGGCCGATCGCAAAGAGCACGGTGAAGTAGTCGGTCGGGTATCCCATCGCCTGGTAGATCAGCCCCGAATAGAAATCGACGTTCGGATAGAGCTTCCGCTTGATGAAGTACTCGTCCTCGAGCGCGATCCGCTCGAGTTCGAGCGCAATCTCGAGCTTCGGGTTCATCCCGGTCTGCTCGAACACGTCGTAGGCGACCTTCTTGATCAACTTGGCGCGCGGGTCGTACGACTTGTAGACCCGGTGCCCGAAGCCCATCAGTCGCCCCTCGCCTTTCTTTACGCTTTCGATGAAGGCCGGAATGTTCTTCTTGGCGCCGATCTCGTCCAGCATGGTCAGGACGGCTTCATTCGCGCCACCGTGAAGCGGCCCATAGAGCGCCGCCACCCCGGCCGACACGGCCGAGTACGGATCGACGTGCGACGAACCGACGGAGCGGACCGCGCTGGTGGAACAATTCTGCTCGTGGTCGGCGTGGAGGATCAGGAGGATCTCGAGGGCCCGTTGCAGGACCTTGTTCGGGGCGTGCCGGCCACCGATCGAAAACATCATGTTGACGTAGTTCCCGATGTAGTCGAGGTCGTTTCTCGGGAACTCGTAGGGCAGGCCGCGAAGGTGCCGGAAGATGAACGCCGCGATCGTCGGCAGCTTGGCGATCAGCCGGACCCGTTGGACGTATCGGTTCGCCGGGTCTTCGATGTGCTTGGCGTCAGGATAGAACGTCGACATCGCGGCCACCGCCCCGACCAGCATGCCCATGGGATGGGCGTCGTAGCGGAACCCTTCCAGGAACTTGATGATGTTGGTGTGGACGTAGGTATGGTACCGGATGTCGTTGGTCCACTTGTCGAGCTGGGCCTGGTTCGGCAGTTCACCTTCGGCCAGCAGATAGCAAACCTCCAGGAACGTGGCTTGGTCGGCGATCTGCTCGATCGGATAGCCGCGGTATCGGAGAATGCCCTTGTCACCATCGATGAAGGTGATGGCGCTCCGGCAGGCCGCGGTGTTCATGAAGGCCGGATCGTACGTCATCAGGCCGAAATCGTCGTCTCCAGTCTTGATGTTGCGAAGGTCCGTGGCCTTGATGGTGCCTTCAGCGACCGGGACCTCGTAGGTCTTGCCGGTCCGATTGTCAGTGATTGAGAGCGTGTCTTTGGCCACCTGAACCGTCCTTGGCGTACCCCGGTGAGTGCACTCCCGTTTCGAGTGCGGCTGTAACATAGTTACCCCCGCAAGTCGCGGTCGGTTGGCGAAGGCGGCTGGGAGCATCGGCCCGGCGGTGGGGGGGGCCGAGCTGGCAGATCGGAGAGGGTTGCGGGCCGTGTATCTTCCAAGCGCCAGAATCTGCATGGATCTTGCTTTCAGGAGACCTGTTGAGGCGAGTTGCCAACGTCGGCTTCGCTAACAGATTGCTGGTCAACGGGTTGCCTCTGGTCGTTCGGGAGATGGGCTCGGGGCTTTGAGGCGGGCGTTGCGGTTCGCGCCGGCGCGAGCGGTGCAGGGGCGGGCCGATCGATTCCACTAGTGAAGGGTGAGACGATGTTGCGAAGCTGGATGGTGGCCGGGTTGATGGCCCTCGTGGCGTGTTCGTCCGACCAGCCGGCGGGTCCGGCCACCCCGACCGGGCTGGCCCTCGTGACCCAACCTGCGCCGGCGCCCCAGAGCGGAGTGGCGCTCAGCCCCCAGCCGATCGTGGAGCTGCGCGATGCTCGCGGCAACGCCGTGGCCTCCAAGGGGGTGTTGGTCTCCGTGTCGTTGACGGGCGGGGGCACGCTGACCGGCCAGGCCGATCTCCGGACCGATGCCAGTGGCCGCGCGGCCTTCACTGACCTGGCGATCGTCGGTACCGTCGGGGCCCGGACGCTCCGGTTCACCTCCGGTTCGCTGACCCCGGCCTTGTCGGATCCGATCACGCTCGCGGCGGGGACCGCGAATTCGGCGGCACCGAGCGCCGGGAACAACCAGACCGCGGCCGCCGGAACCGATCTTGCCGTCGCGCCGGCGGTGCTGGTGACAGATGGCGCCGGGAATCCGGTGGCCGGGCTTGCTGTGGTTTTTGGAGTGACCGTCGGTGGTGGGTCGGTCCAGGGCGGGAACGTCCAGACCAGCGCGAACGGAATCGCCTCCGCGAGCAAGTGGACCCTCGGGACCCGTGTCGGCACCAACACGCTCACGGCGACGGTCACCGGTGGGATCGGGGTGACCTTCACGGCGACCGGGGTGGTCGGCCCGCCGGCCAAGCTGGTGGCCGTTTCGCGGATCGCCCAGACGGCTGTCGCGGCGGCTCCCGTGGACTCCATCCCCGCGGTTCGGATCCTCGACGCGTTCGACAATCCGATCGCTGGCGTCACGGTCACCTTCGCGGTAACTGGGGGTGGCGGGAAGATCACCACGCCGTCGCCCGTCTCCGATGCGACGGGTCTCGCCCGAGTCGGTGCCTGGACCTTGGGCTACGTCGGCGGCGCCAACGCCATCATAGCGAGCCGAGCTGGCATCACCCCGGTGACGTTCACCGCCACCGGGCTCGATTACCAGGTCGCGGCGCTTGAAGTCAGCGATGAAACCAACTGTGCGTTGACAACGGCCGGAATCGCCTCGTGCTGGGGACTCAACGACACTGGTCAGGTCGGCGACGGCGGAACCGTCGACGACAGCCTGCCCACGCGGGTCAGTGGGGGCATCGTGTTTGCCTCGATCTCGCCCGGCAGTGCCAGTACTTGTGGGCTTACCGCCACCGGCGAAGCGTACTGCTGGGGCGACAATACCTTCGGCCAAATCGGTGACGGTACCCAAGTCCCGAGCCTCGTCCCGGTCCGGGTCACCGGTGGGCTGGCCTTCAAGTCGATCGACGCGGGCCAGGGACACGTTTGCGCCCTGACGACGGCGGGCGCCGCCTACTGCTGGGGCTTGAACGCCAACGGCCGGCTGGGCGACAACACCACCGTCGACAAGCCCGTGCCGACTGCAGTGTTGGGTGGACACGTATTCACGACGATCAGCGCCGGTAACGGCCACACCTGCGGGCTGCGAAACGACGGGGCCGCGCTCTGCTGGGGCCAAGGCAACGGCGGCCGAATCGGCGATGGAGCCACGGTCGACCGACGGGTTCCGACCCTGGTTACTGGGTCGCTCTCCTTCGCCTCCGTTTCCGCCGGAGGTGGCCACTCCTGTGGGCTGGCCACCTCCGGGGCCGCCTATTGTTGGGGCCAGGGCAATAATGGCGTCCTGGGCAACGGCGCGACGGCCTCGCTGTCCGTCCCTACTGCTGTCGGTGGCGGCTTGGTGTTCTCGACGCTCATCGCGGGTATTGTAGACACCTGCGGTATAGTCGGACCGGATGCCTATTGCTGGGGCTCGAACGGCTTCGGCCAAGTCGGAGACGGGACGAGGGTCATCCGAACCAGTCCGGTGAAACTCAACGGTCAGGGGCTGGCCTTGGTCAGTGTCGTGCCCGGTAGCGAACACACCTGCGTCAGGTCGGTCGGGGGCGCCGCCTACTGCCTCGGGAATAACGATGTCGGCATGCTGGGCATCGGCTCATTGATCTCATCACTGATCTTGCTGGCGGTCCACCCCTAGGGGTGGACCGCCAG
>JANMXA010000003.1:0-21173 GCA_031394255.1 Gemmatimonadota bacterium
CACCGGCCGGGCCGAGATGACCGGTGAGGCATTTACGTTCGTCTGTCCGGAGGAAGAGCCCGATCTCAAGGGCATCGAACGCGCCATTGGGCGGCGGCTCCCGCGGGTGACGGTGCCTGACTTCGATGCCAAGGTGATCGAGGGGGCGCCCCTCGAAATCCCGATCGGCGTACGAATCGCCGCGATCCGGGCCAAGAAGGCCGAGGACCGGGAGCGGGCCAAGGTCAACGCGGCTCGCCGGGAAGCGGCGGCGCGCCAGCAGAATTTCGATCGGGCGAAGGGGACTGCGCCGGGGCGGAATGCCGGGCGGACGGACGAACGGGGCGGGTCCAGCGCCGGGACGAGCCGCGGTGGGCCGCGCCGCCCAGGTGGTCCCGGCGGGGCTGGTGGCAGCCGGGGCCCGGGGCGAAGCGGCCCCAGCCGAGGGGGCCCGGGACGAGGCGGGCCAAGCGGCGGCCGGCCTCGGTAGGCGGCGGTCGGTCCGTCAAGCGACGAAGGCCGGCACGGAAGTCAGTGCCGGCCTCGTTCGTTGGTAGCCGCATCGTCGCGGGCCGGCCCTGATGTCCCCGGTGTCAGGGCGTGCGGCTCCACGGCGGGACTTCGCCGATCGACCGCGTGTAGGTCACCAATTGCCCCAGGTGTTCGTGAAGATCACCGGTCATGGCGAAGGCAAACTCGGCGAAGGTGATCGACCGCTTGCCCAACTGCCGGCTGCCAAGCAGGGGCGTGAGGTCGGCGGTCTCCACCGTCATTCGGGCATGAGCCCACGCCTTCCGCAGGTGGTCCAGGACATCGGCTTTGGCGGTGACTTTCTCGAGGCGGGGAACGGTTTCTCGGGGTGCGCCGAAATCGGCGGGCGGCTTTCCGGCCACGGCCATCGGGACGTAGACGTACCACTCGGTGGCCACGTGCATCAGCGCGTTGGCGATGGTTCGGGTTTCGGGCGTGGGGCTCCAGGTGTACCTGGCCTCCGGGATGGTTTCCGCCAGCGCCATGATCTTGACGTGGACTGAGTCGAGGTCGGCCAGGAATTGGGTCCGGATATCCGCGGCCGACTTCTGATCCAGGATGGTCTGGGCCGAAAGGGTGGGCGGGACCGCGGCCAGGGCCAGGATCCCGGCGGCAAGCATTGTGGACCGGCGACCGCGGCCGGAGGACGAGGGTACCATGATGACTCCGTAGAGGGTATGGAACATCTACGGCGCCCTCGGCGCGGTTGTTTCGGCCGTCAGTGACGTTTGAGAGGACGCGACACGGCCACCGGGTTTCCTATATGGTAACCGGTGGCCGTGGTTCGCTGAGGTCGTTACCCCTCAGTCGAAATGGCGATGCTCGAAGGCCGTTACTTCCTTTTCGACCTCGTCGAGCGTCTTGCCGTAGTGTTCCTTGATCTTGCCGACCAGCTGGTCCCGCTTGCCGGCGATCACATCGACGTCGTCGTCGGTCAGCTTGCCCCAGGTCTCCCGGACCTTGCCCTTCATCTGCAACCAGTTGCCCTCCATCGTTTGCTTATGCATACACCCTCCAGGGTGGGCGAGCGGTAAACGGTCGACTGGAACACGGCGCAACATGTCCGGGGCCGGTCCGTCGCGGTATCCATCCTGAGAGCGGGTTACGATGGACGTCCTACGGACGTACAACGCAGCACTATATAGCGGCGGTGAATGGGAGTATATTGGTCGGTGTTGGACCCGGTGAGCGTCTGATGGTGTGGCGCAACCGAGCAAACAAGGGACCCCCGTGCCAAAGCCTCGCGCACCTGTACGCGCACCTGTACGCGCAGTCCTTCCTGCCGCCGCGTCTGCGCCGGCGCGTCCCGTCATTTCCATCGTGGTGATCGATGACAATCGCCTGGTTCGGGAAGGGCTGGCCGGACTGATTCGGCAGCAGACCGGTTTCACGGTCCTCGCCGCGTCAGCCGACACTGAAGAAGCATTGCGGAAGGTCAAGGACGCCAAGCCGCAGATCGTGCTGCTCGATTTCGGGCTCGAGGGCGCTAACAGCATGGAAGTCACCGCCGGGATCAAACGAGAGGCGCCGGATGCTAAAGTCATCATCATGGGCCTGTCACCGCTGCAACAGAACGTGGCCGAGTTCGTGCGAACGGGCGCGTCCGGCTTCGTCATGAAGGATTCGACGTTCGAAGTGTTCGTCGAGACGATTCGGCAGGTGGCCAGCGGGGGTCAGGTCCTCCCGCCTGAACTCACGGGCTCGCTGTTCGACCAGATCATCAATAACGTCAACAAGCGGAGTGCGCCGAAGGCACTGGACGCCGTGCGCATCACCGTGCGTGAGCGGCAGGTGATTGACCTGATCGGCGACGGCCTCAGTAACAAGGAGATCGCCGCCCGGCTCGGCATCGCGGTGCACACCGTCAAGAGTCACGTCCATAACGTGCTCGAGAAGTTGTCCCTGCACAGCCGGCTCGAAGTGGCCGCGTTCACCCGCCCAGGCTGATCCGGCGCCGCGGGGCCCGCCGCGGCGCCCGTCCCACCGCAGTACTAGAGTTACTCCCCCAATCCACCGAACGAGCGATTGTCGCTCACTGTCGACGAACTACACTTCGGCTTGAGGTCAGCCGTGGGCGCCATGGGGCGGCGGCGGACCGACGGGGCATCAACGAGAGGCTGACATGCTGGAAACCATTGCGATCGTTCTACTCATCTTGTGGGGCCTGGGCTTGGCGGGCGGCATGGCGTTTGGCGGGCTGATTCATCTGCTGCTGGTCGTCGCGTTGGTGGTGATCGTGATCCGGGTGGTTCAGGGCCGGAAGATCGTCTAAAGCGCTCCATCACCAATTTTCATGAGAGAAGGTTCAATGCGACATTCTTACGCTCTTTCGATCGCCACGGCCGTTGCCGTACTCGGCTGTTCCGGGGCGCAAACCAAGACTCCCGTGGTCACTCGCTCGGACGAGGGCAAGAGCATCTCGCCCTCCGGTGATTCCGCGGCCAAACGCGGCACCTCGTTGGTACGGTTCGTCAACGCGGTGCCCGGGAGCGGCGACCTGGCCGTGTCGGCCGAAAAGAAGGACCTGTTCGGCAACGTGGCGTTCAAGGCGGTCACGCCGTACGTCGAAACCACCGACAACCTGGCCACGTTCGTGTTGCGGACGCCGGGTAACGTCAACGAGATGGCGACCAACACCGAGACGATGAGCGACGGCTACCGCTATACCCTCGTGGCCCTCTCGAACCAGAAGGGCGGGGCGGCCCTGCGGGTACTCCGCGACGAGCTGGTGACCAATGCCGGCAAAGCACGGATCCGGATCATTCACGCCGCGCCGGGGACCGCCGAGGTCGATGTGGCGGTCCAGGGGGAGCGCGACGCCCTCTTTGACAGCATCGGGTACGCCAACGATGCTGGGTTCAAGGAAGTCGACCCCGCGACCGTGACGTTCGATATCCGTCGTGACAAAGGCGGGAGCCACCTGGTCCAGTTGCCCAAGATGACGCTGAGCGCGGGCCGGGCCTATACCATCATTCTGACCGGGACCGGGCCTGGCAAGCTGTCGGCCATCGTGTTCGATGATGCGGTGACGGGAGCGCCGGCGGTCGCAATGGAGCGGCCGCGGTGATCGGTGGGATGGCCAGGGCCGCGATCGTCGCGGGCCTGGCGGGCGATGGTACCCGCAAACGGCAGAACGATCTGGTTCTGACAGCTGGCCTGTCGCTTTCGTTCTAGTTCAGACCGGACCTGGCCCGCCGCTGAAACGGTGGCCAGGTTCGGTGAACGCCGACGGTGAGCGCCCAGCGCCGGTCGGCGGCCAGCCCCCGCGCCAAATCGATCCGCACCACGCTCTGTTGCTCCCCCGCCAAACCGATCCGAACACCTCCGCCCCCGTCCAGGTAGAAACGATTAGCCCGCGATCCATCCGCGGCGTCGCCGATCCGGGCCCCGTCCAGAAACACGCCCATGGCGACCACGATCATCCCGTTGCGCCAGACCGGCCGGTCACCGGCGAGGCCGCCGTGGACGATGCGCCGTCCGATCCGCCGGCCGGCGAGGGGCTCGCTCCTGGTTAACGGATGGGCTCGGAGCGGGATGGCCCAGCCGGAGTTGTCGCCGGCGAGGGGCTGATTACCGAGGGGCGTGGCACGGCTAGCCCAATCGACGCCGATCCGTGCCGACCAGACCGGGTGGGTGAGGTCGAGGCCTGAGGCCCACGAGGCTCGGGCGCTGGCCCGCCAATACGATGGATGGGATTCGAGCGCGCCGGCCCGTTCGCCGGTCGCGGTGAGGACGAGGCGGTCGCTGGCGGGACGGAACTCGAAGCCGGCCGCGCTCACGAGGAACGCTTCGGACGCCGTCCATCGTTCGAGGCGGAGCCCCACGGTTGGCCGGAGGGTGGGCGTGAGCCAGGTGCCAAACCCGAGGGCCGTGTACCGGCGGGTTTCCTCGACGACGGCCGGCCCGATGGAGTCGAGGGCGAACCGGAATCGTTCCCAGGCACCCTCGATGTTGGCGATGCCGGGAAGCCCGATCTGCGCCGGGATGTCGACGCTCAGTGCCAGCCGCGGCCGAGCGGGTTGCCAGCGCCATGCCGCGGTCCAGCGTTCACCCGCCCCGGTCAGGGATCCGAACTCAAGGCGGGCTTCCCGTTGCGCCACGGTCCGGATCGCGGTCACGCCTAGTTGCCGCCAACCGCCGTCAAAGACCGGGCGCTCCACGACCGCCGCATCGATCTCGGCCAGGCCGCCCGGGACCGGCTGGAACCGAACGGACGCATGTCGCAGGGCCGGCAGGTCGGCCACGCGCCGGCGGGCCAGAGCGAGGCCGTGGGGCGTGACCATCGTTTGGTTCGGCAGCGACAGGGATCGGCTGATGACGGGGAAACGAATCGATCGACTTCCGTCGATCCGGATCAGGTCGATCAGGGGCCGGCCGATCCGGTTCCAGGCTCTCAGCGCCCCATCCTGGTCGGCGGTCAGATAGCGGGCGGTGCCGAGCAGTTGCCAGCCGAGCTCATCGCCGGGGGCGAGCTCGAGATAGGCCTCGGCGAGGCGCGCCGCGTCGGCGTTTCGGCCCTGTTTGAAGCGCACGGCGGCCAGCTCGCGGAGGCGCAGCGGCTCGGACGGGCAGTGGGCCGCGGCGTCGGTCAGGAGCTCGGCGGCGTCGTCGAGGCGGTTGGTGGCGGCGAGGTCGAGGGCGCGCTCGAGCCAGGGGGAGCAGGGGAGGCTCGGGGCGCGTAGGGGCTGGCTTACGCCCGCCCTTACAGGGGGCGCCGGGGGAGGGGGGACCGTGGGGCGGATGGAGAGGGTCCAGCGGTCGGCGCCGGTCCAGCGGGTGAGGAACCGCGATTCCGGGACGGCGGTGAAGGGGGCGCCGGCCGGATCGTGGAAGGTGACCATGCCGCCCGACCACCCGATGACCACGACATAGTGGTAGCGGCGGCGGGCCACTTCGATCAGGGCCACGACCGGGACCCCCTCGTCCAGGGTTGCCCGCACGGTCTCCGGCAAGCCCCGCTGCACCGTGGTCTGCCACCCCCGGGCACCGGCCGCGGCGGCGAGGTCGGTGGTCAGGATTCCGCCTAACTCCGGATGCACCAGGGCGGCGAAATCCTCCGCGTACACGCCGCGCCGACCCCAAAAACGTTCCGCCATGGCGAGGGCGGCGCCGCCGCAGAGCAGGCTGGTCTGGGGAAGGTAGGGCACGTCAAGCGTGGGTGTGGCGGAGCCAGGCGCCAAGGGCTGGGCCAGTGCAGTTGCACTCCCCAGCCCCGTCGCCAGCCATACTCCCGTCGCAATCAGCCCTGCGATGCCGCGCATCGGCCGCCGGCGTACCGTGCTAGTGGGTCAGCAGGATCAACAGCAACAGCGCGATGATAATGGCCGTGGTGCTGATCACGATGGTGGAGCTACCGCCGGCCAACGCCTTGTCGCCGATCCGATCAAGCGAGGCCTGATCGAGCCCCGCGATTCTGGCCTGCAGATCGGCCTGGGTCATTCCCATGCGAGCCGCGAGGGCCCGGGCCTGGTCGGTCGAGAAGTACTCCGCCACCGCGGCCCGAGTGATGGCCGGCCGGGCCGCCGCGGCCACGTCGAGCTCGGCGCTGGTAACGGCACTTCGGCTCTGGCCGAGGGCGGGGGAGGCCAGGGCGAGCGTAGCGGCCGCGGCAATCAAGGATCTGGAACCAATGGGTGACATGAGTGACTCCTCAGGGAAACGAGCCGCTGTGGCCCGGACTGCTTCGATGAGGGAAGAGTAGTTCGCGTCGCGGGGTCCGCCAATCGATCCACGGGACAGGTTTGGGACTAACTCAAAAGAATGACGCGGCCGAAGTCGCTCGAAAACCATTCCATCGAGCGATGGCCGACAGCGTCGCGGGCCGCCAATCTTCTTCCCACGACCCGGCCACTGAATCGCGGCGGGCTTTCATCGTCTCTCAGCAACGGAGTGTTCATGAATATCGTACGGCTGGCGCTGGTCATGGTCATCACGGCCATCGTCGCGGCGCCACTGGCGGCCCAGGATGATCGCACGGATACGTCACCCAACAGCGGGAGCATTTCGGCGGTGCCGGGGTGGAACTATGCCGAGGCGAGCGCCGCCACCGGTCCGTTCTCACCAAAAACGGTGGCGGCGCTGACGAGTCATCAGTACGGCACGGGATGGGATGCCCGGGGCCCTGGCCATGTCGTTGGGGCGCCGGAGGCCGGGCATGGCGGAGCAGGAAACGCGGCCGAGGATCTGGTCACGACCGCGCCGGAGCCGGCGACGATGGGGCTTCTGGCGATAGGCTTGGTTCTTCTGGCGGCCATCCCCGCGATCCGCCGGAACCTGCCGACCAACTGGTAAGCGCTGGGAAGCCGTGGAGCGACGGGAGCATCCGTCGCCTCCGGGCCGCCCGTCGCGGGGTGGTGTTCAGGCCCGTTTACGGGCTCCTGCCGCAATCAAACCGAAGCCGACCACCAACGCGACGCCACCCACCCAGGTCGGGACCGTCTTCTGTTCGTCCGCCGACACTTTGACATCGCCGATCTTCAGGACGTCATGGCGTGACGTGAAGGACGCGCCTCGGAGCAGGACAAACGCGCCGAGGCCCGCGATGATGATGCCTGCCAATAAGCTGGAACGCATGGAAGTCTCGCTCGAGTATGTGGTGGGTGCTGCCACTCAACCCGCGGTGCGGGCGGATCCAACGCGATAACCCGGGGCCGACACCAGCAGTCGGTGGGCGTCGCCTGGGACGGGGGTAAACACCGGCGTCGTATCCGTGAACCAGATGACGGCTTCTTCGACCAGGGGACGCTCGCCCGCCGGGATCAAGGCCAGGATCGGCGCTTTCCAATCGCGCGAATTCATTACCCGGTCGAATGCCGCGGCCAATTGCTCCGGCCGGTGGGTGGGGGTCGGTTCGGGACGCTCGGTCGGTGCCGTCATGGCGAGCCTCTCTTCTCAGGAGCGAGGATTTCTAGGCGCAGTTGCAAACTTTGGACTTGGTCTTCGGTACGACGTTCGGACTGACCGGTTTCGGAGCTGGCAGGTCGGGGATGCGGTGGAGGCGAATGGCCTCCTCAATCGCCGCGTGCCCCTCGTGGCCGGGTTCGCCCTTGGGGGCCTTGGGCTTGTTGACGCGCGGGGGCGTCGGAGTGCGTGGTTTCACGGTGGACTTATCTCCGCGGGCGACATCGAGACACGCTGGTGTTGAACGCCAGCCGTCCTGCAAGACCCCCCGCTCCCTCGAGAGTCGAGGGAGGGAGGAGGCCAACGGAACATTGGCCCCCCATTGTGGTGCAGTGACCTCAAGATGGCGGCGGCGGAGAATCAGGGCCATCGCTCCAATGGGGGATTTTCGAGCGAGGACCAGGGGGTGATGTCGTCCGTCGTTGGCGCGATTAGGTTGTGGAGCGGTCATCCGGTATGTTGACGGGTGCTGAACGCTGCTGTCTCGTTCGAAGGCTCAACATGGTGCGACTCCGAATTCACCAGCTCATGAAGGTCAGGAAGATCACGGCCTATGCGCTGGGCAAAGGGGCGAACATGAGCTACCCCAGCGCCTATCGTCTCTCCCGCCCCGAGGGTCAGTTCGATCGCCTGCACGCGGATACGTTGGAATCGCTGTGCCGCTTCTTCAAGGTCCAGCCCGGGACGATCCTGGAGTGGATCCCTTGATCGTTCGAGTCTTGGTCCGCGCCATGGCCTTGAGTTCGGCGATCATCGGATAGTTCTCGGCTTCTCCGTCCAGCCCGAGCGCCACGTCCATGGATCGCATGGCGCGCTCGGCCAGTTCGATGATGCGGTCGCGCAGGTTCGTCATGGTGCCCTCCGGGTCGTCGGCCGCCGCCCTGGCGGCGTGATCGGCTTGTCGGTCATCCCCTCGTTGGCCGCCCGGTCGCGGTCGCGCTCGATCTCCTGGGCGGCCTCCCTGGTCTGGTCCGTTCGTGTCTGGAGCTGTTCTCGGGTTCTGGCCATAATCAACAATCCTTCCTCATTGATGCCGATGTGCCTGCTCGTTCCTCAATCTCACCCCGTTGAATGCCGCCGGGTATCGATCATTGGGCGGATTGGCGAGACCGTCCCTCAGGGGAGAGCATCGACCATTAATCCGTCCGAGGATCGATAGCTCGCCGTGGGTGTTCGGGCCAGATTGGTTGCCATACCAATCATGAACTCGAGGGGGAGCAATGCTGATTCAAGCCGCACGCCGGGAGATTCCTCTGTTGCGCTCCGGGGCCCTCCCGGACCAGTTGACCCACCAGCTCCGGTTGATCTACGCGGCCGAGACGTTGACCGCGGTGGAACTGGCCGCCCTGTTCCGCTCGGCGACCTGGGTGCCGCTCAGGCTGCTCCTCGCGGGGCATCGCCGGAAGACCAACCAACACATTGACCGGCTGGTCTGCCTGCTCCCGACGGTCGACGGCCGGGTCGCACCCCCGCTGCTGCGGGTGGGAGCCGGCCACCGGGAACGGGATGGGTTCGGGTCGCACTCGGCAGCCGTGATCGCCCAACGCTTGCGAGCGTCGCAGGCGCTGCTGGCCACCTACCGGCCTGCGGTGACACTGGCCACGGCGCGCGGGCTCGGCTACGCGGCCAGTCTGCTGTCGCGGTCGGTGGACGAAACGACGGAGGCCGCCAATGAGTGCGCGGCCCTCGCCGAGGAACTCAATGGGTGCCCAGCGTGAAGTTGAGACCGGCCGAGATCTGGCCGGTGGAGCCGTTGTTGGCGGTGAAGCGGAACTCGCCGAACGGATGAATACGGCCGCTGAGTGATTCCGCTCCCGCGAACAGGTTGAGCCCGGCGTGGGTGGAGTGGACCGTACTGATGCTGCTCCGCGCGACGTTCAGTCCGGCGCCGAGGTAGAGCCACTTGGTCGATTCGCCCGCCATCCGGTATTTCAAGTCGGCGTTAAGATCCCAGAACGATCCGGGGCTGACGAAGAACACGTCGAACGACGGGTAGAACTCGAGGTGGCGGGCGATCGGGGCGCCGAACTGGACGCCCAGGCCGAAGTCCTTGAGGTCGAACTGGTAGGACACCCGGGGCCCGAAATGGAATCGGGACGTCTGGGCCTGCGCGGTCCCGGCCAGGGCTCCTGCCAGGATGCACGGGAGCACGATGCTGGAAAGTCGTAGCTTCATTGAAAACTCCTCCGAAATGCTTCGTTGACCTACTTCATCGCCAGGGGCATGTCGCCGCTGACGACGGAAAATTCGGCGCGCCGGTTCCGGGCCCAGGCGGCCTGGCCGTCAGCCGTGTCGATCGGGGATCCTTCGCCTGAGGACATCTGATCCAGTCTGGCCGTGTCGATGCCCTTGCCCATCAGGTAGCGACGGACCGCCGTGGCCCGGCGGGTACCGAGGGCCAAGTTGTAGCTTGTCGACCCGCGGTCGTCGCAGGCGCCGGTGATCTTGAGGCGGACGGACGGATTGGCATTCATGATGGCGACCTTGCGGTCGAGGATGAGTTGATCGTCCCCGCCGAGTCGCGCCGTGGCCGATTCAAAATGGACCATGGCCCCGAGCTCATTGCGGAGCTCGGTGTTCCGCCTGGCGGTGGCTTCCCTGGCCTCGGCTTCGGCGGTCTTGCGGACTTGCTCGATCGAGTCGGCCCGGGCGCGGTTGGCCGCCTGAACGGCGGCTTCCGCGGCGGCTGCCGCGGCCGCTGCCGTGGCTCGGGCGGCGGCGTCGACGGAATCCTGGGCGTGGCGACGGAGTGCGATGTCGGCCTCACTCGGCTCGGGCCGTGGGGGCTCGGGCGGCGGGCCGTGGTGACAGGCCGATATCAGGATGACGCCGATCAATGCGATCAACGGATGAGTGTGGCGCATGGTGCCTTGCTTTCTTCGGGGGCCGGATGTGGAACGCCTCGCCCGCGTGGTCCCGTTGACGCGGAGCGAGGCTATGTACTGCACCGGCCGCAGGTGGCCGAAGAAGCCGTGTGTACCCGGGGAACTATATGGGAAACGGTGACGGGAGAGAATCGATCAATCGGCTGGATTGTGGTCATCCGGAAGGACTACGTGGGCGGCGGCTCTATTGTGCCGGGCCGGCGCGCCAAAGGAGCAGACCAATGAGCGTGGCGATGATGAGACCGGCGAGGACATAGCGCCACCGGGCGCCGTCCGTCCAGCCGTGGACCGCGCTCGACGGGCTCCAGAACGAGGCTCGCATATGATCGACGGTCCAGCCCGGTACGGTGCCGTCGATGATTCGGCGACCGATCCGGCACGCCTCCGCGTCGGCCTCTTCCTGAGTCGGATATCGTTCCGACAAAGTGAACGGCTGCCAGCGCCGCTGGCGGCGAATCGCCAGTCCGGCCGTCCAGCGTCTGGAGTCATGGAGCTGGTATGACCGCGCCGCGATCGTAAAACCCTTGTATTGGCTGGTTCGCATCCCTGGTTCCTCAGGCGGGTGTTTCCTTCCACCGTGAACGTATCCGGACCATGGGCGGGTGGCTATCGATCAAGCGAGCGAGGGCCCTAGACCCAAAGGGGGGACCGCGGCAGGTGTTCCGCGCAATCCATCGAAGGGTGGAAACCACCTCCAACTTGTTGGGCGTTGCCACGTGCGGGGAGCAGGAGGTAGGTTGCCGGACGGACTCCAAGGCGGCCGCACTGAATCAGATAATGGGCTAATTGTCCTTCCAGTGGTTGTCCGGCCGTTTCGGCCGATCCAGCAGTCCACGCGAAGATATCCTCGTTGGTCCGATCCGGGGCGAGCTGCTTGGTGCCGAACACCTCGGTGAACGGGCCCGGGCCACGGCGTCGGCCCACCGGCTGGCCGTGGTGCCCGCGGCGGGCCGCAGGACGCCCCTCCTCGACCGGCTCAACAGCACTCGCCGGATCCTCGACCAGTCCTACGCCCGGTTGACCGTCACGGCACGCCGGGGCGGCGACATCAGTCCGGCGGGGGATTGGCTGCTCGACAATTTCCACGTCGTGCAGGAACACATCCGAGAAGTCCGCGCCAGTCTGCCGCCAGGGTACTACCGCGAACTGCCGGAACTGGCGACCGGGCCGCTCGCCGGATATCCCCGCGCCTACGAGATGGCGATCACGCTCATCTCCCACACCGAGGCCCGGGTCGATCTCGACAACGTCACCCGATTCGTCGGCGAGTTCCAGCAGGTCAGTCCGCTGTCGATGGGCGAGCTCTGGGCCGTGCCAGCCATGCTCCGGCTGGGCCTGATCGAGAGCGTCCGGCGCATGGCGCTCCGCACCGTCGAGCGGCTCGACGAGCTGGCGCGGGCTGGGGACTGGGCTCGGCGATTTCGAACCGGTGGCGCGGCGTCGGTGGTCTCGTTCGGCTCGGTCCTCGACGCGTTCGTGTCGCGCCCTCCGCCGCTGACGCCGACCTTCACCGGCCGGCTCCTGCAACTGCTCCACACTGACGCCGGCGAGTTCTCGGGGCTCGAGCGGTTCGAGCTGTGGCTGGCGCAGGACGGGATCACAGCCGAGGGCTCCGCCGCGCAGTCGATCCAGCGGCTGGCGATGACCCAGCTGATGATGACGAACAGCATTACCAGTCTCCGCGCCGTGGCGCACCTCGACTGGCGGACGTTCGTCGAAGGCCAGAGCCGGACCGAGGCGGTGCTCCGGGACGATCCGTCTGGCTTCTATGCCCGGATGACGTTCGCGACCCGTGACCGGTACCGCCATGTGGTCGAGCGGATTGCCAAACGGAGCCAGGTCGCGGAGGAGGCCGTGGCGCGGGCCGCGGTTGCTCTGGCCCGGGTGGGTTTCGACGGCGACCCCCGTGGCCGCCGGGCCCACGTTGGCTACTATCTGGTGGACGATGGCCTGGCGGCGCTGGAGGCGTTCGTCGACTACCCGCCAACCATGTCGGAGGCCGGCGGCCGGTTGCTGCGCCGCCATCCGAACGTGGCGTTCGTGGGTGGGATCCTGGTGGGCACGGCCGTCGCGCTGGCCTCGCTGCTCTGGTTGGCCGAAGGCCTGACCGGCGGCCAGTGGCTGTTCCTGGTGGCGATCGCCTTCCTGCCGGCCAACGACATCGCGGTCAACATCCTGAACCAGCTGCTCACGGCCACCCTGCCACCGCGGATGCTGCCCAAGCTCGATCTGGTCCGGGGCGGGGTGCCGCCGGAATGCCGCACGGCGGTGGTCATTCCGATCCTGTTCGAAGATGTCGCGGCCGTCCACGAGGCGCTGGAGACGCTCGAGGTGCGATTTCTGGCCAATCGCGAGGCCCACATCCACTTTGCGCTGCTGAGTGACTTCACCGACGCCGCGACCGAAGCCGTCGGGGGCGACGATCTGATCGTCGCGGCGGCGCGGGAGGGGGTACGCGGGCTGAATGCCCGGTATGCGGCGGCCACGGAGGATGCCTTCTACCTGTTCCACCGCGCCCGGCGGTGGAATCCAGTCGAGGGCGTCTGGATGGGGTGGGAGCGGAAGCGTGGGAAGCTGGCTGAGTTCAATCGATTCGTGCGGGGCAAGGGCGAGGGGGCGTTCGCGGTGGTCGAGGGGAACGTCGCGGCGCTGGCCCAGGTCCGCTACGTGATCACCCTCGACGCCGACACGGTTCTGCCGCCGGACGCGGCCCCCGACCTGATCGGCGCCATTGCCCACCCGCTCAACCGGGCCGAATATGACGAGGGCCGGGGCCGGGTCGTGCGAGGCTACGGGATTCTCCAGCCGAGGGTCGGGGTCTCGCTGCCGAGTGCCTATCGGTCTCGCTTCGCGGCGATCTTCTCCGGCGCCCCCGGCGTTGATCCGTACACGACGGCGGTCTCCGACGTCTACCAGGACCTTTATGCCGAAGGCAGCTTCACCGGCAAGGGGATCTACGACATCGACGCCTTCGAGCAGGCGACCCACGGCCGGTTTCCGGAGAACCGGCTGTTGTCGCACGACCTGATCGAGGGGAACTACACCAGGACGGGGCTCGCCACCGACATCAACATCTACGACGACTATCCCGCGAGCTACCTTACCTACACCCGCCGCAAGCACCGGTGGATTCGGGGCGATTGGCAACTGCTGCAATGGCTGACGCCGGTGGTGCCGGGTCCTGACGGGCCGGAGCCGAACCGGCTCTCGCTCCTGTCGCGCTGGAAGATTCTTGACAATCTCCGGCGGAGTGCGGTGGAGCTGGCCCAGCTCGCGTTCCTGGTTGCGGGGTGGACGGTGCTGCCGGGGTCGCCCCTCCGCTGGACGTTGCTGGGGGTCGGCGCCTTGGCCGCGCCGTGGGCCGTGGCGCTGCTGATCAGCGTGCTCCGGTTCCCGCGTGAGCAGTCATGGCGGGCCTATTTCGCCGCCGTCGGGGTTGACGCGCTCCGGAGCGCGGGACAAATCGGACTCGGCCTGGTGTTTCTTCCCCACCAGGCCTGGGTGTCCGCCGATGCGATCGTCCGCACCCTCTCGAGGCTCTTCCGGTCGCACCGGCACCTGCTCGAGTGGCAGACGGCCTCGGCAGCGGAGCGCGCCGGCCCCGCCGACCGCCGCGCGACTGCCCGCGCGATGGCGCCAGCGCTGAGTGTGGTGGCGCTGGTGGCGCTGGTCGTGGGGATCCGCCTGGCCTCCCCTGGTGACGCGGCCTCCGTCTGGCGTCTGGGGGTCGCGGCGCTCCCGTTGCTGACGGCGTGGCTGCTCTCGCCGCTGGTGGCCGAGGCGTTAGGCAGGCCTGCGCTCCCGCCGGAACGGCGGCTCGCGCCCTCCGCCCGCCAGCAGGCGCTCCGCTACGCCGGGCTGCACTGGCGGTACTTCGCGCGGTTCGTCGGGCCGGAGACCCATTGGCTGGCGCCCGACAACTTTCAGGAGGACCCCGCGGCGGTCACCGCGATGCGGACGTCGCCCACCAATATCGGGCTCCAGCTCCTGGCCACCGTGTGCGCCGGTGATCTGGGATTGTTGCCGCTCGAGGAGATGACGGACCGGCTGGAGCGGGCGTTCGAGACGTTAGGCCGGCTGGCCCGGTTCCGGGGCCACTTCTACAACTGGTACGGTCTGGCCGATCTTGCGGTCCTCGAGCCGGCCTACGTCTCGACCGTGGACAGCGGCAACCTGGCTGGACATCTGATCGCGCTCCGGCAGGCCTGCCTCACGCTCCCGGAGGACCGCCCCCGTTCGGAGCTGGCACCCGCCCTCGTGGCCCGGCTCGAGGCGATTGCCGCTCTGGCCTTCGCCTACGCGATGGACATGGAGTTCGGCTTTCTGCTCGATCCGGAGCGGAAGCTCCTGTCGATCGGGTACCAGCAGACCAGCCACTCGCTCGATGCCTCATCCTACGACTTGCTGGCCTCGGAGGCCCGGCTGGCGAGTTTCGTGGCGATCGCCAAGAACGACATCCCGGTGGAGCACTGGTTTCGCCTGGGCCGGTCGCTGACCTATGCGACCGGCGGGCCGGCGATGGTGTCGTGGAGCGGGAGCATGTTCGAATATCTGATGCCGGCGCTGGTGATGCGATCGTATCCGTTCACGCTGCTGGACCAGACCCTGCACGGCGCGGTACGGCGGCATATCGGCTATGGGGCCCAGCGCGGCGTCCCCTGGGGGATCAGTGAGAGCGCCTACAATGTCCGGGACCGCCAGTTCACCTATCAGTACCGGGCCTTCGGTGTTCCCGATCTGGGATTGAAGCGCGGACTCGGCCGCGATCTCGTGGTGGCACCGTACGCGTCGGCCCTGGCGGCGCTGATCGACCCCGACCGGGCCCTGCGGAATCTGGCGGCCCTCGAGCGCCTGGGCACGTTAGGCGAGTTCGGGTTCCACGACGCCGTCGACTACACCCGGCCCGATCCGGACGCGGGTCCCGCCGTGATCCGGAATTACATGGCCCACCACATCGGCATGAGCCTGGTGGCGCTGACCAACGTCCTCACCGACCGGATCTGGCAGCGCCGGTTTCATGCCGACCCGCTGGTCCGGTCGGCGGAACTTCTCCTGCACGAACGGATCCCGCGCCGGCTGGTACTGCAGGAGGCCCCCGAGCCCGATGGCGCCGACCTGCGTCCTGATCCCTCGTTTGACGGACCCATGGTTCGTGAGTTCGATACGCCCGACACGCCGGAGCCGCACATCGCGCTGCTCGGCCAGCCGCCCCTCACCCTGATGGTGAGTCATTGCGGCAGCGGCTACAGCCGATACCAGGACCTGGCCATCGCGCGGTGGCGGGCCGACGGCACGACCGACGACACCGGGCAGTGGTGCTACGTGAAGGATCAGGCGCGGGCCCGGGTGTGGTCGACCAGCCACCAGCCGGTCGCGGCCCGGGCCGACTGGTACCGCGCCACGCTGGCGGCCGACCGGGTGACGTTCCACCGGACCGACGGCGACATCGAAACCCGAACTGAAATCGCCGTGGTGCCGGATGACGCGGCCGAAGTGAGGCGGGTCACCGTCACGAACAATGGCATCGTGGTGCGGGACATCGAGCTGACCAGCTATGGGGAGATCGTGCTGGCGCCCCCGGCGGCGGATCGGGCCCATCCCGCATTCGGCAACCTGTTCGTGGAGACCGAATGGCACGAGTGGTGTACCGCGATCACCGCGGTCCGTCGCCCCCGCTCGGCGACGGAGCCGGTGTTGGTGTGTGTGCACGTGCTCGATGCTGGCAGGAATCGGTTCGGCGCGGTGTCGTGCGAGACGGACCGGGCCCGGTTCCAGGGGCGAGGTCGTTCGCTCCGTGATCCCGTGGCGATGGAGACGGATGGCGCCCTGTCCGGCACCGTCGGCGCCGTACTCGACCCGATCTTTGCGCTGAGAACCTGCCTTCGGATCGAGCCCGGCCAGTCCGTGTCGGCGGCGTTCACGACCTTGATAGCCACGACGCGGGAGCGAGCGTTCGAAATGGCCGGCCGCTACCACGATCCGCACACCGCCCAACGAGCCCTCGACCTGGCCGCGACCTCCACCCAGGTCGAGCTTCGCGAACTGGACCTCACGCCGGCAGACGCCACCGTGTTCCAGGAACTGGCCGGTCCGCTGGTCTACGGGAACCGGGCCGCGCGGGCCCCGGAGGTCGAGCTCCGGCAAAATGTCGGTTCGCAGCCCCGGCTGTGGGCCCACGGCATCTCGGGCGACTGGCCGATCGTGCTGGCCACGATCAGTGCCATGGAGGGCCTGGTCACCCTCCGTCAGATCCTCGCGGCCCACCGCTATTGGCGCCGCCGGGGCATGACCGTCGATCTGGTGATCCTGAATGCCCATCCCACCACCTACCAAGCCGATCTCGAAGCCGAGATCTCCAGTGCGATTCATGGGCTGAACGAAGCGGCCCTGCTCGACCAGCCCGGCGGGGTCTTCCTGCTTCGGCGAGATCTCCTCGTGCCCGCCGATCTGCTGATGATCCGGGCGACGGCCCGCCTTCTGGTCCCCTGTGACGGACGGCCGTTAGGCCGGCTGGTGCAGGTGCTGAATATGCCGCGCGACACCGGCGGGGACGCCGACGGCCTGCCGGTGGCGGCGCCCCGCGCGGCGGAGCGGAGCAGCCCCCGCAACCGACACCTGCCGTGGCGCCTGCTGCCGGCGTTCCTGACCGAACCGGCTCGACCGGATGTCGGGGCAGCCGTGGCCGATCCGGTGCCGGCCAAGGACCCGAACGCGCTGATGTTCGACAACGGCACCGGCGGTCTGACCCGGGAGGGCGACTACCAGATCCGGGTCGACGGGGATCTCCTCCCGCCCGCACCGTGGGTGAACGTGATCGCCAATCCGCGGGGCGGCTTTGTGGTCAGCGAGCGTGGCGCGGGGTACACCTGGGCGGAGAACAGCCATTTCTTCCGCCTGACCCCCTGGCACAATGATCCGGTCGGCGATCCGCCGACCGAAGTGATCTACCTCCGGGATGAGCAGTCGGGCGAGCTGTGGTGCCCGACCCCGGCGCCGGTTCGAACCATGGGCCGCTACACCATTCGGCACGCGCCCGGCACGTCCACCTTCCGTCATGTTCACGACGGGGTGGCCACGCGGCTCTCGTTCGGCATGGCGCCCGGCGTGGCCGTCAAGTGCGCGGTGCTCCGCCTCACCAATCAGAGCCCGGCCACCCGCCACCTCGAGATGACCAGCTACGTCGAGTGGACCCTCGGGATCCGCCGCGAACAGACGCAGCATCACGTCGTCACGACCTTCGAGGCCGGTTCGGGGGTGATCGTGGCGCGGAATCCGTTCGATCCCACCTATGCCGGCTGGGTCGCGTTCCACGCCATCAGCGAACCGGTCGCGGGCCACACCGCGGACCGCCGTGAGTTCGTGGGCCGGAACGGGAGCCTGGGCGCCCCGGCGGCCCTGTCGCATCCGCCGGGCGATGCCGTGCCGCTGAGCGGGCTGACCGGGGCCGGCCTCGATCCATGTGCGGCGCTCCAGTGCCGGATCACCCTCGCCCCAGGGGAAAGCCGCGAGGTGACCGTCCTGCTCGGCGCCATGCCCGACCTGGGTGGCGCCCGCCGGGCCGTGGCGGACTGGGCCGACCCGGCCCGGGCCGCGGCCGCCATCGCGGCGGATGTGGGAGGGTGGGAACACCGGCTCTCCGCGATCAGGGTCACCACCCCCGATCCCGCCTTCGACGCGATGCTCAACCGCTGGAGCCTGTACCAGGCGTTAGGCTGCCGGATCTGGGCCCGGTCCGGCCTCTACCAGAGCAGCGGCGCGTACGGCTTCCGGGATCAGCTCCAGGACGTCCTGGCGCTGGTGTACGCGGAGCCGGGGCTGGCGCGCGAGCACATCCTGCGGGCGGCGGCGCGGCAGTTCCTCGAAGGGGATGTCCAGCATTGGTGGCACCCGGACACCGGCCGGGGGATCCGGACCCGGTTTTCGGACGACCTGGCCTGGCTCCCCTACGTGGTGGACCAGTACGTCCGGGTCACCGGGGACCGCACCGTACTCGACGAGCCGGCGCCGTTCCTCCGGATGCGGACGTTAGGCACCGGCGAGCATGAACGCTATGACCTGCCGGAGACGACCACCGAGACGGCCACGGTTCACGAGCATTGCCTCCGGGCCCTTCGCCGCGCCACGACGGCCGGAACCCACGGGCTCCCGCTCATGGGGGGCGGCGACTGGAACGACGGGATGAACCGGGTCGGGATGGCGGGCCAGGGGGAAAGTGTCTGGCTGGCCTGGTTCCTGGCCACGACGCTTCGCAGCTATGCCGTCCACGCGGACGATCGGGGTGAGACGGATGCCGCGGCCGGGTTCCGCCACTGGGCCGATGGCTACGTCGCCGCGGTGGAGACCCATGCCTGGGACGGCGGGTGGTACCGGCGGGCCTTTTTCGACGACGGTACCGTCCTCGGCTCGGCCGTCAACGAGGAATGCCGGATCGATTCCATCGCCCAGAGCTGGAGTGTGATCTCGGGCGCTGGCCTGCCGGAACGCCAGGCCAAGGCGATGGCCTCGCTGGAACAGTTTCTGGTCCGTGAGGATGCCCGGCTGATCGAGCTGCTGGCGCCGCCGTTCGACCATTCCGCCCAGGACCCGGGCTACATCAAGGGCTATCTGCCGGGCGTTCGCGAAAACGGGGCGCAGTACACCCATGCGGCCCTGTGGGCCGTGCTCGCGGCCGCCCTTCGGGGCGACGGGGACCGCGCCTTCCGCTGGTTCCAGATGCTGAACCCGCTGACCCACAGCCGGACCCCGGCCGACGTCGGCTTGTATAAAGTGGAGCCCTATGTGGTCGCCGCCGACGTCTACACCGCCGCCGGCCACGTCGGCCGCGGCGGCTGGACCTGGTACACCGGCTCGGCCAGCTGGATGTACCGGGTGGGGTTGGAGAACATCCTCGGTTTCACGAAGCGGGGCGACGTGCTGACGTTCGAACCGGTGGTGCCCGCCGGGTGGCCGGAGTTCGCCCTGGTCTACCGATACCGAGGGACCGAGTACCACATTACCGTGACCGATCCGGGGTCCGTGGGGGCGGGGCGGGGTGTGGTGGTGCTGGACGGGCGTCAGCTCGAACGAGCCGAGATTCCGCTGGTGGACGACGGGACGCGGCACTCAGTGACGATCGCGCCGCCACCGGGCATCTCGGCGGTTGCCACGCCGTCGAGCCGCTGACGAAGCCCGTGCGTTTGATGAGCCGCTGACCAGGCGGGGCTGGTGCCGACACTACACCTCGGTGGCGCGCCGCTCGTTGCCGGACGAGTCGGATCGACCGGCTCGCCGCGGTACGCGGTGTGGCACCCCAAGGGCCGCGACGGCCCGGCCATGCTCGATCGCGGCGTCCCGGGCGGTCATCGGGCCAATTGCGGTGACAGTGCGTCGCCATCACAATCAAAGGCGGGGGCACGCTCCGGCCCTCCTGAGGGGCCCAGCCGATACCCCGCCGCCCGCACGACGAGGTAATCCGTGGCCCCCGGCGCCGGATCGAATTCGGGGGCCGTTTCGGTGAACCAGCGCACCGCCTTCTCGACCAGCGGACGTTCCTCCGCCGGAATGACAGCCAGAATCGGTGCCTTCCAGTCCCGCGGATCTCGGACCCGATCGAACGCCGCAGCCAGCTGATCCAGGCGATATCCCGTGTCACGATGCGGGCTGTACGAGGCGGATGACGCCATTGGTTCCCCCGACAACATATCGATGCGGTGTTCTGAAGTAATTCACCAACACAATACCAGTTGCGTTCCCGCGATACCATCAATCCAATGAGCGAATTCGGAGCGAGCCGGGGGAGGGCGGCGGCCGGACGGATCCAGTAGATGGCCCCGGTGACACGGGCCGTCCGGCGCCAGGCTCCACGGCATCCAGCTCGGCCTCCTGCCTTGCGATTTCACCGAACTCCGCCTGCAGCTCTTCGATTTTGGCGTCGGGGAGTGCCTCCAGGTTGACGAGGCCGGTCCGCGCCTCATGAACCGCTCGCAGCAGCTCATTCAGCTTCAGATGGATCGCGGTCGAGTCCCGCATCTGAGTATTCTGGAGGAGGAAAACCATGAGGAACGTGACGATGGTCGTCCCGGTGTTGACGACGATTTGCCAAGTCTCGGAATAGTGGAACCGTGGCCCGGTCAGCGCCCACGAAGTGACCGCGGCGCACGCGCCGAGGAAAGCCCATGGAGAGCCCAGCGCCCTCGCCGTGCTCTCGGCAAAGGCGCGGAACCGTTCGCGCAACCTCAGGGCAGGCATCGGTCCCCGCCGGGATTGGTCGGTGCAGCCGGTCTGGGCCCCGGACCGAGGGCCCCAGTGCGGGAGGCGAAAGCTGTCGAGCGGGTCGGGCGGGCCATATCACCACATCCAATCCATGGGGTCGCGCGGCCTCAGCCAGCAACATGGCGGTGGCGGCCGCCCCTCCGCATCGCTCGCTGGATTGGATTGTTGACTAGATCGTGTCGAGCCATTGGTGCGCCAGCGTGCCGCGGTCACCGGCTGGGAAGGCCACTGCTTTTCGCGGTATTGACCGTCGTCCTGAGGCTCCCGTTCGCTGCGGCCCGGAGCAGCACGACTAGCGATGTCATCGCATTCCCCGTGCAGAACATTCCGGAACGAGGTCACTCTTCCGAAGGAGTGCCGAACTCGTCCGTGTGATCGATTGTGACGCGTACCTCGACAGTGCCTATTGCCATGATGCAGGACTTGGCCCCGATCGGTCCCGATCAAGGTGCGCAAGCCCGATCGACCTGGACTTGGCTCCTCGTTTACCTGGGACTGGGCGGTCACCCCGTGAAGGAAGGAAACGTATGAGAAAATTCCTGGCGGCTCTGAGTGCCGTCGGCGTACTGGCCACCGCCCACGGCCTGGCCCAGTCGACGGTGAAACAGCCCCAGCCCGGCTTCAATC
>JANMXA010000004.1:0-10020 GCA_031394255.1 Gemmatimonadota bacterium
GGCCGCCACATCCCGCACCACGTACAGCGACCGCCTGAACGTGAAGCTGCCCTCTTCCGCGAGGCCCGGGCCAAACCGGGCTCGACCGCGCATGGCGGTCGCCCGGCCGACGGCCTCGGCCATCGCCTTGAATTCGGCCGGCTCTAGGGAGAAATGGCTGTCCACTCCCCCAGCGGCGCGGTCCAGCGTGAAGTGTTTCTCGATCATGACGGCGCCAAGGGTCGCGGCCACCACCGGCGCCACCAGACCGAGGCTGTGATCCGACAGTCCCGCGGGGCAGCCCGTGGCAGCGGCCAGCAGCGGAATCGTGGCCAGGTTCATCTCGTCGTCCGGCGCCGGGTAGCAGCTGGTGCACTTGAGCACGATGAGTTCTCGGCAGCCGTGGCCGCGGAGGACATCCAGCGCGTGGGCCGTTTCCTCCAGGCTGGCCATGCCGGTCGACATGATGACCGGTTTCCCCGTGGCCGCGATCCGGGCCAGAAGCTCGTCGTCCACCAGTTCGAACGACGCGACCTTGTGCACCGGCGCGCCGAGTTCCTCGAGCAGATCGACCGCCGTGCCGTCAAAGGGGGTCGAAAAGATCTCCAGACCAAGGCGCCGGGCTTCGGCGAACAGGGTCCGATGCCAGGCCCACGGCGTGTGCGCTTCGCGATACAGGTCGTAGAGCGTCCGACCCGACCATGGACCGTCGCCCGGAACGATGAAGTCCGGGCGATCGCAGTCGATCGTCAGGGTGTCGGGCGTATAGGTCTGGAGCTTGATCGCATGGGCGCCGGCCGCGTGGGCCGCGCGTACGGTCGCAGCCGCCCGCTCCAGATCTCCGTTGTGGTTCCCGGAAAGCTCCGCCACCAGGAAACAGGGCTCGCCCGGACCGACCCGGTGCCGCCCGATCGCAATCGACGTCATGGCAATCCTCGCATCTCAGCGCCCCGGCCGGGTTGGGGCCAAGGCCATCAGTCCTTCCACCAGTCGCCCGGTCCCGTTGGTGACCGGCGGCAACGCGCAGGCCACCGTGATCAACGAGCGCAGCTGGTAGGCCAGAAAATCGGCGTCGAGCAGCGTTGTGTTGATGCCCGGCGCACCCGCGTCACGCGCCCAGCGATAGACCAGGCGCTGGTTTTCCGCGATCATCAGCAACCCGACGGGCACCCCGATCGCGGCCGCTTCCCACACGGTAGTCCCTGCCGCCGTGAGCAGTTGTTTCGCGGCGACCACTTCTGTCCAGAGCGCCGCCGGGTCAACGCGACGCCAGTGGGACGGCGCCCAGGTCCCGGTTGCCGCGAACGGTTGGTCGGGAACCATGTCGGCCAGCTGCGCGAAGGCTTCGACCACCACGGCCGGCGGCCGGCCTCCGCCCAGCGTGATGACGATCTCTGACGAGCCGCCTCGCCATGGAGGGAGGTCACTCCGAACGGCGAGGTACTCGGGTCCCGCAAAGACGGTCCCCCCGAATCGGCGGTACATCGCGGGCTCCCGGGTCCCGTTGGGGTTCCAGACCACATCAAACCCTGGCGCGACGTCGACTCCGAAGTCGTCCACGAGGACTCGAATGCCGGCACCCAGGCTCTGGGTCGCCTGGAACCGGGCGCCCGACTCGTAGGAGTCGACCACCAGGACATCGCATTCCGTCGTCCCGCGGTCTTCGGCCGTGAGGCCGAGCCGGGCGAACCGCTCCACGACGAAGGGGATTTCCAGGCGGCCGCAGACGGTCACCTCACCACCGGCCCCGACCCATGTTTCAGCGAGCACCGCAAGCCGCATCGCATGCCCGGCACCGACCGACGCGGTGGCGTCGGCTCTGAGCACGAGCGAGCGCCCGGCGAGGTTCATCGACGGTGGCCCTCGAGCGAATGGGCGACGACTCCGGTCACCCGTTCGACGTCGGACTCGGTCATGGCCGGGAACAGCGGCAGCGTGAGGGCCGACGCATAGTAGGCCTCCGCACCGGGCCGGTTGGTCCGGGCAAATCCGTGCTGCTGGTAATACGGCTGCCGGTAGACCGGGATGTAGTGGACGTTGGCGCCGATCCCGGCCGCGAGCAGGGCGTCATAGACGGCCCGGCGGCGAGTCGGATCGACCCTGATCACGTACAGGTGGTGAGCCCCGCGCGACCAGCGAGGCCGGACCAGGTGGGACACGCCGGGCATGGCCGCGACCCGTGCGTCATACCAGCCGGCAATCCGGGCCCGCGCCTCGAGCCAGCCGGGCAGGCGCTCGAGCTGCGACAGGCCGAGGGCGCACTGGAAGTCCGTGAGGCGGTAGTTGTAGCCAAGGTCGAGCTGTTCGTAGTACCAGGGGCCGTCGTTGCGGGTCATCTCCGCATCACGGGTGATCCCGTGGCTCCGGAACCGCTTGAGCCGGGCATACAGCGCCGGATCGTTCGTCGTCACGGCCCCGCCCTCCCCGGTCGTCAGCTGTTTGGCCGGGTGGAAGCTGAAGCAGCACATGTCGCTGTGGGCGCAGGCGCCGACCCGGTGGTCGCGTCCGTCACTGGTATGGTAGGTGGCGCCGATCGCGTGGGCCGCATCTTCGACCACCCGCCATTGCCTCGCCTCGGCCACCGCGGCGATCGACTCCATCGGGGCGACCTCGCCACCGAAATGCACCGGCGCCACCACCCGGACCGAGGCCTCGGCGTGATCGTCCACATCGTCGGCATCCATCAGGCCGCTCTCAGGGTCGACGTCGGTGAACCGGACCGATCCGCCGAGGTAGAGCGCGGCGTTGGCCGTGGCGACGAACGTATTGGGACTCGTCAGCACCGACACACCGGGGCCGACGCCCGCGGCGGCATAGGCGGCGTGGAGCGCTGCCGTGCAGCTGTTGAACGCCACCGCGTAGTCGGCGCCGGCGAATTCAGCCACGGCCTTCTCGAACCGATCGACGGTTGGTCCCTGGGTGATCAGGGCCGCGCGGAGCGCGGTGACGACGGCGGCCACGTCCCCGTCCGAGATCTCCTGGCGGGCATACGGGAGGAACGCCATCAGTTGAGCCCCAGAGACGCCAGCAGATCCCGCACTTCCTTCACATCGAGCCGGCGCGGATTGTTGTCGCTCCGATAGGAGAATCCATCCGCCACCGGTGCCCCGCCCGCCAGCGCCTTCTCATCCCACCAGGCCTGTTGGGGCTGGAGAACGTAGTGGCTCCCCATGTCCCGGGTCCGCCGGGCGTCGTCCTCACCGATCATCAACTCGTGGAGCTTCTCACCCGGCCGGATTCCGATCACCTCGGTCCGGCAGGTCGGGGCCAGGGCCTCGACCAGCGTCATGATGTCGGTCGACGGAATCTTGGGGACGAACAGCTCGCCACCATGCATGCGGCGGAGGCTGTCGAGCACGAAGTCCACGCCCTGATCGAGCGTGATCCAGAACCGTGTCATCCGCGGATCGGTAATCGGCAGGACGCCGTCATGGCGGGCTTTGAGGAAGAACGGCACGACTGATCCACGGCTTCCGACCACATTGCCGTAGCGGACGACGCTCATGATCGGACCGCGACCGCCCGAGTAGGCGTTCGCGGCAACGAACAGTTTGTCGGAGCAGAGCTTGGTGGCGCCGTAGAGGTTGACCGGATTGGCCGCCTTGTCGGTAGAGAGGGCAATGACCTTTTCGACCCCGCTGTTGATGGCGGCCTCGATCACGTTCTGGGCGCCAAGCACGTTGGTCTTGATGCACTCGAACGGGTTGTACTCGGCGGCCGGGACCTGCTTCAACGCCGCGGCATGCACAACGATCTGGACCCCGGAACAGGCCCGCTGGAGCCGCGGCAGGTCCCGCACGTCCCCGAGAAAGAAGCGGACCCGCCGGTCCTTGAAGGCTTCGGCCATCTCGTACTGCTTGAGCTCGTCTCGGCTGTAGATGATCACGCGGCGGGGATCGTACCGGTCGAGCACCGTCTTGAGGAAGGCGCGGCCGAATGATCCCGTGCCACCGGTCACCAGAATGGACTGTCCTTCGAGTAACATCGTCATCTCCTTGAACTCAGGCCTGCGCGCGAGCGCCGGCAGTCATGGCGACCCGCTCGGACAGGGCCCGGGCCACATCGTTGAGGGTCCCGCTCCACGAGCGGTCGCCATAGGGTTTCCTGAACAACCGGACCGCCGGAAACCACGGCGACCGTTCCTCGCCAAACACCGTCCAGTCATTGCCTGGATCCACCTGCCAGGTTTCGGTTCCAACCGCCCCCGCCAGTGACGTCACGGCCGTCGGCGCCGCAATCACCAGGTCGAGGTGCCAGGTCAGCGCCGCCACCGATTCGAGGTCCTGCTTGAGGTCGACGGCGGGCCAGCGATGCACCCGGCGACCGGTCGCCTGCTCCATGGCCTCCAGCTCGTCGCGGCAGTCGTCGTACTGCAGATTCACCAGTTCGACCCCTGCGACGTCGAAGATGGGGCGCCAGTCCTGGAGCGCGGCGTAGTAGCGCCGCCGGTCGGCGCCGCCGAGGCCGCTCCGCCAGTTGATCCCGACCCGAACGCCTGGTCCGAGGACCTTGAGACGTTCGCCCCAGGCCACCAGCTGGGCTCGGTCCGGCACGAGCTGGCTCCAGTTCGGCCGGAAATCGGCGCGGCTCGGGCGGAGGTAGCGAGGCAGGCTGCCTAACGGCACCTGCCAGTCGAAGGGCCCCGGACCCCAGGCACCATCGGGCACCACCCGGACGTCGGGCCAGACCCGGCTGTAGAGGTCCACCAGGCGGGGATCGAGCGCCAGAGTGACCTCGGCCCCGAGAGCGACGAGATCCGGGACGCAGGTCGCAAACAGTATTTCGTCACCGAGGCCCTGCTCGGGCCAGACCAGGATCCGCGCCCCCTCAACCGGATCGCCGTGCCATTCCTTCCATGGCAAGCCGCCGTCCCGGGGCCGGCCGAGCCGGGCCCAGCGGGAGTCGTAGTGGCGCCAGCCGTCCGCCAGCCGGCCCGAGGCGAGCTCGGCAAGGGCGCGGTTCCATTCCACCTCGGGCTGCCCCGGCTTGAGCGTGTCGGCTCGGTCGAACGCGGCCAAGGCCTCGTCGAACCGGCCCGCTTCCCGGCGGGCGTTCCCGAGATTGAGCCAGATCTCGGCTGCCCCTGGCAACCGCGCCGCGGCCGCTTCAAAGGCCGAGACCGCCGCAGCCAGGTTCCCCTGCTTCCGCAGGACGTTGCCCGAATTGAACAGGGCTGTCGCATCCTGGGGGGCCAGGCGAGTCGCCTCGTGGTAACAGGCCGCCGCGGTATCGAGGTCGCCGAGCTGCTCGCGGCACACGCCCAGATTGATCCAGGCCTCCGCCGCATCGGGCCGAAGCCGGACGGCGGCGTCGAACGCGACCGCGGCCGCCGTGACGTCGCCCCGCTGGCGAAGCAGTTGCCCGAGATTGAAATGGGCCGGCGCAAGATTCGGCGCCGCCTCGACGGCCGTCCGATAGGCCGCGATGGCTCGTTCCGCCTCGCCGGCCCGCTGCGCAGCCAGGCCGCGTTCAAAATCCGCCAGACCCATCGCCGCCGTCATACCGACTCTCCCTCCAGCCAATGCCGGAGCGTTGCGGCCAGCCGGCCGGTCGCGCCCTGCCACCCGGATTCGGCGGCTCCTTTTCTGATGATTCCGATACTGGGCGCCCACGGGCTCCGGTCTTCGCCGAACGCGGTCCAGTCGCTGCCGCTGTCGAGCTGCCAGGTCCGGGCTCCAACAGCTCCGGCGATGGAACTCACGGCGGTCGGGGCCGTGACGACACCATCGAGGGCCGTGATCAGGCCGGCGACGCTTTCCAGGTCGTCCTTGAGGTCTTCGCCGGCCCACCGGTGGATCCGGATCTGGGCCGCGGTCTCGATCGTGGCGAGGTCTGCCTCGGCCTGGTCGTACTGGAGATTGACCCAGACAATGCCGGGGACTCGCCAGACCGGCGCCCAGGCGTCCAGGGGTGCGTAGTGGCGCTGCCGTTCGGCGCTCAAGAGACCGCTCCGCCAGCAGACGCCGACCTTGCGGCCCGGACCGAGACGGTCGAGCCGATCCCGCCACCGGGCCACCTGGGCCGGATCGGTCTCGAGGTAATCCCCGCTGGCCGGAAACGCCGCCCGGGTCCGGCGAAGCCAGCGCGGCAGGCTGCCTAACGGAACATGGCAATCGAACTCGACACCGGCACCCGGCCCCGTCTCGTCGGGGCGCACGTCGGCCCCGGGGAACGTCCGGCGGCAGAGGCTCACCAGCCGGGGGGTGACCAGCAGAGTCACCAGAGCGCCGGCCTCGACCAGCTCGGGGACGCAGGAGAGAAACATCAGTTCGTCGCCCAGGCCCTGTTCCCGCCAGACCAGAATCCGTTTGCCGCACAGCGGCTCGCCCTGCCAGAGCGGGCGGAGATACCGGCGCGAATCGGCCGGCCGGCTCGACGCCCGCCACCGCCATTCGTACTCATCCCACCCGCGGGTCAGCTCGCCGGCTCCCAACAGGGCCAGCGCGAGGTTCCAGTGGGCATCGGCATAGCCGGGATCGCAGCTCACCGCCCGCTCGTGCTCGAGCACCGCCTGGGAGAAGTCCCCCTGCTCCGCGGCAATGCTGCCGAGCGCGGTGTGCGGTTTCGGGCCGGGCTCGATGGTCTGGGCCCGCGCGAAGCTGTCCCGTGCCTCCATCAGCTGTCCGAGCGCCTGCAGCGTCGTACCCCGGTTGAGCCACGCTGGCGCGAGGTGCGGGGCCACCGTGACGGCCCGGTTGTGGGCCAAGAGGGCCAGAGCCAGTTCGCCCTGCCGGGTAAGCGCCACACCAAGATTGGTCAGCACGTCGGGGTCGTCAGGCACGAGTGTGAGGGCCCGTCGGTAGTGGGTCGCGGCTTCGTTGAAACGACCCAGCTGCTGCATCGTGACGCCGAGATTCTTGTAGGCGGGCGCCAGATCGGGGGCCAGGGCGATCGCCTGGGCAAACCGCCCGGCGGCCTCATCGAAGCGGCCGATCTGCTGGAGGGCACTCCCGAGGTTCATCTGCGCCAGCGCGGACTGCGGTGCCCGGGCCACTGCGGTCTCGAGGGCCGCCACAGCCCCGGTTCCGTTGCCGCGATCGAGCCGGACCAGGCCGAGGTTGATCCAGGCATCGGCAAATGACGGATCGAGCACGGTAGCCTGGTTGAGTTCCCGCTCGGCCTGGTCGTGATCACCGAGCATTCTCAGCGTGTGCCCATAGTTCGAGCGGTACTCCGCCACCCCTGAGCGAAGCGTGACGAGGCGGGCAAAATGATTGCCGGCGTCCCTGAACGCGCCGCGGCCCAGGGCCAACAGGCCAAGCAGATGATGGGCGTCGGGGTTCGCCGGATCGGCGGTGAGGACCCGGTGGTAACAGCCCTGCGCCTCGGCAAAACGGCCGGCCCGGTGATGGTTCAATCCAAGCGTCAGCTCGGGTCGCGGCGACCCCGGTCGTTTCCGCGATGTAGTCGTGGTCATCGGGCGTACTCCGCAACCCGGACGCTGTCGAGCTCGGCCGCGACCCGTTCGAGCGCCTGGCGCCAGTCCCCGGACCCACTGGGGCGCCGGACCATCCGGATGTTCGGGAACCACGGGCACCGCTCTTCGCCGTGGGCCGTCCAGTCCGAGCCGTTGTCGACTTCCCATGTCGGCGCCCCGGCCGCCCCCGCGAGCGAACTCACCGCCGTGGGCGCCGTGATGACCGCATCGAGATTCCAGATCAGGCCGACCACGCTTTCGAGGTCGTTCTTGAGATTCTCCTTGCTCCAGCGGTGGATGGTCACGCCGAACCGTTCCTTCACCCCCGCAATCTCGGCCGCGCAGTCGTCGTACTGGAGATTCACCCAGTGGACGCCCTCCAGGCGGAGCAGCGGTTCCCAGTCGTCGATGGCGGAGTAAGCCCGGCGCCGATCCTCGGTGACCAATCCGCTTCGCCAGCAGATGCCAACCTTGAGCCCGGCCCCGAGTTGGTCCAGCCGGCCGGCCCACTTGGTGGCCTGGGCGGAGTCGGGGTGGAAGAAGCGGGATTCGAGCGGGAACTGATCCCGGTTTCGACGCAGGTAGCGCGGCAGGCCGCCGATCGGGCAGTGAAAGTCGAACTCCTTGCCTTTCCACTTGCCGTCGTCGATGACCGTCACGCCCGGAAAGGCGCGCGCGAAGAGCCCATTGAGCCTGGGGGTCACCGCGAGCGTCACCGACGCCCCGGCCGCCACTAGTTCACGGACGCAGCCGGCGAACAGGATCTCGTCGCCCAGGCCCTGTTCCCGCCACACCAGGATTCGCTTCTCGCCCACGGGCTCGCCGTGCCACATCGGAAAGGCAAACCCTGCCTTCGGATCGAGACCCAGCTTGGCCCAGCGCCATTCGTACTGAGCCCACCCGCCCTCGAAATCTCCGGCGGAAAGCAAGGCAGCCGCCAGGTTCCACTGCGCATCTGCGTGTTCGGGCCGCTTTTCAATCACCGTTTGGTACGCCGTCGCGGCGCCGGCGTAATCGCCCAGCGCCATCAGGGCATTGCCGAGGTTGTACTGCGGGTTGGGTTCGTCGGGGGCGCACGCAACGGCCCGTTCATAGGCCGCGACCGCATCGCGATGCCGCTTGGTCCGTTCGAGCATCGCACCAAGATTGAGCCAGGCATCGCTGGCATTGGGCCGGAGCCGCGCGGCGCCCTCGAAACAGATCGCCGCGGCAGCGTATTCGCCGCGCTCCCGGAGCAGCTGCCCGAGGTTGAAGTGCGCCGGCGCCAGCCCGGGGTTCTGCCGGAGGGCCCGGCGGTAACAGAGCACCGCCTCCTCGTTCCGGCCGGCCTGCTGGGCCCCGAGGCCACGCTGCAGGGCGGCCAGGCCCGGTACGTCACGATGATCGGGCAGCGTCACAGCGGTTTCCCTCCGGCGGCCCATTCCGCGAGCTCACGGCTCACTCGATCGAGCAGCGGGTCCCATCCTTGCTCGACGTCGTCCTTTCGAAGCATCCGAATCGAGGTCATCCACGGGCAACGCTCTTCCCTGAACGCCGTCCAGTCGCTACCGCTGTCGACCTGGAGCGTGGGTGTTCCCACGGCCCCGGCGAGCGAACTGACCGCGGTCGGCGCGGTGATCGCGGCATCGAGCACGCCGAGCAGTCCGACCACGCTCTCCAGATCGTTCCGGAGATCTTCGCCCTCCCACTGGTGGATCGTGATGCCATGTTGCCGCGCGTCGGCCAGTTCCTTGTCGCACTGATCGTATTGCAGGTTGACCCAGACAATTCCCGGAGTGCGCAGGACCCGCAACCAGGAAGCCCACGGGGCGTAATGGCGGGACCGGACCGCGGACAGCAGGCCACTCCGCCAGCAGATCCCGACCTTGGGGCCCGGCCCGAGCTGCGAAAGGCGGACCTCCCACTTGGCTCGGGCGCTCGCGAGCGGTTTGAGGAACGCGCCGTCGCCCTGAAATCGGTCCCGGCTACGGCGGAGCCAACGAGGCAGACTGCCGATCGGGGCGTGGCAATCGTAGCTGAGGCCGTCGAGCGCACCGGGTTCGCTGCCGATCACTTCGGCGCCTGGAAAGGCCCGGCGAACCATGTCGACGAGGCGGAGACTCACGACCAGCACCACCTGCGCGCCGGCCGCGATCAGATCCGGCACGGTGGTCAGGAACAGCAGCTCGTCGCCCAATCCCTGCTCACGCCACACCATGATCCGCTTCCCCCGGACGTCTTCGCCCTGCCACAGCGGCCCGCCGGGTAGAATCGGAACCTGGAGGCGGTTCCCGTCGCGCCAGCGCCATTCGTATTCGTCGAAGCCGAGGGCCAGTTGGCCTCCGCCGATCAGAGCGAGGGCCCGGTTCCATCTGGCGTCGCCGTAGTCGGGATCGATCGCGAGGGCCTGGTCGTAGGCGGTGACCGCGGCCTGGTAGCGGCCGTTGTCACGCCAGAGGTTGCCAAGATTGAAGGCGGCTTCGGCCAGCGTCGGCTTGAGCACGAGGGCGTCGCCATAGCTCCGGGCTGCGTCGTCGAACTGGCCCTGCGTCTTCTGGATGTTGCCCAGCGTCAGCCTGGCTTCAGCCATGGTCGCGTCGAGGGCGATCGCGCGGCGGGCCGCGGTGAGCGCCGCCACCTCGTCG
>JANMXA010000005.1:0-5364 GCA_031394255.1 Gemmatimonadota bacterium
CGGGCTATCTGGCCGAGACGATTGCTGGCCAGCCCTGGGACGCGATGATCCGGGACCGGATCTTCACGCCCCTCGACATGAGCCGGTCGCTGGCCGACACCCACGGATTCGTCGAGGCGGACGACCACTCGGTGCCCTACGCCTGGCGCAACAACGCGATCACTGCCATTCCGGTCCGGTCGCTCGACGCTGCGGGGCCGGCCGGGTCGATCGTCTCGACCGTGGACGACATGCTGAAGTACGTCCAGTTCCGCATGGCGCACGGCCGGAATACCGGCGGGGTTCAGCTGTCGGTCAAGAACGAAGACGAGATGCAGTCGCCCCAGATGGTGGTCCCGGGTTCCGGCTACTGGCCCGGCTTCGACATCACCACCTACGGGCTGGGCCTGGTGGTGGCATCGTACCGCGGGCACCGGGCGGTGCTCCACGGCGGCTCGATCGACGGGTTCATCTCGCAGATGTCGTGGCTCCCGGACGACAGCGTCGGCGTCGTGGTGCTCTCCAACCGCGGCGATGACAATCCGATTCCCACCATGGTCGTCCAGGCGATCTACGACCGGATCCTCGGGCTCTCCCCCCTCGGCCACAGCGCCGCCCAGCGGAAGATCGACGCCGAGGCCCGCCGGGTTGAGGACTCGACCGCGACGGCACTCCGGACCGGGCAGAAGAAGGGCACCCAGCCGAGCCACGAGCTGTCGGCGTACGTCGGGAGCTACACCCACCCCGGGTACGGCACCGCCATGGTCAAACTGGTGAACGGGAACCTCGAGGTTTCGATGGACGATCTCAGCGCCCCGACCACCCACTACCACTACGACACCTTTGAACTCGGCGAGGCCAAGAGCCTGGTACCGCTCAAGGGCCTGATGAGTTTCGGCACCAATCAGAAGGGTGAGATCGACCGGCTCATGCTGCCGCTCGAACCCACCCTGGCTCCGATCGTGTTTACCCGGAGCAACCGCTAGTCAGCCCGCGATCGTTCGATCGACCACCGCCTGAGCCTCGGCCACGAGCCGGTTCAGGTGGTCGTCACCGAGGAAACTCTCGGCGTAGATCTTGTAGATGTCCTCGGTCCCCGACGGGCGGGCGGCGAACCACCCGCCCGCGGTGCTCACCTTGATCCCGCCCAGCGCTGCGCCGTTCCCGGGCGCGGCGCTGATTACGCTCCCGATCTTCTCGCCGGCCAGTTCGGTCGATGTAAACTGCGGTGCCGTGAGGGCGCCGAGTCGCTTCTTCTGCGCCGGCGTGGCCTTCGCTTCGACCCGGGTGTAAAACGTGGCCCCCTCGGCGCGTTCCAACTCGGCGTAGATCTCGCCGGGGTCCCGGCCTTCCACCGCGGTGATCTCCGCCGCCAGCAGCGCGGCGATGATCCCGTCCTTGTCGGTGCTCCACGCGGTACCGCCGCGCCGGAGGAACGACGACCCGGCGCTCTCCTCGCCCCCGAAACCCAGCGACCCGTCGCTCAACCCCGCGGCGAACCATTTGAATCCGATCGGCACCTCGTACACCCGGCGGCCCAGCCGGGCGCACACCCGATCGATCATCGTGCTGCTCACCACCGTCTTGCCGACCGCCGCGTCTCTCTGCCAGTCGGGCCGGTGCCGGAAGAGATGATGGATCGAGACCGCCAGGTAGTGATTGGACGGCAGGAGGCCGGCGCTCCGGGTCACGATGCCGTGGCGGTCGTGGTCGGTGTCACAGGCCACCACCACATCGAACCGGTCCTTCTGTTCGATCAGTGGGCGCATGACGAACTTCGAGGACGGATCCATCCGGATCTGCCCGTCCCAATCGAGCGCCATGAACCGGAATGTCCGGTCGACCACGTCGTTCAGGACCGTGAGGTCGATGCGATACCGTTCGGCGATCGGCCCCCAATAGTGGACGCCGGCGCCGCCCAGCGGATCGACCCCGATCTTTACGCCCGCACTCCGGATCGCGTCCATGTCCAGGACGTGGCCAAGATCCTCGACGTAGTTGCGGAGGTAGTCGTACCGGTGGGTGGTCGGCGCGCGGACCGCCTGCCGGTAGGGGATCCGCTTCACCCCGGCCAGATCCTTCGCCAGGAGCTCGTTGGCGCGGGTCTCGATCCACTTGGTGATGTCGGAGTCGGCCGGCCCGCCGTTGGGCGGGTTGTACTTGAAGCCGCCGTGCTCGGGCGGATTGTGGGACGGGGTGACGACGATCCCGTCCGCCAGGCCCAGGGTCCGGCCCAGATTGTAGCGGATGATCGCGTGAGACACGGCGGGTGTCGGGGTAAACTCGTCTCCTTCCGACACCATCACGGTCACGCCGTTGGCCGCGAGCACTTCGAGGGCGGTGGCGCCCGCCGGTTCCGACAGCGCGTGGGTGTCGAGCCCCAGGAACAGCGGCCCGTCGATCCCTTTCATCCGGCGGTACTCCGCGATCGCCTGGCTGATCGCGGCCACGTGCCACTCGTTGAAGGTTCGGTCGAAGGCGGACCCGCGGTGACCCGAGGTTCCGAACGCCACCCGTTCGCCGGGAACCGCAGCATCGGGGCGTTCGGCACAGTACGCCGTGACCAGCCGGGCGATGTCGAGCAGCGCCGTCACGTGTCCCCGGCATCCGCGTTGAGGTATCCCGCCATTGGTCGTCCAGGGGAATGAGGTCCCGGGAAATACTGCCGGCACCCGTGTCACGCAAGCGGCCCGTGGTCGCCGCTGTCCGACCCGGGACTCCCGGGCCATATTCAAGAACTCGCCGCGCCACGCCGGACCCGGGAACCAATGGAGAGCCCCATGCTGCCTTCGTATTGCCGATCGGTCGTCCAGGCCACGACGATGGCCATCGTTCTGGCCGGGTCCGCCGCCGGCCAGGCCCAGAAGCCGGCCGCGCCGCCGCGAACCCTGGCCGATTCGCTGCTCGCCTTCGAACGCGCCTGGGGACAGAGTTATGTCACGGGCGACACCCTGACCGTCAAGCGCCTGCTCGCGCCGGACTGGATTGGCTGGCTCGACGACACCGAGTCCACGCTCGAGAGTGAGCTGGCCGGCCTTCGACGCGGGGACCGGATCCTGGGCGATGTGGTCGACCGGGCGAAGATCCGGATCTTCGGGACCACGGCGGTGGTCCAGGCGCGCGAGCGGAATCGCGTCTCCGGACCGGCCGGCGGGAGTCATTGGATCGCCCGGCATATCACCGACGTGTTCCTGTTGCGGAACGGGCGCTGGGTCGTGGTGGCGTCGCACGACTCCCGCATCCCTGACGGGCCGCGGTGACGATCGACTTGGTCCCGGCCACGCTTGGAGCGGGCCAAAGCGCTATCATTCGGCATGCGGCTCCTCGCCTCCACCGTGCTCTTGCTGCTCCGAACCCAGCCCCTGCTGGGCGCGGCGCTCTGCCAGGCCTTGAGCGGCGGGGACGAAGACCGGATGGAGGTCGGCTGCCCAATGCCGGAGAGTACTGGCTCAGTCGAGACGACCCAGTCGACGACCAGCCACGCTGCGGTAACGACCGTGTTCCAGGAATGTGTCTTCGCTGAGATCTGTGCCCCAACCGTCCCGGCTGTGGGCCAAGCCGAAAGCACCCTGATCGCTGACCTGCCAGACCATCCGCTCGTCACTCGGCAGTCGGTTCCTGCCCTTCCTGGTGAAGGTCGCGCACCGCCCGTTCCGCCCCCGAGATCGTAGCACCGCAGCTCCGCTCGATAATCGCCCTGGGGTAACTTGGCGCCGTGCCGGTTCGGCCGCCGATCCGCCCGAGGGAGGTCGCCATCCCGGGCTGTCGGCTCGGGGCGCCATTCTTTCCTGTCGAGGTTGGCATGCTGTTCACGATTGTCGTGTTGTTGGCGCAGCTGGGCACGCCGGTCAACGCCCGTTCGGGTGCTGGGTCTGCCGGAGTTGCTGATTCGATCTCGCTCGCCCGGCTCCTCCAGCGGGTCCGAGCACTCCACCCGAGCCTGGGGGCCGCGGCCGCCCGAGTCGACGTCGCCCGAGGTGCCCGTCGAGCCGCGGGCGCGTTCCCCAATCCGGTCCTGCAATTCGGGATCGAAAACGCCAGGCTGCCGGGTCGGGGGCCCCTCGTGGGGCTCGACCACGAGGCCACGTCCACCGCGACCGTACCCCTCGAGTTCGTGTATCAGCGGGGTGCTCGCGTCCATCGGGCCGACGCCCAGCTGGACGCCGCCCGAGCCGATGCGCTCGCCGATCGCCAGCGAGTAGCTCTTGAGGCCACCCGGGCGTACTACCGGGTTGCCTTGGCTGAGGTGGAGCTGTCAACCGCCGTGGACCTGTCGACCTGGCTCGACTCGGTGGTGAGCTACAGCCGGTCGCGGGTGGCCGAAGGAGCAGGCGCCGGTGCCGACCTGCTGCGGGCCGAGCTCGAGGCGGACCGGGCCGAGACCGAGGTCACGTTGCATCAGGCGGCCCTGGCCCAGGCGAGAGCGGGGCTGGGCTTCTTCTACGGCGATTCGATCGGGACGGCCGGGTCAATCCCGCCAATCGTCATTCCAATCGCACCCCTGGAACGGCCGCGGTTAGGCGCACCGCCCGGCGCCCGCGCCGAAGTCGAGTCGGCCCGCGCCCGGCTGGCTGCCGCCCAGGCCGGCGTCGGGATCGCCCGATCGATGATCGTCCGGGACCTGAGCGCGATGGTTGGTCTCAAACGGAGTATCGGCACCACGTCGCTCCTCGCCGGCGTCGTCGTTCCGCTGCCGATCATCAACACCAATCGCGGCCAGTTGGGGCAGGCGGACGCCGAGCGGGCCGCGGCGACGTTCGACCTGGCAGCCGCCGACGCCCAAGTCCGTTCGGAGACGGCCGGTGCGGCCGATGCCGCTCGGCTTCTCCTGCAACGCGTCCAGGTCCTCGCCAGGTCCAGCGACTCCGCAGGAACTGGAACCGGATATCTAGCCCGCGCCGACGAGGCCCGGCGGATCGCATTGGGGGCTTACCGGGAGGGGGCCATACCCCTCTTTCAAGTACTCGATGCAGCCAGGGCCTGGGGCGAAGCTCGTCTCAGCTATTTCCGCACCTTGTACGCTCAACACGAGAGCGTCGTGGCCCTGCTCGCCGCCGAGGGGCACGACCTCTTCACTGCGTTTGACCGCAAGGAACTCCGGCAATGACCTCGAAACTCGGTGGCCGATCGACCAGCCACCTCGTTACCCGTTGTTCGATCCTGGCCCTTCTGTTCGGCGGGTGTGCCAAGCCCGCACCCACAGGCCGGTCCTCTGACTCCGCCGACATGGCCAACATGCCGGGGATGACGCCATCGCCGGCTCGTTCGGACTCCCAGCCTGCGAGCGGCGCCGAGATCAGCCTGTCGCCGGAGCAAATCCGGCATGGGGGCATACGCTGGGCACCAGCTCCTGGTGGCGGTGCGGTCGGCACGGCCGCGGCCATC
>JANMXA010000006.1:0-1733 GCA_031394255.1 Gemmatimonadota bacterium
CCAGTCACCTGGCTCCACGATAGCCTGACATCTTGTCCTATCAGGATGCCGCTGCGGACCGCCCGGGCCGCCCGGAAACTCCCTGGAACCTGGAGTGGCGGCGGGTTGGTGTAGACGAAATCCGTGCTGCCCTGGCTTCCATCGGGATATAGAGCGGTCACCCGATACTGGACGCCCGGGAGTCGAATCCCCGTGTCTGGAAAGGCTGCGGTGGTCCCCGGCAGCAGCTTGGCGTTCAGCTGCAGCCACTGGCCGGCGGGGGGCGTGCTGTTGAGGTAGACGTTGTAGCCGGCTGCCATCGGTATGTGGTAGAGCGCCGAGCCAACCGCCCAGGTCACGCTATGGACCATCGGCGTGTGCGGCCCGACGCCAACACCTGGGGGCGCCGGGCCGACGGGGACGGAGGCTGGGGCCAAGGCGACCGGCGGGGTCGTCAGCGTGGCGCTGGCCGCCTTTCTGAGCGGGGCTGCTGGGGTCGGTTGCGGAGCGCGCGCTGGCGGCCGGAAACTGAATTGGGGCGCTGGCGCCCTCGGTGCCGTCCGGGTAGACCGCTACGACCTGATAGAACCAGGCCGTCCCCTGGCCGGCCCCGGCATCGACGAACGACACCGTGCCGGGGTTGAGCGGACGGGTGAGATCCTTCCCCGTCGATTTGGGGTCAGGCGCTCGGAGGATCCGGTAGGTCACCTTGGCCTCGGGGCTGGTCCAGGTGATCAGCACCGCGCTGCCTTCGGCCGCGAGGGTCACGTTGGTCGGGGGCGGCAGGGTCTGCGCGGCGATCGCCGAAGGGAGACTGAGGGCTGCGGCAAACAGCCAGCCTGCGGGGCGCCAGGTCACGGTGGTCAATGTGTGCCTCGGGTCGCGGCGGGCTCTCGATCCCCTTCAGGTACCGGTCGAAGAACGCCAAGGTGTAGGCCGCGATGATCTCATGCCCTCGGCGCGGCGCCACCAGGGTGGTGTCCTGAAACACCTTGAGGAAGAGCGGAAGATCGGAGAAGTGGCCGTGGTTGGCCCTGGCGATCGTGAGGTCGTACCAGTCGCTGCCGGCCCGGGCTCTCGTGGCGCTGGCGGCGTCGTCGATCCCGTGATGGAACAGCATGAAGGGCCCGCCCGGAGCTAGTGGATCGGCGGCTCGATGGCCTGGTGGCCGTCGACCGTACGGCTCAGGGCCGCCCAGAGAAGGGCCGCGGTGAGCGCGGGGCCGACGACGGCGGTAGCGGCAGCCACAATTTCAGTTCGGCTGCCGGCGTGGCTCGTGTTGAAGGTTACAACCTCAATCAGCGTGAGGACGGCGTCGGCGGTGATGGCGACCGCCAGGAGGCGGGCCAGGCTGCGTCGCCATCGAATGGTCAGACGCGCCATCGCGGCCAGCAACGTGACGTCGAATAATGTCCAGGCAAGTCGGATCGTCGGATTCGCGAACCAGCCGGCCGGCGCGACGGCGTATAGCAGGTACGTCCAGGGAATCAGGAGAGCGGTGAGGATCCGGAGCAGCGGCTGGGGCCGACGGGCGATCGAGCGGAGCGCGAATCGGAGGAGACCTCCCGGCGCGAAGGCTGTGACCGCGTCATACACGGTGGCCGCCTTGGACGGTCCCAGTGGGTAGCAGACATAGATCGGGTCCCACCGATCAGGCCGGAGTCTCGCCTTGAAGGCCCGGAGTCCTTCGAAATTGTAGAGTCCCCGGCCGACCGTCCGGGCAGTCGCGAGCCAGCGGCCGACCGGACCCGCCA
>JANMXA010000007.1:0-11984 GCA_031394255.1 Gemmatimonadota bacterium
ACTGATTCTGGTGTTCGTGCTGGTCCACGTCGCGGTCACGCTGTTCTTCAGCGTGGTGGCCCGGTCCCAGGCGGCGGCCGGCGGGATGGCGTTAGGCGTGCTGATGGTGCTGGCGATTGCGGGCTCGATCCCGGTCGTCGGCACCTGGCTGCCGTCGCGGTTGCCTGGGTGGGGGGCCGCTCTGATGGCGGGTCACCCGGATCCGGCGTGGCCGGCGCTGGGGATCAGCGCCGGGATTGTGATCGCGGCGCTGGCTGGGGCCGTCGCCGTTTTCGAGCGGCAGGAACTCTAGGCATGATCATCGTCGGCGCCAGACGGTCGGCTCCCCAAGGAAGCCGGGCCGGCGGGTTCCTCAACCCGTTCAGGGGGTCAGCCCGTGCTCCCGGAACCAGTTGACGGTCAACTGCCGGTACGCCTGCGAGCCGAGCCCGTTCGGGGGCGCGGCGAAGCCGTGGTCGCCGTAAGGAAAGTGGACCAGCCGGACGGCGACCCCCCTGGCCGCGGCTACCTCCGCGAAGCGATCGATGCTGGGGGTCGAGGCGATGTGGTCGATACTTCCCGCCAGCAGCAGCGTCGGCGGCGTCTGTTCGCTGAGGTGCGCCTCCGCCGAAACGAACCGGTAGCGATCCGGATACTGGGTCGGCGAACCGCCGATATACGCGCTGAGCAGTTTCCGGTCGCCGCTGCCGAAGAAAGGCACCGTGCCGTCGTAGAGCGCCGCCGGTGTTACGCCCGGCACCAGCCCCGACACGGCCCGAACCTTCGGCACTGTGCCCCCGCACGCCGAGGGCAGGGTGCCCGCGTTGGCCATGTAGGCGGCGTTGATGGCGAGGTTGCCGCCGGCGGAGCCGCCGGTCAGTGCGAGGCGCTCGGGATCGCCGCCGTACTGGGCGGCATGCGTGGCCACCCACACCATGGCGCAGCCCAGTTCACCCGGCACGACGTTCCAGAGATGCCGGGTTTCGGATGAGAGCGCGTAGTCGGCGCTGATCACCAGCCACCCGTGCCGCGCGAACCACGCCCACTCCGCCGTCTGGTCCTTCCTCGAACCCCCGGTCCATCCGCCACCATGGATGTTGAAGAGGACCGGCGCCATGGCTCCCGCCGTCGCGATGTGCGGACGAAAGACACTGAGGACGAGCGGGGTGCCGGCGTCCGTCAGGTAGGTGACGTCCTCCGGTGGTGCCTCCGGCCGGAGCGGCACCGGGTTCATGGCGCCGAGGACGCGGAGGTTGGCGCCGGCGCCATCGACTGCCGCCACGATCCGGGCCGTGATGTAAATCCCGCCTGTTGCGGTCGCCGCGGCGACCGCCATCAGCAGGGCCGCGTAGCGGCTTCGGCTGCGGCGCCAATGACGAAGCGCCAGACCGCCGCCGATCAGGGCGAGGATGACGGTCCACGGCCAGTCGATGAAGAATTGCGTCAGGGCCCCGGCGATCGACAGAAACGGGCCCTGGGCGCCAACGCCGCGGCGACCTCGGTCGCGGCTACGAGCGTCGGCAGGGTGGCGGCGACGAGGAGCAGCCGGCTCCTGGGAGTGGGGACTACCCGCACACCAGCGCCATTGCAGTGGCCTCCAGATCACGCCAGATGGGATCGGTTCTTGGTCGCGGCGAGAGCATCAACGTCACCGCGTGTCGTCTTGCCTTGGCACACTCGCGGATCTCGATGACCGCGTTCAGGGTGACCGGCAATCCCGTCGTGAATGCGTCCATACTGCTGATCCGACCCGTCAAACGCGACCCACCATCAGCGACGAGTTCCGAGCGAAACATCTTCGGGTCAATTCGGTACTTCTTGGCTCCAACCGACTCCGAGAGTCCGAGAAAATAGGCCGTCAGGGAGGCCCCGATCGTCACAGCGTCGAACGTTGGCCGGTCGGTGAGCCACCACACGATGTCGTACGACCAATAGCCTGGTTGACCGGGATTGGACCAGCCGGGTGCGAACCGCAATTCTTCCACGCCGCGGTAGGGCAGTTGGGGCGCAAACCCGAGCGGGAACGGAATGGACTCGTGATTCCACCCCGTCGGCACGGGCCAAACAATTCTTTCAGAGGGGTCCACTGGTGAAAGCGCAGGTGACGGTACGCTTGCCGTCGCGGCCGTCGCCGGCGGCGCGGCACGCGGATCTTCCGCGGCGCGCTCGCACCCGGCCAGGGCGACGGCCGCAACCAGCAATGTATGCCGCCCCAGTGGTCCGAACGCTTTGCTCATCGGGCGCTCAGGTGAGATGTAGGCCACTCGAACCTGCTTCACGCGCTGGTCAGGCATCGCTCCCCACGAGATCGATCGCCCGTCGCACCTGCCACGGCGCCGAACCATGCTGCTCGACCAGCGAGAGCCGCGACAGTGTAATGGTAAACGGTGTGGTCAGCGACGCGTAGGTTGATGGCAGGTTCCCCGGTGCCCGTGGGTTTCTTGGGTGCGCGAGCGTAATGTGGGCCCGGTGCGGCGGCAGGTCCTCGGTCCCGAGAATGGCAACGCGCAGGCGGTGAAAGTGCGACCCGCCGGCGATACACGGCAACAGCACTCCATGCCCATCGAACACCTCAGGCGGGCCGAAGTGGAGTGTCAGCGGGGCGTGCTGAGCAGCCCCGCGAAGTGCCTCAAATCCAGTGTATGGGAGAGCCGCGAGTTCGTTCTCGCGGCAGAGAGTCACGTGGGCCGGGATCAGTCGATACTGGACCGGGTCCAGGCGCATCCTGATCGCCTCGAGCAGGGACCTCGCGGGGTCGGGCACGAAGAGCGTGACCTGTTGGCGGCTATTCGTGTCGGCGCGTGAGTTGTCGTAATCGATGGTGAGCTCCATGCCCCGCGAGGAGCAGGCCGCCCCGGGGCTGCATCAAGATACCCGCCTTTCTGCCGCGGCCGGCCGGCGGTAGTATTGGAGTACCATGAAGACGTTTGAAAAGTGGTGCCCGCAGGCCGTCGTGGCGATGGCGTTGATCACGGTAGCCCTCCCGCGACCGGCGGCCGGCCAGCCGGCCCCGCGATACGTCAAGGCGGACGCCGCGTTCTTCCAGGGCATGATCGGCCACCACGCCCAGGCGATCACCATGAGCGCATTGGTGCCCCGTCGGACCAGGAACCGCCCCCTGAACTACCTGGCGGAGCGGATCGTCGTTTCGCAGCGGGACGAGATCAAGCTGATGCGCCGGTGGTTGCTGGAGCACGGGGCCGAGGCGCCTGATCCGGTGGCCCACCCGGAGCACCACGCCCACGGTGCTCTGATGCCGGGGATGTTGACCCCCGAGCAGATGGCCCGGCTGGCCGCCGCCAAAGGCCCGGCGTTCGAGCGGCTTTTTCTTGAAGGCATGATCCAGCACCACGAAGGGGCGATCACGATGACGACCGCGCTGTTCGCCGACAAGGGTGCCGCCCAGGATCTCGTGGTGTACAAGATGGCGTCGGATATCGAGGCCGATCAGCGCGCCGAAATCGCGCGGATGCGCGCCCTGCTCAAGTCGTAGTCCCCCCAAACCAGGTGAGACGTCCCATGAATTCGATCCTTCGTCGTGCTGTGCTGGCATTCGGTGTTGGCGTGTTGGCGGCGCAGGGTGTGCCGTCTCTGGCGGCCCAGGACACGCCCAGGACCCATCCGCTCGCCGCCCAGAAGAAGCCTGCCCGGAAGGATCCCCGGGTCGGTCTCAAGCCCGGCCTCCATGACGCCGGGATGGCGCTCCGTGGGCTCGAACTGGTGGCGGCTGCCCGGAAGCCCGCCGCCCTCGAAGACCCGGCCGGCCCGGGCAACTTCCTCTACATGAACTCCGACCTGGCCTTCAGGGGAAACTTCGTGTTCCAGGGGAACTTCTCCGGGTTCCAGGTCTGGGACATCTCCACCCCGACCAACCCCACCATGCGCCTGGCCTATCCGTGCCCCGGCGGGCAGGGCGATCCCTCGGTGTGGGGGAACCTCCTGTTCATCTCGGTCGAGATGCCGAACGGGCGGACCGACTGCGGCAATGAAGGCGCCGCGAGCATGGGGGACTCCGTGGTCTCGGCGCGGTTCCGGGGGGTACGGATCTTCGACATCAGCGACATCGATCACCCGAAGCAGATCGCCGCGGTGCAGACTTGCCGCGGGTCGCACACCCACACGTTGGTGACCGACGCGAACGACAAGGACAACCTCTACGTCTATGTGTCCGGCACCAGCAACGTCCGCTCGCCCAGTGAACTCGCCGGCTGCAGCGGCAAGTCGGCCCAGGACGATCCCAACACCTCGCTCTTCCAGGTCGAGGTGATCCAGGTGCCGCTCGCGGCGCCGCAGAGCGCCAAGGTCATTAACATCGCCCGGCTGTTCGCGGATGCCGCCACCGGCAACCCCGACGGACTCGCCAAGGCCGGCGACCACGGCCCCGGGACCCAGACCACGGCACCGACGAACATGTGCCACGACATCATCGTCTATCCGGCCAAGGGAGTGGGCGCCGGGGCCTGCTCGGGCAACGGGATCCTGATCGACATCCGCGATGCGGCCCATCCGAAGCGGATCACCGACGTCTCCGATCCCAACTTCGCCTACTGGCACTCCGCCAACTTCAACAACGACGCCACGACGGTGCTCTTTACCGACGAGTGGGGTGGCGGTGTGTCGCCGCGGTGCCGGTCCACCGACCGTCCGACCTGGGGCGCGGACGCGATCTATTCGCTCGCCGACGGGAAGCTGACCCCGCGGAGTTTCTACAAGATGCCCGCGGCGCAGACCGAACAGGAGAACTGCGTGGCCCACAACGGGTCGATGATTCCGGTCCCCGGTCGCGACATCATCGCCCAGGGTTGGTACCAGGGCGGCCTGGCCCTGATTGACATCACCAACCCGGCCAAGCCGGTCGAGATTGGCTTCTTCGACCGTGGCCCGGTGTCGGGCGAAAAGCTGGTCATGGGCGGGCAGTGGGCCGCCTATTGGTACAACGGCTTCGTGGTCGGATCGGAGATCGCCCGAGGAATGGACTTGCTCCGTCTCAAGGCGGGCCCGCTGCTCTCGACGAACGAAATCGAGGCGGCGGAGTCGGTGCGGGTGGAACAGCTCAACCCGCAGCACCAGATGCCGTTCGTGTGGCCGGCCAGCTTCGCGGTGGCCCGGTCGTACCTCGACCAGCTGGTCCGCAACCGGGGCCTGGCAGCGCCCCGCACCGCCCGGATTGCCGCGGCGCTGGCGCGGGCCGAGAAGGCCTCGGGCGACGAGCGCCGGGCTGCACTCGAACGGCTGGCCGGGGAGATCGAGAAGGACGCCGCGCGGGCGGCCGACTCCGCGCGGGTGAAGAAGCTGGCCGGCGCGGTGGCCGATCTGGCGAAGGCCTGAGTCGGCGCTAGGGCGTCGTGCCGGGCCAGAAGTGATCGAGGCGCGTAAACAGCGCCGCGAACGCGTCGATCCCGTCCCAGAGGTTCTGTAGCCGGAGATTCTCGTCTTTGGCGTGCTGATTGTCGTCGTGATTCGCGATGGGGAAGACAATCAGCGGCACCCCGAGGGTGTGCTCAAAGACGGCAGTGGGAAGCGTGCCGCCCATCGTAGGCACGCGCAGGATCGGCTTGCCGAGCATCTCGTCCATGGCGCCGAAGAGGGCCGTCGCGAGTGGAGAGTCGGCGCTCACGCGGGTGGCCTCGTCGCCGATGCCCCAGGTGAGCCGGACCACTTTGCGGTGTGCCAGTCGTTCCTGGTCGGTGGCCGCGCTGTGGGTGACGTACCAGCCGCTGGCGATGAGGTGCGCCTCGATGAGCTGGCGGATCCGCTCAGGCGTCTGCCTGGGCACCAGTCGGAAATCGATCGAGGCTTTGGCCTCCGTGGCGATCGCGTTGGTCGCCGCACTCTCCACGTTCCCGACGCGGATCCCGCGCACATTGAGCCCCGGCAGCAGCAGGCGCTCGGCGAGCAGTGCGTCGTTCGCTTCGGTGCCGCCGAGCAGGAGTTCCTGACGGAGGGCCGCATCCGCTTTCGGCAACGCGCGCGCGGCGGCGATCTCCCTGGGTGTCGGCGGCGTGACATCGTCCTGAAATCCTTTCACCAGAATCCTGCCGTCGGCATCGCGGAGCGACGTGATCAGCTCGGCGATCAGGATCCCCGGGTTCGGTGCCCAGTTGCCGTAGTGGCCGCTGTGCAGTGCTCGGCTCGGGCCGTACACCGTGAGCTCCAGCCCCATCGATCCGCGAACGCCCAACACCACCTGCATCTGTCGGCTCGCGTGAACCGGCGAGTCGCAAAAGATCCAGCCGTCGCTCGCGAGCAGCGCCGCGTGCGTCTTGAGCGTTTGCTCGAGGTGGGCGGACTCCGATTCCTCCTCGCCTTCAAAGAAGAACTTGAGGTTCACGCTCGGCGTCTGTCCGGTGGCCTTGAGGGCGTCGAGCGCGGCGAGGATCGCGATGATGGGGGCTTTGTCGTCGCCCGAGCCGCGCGCGAAGATGCGCGCTTCGGGATCGAGACGGCCGGAGTCGGGAACCGGGATGTCCACCCATTGGTCGTCACGCCGTACGCGGAACGCCGGCGTGAAGGGGGCGCCGCCCTGCCACTCGCTCGCGTTAACGGGTTGGCCGTCGTAGTGGGCGTAGAGAACGAGCGTCCTGGTGGCGTTCCGGGCTTTCAGTTCGCCATACACCACGGGCGGCCCGTCTTTCGTTTCCAGCAGCTGCGTCGTGATACTGCGGCGCTGCATGAGCGTGGCGATCGCCACGGCGTTGCGACGGAGGTTGGCGGTGTCGCGCGTGATGTTGGGCAGCGCCAGGAGCGCATTCATTTCGCGGACGATCGCGGTCTCATGCTGAGCGCGCCAATCACGGCTGGCTGGCCGCGTACCTTGAGCGAGGATCGTTGTTGGTGCAACGAGGGCGAATACAGCCGCAGCAACGCGCATGGAATTCCTTTGTGGCGTTCATGGTTCTGGTGAAGCACCGGAGAACCGGCGCGTCAGGGCCGCCCGTTCGACTTCCGCAACGCCCCGCCGTGCCACGGACGGGCCATGATCGATCATGCGTCGAGTCGTGGTAGCCTGCGCGTTCATGGGAACCCGAGGATGAGGCCTAACGGATCGCGCTTCCGCTGCGACGCGCCCCTGGATTCTAACACGACGGCCCGAACCACACCCCGCCGGCAGCAGCAAACGCTGGTTGGGCTTCACCTACCTGGGAGCTGGGTCAGTCCATCGATGCCGGACGTCAGGGACGACTGAATACGGCCCCGTGAGGGATTGCCACCCCGCTCACTCCATGTGGCCACGTCGATCGCCGAAAGCTGAGCCCCGGCTCCGAACCGCCGGCATCCCGAAACATTGAGTCCAGAACAACACGCCCCGTCGATCGATCGAGACGGGCGAGCAGGACGCGGGAGCGGAGTGACCCACCCCCTGTGATCACCAAGGAACCTGAGGCCGTGTCCGCTGCAATCCAGTGTGGCTTCGCCTCATTACCCAACACGAGCTGGAAGACCTGCTTCGGCTTACTCGGCTCCGAAACGTCGAGGACGATGAGACTGTGGGCATCCGGAACCGTAGCCACCCAGTAGTTCCCCACGACTGCCGCGAGGGCGCAGTTCCCGCCTTCGAAAGAGTAGATGAATCGGGCACTCGGCGTACTCGTATCGAGGTCAAGGAGCTGATAGAGGCCGCAGTTGAACGTAGAAACCAACACCGTGCGGCCATCGGCGAGGAGCCGGGGCTCGGCAGCGTCGATCCCTTCGTCACCCCGCGAACCTGCCGGCAGGCGGACGCTGCGAAGCAGGTGGAGGTCAGACAGCCGCCAGATCTGGACCACATGACTCGGAGGCGCTCCCTCCATGTCTGCGCTGGTGGTCACCAATCGGTCCAGGGTAGGAACAGCCGCCAGACTGTACGGCCGGATGTAGTCCTTTGCCGACGTGTCACTGGCTGAAGCCCAGCGCAGAAGCCGTCCGTCGGCGTCGAACTCTGCAATTCCCCCGGGACGGGTGTGCTCGGATGCGCTGGCCTGAAATGTCACGACCACGGGACCGGTCGGCAGGCGGGCAAAACTGTGGGCATGGCTCAGCGAATCCACGGGCTCGATTCCGCCGAGGACGCGCGGGTGCTCTGGGTCACGCAGGTCAAACCGGAAGGACCGATTGCCCCCGAATCCATTCGCCCACAGAATCCCCCCAGCCGGCATCTCATGCTCGGTGTGGTGGGGCGCGGTCCCACGCCCTCCGCTGGGGGCGGTGGCTATGACCTGGGCGTACCGGCTCGAGGCAGGACGTAGGTCGACGACTGCCAGAAAATCGTCACTGGTACCGGCACTGTCGGCGGCCCACACGAAGAGAAACGAGGGTGGACTTCCCGCGCTCGGCTTCGGGGCAAGGGAGCACGAGCTCGCGAAGGCTGCCGCTGCCACCAGAAGGCACCGGGTCCACACGGACTGGACAAGCATGCCACAATCTCCCGGCAGTCGGGACAGCATCTCACACGGAGACCCGATGAAGCCTAGCGGACAACGTCCAGAATTAAGCTGCGGAGGCGCAGCGCGCCTCCGTCAGTCTTCAATTCTTTGTTAGCCGTTTCGCTCGCGCACGGGGCGGCCTGCGCGGGCGGACCCGATCGGCGACCGCTGCGAGGGACCGTAGAGCCTCGTTCACGGCCTCCGCAGTGGGGAAGCGGGCGGCCACATCCGGTGCGAGGACCACAATATTGGTTCCCAGAGCATATCGTCGGGCCGTGATGCCTCGCACGCCCTTGGAAAAGTCGTAATGAGGGCGCATGGTGTCCCGGTCTGGGTCCAAGCCGCGGAGCTTAGGCTTCGTCATAGAGGTTTCGTTCGCCGGGAGAGGCTTTTCGGGCGGAGATCAGGCGCGTACGAGGCCCCCGTTCGGCGTACGCGACAATGAGCAACCGTGCTCGCGAAGAGCGGCCCAACACCAGGAACCGCTCTTCGCTGACAGAATGACTTGGGTCCGGCATGTTGAGAGAGAACGGGTCGGCAAAGACCGTAGTGGCCTCGTCGAATGAAACCCCGTGTTTCCGGCGGTTCGACCGCTCCTTTGCCGGATCCCACTCAAACTCATATCCCATTGGGCAAATCTACGCGGACAGGGGTGCTCGCGCGAATACGGCTAACGACCTGGAATTGAGCTGCGGGCGCCGCAGGCGACCGTCGGGAACTGCGGGATGCCAAGACTGCGGACGATCCCCGGGCTCGGGCTCCCAAGCGCCGGGTTCTCGGCCAGCAACTGGGCCGTCCGTTCGGCCGCGTCGAGGAAGCGCCGGCCCAATCCCAGCGCCCGGCCTTGGTAGAACTGCCCGGCCTCGGTGAGCTCTCCCAGGGCAAGCGGATGGAAGCCAACCTTCATCCGGCGATGCGCCGCCGGGCGTTGGCGAACGCCTCGTCGGCCGGGATCGCCGCGACGGATCCCGCGACCAGCTCGGCAGCACGTCGCTCCGCTTCTTCCACCCATTCCGGGTGAAGCGCCGGCTCGTCGTCGAGGCTCTCCTGGAGGACCCGGGCCAGTTGGGCCCGGTCGGCCGGGGGAAGGCGGCGAAGCTGCGCTTCAAGGGTCTCGCGTGTCATCAGGCCCTACCTGGAGGAGTCGAAGCTAAAGGTGGCGGCTGTCGGAAGAACTGCAGCAAACAGGGAGGGTCTGGGGCGGCCTAACGGCGCAGAATCATACTGGGGAGGCGCGACGCCCTCCGGCAGTCATCAATTCGTTGTTAGGCTGCAACCTCGACGACCGTCGCATACGTGTGCGGCTCGGGTGGGTGCTGGCCGTCCTCGCGGAGACCGTCGAGATGGAACTCGATCGCCTCCCGCATCCGCTGTTCAACATCGGTGCGCGAGGGCCCCGTTGCCACGCAGCCTGGAAGGTCTGGGGAGTAGGCTGAGTAGCCGGTGCCTGTCTGTTCGACGACGACGAGCAGCTTCATGGCTTCAGCGATTCGTCCGCGCGTGCACGACGATGAGCGCCACGCCAGCGGCCCCGACATTCTGCTGGAACATCAGGCTCCGATCCACGGTAACGAAATGGGTGAACCCCGCCGCTGCCATCGCCCGGAGGAGGTCGCCGTTGCGGCGTCCGAGCCAGCCTTCATCCGCGACCGTCGAGACATCGATTCCCGGAAGGGCGTGCGGGGACACACTCGTCGAGCAAGACCCGCACTCAGGCCGCCGGCACCCGTTGCAGCAAAAGGTCCTTCGCCACGTCGAGCGTGGCCACGGCCTGCTCGCGGCCGACACTCGGAAAATCGATGAGGAACTCGTCCAGCGGATCGCCCGCCTCGAGGTACTCGATCAGCGTTTGCACCGGGACCCGGGTACCGACGAAAACCAGGGCTCCGCCCATGATCTCGGGGTCTCGGTGGACCGGTAGCTTGGCTTCGATCACTTGGGCCTCCCTGGCAGCATACCTCAAAGGTACATCGGGAGTTCGGTTGGTGTCTAACGACTTGGTCTTAACTGGCGGGCGCCGCAGCGTCACTGAGCGGCCGCGCCATCCTTCCAATAACATTGGGGCGCGGCCGCGACATCGCAAGCCGTCCGCCCGCCGCGCCCGTCCAGTTCAAGACCGGGTTAGCTCGCCTTGGCGAGGTCGTCGTGTTCGAATGCACTGGCCATCCGATCACACTCACCTTTCGAGGCTCCGAGGGCTCGCGATGCGGCCCTCCATCCCGCTACCGCGGTGGCAACCTCGCGTGCGATCGCTCGTGCCTCATCGGGACTGATCCCAAAATGGTCGGCCGCCTTGTACGCTAGTTCCATCGCAGCCGACCGGTCTTCTCCGTCAAGAATGGCTGTAGATAGAACCCGGGGCCGAATGTCAGTAGGTACCGGGTTGAGGTCGTACGCGGGCGATAGCGTCCAGCCTTGTGTTCCTGAGTACAAGAACCCGTGGTTTCGGAGGTGATCGTCGGTATTGGATATCAGAACCGTGAACACGATGCGACGCCAAAGCTCCCGTAGGTCCGATGTGGCCGCCGCCGAATGTCTTCGAATAGCATCTGCGATCTCGAGATAGCTGCCAGTCTGCCCGTCCTCTGCCTCAAGCATGCTCATTGCGGAAAGAAACGGGATGCGAATCTCTCCCTCCCGATCAAACCTCCGTAGCGTAATGATCGTTCTACCCCTGATCACTTCCAATTCCCATGCTGCGATACGTAGGCCAGCGGCTTGCGCCAGTTTCATCGCCACGCCCTCCCAACGACCGACATCGTAGTCGTCGTCCCGGCGATTGAACTTGGCGATTAGAAGTTCGCCGTGTTTTCCGCGGACCGACGCCTTCGGCCTCGACCCCAGCAGCGAGGAGCCGGGAGCAAGCAACAGTCGAAGATCTTCAGCATCTTCCTCCTGTTCTGTAGCTCTTTCAGCTGCCTCAAGGAGGCGGCCCAAGTCGAGAAATGGCGGCACTTGTTCTCCCCCGGCCGCCAAGAACGGCCCGTCGAGTTCCTGCTTGAATCGCAGAGCTCCTTGACGGGTGAAATCGGCGAGCCCAAGCAGATAGTCGATCTCAAGCAAGGTCTTTGGAGCTCGGCCCTGCTCCTTTGCTGATAGTCGCTCCCGCCGAGCGAGAAGCGTTCTTCCCCAACGGTCCGGGGCGGAATCTCCGATCGCTCCAAAGAGCGCGCGACCCGCCGCCGTGTGGTACGGGCCGGCTCCGACGTGAAGCGCTGGCTCCAGGGCGAATCGATGATCCGCCGCAATCCAGTTCGGATCGTATTCAAAGGTTGCCCGCTGGTTGGATCCCTTGGAGTGGACCCACAGGCGGCCAGCTAGGTACGGAGTTCCTTTGAGGTCAACAAAGACGAAGGAATCCGGAGCCGTCACTTGGAGTGGATCCTACGCGGAAGTTCCTCGCTGGCGAGCTGTTGGCCTACGGGGTCCCGCGCAATATCCGCGAGATCTCCGACACGCTCGACCATTCCGAGCACATAAAGGGTAGTCGCGTAGACACCCATGCCGACGCCCGGATCACCACTCTCGAGCCTTCGAAGGGTTGGCTCCGAAGTCTGAACTCGATCGGCCATGACGGCCATCTGGATCTTGCGGCGTCGGCGA
>JANMXA010000008.1:0-27094 GCA_031394255.1 Gemmatimonadota bacterium
CCGCGAAGGAGCCCGAACGATGAGGGCCCGGCCATCGGCCACCTCGTCTGCGGCCAGCAGTCCGTCGAGGCGGGCGATTGCCTGGTCGAGTGGGCCAGCCCACGATTCAACATCCAGGACCCGTTCAAGCTGCCAGGTGAGGCAGATCTCGGCGATGCCGGCCTCCGCCAGAAGGTGGATTGCTTCGGCGGCCATTGCTCTTCGGTCCATTCGGCAGATTGTAGCGCCAGGAGAGCGGGTCCGTAACGGTTGCTCGTAAGGTCTGGTTCGTAACCGGGATTTGTTCGGTATCCCGGGTCGTTGCGGCCATGTTGCATGGGTGTTGCTATTATACAACATGCAGGAGGCCAATTGCCCGATAGAGCGCAACAGTGGCCCACTTTGGGTGTGGCATCCATTCTGCAAAGACTCTGAAGCGAATGTCTGGGGACGCAGGATCAGGTTCCCGAACGCGTCAACTTCAAGGACTGATATGCACTTGCATCGTGCGCTTCGCGCTGCCCGCACCCTGTTTCTCGTCGGACTCTGCCTGCTGAGTGCCCGGGAGGCTCGGGCCCAGAGCTTGACCTCCGGATCGCTCAAGGGCCGGATTGTGACCGGCGACGGGGCCGGCGTCGCCGGGGTCCAGCTGACCCTGGAGGGCCGGGTTGGCGGCATCGTCCGCGAATTCGAATCCGACTTGCACGGGAACTTCAACTTGCCGCTCCTGGCCCCCGGCGAATACCGCCTGCTGGCCGAGCTGCCCGGCTATCAGCCGGTGCGCCGAATGGGTGTCGCGGTGACGGCCGGTCGAGCGACGTCGATCGAGGTCCGGATCGAGAAGCGCCCGCCTCCGATCACCACGGTCGATGAGGTCGGTGGGCCGTCACCCCAGGTCGGGACCACGGGCGGCCGGGTCTATCGCGGTGCTGACTTGAGCGACCTGGCCCGCCGACGCGACATTGCCGATGTGAGCCGTCTCGCGACCGAAGTTGTCGCTGCGACCGACGGGCGTGAAGGGTTCGCGATCGCCGCCTCGGGCCGCCCCGGTGCCCAGAGCCGGATGTTCGTCGACGGAGTACTCGAAACGCTGCTCAAGCATCCGGGTTACCCGGATGAACCCGCCCGGACTCCGGTGTTCCATCGGGATGGGGTCGATCAGGCCCAGATCATCGGCGTACCGCTCGACGCCGAGTGGCGGGGCGCCACCGGATCGATCTTCGCGGTCCAAACCCGCCAGGCGACCGGGAAGATGCAGTTCCAGCCCTATGCCTCCTTCACCAATGCCAAGATCGGTGGCCGCCCGCTCGACAATCCGGGCGACAGCACAACGTCGTCGTTCCAGGTAGGCGCCGTATTGAGTGGCGCTCTGGTGCCCGACACCGCCCATTTCCTGATCCGGTTCGACTACCAGCAGCTCGAGCAGCCGGGAGCCCGCCCCTGGGAGCATGACAGTGCCTCGTACAAGGGCGTAACAGTTCCGCTGGCGCAGACGATCACCGGCGTCGCGTCCGACAGCTTCGGGACCCAGGTGGGTTCGCTGGTGGCGCCGCCGGTTCGGACCTACAAGGGCGGCAGCGGCTTCGGCCGCCTTGATTGGCAGCTCGGTGCCACCACGACGTTGATGGCTCGCGCGGGGTTCGCCAGCTGGAAGGAGCGCGGCTGGGCGTTCGGCGAGGACCTCGCCTCGGGGGCTGGCAGCGGCCTTGATGCCCGTGACGGGTCGGGGGCGATCAGCGTTACCTCCGCGAATGGTGGCTCCGCCAATGAACTCCGGTTCGGGTTCAACCTGGCCCGGCGGGACTACACCGGGACCAGCGTCATCAACACCAACCTGGTTTCTAATGGCGCCGGTTTTGGCACGCCGCTCGGGCTGCCGGGTCTGTTCGACAACAAGGTTGTCGATTTTTCGGACGCCTATCAGCACCAGTTCGGTGATCACCGGCTCAAAGTCGGCATGAGCCTGAGCTTCCTCAATTACAGCCAGGACTATCGTTTCGGTTCGGCGGGCGCCTACACCTTCGGGGACATCAACGGCTTCGGCCTCGGGCGCGGCAGCTATTTCGGCGTGACCGGGCCCGCCGAGACCGCCCAGTTCACCACCAAGGAGTTCGGGTTCTTCCTGCAGGACGCCTGGAGTGTCACCCCCGAGATCCAGGTCTTCGCGGGGATCCGTTACGACCGCCAGAGCCTGCCCGCGGGGAAGATTCTCCCGAATGCCGCCTGGCTGGCTGCCACCGGCGTTCGGAACGATTCGATCCCGAAGGACAAGCGGGGATTCGCCCCGCGGGTGTCGTTCGTGTGGGACGTTCAGAACAAGGGTGAGTGGATCGTCCGGGGCGGGGGCGGAGTCTACCTGGGGCGGATGGATCCCACCACGCTGGCCGAAGCGATTCTTTTCGATCAGAACGTGACGGTGAATCGCGGCGTGACCGACTTCGCCACGTGGCCGGTGGCGCCGGACGCGGCTCTGGCCCCGTCAGCCGGCCAACGGCTTACCGTGATCGGCAACACGTACAAGAATCCGCGGAGCGCGAAATACGAGTTCGGCGTGAGCCGCCGCCTTTCCGATGCGATGCTTCACCTGTCCGCCAGCTACCAGCACTCCGATTACCTGCTGCGCCGCCAGGATCTCAACCGGGCCGCGCAGGTTGGGACGACCCAGGAAGGCCGGCCGGTCTACGGGACCCTGGTTCAGCGCGCCTCACTGGTAACGCCCCAGGCCGGATCGAACCGGCGCTTTTCCGATTTCGATCTGGTCAGTGGCCTCACGCCTTCGGGGGTTGCCGATCACTACGAGCTGTCCGCGGTGCTCGAGCGCCGGATGACCGATCGTCTGTCGTTCGCCGCCGCGTACACTTACTCGAAAACCACCGACAACCTGGTCGGCGCCCGTTCGCCTGATCCGGCCGACCAGCTCTCGCCGTTTCCGGAAGGCCTGAACGGCGGTGACTGGACCAAGGGGAGCTCCGACTTCGATGTGCCGCACCGCGGCGCCCTCTCGGCCTCCTACAGGACGCCCGGGGTGTCGGGGGCTACGGTGACGGCCCGATATCGGGTTCGAAGCGGTTTGCCGTTCACTCCGGGCTTCCGGCCGGGCGTCGATGCCAACGGCGACGGCTCGGGGAACAACGACCCGGCGCTGCTCGGCGGCAACGTGGCGGGCGTGGCCGAAGCCCTGGCCGGCGCCAGTTGCACGGGCGGGTCGACCGGCACGTTCGCCGTTCGAAACAGCTGCCGGTCCGACATGCAGCAGGCGCTCGATTTGAGCCTCGCCTTCGGACTTCCGATCGGGACCGCCAAGAACCGTCTGGTCCTGCGGATCGACGCCTTCAACGTCGTATCGACAGCGACCGGGGTGATCGACCGGGCGCTCGTCCTGGTCGACCCGACCCGGGCGTTGTCGACCGACGCGTCGGGCAACGTCTCGATTCCGCTGATCGCGAATTCCCATTTTGGTTCCCTGCTGATCCGCCGGGGCGAGCCCCGGATGGTACGGGTCGGCCTCTCGATGGAGTATTGATCATGGCGCACCTTTCGAACGGCACCCGGCTGGCCCTGGCGGCCACCCTGCTGCTCGCCGCCTGCGACAATGCCGGGACTGGTCTCGGCTTTCCGGTCGAGAAGGCCGGCATCGTCCAGGCATCCGCCTATCTCGACCGTGACGGGTCCCGGACCCTGACGGCGGCCGATACCACGTTTGCTGGAGCCCGGGTGGCGCTGCTTGCCCGCGGAAGTGGCGACACCGTCAAGAGCGCGCTGACCGGCACCAACGGTATCGTTCGCTTCACCAACGTCCCGCTCGGGGAATACCGGATCGTGGTCTCGTCGGCGAGCCTGGGGGACACGGTGCAGGTCGCTGCGATCGATACGGCGGCGGATCTCAAGCTCACGGCGACGGTCGACTCCGCCAGGGCGCTCATTCGGCTCGGATATCCGGAAGTCACGCTGCGGCAGGCCCGCGCGCTTCCACCGGGGAAACGGGTCTTCGTCCGGGCCGTCATACTTGCGGGCGTGCAGTCCTTCCGGGACACCACGTCTCACGTCTCGGACAGTTCATCGGCCATGCGCCTCACCCGGGTGTCGCTTCGGGGTGGTCTGACCGGCAACAATCCCGGTGACAGCGTCAGTATTCTCGGCGTGACCTCGACCCGGGTGGGTCAGCCCACGCTGGATCAGGCCATTGTCGCGAAGTTTGGCGCCAGGCAGGCCCCGCTGCCGATCATTATCGGAACCGGCATCGCGGGGACAGCCAGCGGCGGCTCCCTTGACGCCGCTCTGATCCAGATCGTCGGTGGCTTGATCAGTGACACCCTGACCATTACGCCCGACTACCGAGTCACCGTCAGCGACGGCACCGGGTCGCTGTCGATCCTGCTCGACGCCAATCAGCCTTTCGTGCGCAGCAGTTTCAAGCCTGGCAAACAGGTCAACGCCCGGGGGGTTCTGGTGCCGGATGGCGCCGGCGGCTGGTATCTCAAACCGCGCGACCCCAACGACACCGTGGTCTTCTGATCCAGGGGAATGCGGGATCGTGCGGCGGCCGGATCTCGGTTTCCGGTCGGAGACTCGGTGGCGTGCGCCGACGTCGTATTGAAGATGATCGCCAATATCGACCGGACCCGGGCGATGGCGGAATCATTCCGGTTGCGAGTGCGGACGGAATTTACCTGGGAACAGTGCGTGTCCCGGTACAGTGGACTCCTGGGCGCAGGCAGCCCCGGAGCCATGGGGCGGCCGGACGCTGATGCCCCGGCCGGTGCCTAACGGACGATCAGGTCTCCGGCGCCGGACGAACCCGCTCGTCTCATGCGGGCGGCCGCCCGCCACGATCGCAAACCCAGCCACCACCAGGCCCACGTGGCCCCGATGTGCTTCACGATGGCCTTGGCAACGCCCTGGTCGAAGAGGCGCCGCGACTCGGGTGGAGCATCGCGTCGCATCTGCAGGGCGTCGAGTCCGAAACCAAGGAGCACGATGGCGAACAGGACGCCGAGCCCGATGCTGACCGCGGCCAGACCGCGGAGCAGTCGGCCCTGTCCTGAGGCGCCGGCAACCAGCATCGCGAGCAGTATGCCGAGCAGCGGCGTCAGGGCGAAGCCGGTCAGAAACCCCGCGCTGCCATAGCGCCAACTGACTTCGGACAGGTTGAGCGGCCAGATCGCGCCGAGATAGTCGATCGCCGAGTAGCCGATGAGCAAGGCCGCGACCAGGTAGGCCGGGCCGGCGTAGGCCGCCAACGACTCGGACGGATGTTGCCGTGACATTCGGTGGACTCCAGGTCAAAAGGGGGCCGGCACGGTGACGGCCTCTAAAGTAGTCGAACGACGGTCGCTCCGATTGTCAGGGCAACGGCCGGTCGAGCACCTTGAGCCGCTCCGCGATCAACGCCGGCAGGTGGGAAGTGACCACGGCCACGTGAGTCGCCTCGGCGCGAACGACTTCGAGTCTGGGCACCAGGAGACGCCATCCCGCCGGCGCCTCGAGTCGAGCGTCGTCGGCACCGGTCGCGCTGACGAACAGGACTGGGTCGGGGTATGGGCGGGCGCAATACCTCAACGCCATCTGGCTCTGGAAGGCCAGTACTTGGTCGGCGGCCGTCCCGGGAGGAAGGCCCGGCGACTTGACCTGCGTCCGGCCCGCCAGGCGGCGTCGGAGGAAACGGAGAACGTAGCCTGCCAGCCACAGCGGGGCGGTCCACCAGCCGGTACGTCTCAGATGGTCGAGTCGATCCATGACCAATGCGGTTCGAACCCGCCGCGCAGATGCCTGGCGGGTTGTCAGGCCGACGGCCCCCCGAACGCGGGGCGCCAGCCACCCCAGTTGCCAAGGCCCGGTCCGGGTATCGACGAGCACAAGAAGTTCGACCGCCTCGCCTGCCTGGCGCAGCTGTTGGGCCATCTCGAATGCGACGAGGCCGCTCAAGCAGTGCCCGCCCAGGCGGTAGGGACCGTGCGGCTGGATTCGGCGGACCTGCGCCAGATTGCGCCGGGCCATGTCTTCGACCGATCCGGGATCCTCCGAATCAAGATCCGAACGGGGCGGAAAGGCGTAGACGGGGAGGTCGTCTCCGGCGGATCTCGAGATCAACCGGCAGTACAACCCGCTGCCGACCACGTCACCATGCACCATGAAGAACGGTCGCCGATTGCCCGTCGGGTGGACTTCGATTAGTGCAGGCGAGTGGTGTGGCCGAGTAGTCGATGCATCCGTCGCGGTGCACGTCTCGTCATGCTCGATAAACGCTGCCAGCGACGCGGGCGTTGGGTGGTCGAATACCGCTGACAGCTGGAGGCCGGGCGCCCGGCTTGTTCGTAACTGGCCCAGCAGGCGCATGGCGAGCAGGGAGTGGCCGCCGGCCCGGAAGAAGTCGTCGTCGCGTCCCAGGGCCGGTACCCCGAGCAGGGACGCCATCAGTTCGGCAATCGCCTGCTCGAGTGGAGACCGGGGGGCTGGCCCGGCCGGCAGAATGGCCACCCCGGGCGATGGCAGTGCCCGGCGGTCCAGCTTGCCGTTGGGCATGAGTGGAAGCGCCTCGAGCGGGATCAAGACCGACGGCACCATGTAGCCGGGCAGGCGGCAGCGGATGGCCGCGAAAATCTGGTCGAGATCCCGTGCGGCATCGGCCTGGAATACGATGTAGCCGACCAGGCGCTGGTCACCATCGGTGTGGCCGTGAATGGCGGCGGCGCTGGCGGCAACACCGGGAGCGGCGGCGAGTGCGGCCTCGATCTCGCCCAGTTCAATCCGGAGTCCACGGAGTTTGACCTGGTGGTCGAGTCGCCCCATGTATTCGAGGTTGCGGTCGCTGCGCCACCGAACCTGGTCTCCGGTTCGATACATCGTTTGGCGGGCGTCGAAGAGATCCGGCTGAAAGCGTTCGGCGGTCAGGTCGGGACGATTGAGGTAACCGGAGGCAACGCCTGGACCTCCGAGGTACAGTTCACCCCATGTGCCGATGGGAACAAAATGGCGTTCGTTGTCGAGAATGTAAGCCGAGGTGTTTGCGACGAGCCCGCCGATGGCGACTCGACCGTCGAAGGTCGTCCGAGAGACGGCCCACGTCGCCGCGTTGATGGTGACCTCGGTCGGTCCGTAGAGGTTGATCAGTTGGGCCGGCGAGGCCGCCAGAAAGGCCTTCACAAGTTCAGGAGTCAGTGCCTCGCCGCCACAGAAAACCCGACGGAGGCTCGGGCATGACGCTAACCCGCCGGTGTCGATCAGCAGCCGTAGCAGGGTCGGCACCGCCTGAAGGATCGTAATCCCTGCCTCGCGGATTGTTGAGAGAAGGTACGCGGCGTCTCGATGGCCGTCGGGCCGTGCCATGATCAAGCGGCCTCCCGCGAGCAACGGGGCGTAGAACTCCCACACCGATCCGTCGAACGTGACCGGCGTCTTCTGGATGACCACGTCAGTGCTGTTGCAAGGGTAGGCTCCCTGCATCCAGCGCATGTGATTGGCGATGCCACGGTGGCTGATGATGGCGCCTTTGGGCCGTCCGGTGGAACCGGACGTATACATCACATAGGCGGGATCATCGAAGCCCGCTTGGTCGAACGCCAGCACAGAGCCCGCGTCGGACGGCGCCCGGCCATCAGCTCCGAGCCTTACCGTGGCCAAGCCGTCGGGGGGCGAGTCAATATCATCACCAATCAGCACCTTGATCCCGGCATCTCCGACCACGAACCTCACCCGGTCGGTCGGGTCCGCCGGATCGATGGGGACGTAGGCTGCGCCAGCCTTCAATACTCCAAGCATCGCAACGACCAGCTCGACTGAACGTTCCAGGCGGATCCCCACGAAATCGCCGCGTCCGACGCCGTGTCGGACCAGCATGGTCGCCGTGCAGATTGCCAGGCGATCCAGTTCCCGATAGGTCACGGTGAGGCCTGCCGCCTGGACTGCGATGGCATCCGGGGTGCGAGCGGCCTGGGCTTCGAATGCGGTGATGATCGTTTCTGCCGGAAGGGCAAGTTTAGGTCCGCGGCTCCATTCCGTAGTGACGATTTGCTGCTCGATCGGGCCCATCACGGGCAAGCGACCGAGCGCACTATCCGGAGCGGTTACGGCCGCCTCGAGCAGGCTCGCATAGCCCGCCAGGCAGCGCTCTGCCGTAGGCCCCGCAAATCGCTCGGCGTCGTACGCCAGTTCGCACAGCAATCCGCCGCCCGGCTCAGTGATCTCGAGGCTCATGTCCGCCAACGCCGCCAGTCGCGGGGCCTCGAATCCGGTGACGTCGACGTGCTCGAAGGCAGGCAGGGCCAATGGGAAGTTGCGGAAGTTGAAGACCGCGTCGAAGGCGGGGCTCTGCCCGAGGCGGCCCTCCGGATGCAGGCGCGCCACGAGGCGATCGGGTGGAAAGCAGGCATGTTCACCCTCCAGAAGCGACTCGCGACGAATCGCGTCGACCAGCGATGCGAAGGTCGGGTCCGGAGGAAGGTCCGCCGCGAGGGGGAACGTCGAGACGAAAGTCCCGACCAGCCGCTCGAATGCGAGGTGGGTTCGGCCCGCCGTAACCTGGCCTACGACGACTGAGGATCGGCTGGCCCGGCGACCCAGGAGCAGCGCGAACCCAGCCAGCATGGCCGCGCCCGGCGTGGTGCCGGACCGCAAGGCGAAGTCCCGGATCAGCCCGGCAAGGCGCGGCTCGAGATGGATCCGGGCCACGCCTGCAGCTGGCGACATTCGCCGTTCACCGGCAGGCCAGTCCGCCGGAATCCGGAGCGACGCCTCGCGTCCTGCCAGCCGCTCGGTCCAGAATCGACGGTCGCGTTCGAACTCCGCCGACGCTTCTCGCCTCCGTTGCCACACGGCAAAATCAGCATACCGGAGGGCAAGGGCTGGCAGGCTGGGAGGTGCCGCCATCCGGGTTGCCTCGTAGGCCGGCCCCAGTTCGTCGAAGAAAACCCCGGTTGACCAGCCGTCGAACGCGAGATGATGGAAGGTGACCTGAAGCACCCATTCGTGGTCCGATGTCCGGACCAGGAATGCTCGAACGAGGTGGCCTTGCTCGAGACGGAAGGACTTCCGGGCATCGCGATCCAGCCACCCTGGTGCCTCTTCCGGGTCCCGGCGAAGGTCGGCAACGGACCACTCGAGCGGCCGGGGGGGAAGCAGGATCTGCGCTGGCTCCCCGTCGACCAGCCGAAACGCCGAACGGAGCACGTCGTGACGGCTCGCGATGGCCTCGATTGCCGTTCGCAGTGCCTCGGCATCAAGGCGGCCGGAGAGTTGCAGCCGCTTGGGTAGGTTGTAGGCAGGATCATCGGGGTACAGCGATGCGAAGACCCACTGCGGAAGCTGTGGGTAGGCCAGGGGAGACTCCGCGCTGGCGAGGCCGGAACGGGGCTCGTCGGGCCGGCCGGCTCGGGCTCGCCGTTCGAGAAGGGCCCTGGCCGCGTCCGATAGCGCCGACGGCTCTCCGGTCATCCCGAAGGAGGCAGGTCGTCGAGGGCGCCCTCGTTAGGGCCTCGAAGCGGGTGGCCGGCCGCATCAAACATGGGTATCGTCCAGTGTGAGTCGGTGGTCGACCTCAGTGGCGAGGCCGGCGACGGTCGGCGCATCGAAAAACGCCATCAGGGGCAACTCAACATGCAACAGGTCCCGAATTCTTGCCACCACCCTGGTCGCCAGAATCGAATCGCCCCCCAGAGCGAAGAAGTTCTCCCGAACTCCGGGGACATCCCGGCGCAGCGTGTCCCGCCACACGCTGGCCACGATCTCCTCGGCTGGCGTTCGTGGAGGGGTCCGATCGCCGCTGATCACGGGGACCTCGGCGGCGATCCCGAGCGCCTCGGCCAGCCCGCGTCGCTGCAGCTTGCCGGTGGCGCCCGTGGGAATCCGCTCCACCACTCGGATCTGGCGAGGCACTTTGAAGTATGCCAGCCGAGTGGCAACGAACGTCCGGATGGCCTTGACGTCGATCGCCTCACCGGGCCTGGCGACGACCGCGGCGGCCACCTCTTCGCCGAGAATCGGGTGCGGGATGCCGAAGCAGATCGCCTGCGCTACCGCGGGGTGTTCCATCAGGATCGCGTCGACCTCGAGCGGCGCCACTTTCTCCCCGGCCCGATTGATCAGTTCCTTGAGCCGGCCCGTCAGCGTCAGGTAGCCCTCGGCATCGAGATACCCCTGGTCGCCGGTCCGGAACCAGCCGTTCGTGAATCCGGCCGCATTGGCGGCCGGGTTCGAGACGTAGCCCGCGGTAACGCTGGCGCCTCGAATGACCACTTCGCCGGTCGCGCCCGTCTCGAGCGCAGTCCCGGTTTCGTCCATGATGGAGATCTCCGGGCCCGCCGGCCGCCCGACTGAACCGGGCTTCCGCAGCCCCGGAGGGAGCGGATTGCTCGCCATCTGATGGGCCGCTTCGGTCATGCCGTACGCCTCGATGACCGGAATTCCCAGGGCGGCTTCGAGATCTCTGATGACTCGCGGTGGCATCGAGGCCGACGATGACCGGATGAACCGGAGCGGGGCCAGCGCCCGCATGGCCCGGCCTTCGTCTGTCGCGAGGCGGTCCAGGATTGCCTGATGCATCGTCGGGACGGCCGTGTACCAGGTCGGCCGAGTCGAGCCGAGCCAGGAGGCGAACTCCGACACCACGAAGCCCGGCGGCACCATCACCGTGCCGCCCGCGGCGAGTGGTGCCAGCAGTCCCGCGACCAGGCCGTGAATGTGAAACAGTGGCATGATCGTGAGCGACCGGTCGTCGGCGGTCAGAGCGAGCGTGGCGGCGATCTGCCGTGCCGAGGTGGCGAGGTTGCCGTGGGTAAGCGGGACCATCTTCGGGCGCGAGGTCGTGCCCGAGGTATGCAGGGCCAGCGCGACCGATCCCGGGTCCGGGGTCACGTCGGGGGACGGTCCGGCCGCGGGAACAGTGCCGTCGATGGTCAGCCCGCCGCCTGGTGCGGCGTCCACCTCGGCAATCTCGATCCCGTGGTGTTGGGCGACCTCGCGGGCCGGTGTGTCGAGGCCGGCCTCGACCAGAAGGAGTCGGGCGCCGATATCGCCCAAGTAGAAGTCGAGCTCGTCGTGGCCGTAGGCCGGATTCAGGGGGGCTGCCACGCCGGCGAGTGTGACCGCGAGAAACGCCATTGCGGTCTCGGGCCGGTTTCGCATCACGATGGCGACCGGGTCACCAGCGAGGATTCCCCGGGCCCGGAGCGCCCCGGCGGCAGATTCGACCGTGGACCGAAGCCGCCCATGATCGAGACCCCGACCGGTGATTCCTTCGAGGGCCGGGCTCGCCGGAATGCCCGCTGCGAGCAACGACCGGATCGTTGGCATCAGGTCAGTCTAGCGCTTCTTCCGCCTGGCCGTCACCGTCAGGGCGATCAGGCCGGTGGCCAGGAGCACCATGGAGGCAGGCTCGGGGGTGGTTACCGTGAGCGGGCCGGTGAACGTCAGCTGTTCCTGATGGCCGCATCCGTTCCATGGGCCCTGGACCAAGGGACTCGCCGCATGACATCGGGCCAGGGCCACATCGGTCACGACGAATACGTTGGAGAAATCATACTTGCCGAAATTGGTGCTGGCGTTGTTGAGCCATCCATTCACCAGGGCGATGTCCGAGGCTTTCGTGACCGAGGGCTGGGTCGGGGTCATGAGATGCCAGATGGCCGCGTGGATGTATTTCCAGTCGTTCTTGTAGGCCGGATTGTAGAACTGCCACGCCAGCCAGGCCGCCTGACGGTATCTCGTCATCGCGTCGGCATAGAAGCCGAAGCGGGTGTTCGCCAGCGACGAGCCGCCACCGAGGCCGGTCAGGTTGACCTGGAAGGTATTCCCTGGGCTGATGTGGTTCACGAAGTCGACGCACCAGATGTCGACCCCGCCGCCGTCGAGCTGTCCTTTGTAGGTCCCGACCTGGGTACCCCATCCGCCGACGCCGCTGCCGCTCACGAACTTGAGCTGGTGCGGGGCAGCCTGCGCCGGGCTGGTCGTCAAGGTCGCTGCGAGGGCGGCGAGGATGGCTAACCGGGTGATCTGCATGGTGTGATCCCTGTCGTTCGGTGGACTGTCGATCTTTCGAACGGATGAAAGGCAGGCGGCATGCCACCGACGTCCCTGGAGGTCCGGCCTCCGGGCAAATACCTAACGCATTGGCGGGGACAGTGTTGGGCAGGCTATGGTGGGCGAGGGAGCCCGGTGGGGCAAGAAGGTGTTGTGGTCGGGCCGCAACGCCGGCTGGGCGTCAGTCGATCACGAACTGGCCGATCGATGTTGGACGACCCCGGGTGGCCACGGCAGCGCGGTAGCCGGCAGGGGCCTCAAGCGTCGTCAGGTGCCACTGGTCGGTCGCTAGCGGGTCGCGGCGATCCAGGTGCAGCACGGCGGGCCGGTCCGGGTTCGCCTCGGTGTCGAAGTGGTCGAGGCCGTAGACGACGCCATCCCCTCGGCCCTTGAGGTAGGCCTCCTTCTGGGTCCAGAGATGAAAGAACCCGTCCTGAATCCTGCCCTCGGGCAGCGCGAAGAGGTCGTCGCGTTCCCGGGTCGAAAAAAACTGGGCGGCCAAGGAGCAGGCCTCCACGTCTGGCTTGATGGCCTCGACGTCGACTCCGAGCGCCATCTGCCGGGTCACGCCGAGCATGCCCGTGTTTTCGGAGTGGGACAGGTTGAATTGCAGCGGCTCGCCCGGGAGGCTGGGCTTGCCGTGGGGGCCTGCCACGAACGGCGCCCGAATCGGTTCGCCAAGGTAGCGGCCCAGAATCTGACGGGTGATGGCATGCGCCGCGGCGTAACGGTGACGATGGATGTCGAAGTGGAATCGCTCGACCCGGCCCTTTTCGTCGGCCGTGAGCAGGGCCATCCAGTCGCCGAGGCGATCCGCGTGGTCCGTGTCGAACGTCCAGATATGGACGTCCGCAACCGACAAGGGCGGCGCCACCGGCGCCGCCCTCAGGTCGTCGATTCGGAATCGGACCGCCATCAGGCGGTGGCGAGCGCCTGTTCGATCGAGATCATCTGCCCCATGGCGACCACGATCTTCCGATCGCCCTCGAACGGATCCCGGGCGTGGGTGGTGAGCATGTTGTCGAGCATGATCATGTCGCCTTTCTGCCACCAGAACCGGACCGAGATCTCCTCGAACAGTTTGCCGACGTGGTCCATCACGTCATCGGGGATCAGCGAGCCGTCGCCGTAGTAGACGTTGCGGGGCAGGTCTTCGTCCGAGTAGAGCTCGCGGAGCGCTTCGCGGGTTTCCGGGTCGACGCACCAGATGTGGTGGAGCTGGATCTGGTTGAAGAACATCTCCTCCCCGGTCTTCGGGTGATGCCAGACGGCCTGAGTCTTCTGCTTGACGCGGAGGCCTCCCACGGCCGTCCATTCGCATTCAGCGCCCGCCTCGGCGCACAGCTTCTCCACCACCGCTTTGTCCTCGGTATGGAAGAAATTCTGCCAGGTCGGATCGACGCCTTCGTGGAAGTTCCGGACGTACATCAGGCCTTTCTTCCGGAACGTGTCGAGGATCTGCGGGTCCATCTTCTTGCAGGCGATCCGGGTGTCGAACACCGGCGTCCGGCCTTCCTTGGCCGCGGGGACGACGCAGTAGAAGCTGATCTTCATCGGCCACATGTTGAGGTGGGCCGACTCGTTGTGATAGAGAATCATCTGATCGTTCGGGTACCAGGTGCTCTCGTAGATCTTCTCGCCGGCGTCGGCGCGGGGCAGATCGCCGTAGTCGCCGTAGAGTTGGCCGTAGATCGACTGCGCGGCCCGCTCGAATCCGGCCGGCCCGTCGAGGGGCCAGTTCCGGAAGAGGATCGCGCCATGCGTGGCGAGTGCGGCTTCGACGTCTTCACGGCGTTCCGCAAGCCAATCCCGCAGGCTGAGCGACTGGTCCGTCGGCTGAACGATGAGGGGCAGCAGCCCGTCGGGTGCAAACGTGGTCGCGGTGACCTTGCCACCCTGTTCGAGGCGTGCGGCGGCGGCGGTGGGCATAATAGCCGTCATGATCGTCGATCCTCCATGGTTCTGAACGCGGTCGGGCTTGGTTTCAAGCAGCGGATTACATATCAAAGTCCATGCCGTAGGGGTCGTGCATCATATTCCCCCGGTCCCAACGCCGAATCTAACCGTGGGCGCCCAGTGGATCGGTAAGAGACTGTGAACGACCGGGATACGGTTGCGGCAATCCCCAAGTCCGTTCTGCGGGCCACGGTCGGGCAGGGTTCCGCGGCCGTCGCGCCATCGCCTTATTGTGGCGTAGGCGCCACAGTGCGTTGCTTCAGCTCTCAGCCCGAGGCCGTACGAATCGAGCTACCCCCACGAGAAACCCGCTCCCCCAGGCCAAATGGATCAACAGGAACAGGACCGGGATCAGCCCGGCCCGCTCGGTACCGACCCGGCGGATAACTGAACGGGACGCCGCCGCATTGCCCAGGAGGTAGAGGCCAAGGGGAAGCCACACCATGCCACCAAGCCGCCCCGCCGTCGCGATCGCGGCCAGGAGGTAGACGACGAATCCCGGTGCAATGGCCTGCCTCCAACGGAACGACCGCGGATGGGCCCAGAGCGTCTTGACCTTCCACATGCCGTACCGGAAGTACTGTCGGGCCAGAGGCCGGAGGCCGGGGCGCACCGCATACTCGCACTTGATCGACGGGGACACGAGGATGGTACCCCCGGCTTCCCGAAGGCGGATGTTGAGCTCGTAGTCCTCGTTGACCAGCCATTCTACTCGCATCCCGCCGAGCGTCCGGATGGTTTCCGTTCGCCACGCTCCCAGATACACGGTGTCAGCCAGTGTCGGTTCGGTGGCGTAGCGATACTTGGCGTCGCCGGCCGCGAATGGCGACGACACCACCGCCGCGATGGCCCGGGTCACGGGTGTGGTGCCGACCGACCGCTGGACGCCGCCCACGTTCGCCGCCCCGCTCGTTCGCAGCAGCCGGAGGCATTCGCCGATATAGTCGGCGGCGTAGACGGTATGGGCATCAAGCCGGATCAGGAATTCTCCGCGGGCCGCGGCCACCCCCCGGTTGAACGCGTAGGACTGAAACCGTTCCGGGTTGGGGTGCAGGGCGATCCACGGGTGCCGGGCGATGTATTCGCCGATGATCTCGCGGCTCCGGTCCGTACTGTCGCCGTCGTAGATCAGCAGTTCGAGTTGTTCGGCCGGCATGGTGGTGGCGACGATCGAGTCGAGGCAGGTCCGGAGGTAGGCTTCCTCGTTGCGGACCGGCATCACGAGGGTGACGATCGGCGCGGTCATGCGCGGTCGCTGTCGGCGGCCGTGAGGGCGGAGGTGAGGGCATCGGCCGTTTGGGGGAGGGCAGAGCCGACGGCCTCGATGTGATCGCTCTCAAGCCACGTGATTCGGGCGTTGGGCGCGATCCGGGCCCACCCGAGGGTTGGGTCGAGGGGCTCGTCTTCGGGGGACGGTCTGGTGAAGGCGAGCGAAACCTTGGCGCCCGTCCGGCTGGGGAAATAGCTGGCCGCCGCTCGGGTCGAGAGCCGAAGCCAGTTCCGCCACTCCACCGTGTCGTTGGTTTCGAACGAGATTTCGACCGGGGCCTCGCCGCGGCGGACGATGCCGGCCCGCCACGCGAGGCGCCGAGCGAGCCGGGCGAAAAAGCCCGGAATGAAAGCCAGGATCTGGCCCAGGGTTTTCTCGCGGAATGTGCGAAGCCGGAACCCATAGTACCGGATCCTGATCATGGCCTTGCTGCGCCGCTCCAGCGCGGCCTTGGGAGCGGTCGGAGCGATCCAGTCAATCCATTGAAAGAGCCGCCGGGCCCACGGGAAGTGGCTGTTCTGGGCATCGGCGTCGAGGAGGAACAGCAGGTCGACCCGGTCACCCGTCGCTTCGAGCTGGCGGGCCATGTCCCAGGCGACCAGGCCGCCGTTACACCAGCCGCCGAGACGGTACGGTCCGGTTGGCTGGACCGCTTTCATCCGGGCGATCACCGTGGTCGCGGTTCGTTCGATGGTGGATCCCTCGTCGCTGGCCTCGCGCGGGGTATCGAGGACCACGAGCGGCTGATCTTCTCCGAGGAGTGCGGCCAGGCGGCGGCAGTAGAGACCGCCGCCACCGAAATCCCCGTGCAGGAAGACCAGTGGTGGCCGACGGCCCGCTGGATTCAGGACGATCGCCCGGTCGCCGCCACCAGCCCGTTCGGTGGTGATTCGCGCGGCGAGCGCCTCGATGGTCGGGCCGGTCAGGAGCGCGGTGAGCGGCAGTGTCACTCCGGTACGTGCCACCAGCTGGGCCAGCATCCGCGCCCCGAGCAGGGAATGGCCGCCCATGCCGAAGAAATCATCGGTAACCCCGATGGCCCGACCAGGGAGCAGGTCTCGCCAGAGTTCCAGGAGCAGTTCTTCTTCCGGGTTCGCCGGCGGCCGGCTGATGGCCGCTGCCTCGGCCGCGAGGGTTCGGGAGGCGAGGTCCTGCCGGTCGATCTTCCCGTTGGGCGTGATGGGCAGCGCCTCCAGCAGGACGAAGCGGCTCGGCAGCATGTATTCGGGCAGCCCGGCCGCCAGGGTCGCACGCCAGGCGGCCGGGCTCGCACCCGCCGACTTGGCAACGACAAACGCCGTGATCTCCCGGGTCCGATCGTCGCTGCCACGGACGACGACGGCCGCCCGGGCCACGTCCGCCAGATCGCCTAACGCCGACTCGATTTCGCCCAGTTCAATCCGGTACCCCCTGATCTTCACCTGAGTATCGAGGCGGCCCAGGTACTCGATTGTGCCATCTCGCCGGCGCCGGACCCGGTCCCCGGTCCGGTACATCATCCCGGGCGGGTCGTGGTGCCAGGGGTCGGCCACGAAGCGTTCCCGGGTGAGGTCGGGCCGGTTGTGGTAACCGAGGCTTACACCGGCCCCGCCGATCCACAGTTCCCCGGCGACGCCCAGCGGGACGGGTTCCCGGCGCTCATCCAGGACGTAGAGACAGGTGTTGTCGACCGGTTCCCCGAGGTGGACGGGACCCGGTCCGACGATGCGCGAGACCGCGGACCAGATGGTCGTCTCGGTCGGACCGTAGAGGTTCCACAGGGCTTTGCCCCGCGCCAGCAGCGGGGTGATCAGGTCGGCCGGCAGCGCCTCGCCGCCCGCGAGCATGGTGAGGCCCGCTCGACCCTCCCAGCCCTGCTCGAGCAGGAGGCGCCAGGTGGCCGGCGTCGCCTGCATCACGGAAATGGCTTCCCGGTCGAGCGCCTCGGCCAGACGCCGGCCGTCGGTGGTCTCCTCCCGGCTCGCGATCACGACGGTTGCGCCGGTCACGAGCGGCAGCCAGATCTCGAGGCCGGCGATATCGAACGACAGCGTCGTGACCGCTAGGAGCCGGTCGGCGGCCGATAAACCGGGTTCGCGGCCCATGGACGCCAGGAAGTTCACCAGGGCCCGGTTCGGTACGACGACGCCCTTGGGTCGGCCGGTGGATCCCGACGTGTAGATCACATAGGCCGGCCGTTCGGGTTCCACCGGCGGCCCGGGGATGGGGTCCGCGGCTTCGTTCGCCGGGAGGTCGAGGAGGCACAGCGGCGTGGCGGGGTCGAACCGGTCCTGCCACGGGCTCTCGGTCACGATCAGCCGGGCGCCGGCGTCGGTGACGATGTAGCGGAGGCGGTCAACGGGGAGGCTCGGGTCGAGCGGCAGGTACGCCGCCCCCGCCTTGAGGATCGCCAGCATTGCCACCGGGAGCGCGACGGTTCGCTCAAGACAGAGCCCGACCAGGTCACCGGAGGCGATGCCTAACGCTGCCAACCGGGCGGCGAGCGCGCTCGCCCGCCGGTCGAGTTCACGATAGGTGAGCTGTTCGCCACTCCCCACGACCGCGGCGGCGTCCGGCGTGGTCCGGACCTGACGGGCCACCAGCCGGTCGACTGTCTCGGCCTCAATCGGACAGGCGGTCCGGTTCCGCTCGAACAGCTCGGTCTCCCGTTCGGCCGGGCCAAGGCGCGGAAGCGCTCGCACGTCGTCGGCCGCATCGGTCAGTTGCGCCAGCAATTCGGCGAAGTGCCGGGCCATCTGGACCACCGTGGCGCGGGAGAACAGCGCCGTGGCGTACTCGAAGGCGGCGCTCCAGCGCCCGTCGGCTTCGGTGACGCTGAGGCTCAGGTCGAATCGCGACGCGGCCGGATCGGTGACGAGCTGGCTCACCGCCAGGTCGCCCATGTCGGGGAGCGGTGGGAGTCCGTGGTTCAGGGTAAACAGCGTCTGGAATACCGGATTGCGGCTCGGGTCGCGGCGGGGGCGCAGCCGCTCGACCAGCCGATCAAAGGGATAGTCGCCGTTGGCGGCGGCTCGAAGGGTTTCGCCGCCGGCCTGGCTGAGGATTCCCGCGAAAGTCGTTACCCCTGCAAGGTCGAGACGGAGCGCCAGTGTGTTGGCCAGGAACCCGATGGTTCGTTCGCTGCCGGCGAGCCGCCTCCCGGCGATGGGCGTGCCGATCACGAGGCTTTCCTGCCCGGTGTACCGGCGGAGCAGCTGGGCGTAGGCGGCGAGGAACGCCGCGAACGGGGTGACACCGGCAGCTCGGGCCATCGCCGTGAGCCGGTCGGTCTCGGTTGGGGGGAGATCCACCCGGATCACGTCCCCCGCGAAATCCACCAGGGGCGGCCGCTTATGGTCCGCCGGGAGCTCGAGGACCGGCAGTTCGCCGCTCAAATGGGCGAGCCAGTGGCGCTCCTGGGCCGCGAACGTATCCGTTGCGGCCATTCGTTCCGTCGCCATCGTCCAATCGGCGTACCGCATGGCGGCGCTTGGCGGCTCCGGCTCGTGGTGGGCCGCGCGGGCCCGGTAGCAGGCGCCGAGATCGGCGAACAGAACCTCGGTGGACCAGCCGTCGGTGGTGACGTGATGGAGGGTGAGCGCGAGGACATGGTGCTCGGGCCCGATGACGGCCAGATGGGCGCGGAACAGCGGCCCACGGACCAGATCGAACGGGCGATTGGCCTCGTCGCGGAGGAAGGCGGCGATCGCCTCGGCCTGGCGGGTCTCGCCGCCGTTCAGGGGGGTCACCGGCACGTCCACGGGCGCGGCCGGCAGCACGACCTGGTACGGCTTTCCGTCGGTCACTTTCAGGACGGTCCGAAGCGCGGCGTGGCGATGCATCAGATCAGCCAGAGCGCGGGCCAGCGCCGTCCGGTCGAGCGCGCCGCGGATTTCGAGGGCGAGCGGGAGATTGTAGGCGGCCGATCCGGGCGCCATCTGGTCGATCAGCCAGAGCCGCTGCTGGCTCGCCGCCGCCGGGAAGCGGTAAATCGGGGAGCGCTGTTCCGAGCGTTCGAGTTCGTGGTCGCGAAACCGTTCCCAATCGACCGGTTCCGTGGCCACGACCGGGGCCGACCGGCCCAGCCGCCCGTCGGTCGCGGCAGCCAGGGCGGCCACCGTGGGCTGGGCGAGAAACTCGCCCAGAGCGAGGTCGATGCCGAGTTCGTCGCGAAGGCGGCTCAGGATCGCCAGCGCGACGAGGGAGTGGCCGCCGAGATCGAGGAACCGGTCGTGGATGCCAACATCCCGCACGCCAAGGACGTCGCTCCAGATCGCCGCCAGGCGGCGCTCGAGTGAGGTCCGCGGCGGGACGTAGGCGGAGCGCAGGAAATGTTCGGCTCGGGGCGGGGGCAGGGCGGCGCGGTCGGGTTTGCCGTTAGGCGTGAGCGGCACCGCGGCAATCGGAACCATCGCCGACGGTACCATGTACCCGGGCAGCGATTGGGCGAGCTGCCGCCGCAACGTGTCGAAGTGGAGGGTCCGGCCGCGAGCCGGCACGAGGTAGGCGATGAGCCGGGCGAGCCCGGGCTGGTCTTCCCGCACCGCCGCCACCGCGGCGGCGACATCCTCGGAGGCGCTCAATACCGTTTCGATTTCGCCGAGCTCGATCCGGTAGCCGCGCAGCTTCACCTGATCGTCGAGCCGGCCGAGGAAATCGTAGCCGCCGTCGGAGCGGAGGCGAACCCGGTCGCCGGTGCGGTAGAGCCGGGCGGCGGTGTCCGGTGTGAACGGGTCCGGTACGAAACGCTCGGCCGTGAGGTCCGGCCGGTGGCGGTAGCCCCGGGCGAGCCCCGGCCCGCCGATGTACAACTCGCCGGCCTCTCCGGCCGCCACCGGTACCCCCGCGGGATCGAGGACGTGGAGCTCCGCGTGTCCGAAGGGCCGACCGATGCTCGGCGGGTCGGCGTCGGCGCCGTCCGATGGCTCGACCGGGCCCGAGGTCACGAGTACGGACGCCTCGGACGGGCCGTACTGGTTTTCAAACCGGGCGGGCCAGTTTCCCGGTGGACGCCGGCGGAGTTTGTCGCCACCGGTGAAGAGGTATCGCATGGCCAGATGCGCCGGCCACGGCTCGCCGATGAGCGCCTCGGCGAGCGGCGTCGGGGCGATGCTCATCGTGATGGCATTGTCGGCCCACCACGCGATCAGCCGGGTCGGTGACAGCCGGGTTTCGTCGTCGGGGAGATGCAGGCTGGCGCCAGCGCAGAGGTAGGGCCAGATCTCGGCGACGTTGGCGTCGAACCCGGGGCCGCAGATCGGGGAGGCCCGGTCGGCCGGTGTCACGCCGAACGCGTCGATCCAGGAGGCCACGAGGTTGGCGAGGGCCCGCTGGGGCACCTCGACACCCTTGGGGCGGCCGGTGGAGCCCGAGGTGTACACCAGATACGCCAGGTCGTCTGGTCCGGCGCGGGAGTCCACGTTGGTGGCTGGGCTTGCCGCCGGCAGGGGGCGGTCCATGAAGAGGAGGTCCAGCCCAGCGGCCGGCAGCAATGGCGCCAGCGCGGCCTCGGTCAGACAGGTTGTCGCGCCACTATCGGTCAGGATGAAGGCGAGACGTTCCGCCGGGAGGGCGGGGTCGATGGGGACCGAGCCGGCCCCGCTCTTGAGGACGCCGAGGAGCGCGACAATCCGTTCGATCGAACTCCCCAGGCAGACGCCCACAACCGCGTCCGGGCCGATGCCGCGGCCCCGCAGGATTCTGGCGACCTGCTCCGCCCGGCGGTTCAGCTCGCGATACGACAGCGTCTTTCCGGAAGCGGAGACTGCCAACCGGTCGGGGCCGGTCCGGACAGCAGCCTCGAACCGGTCGCGCGCCAAGGCCGGCCCCGGCGGTGCGCCGGTGACCGGCCTGTCGGGGGCGACAGGAGAAGGGGTCTGGGGTCCTGCCGGTTGAGCCATGCGCATTGTCACCCGCTCCGGTAACGAAAGAGCAAGCGGCGTGCCAAGTTAGCGCTTTGCCAGCCGGTCGATTCTGGCTCGGAGCTCGGCCGCGATGACGCTGACGGCGGGGGGACGGAGCATCTGCGCGTGCTGGCCGGGAACGATGACCACGTCGACCCCGCCCTGGGCCCGTTTGCTCCAGTCGAAATCGTAGGCATTAACCCGGTAGTAGGGCTGGGTCTTGATCCGGAACAGCAAGAGCCGGCCACCCCAGGTCCGCGGCGTCCAGCCTTTGCCCGGGAACAGGCGTTCCCGCATCAGGCGATGGTGAAGTTCGCGGTCGACCTGGGGGACCTCGAGCGGGCGGCTTCCCGGCAGGTCGGTCAAGGCGTCGGCCGAGGCTTGTTCGGCCACGACGGCGAACGCCTTTTCCTGGATCCGCTCCCGGGTCCGACGGCCGGTTCTGGCATAGTTGCGGGCGGCGCGACTCCACCCGACCACCTTGAGCAGGTAGGGGTTGATCGTGTGCTCCAGAGGCCAGGCGTCAAGGCTGGTGAGGATGGCCACGGTTTCACCGGCCTGTTCGAGCTGTCGCGCCATTTCGAAGGCGATGTGCGCCCCCTCGCACTGCCCGGCCAGAAGGTACGGCCCGTCCGGCTGCCGTTCGCGCATCGCGGCGATGTACTCCGCGGCTTTCTCCCGGTACTCCTGGTACGTGTAGGGGAGGACCGAGCTGTCGCGCATCTGAGTCTGGAGGCCGTACACCGGCTGATCCGGCCCGAGATGCCTGGCGAGGAAGACGTACCCCAGGGCATTGACGTTAGGCTTGGACACGCAGAAAAGCGGAGGGCGGTTCCCCTCGGGATGGATCGGGATCAGCGTCGGCAGTTCGGTGGCGCCGTCCCAGTTGTGGATGACCCGGGCGAGTTTCCGCACCGTGGTCGCCTGGTAGAGGGTCGCGATCGGGAGCGAGACGCCGAACGCGAGCTTGATCTCCTGGAGAATCCGGATCGCCAGGAGGGAATGGCCGCCGATGTCGAAGAAATCGTCATCCGGCTGAATTCCCTGCCGGCCAAGCAGTCGTTCCCAGAGCACGGCCAGGTTGGCCTGCGTGGCGCTCCGCTGATACGAGGCCTCCGCCTCGGACGAACGGATGGCTTCCCGCGATCCGAGCGTCATGGCTTCGAGCGCCCGGCGATCGACCTTCCCGTTGGGGGTGAGGGGCAGTTGCTCCAGCCGAACAATGGCGGTAGGCACCATGTAGTCCGGCAGGGTTCCCCTGAGCTCGGTTCGGAGGCGGCCTTCGTCGATCAGCCCCTCGGCGGTCACGAAACCCACCAGGCGCGGTTCTTCGCCTGGGGGCCGTTGCACCACCGCGGTGGCGCCGGTGATGCCGGCCTGGCGGCCCATGGTGGCCTCGATTTCCCCGAGTTCGATCCGGAATCCCCGGAGCTTGATCTGATTGTCGAGGCGGCCGAGGTACTCGAGTTCGCCGCTGGCGAGATAGCGGACCTTGTCGCCGGTCCGGTACATCCGCTGCCCCGGGCGAAACGGGTCGTCGAGGAAACGCTCGGCCGTGAGATCGGGACGGTTCAGGTACCCGCCGGCCACCCCGTCGCCGGCGAGGTAGAGCTCGCCTGCCACGCTGATCGGTACCGGTTGGCGGGCCTGGTCCAGGACATAGGCCTGGGTGTTGGCGATCGCCCGGCCGATCGTCGCGCGGCCGCCGGCCGAACGCAGGGTGTAGGTGGAGTAGGTGGTATCCTCGGAGGGGCCGTACAGATCGTAGACCCGCTCGAGGTGGGGGAGCGCGTAGAGCTGATCGACGAACCGCTGGCTCAGCGGCTCGCCGGCCAGATTCACGATCCGCACCGAGGCCGGAATGGTCCCGACCCGGAGGACCTCTTCCAGCACCGAGGGCACGGTGTTGACGAGCTTGACGCCCACGTCGGGCCCCAGCGTGGTCAGGTGGAGGGCGTTGGGGACCATGATGACGCGCCCGCCACTGGCCAACGTGACGAAGATCTCGAACACCGAGAGATCGAAACAGACCGAGGTCGCGGCGAGGGTGCCGTCGAGATCGTCCGGCGAGAAGACCGTTTGGGCCCAGGTGACGAACGCCACCGCGTTCTGATGCCTGATGAGGCAGCCTTTGGGTCGGCCGGTCGAACCCGAGGTGTAGATCAGGTACGCCACGTCCGTTCCGGCCGGCCGGGAGGGCGCCAGCGTCGCGCTCGTGGGCGCGGCGCCCCAGTCGCGGTCGAGGGACACGATCGCCGCCTGGGTTGGGGGCAGCAGCGGGCGGACCGATTCCTGGGTCACCAGCACCGAGCTGCCGCAGTCCTCGAGAATGAACCGGTTTCTCTCGGCCGGATAGGCCGGGTCGAGCGGGACGTACGCCGCGCCCGATTTGAGAATCCCGATCAGACCGACGACGAGGGCCGAGGTCCGTTCAGCACAGATCGCGACCATCGATCCTGGACCGACGCCGAGCCAGGCGAGTTCGCCGGCGAGCAGGGAAGCCCGGCGTTCCAGTTCTCCATAGGTGATCGCCGTCGTCCCGTCGGTGACGGCCACCGCGTCGGGGGTCCGCGCGGCTTGCCGGGCCACGAGGTCGGGCAGCAGCATGTCCCTGGAATAGGGCACAGTGGCGCTGTTCCATTCGAACAACAGCTGGTGGCGCTCGCCCGGGGCCAGGACCTGGGCCGCGCTGGTGAGGACGGCCGGGTTGTCCGTCAAGGCGCCGAGCAGTACTTCGTAGTGCTCGAGGAGCCGGGCCGCGGTAGCCTCGTCGAACAGGTCGGTTCGGTACTCGAGCCTCGTCCGGAGTCCCTGCGCCGCGAGATCGGTGGCCGAGATTGCCAGTTCGACCTTGGCGGTCCCGACGTGCGCGGTGGCGCCTTCGAGGCGCAGGCCGCCGAACCGGCGCCCGGGCGTTACGGCGCCCTGCATCGTGAACAGGACCTGGAACAGGGGCGCGGATCCCTGCTGCTTGCGCAACGCTTCCGCGAGTTTTTCGAGCGGAAGCACGTCGTGAGCGAACGCCTCGAGGCAGGTGCTTCTGATCCGGGCGAGCAGCGTGAGGAAATCGGGGTCGTCCTCGAACCGGCCGCGCACCAGCACCGTGTTCACGAAATCCCCGATCAGGCCCTCGGTGTCGGGTGTTGGGCGCCCAGCCACCGGTGAGCCGACGACGATGTCCAGTTGGCCGCTATAGCGCCGCAGTAGCGTCTGCCAGGCGGCCATGAGCACCATGTACAGCGTGGCGCCCTGCTCGGTCGCGAGTGTTTTGAGACGGGACAGCAGTTCGGGCGGCAGGGTCCGGACGATCTCGCCGCCGGGACCGATCAGCGACTGACCGCGGGGCCGATCCGTGGGCAGGTCGATCACCGGCGGGGCGCCGGCGAGTTGCCGGGTCCAGTAGTCCAGGTGCCGTTCCAGTGTCTCGCCCTGGAGCTCCTGGCGTTGCCAGGCGGCGAAGTCGCCGAACTGAATGGGCATCGGTGCCCAGGCCGGCGCCTGGCCGGCCCGGACCGCGTCGTACGCGAAGGCGAGGTCGTGGAGCAGGATACCCATCGACCACCCGTCCACCGCGACGTGGTGAGTCACCACCGCCAGGATGTGCTGCTCCGGGCCGATTCGATAGGCGTAGGCGCGCAGCAGTTGATGCCGGTCAAGCGCGAACTCCCGGCTTGCGGCGTCTCGCGCCCGCTCGAGTGCCGCGGCCTCGGGGTCGCGGTCATCACGGAGATCCTCGACGATCCACTCGACGGGCCGGGCCGGAAGGACCCGCTGGATCGGGACCCCGTTCTCGAGCGCGATGACGGTGCGGAGCGCCTCATGGCGTTCGACGACCGCGTCGAGCGCCCGCTGGAACGAGGGGTAGTCGATGGCTCCGGTCACCCGGCGGACCATCGGCACGTTGTACGCGGCCCGGCCGTGACCGATCTCCGACTGGACCCAGAGCAGTTCCTGCGCGAAGGACAGCGGGGCCCAGGTCGGATCGGCCCGCCGCGGGATGGCCCGTTGTTGCCCGGCGTTCGAGGTCTGGCCCGCCAGCGCCGCCGCCAGTGCGGCCGGGGTCGGATGATCGAACAGGGTCTTGATCGTGACATCCGCCGACACGGTACCGCGGAGGCGGCCAAGCAGACGCATCGCGATGAGCGAATGGCCGCCGTTCCGGAAGAAATCATCCTCCCGGCCGAACGACGAGAGGCCGAGCTGGGCTGCCATCAAGTCGGCGATCGCCTGCTCGAGAGGGGTTCGGGGTGGCTCCGAGGCTGCCCGTTCGGCCGGAGCCGGCACGGGGAGCGCCTTGCGATCGAGCTTGCCGTTCGGCGTCCGCGGGAACGCCTTGAGCGCCATGAGCTGGGTCGGCACCATATAGGCCGGCAAGGCCGCTCGCAGGTGGGTCTCGACCGCCGTCGTCGTCCCGCCGTCCGCGAGTACGAGGTACCCTACCAGACGGGGGTCGCCCGGCACTTCCTCGCGGACGACGACCGCGCCCGCCTTCACCCCCGGCGCACGGGAGAGAACCTCTTCGATCTCGCCGAGTTCGATCCGGAAGCCGCGGAGCTTGATCTGATTGTCCATCCGGCCGAGGAACTCGAGCGTACCGTCGGCCCGCCAGCGGACCCGGTCGCCGGTCCGGTACAGTCGGTCGCCGGCCGGGCCGAACGGATCGGCCACGAACCGCTCGGCCGTGAGGTCCGGCCGGCCCCGATAGCCGCGGGCGAGGCCGGTACCGCCGATGCACAACTCGCCGGGCACGCCGATCGGCTGGGGCTCGAGTCCCGGGCTCAACACATACAGGCTGGTATTGAGAATCGGCCCGCCGATGAGGACGGGTTGCCCGGCCGTGAGCGGCCTGGCTGCCGACCAGATCGTGGTCTCCGTCGGCCCGTACATGTTCCAGAACGCGCGGCAGTGGGGCGCTACCGCGTCGACGAGCGATGAGGGAATCGCTTCCCCGCCGCAGAGCACCGTGAGGCGGCCGTCGCCGTGCCAGCCCGCCTCGAGGAGAAGGCGCCAGGTCGTCGGCGTGGCCTGCACATGGGTGGCGCCGCTGGCGGCCACCAGCGCCATCAACTGGGCGCCATCCACCGCGGCTTCCTTCGGCGCGATGAACACCCGACCCCCCGCTACCAGGGGTAGCCAGAGTTCGAGCCCCGCGATGTCGAAGGAGATGGTCGTCAGGGCCAGCATGACGTCGTCGGCACCGAACCCGGGCCGCTCCGCCATGGCCGTCAGGAAATTGACGAGGGCCGACTGGGGAATCTCGACCCCTTTGGGGCGCCCGGTGGAGCCGGACGTGTAGATGATATAGGCCAGGTCGCCGGGAACGCCGGCGGAGGCGATCGGCTCGGTCGACTGGGCGGCGACCGCCTCGGACACGTCGTCGAGCACGATCATTGGAGCCGATCCGCCGGCGACCGAACCCGCCGCTGCGCGTTCGGTGACGATGGCGGACACGCCGGCGTCTTCCAGGATGTAGCGGATCCGATCCGCCGGATGTCCGGGGTCGAGCGGGACGTACGCGGCGCGAAGCTTCTGGACCGCGAGGAGGGTCACCACCAGCTCGGGAGAACGCTCGAGGGCGACCGCGACGGCGTCGCCCGCGTTCACGCCGCGCAACGAGAGGTAGTGCGCCAGCTGGTTTGCCCGGGCCTCGAGTTCCCGGTACGACAGCGTCCGGCCCGGCGTCTGAACGGCGGGCTGGTCCGGTCGCAGGCCCGCGGTTTCCGCGATCCACGCCGGCAATGTCCGCGTTGGCCTGGGCCCGGTGGTGTCGTTCCATCGGTGGAGAACGGTTTCTCGCTCGGCGGTACCGAGGAGGGGGATGTTCGAGATCCGGGTCCCGCGCTCCGCGACCGCACCCGCGACGAGGGCTTCGACATGCTCGAGCATTCGGTCGATCGTCGGCGGATCGAACAAATCGGTCCGGTAGTCGACGTGAAGTCCGATGCTGCCGGGCCGGATGTCGAATCCGAACGACAGGTCGAATTTGGTCCACCCC
>JANMXA010000009.1:0-17807 GCA_031394255.1 Gemmatimonadota bacterium
GGCGGTGTCCACCTGCACCCCCTGCCCGATCGGATCCTTGCCGGGCCACCAGTGCCGCGCCGCCCACTGATTCACGATGGCGACGGGTTGGCCCGCCTCGAGGTCTTGCCCCGAAAAGTCCCGGCCCCGCGCCACCGCCACCCCCACCGCGCGGAAATACCCGGTGTCCACCGCAAACCCGGCTACCGGCACCATCGCGGGCGGCAGGGGATCCGCCTGGCCGTCGAGCGTGAGCTTGGGCGGCGCACCGCGGGGGCCAAGGGGCGCGTCAGCCCGGATCCCGACACTCTGAACCCCGGGGAGCAGGGCCAACTCGCGCGAGATCTGCTCGGTGACGGGAATGAACTTCTCCCGCACCCGCCACGGATGCGGAAAGCTCGGGCTCCCCTCGACCAGCCGCGCCGCATCGAAGCCCAGATCCACCTTCGAGAGATGCATCACCGTCCGCGCCATCAGCCCGGCACCGGTGGCCAGCACCACCGCCAGCGCGATCTGCGCCACCACGAACACCCGCTGCGCCCCCGCGCCCATACCGCCCGCGAGCTGCGAGCCGCTCTGCCGGAGCACGGTCTGGAGATCCCGCCGCCGGGCAAACCGCGCCGGCACCAGGCCCAGCAGCACCGAGAATCCCGCCGCGAGCAGGATCGCAAATCCAATCGCCCGCCCGTCGACCCGATATTCCATCCCCGCCGGCCGGAGCGACTGGAGCACCGCCACGTCGGCCAGGACACCGAGGAGCCACGCGGCAAACCCCACCCCGAGGACCGCCGCCACCGCCACGATCAGCGTCTGCTCGGCCAGCGTCTGCGCCGTGAGCCGCGCCTGGCCAGCGCCTAACGCCGCCCGCACCGCCAGCTCGCGGGTCTGGTGGAGGGCCCGGACCAGCACCAGGTTGGCCAGGTTGGCGCCCGCGATCAGGAGAATGCACGCCACCACCGCGGCAAAGATCAGGTCGTGCGACTGGGTGGCCGCCGCGTACCGCTCCCGGAGGGGCGCTGCATCGAGAATGACCGGCGCCTGGTCCTTGGGCCGGGCGGCGTTCAGTACCTGCGGGTCGATCGCCCCAAGCTCACCGCGGAACTGCTCCACCGTGGCGCCGGCCTTGAGCCGGGCCACCACCGTCACCGAGCGGATCGACGGCCGAGTGGACGGATCGAGCGTCGGCACGGAGGGCATCCAGAATTGGGAATTCATTTCGTGCCGGAAGCCGGGCGGCATGATGCCGATCACGGTGTAGCGGCTGTCGGAGAGTTTGATGGTCTGCCCGATGATGTCGGGCTTCCCGCCGAGCTGGTTTTTCCAGAGATCGTAGCTCAGGACGGTGGTGAGGTTGGTGCCGAGCCGATTGTCCTCCGGCTGGAACACCCGCCCCTGCATCGGCTCGGCGCCGAGGAGGCTGAAGAGCTGATCGGACGCCACGCCGCCGAAGACCAGGATTGGTTCGCCGCCCAGGTTCAGGGCCTTGGCGCCGCTGGTGTAGGCCGCCACGGCGTCGACCGATTTGAAGGGATAGTGCTCGAGGACGTTGGCAAAGGTCACGTAGGCCACGTCGCAGGCGGCACCGCAGGTGGCGGCGGCGGTCCGGTTCGGGGTCTTCGGATCGGCCGGGACCTCGGCCAGCACCACCAGGCGCTCCCCGTTCCGGAACGGGAGGGCCCGGAACCGGACCGCGTCGATCACGCTGAAGGCGGCGGTGCCGGCCCCGATCGCGAGGGCCAGGGAGAGGATGGCGGTGAGCGCAAAGCCCTTGGCCTTCCGGAGCCGCCGGAAGGCGTAGCGGAATTCATCGAGCATCGGGACCTTTGGGGTGTCGGGCGACATTGAAACGTACGACAGGCGGGCCCGACACGTTACCGATCGGTGTCGCCCGTCACAGCGCGGGACACCCGGCCTGACTATCTTGAGTCGACCCGGGGCACCACGCCCCGGGTTCACGTCATCCGGGAGCGCATCATGTGGACCATGCCGGTCTGTTTTAGCCAGAGCGCGTAGCCGACCCCCTCCCGTCTTTCCGGGACCGGTCCGAACGCGCTCACGCCCGAATCAGCGAGGTGTTGGGTAGCGTTTGAGGACCATCAAGGTGGCCCGGCACCTCTCCAGAATTCAAAGCTCAGCGTGCATTGGAACTGCTTATGACGGCAGAACCCGTCAATACATCCGTGATTGAACCGACCCCGTCCTTCTGGGCCACCGTCCGCGAGGCGGTCCGGGGTGCCGAGGGCCGCGACTTTACCGAAGGGCCGATCGCCACGGCGCTCCTGCTGCTCGCGATCCCGATGGTGCTCGAAGTGGCGCTCGAGTCCGTGTTCGCCGTGGTCAACGTCTTCTGGGTCAATCGGCTGGGCGCCGAGGCCGTGGCGGTGGTGGGGCTCACGGAGGCGATGCTGAGCACCATCTATGCGTTAGGCATGGGGTTGGGCATCGGGGCCACAGCTCTGGTGTCGCGGCGGATCGGCGCCCGGGAGCCGGACGGTGCCTCCCGCGCCGCGGTCCAGGCGATTCTCCTGGGTGTCGTGGTGGCCATTCCGATTGCCGTGATCGGCAGCACTCATGCGGCCGACCTGCTCCGGCTGATGGGCGCCGGCCCCGACGTGGTGGCGGCCGGCACCGACTTTACCCGGATCATGTTCCTGGGCAACGCGTCGATCCTGCTGCTGTTCCTGATCAACGCGATCTTCCGCGGCGCGGGCGACGCGGCGGTGGCCATGCGTTGCCTCTGGATCGCCAACATCGCCAACCTGATCCTCGACCCGATCCTGATCTTCGGCCTCGGGCCGATCGCGCCGATGGGGGTGAAGGGCGCCGCCGTGGCTACCACGGTAGGGCGGGGGATCGGCGTGCTGTACCAGTTCTATCGGCTGGCGGGGAAGGACCGTCGGTTCGTGATCGAGCGGCGGCACCTCAAGCTCGATTTCGGCGTGATCCGCTCGCTGGTGCGGCTCTCGTCCACCGGGATTATCCAGATCCTGATCGGGACCACGAGCTGGATCGGGCTGGTGCGGATCGTGGCGTCGTTCGGCGCCACCGCCGTAGCCGGATACACGGTGGCGATCCGGATCATCCTGTTCGCGCTGCTCCCCTCGTGGGGACTCAGCAACGCGGCCGCCACCATGGTGGGCCAGTCACTCGGCGCCGGGAAACCGGAGCGCGGTGAGGCCGCGGTCTGGCGGGCCGGGTTCCTGAACCTCTGCTTCCTGGGCGGGTTCGGCCTGCTGTTGCTGCTGCTGGCGCCGTGGATCGTGGGGATCTTCAGTCACGATGCCGGCGTGGTGAGTCTCGCCACCTCGGGGCTCCGAGTGGTGAGCCTCGGCTTCCCGTTCTACGCCTACGGCATGGTGCTGAGCCAGTCGTTCAACGGAGCGGGAGACACCCGGACCCCGACCTGGCTCAATGTGATCTGCTTCTGGCTCTGGGAGATCCCGCTGGCCTACTTCCTGGCCAAGGTGGCCGGCGTCGGACCGCTCGGCGTGTTCATCGCGATCACGGTGGCGTTCTCGACACTGGCGGTCCTGAGCGCGGTGTTGTTTCGTAGGGGGGCTTGGAAGACCAAGGCCCTCTGACACCCGGAGCAGCGATGGTGATTGGGAAACAGTTGATCAGGGGCCTGTTCGCTCTCGCGCCGTTCATGGCCGCGAGGGCGCAGGCCCCGGTCGTTCGCGACAGTGCCGGCGTGCGAGTCGTGACTACCGCCGCGCCCCGGTCGGCGGCGCTCTATCGGATCGATCCCAAGCCGGTGCTCGACCTTGGCGGTGGGGACGACGAGCTGATCGGGCCGCTGCTGGCCGCGCGGTATTCCGACGGTCGCCTGGTGGTGGCCACCGACGGGAGCGAACTCCGGTGGTATGACGCTGCCGGGAAGAAGCTCCGGTCGTTCGGGCGGAAGGGCGGCGGACCGGGGGAGTTCCAGCGGATCACGTTCGTTGGCATCCTGGCGGGAGACACCGTGGCTGCGTTCGACGCCGGTTCGCGGCGCCTCACGCTGGTGGGTCCGGCGGGCAAGCTGGCGCGGACGGTGTCACTCGCCAATCCGGCCCGACGGGGCATCGCGGGGCTGCTGCCTCGGGGCGGGTTCCTGGCCGGATCGCCCACCGGCGGCGGCGCCGACATGCAGGCCGGACTGATGCGGGACACCACCCGCTGGCTTACCATCGGCCCGGCCGGCGACTCGGTGGCCGCGGTGGGTCGGTTCCCCGGCTCGGAGCGGAACCTCCAGATCACCCGCGCCAACGGGCAGATCACCTCGATCAACATCTCCAACGTCCCGTTCGGCCGGACCGGCTTCGTCGGCGTGGACGACTCGGCGGTGGTTGTGGCGCCCGCGGACCGCTACGAGATCCGCCGCTTTGCTCCCGGCGGCAAGCTCCTCCAGGTCGCGAGCCGCCCGTTCAAGGCGGAGGCGCCGACCGCGGCGGACCTGGACCAGCTCATCCGCGACGGCGTGGCGTCACTGCCCCCGGGGCAGGAGGGCGCGGCGGACCGGGTTCGCCGGTCGGTCCGCGACACGCCGCTCCCGAAAACCAAGCCGCCCTACGACGCCATGGTGGTCCGCAGCAACGGCGAGGTCTGGGTCCGCGATTTTTTCGGCCCCGGCCCGGCCGGGCGCTCGCCGCGCTGGACCGTGTTCGATCGCACCGGCGCCTGGCTCACCACGGTGGACACGCCGCCCGGCGTCGAGCCGCTGGCCCTCGGCGCCGACGTACTGCTCGGCAGCTGGGCCGATCCCGACGGCGTTCCCCATGTCCGCACGTACGCCATTGCCCGGAACCGATGACCGATGACTGATGCGTTCCTGACCGAGAGCGTGGCCGTGCTGTCCCGGACGCCCGCCGTGCTCGATGCGCTGCTCCGCGACCTCCCCGAGCCGTGGATCCAGGCCACCGAGGGCCCCGATACCTGGAGCCCGTGGGTGGTGCTGGGTCATCTGATTCACGGAGAGCAAGCGGACTGGATCCCGCGCCTCGAGATCATCCTGCGGTCAGGCCCGGCGGAGCCCTTCCCGGCCTTCGACCGGATGGCGCAGTTTCGAGAGAGCGCGGGCAAGAGTTCGGTTGCGCTGCTGGATGAGTTTGCGGAAGCTCGGCGGGAAAGCCTGGCCCGGCTCGGCGCAATGCGCCTCGATCCGAGCCACCTGGCGCTGCAGGGTACCCATCCGGCGTTTGGGCTGGTCACCGTCCGCCAGCTGATTGCCACCTGGACCGCCCACGACCTGGCCCACCTGAACCAGGTGAGCCGAGTCATGGCGCGGCGGTACCAGACCGAGGTGGGACCGTGGGCGGCCTATCTCTCGGTTATGCCGAAGAGCTGAAGCTCAGTTGCCGCAGCAACCGGGAGCGCAGCACGGCTCCTTGGCCGCCGCACCGGGCTTCGTGGCCCGGACGAAGGCGCTCATGAACTTGCCGTCCACCTCCGCGGCCATCGCGTCGACATTGATGCCTTCCGCCGCCAGGAACTCCCGGGCATCGTCGATCCGGTAGACCCGGGTCGGTTCGAGGCTGACGTTTTCGAACCCCGCGGCCTTGAGCCTGGCGGCGTAGTCCTGCTCCTCGAGCGCCCCCGCAATGCACCCGACCCAGAGCTCCATGTTCTTCCGGAGTTCGGCCGGCACTTCACCCCGGACCACGACGTCCGATACCGCAAACCGACCGCCCGGCTTCAAGACCCGGAACGCCTCGCGGAGCACCCGGTCCTTGTCGGCCGAGAGATTGATGACGCAGTTCGAGATGATCACGTCCACTGTCTCGCCGGGCAGCGGGATGTTTTCGATCTCGCCCCGCAGGAACTCGACGTTGGTGAGGCCCGACTTCTTCTGGTTTTCCCGCGCCAGCGACAGCATCTCGTCGGTCATGTCGAGGCCGTAGGCCTTGCCGGTCGGCCCCACCCGCCGGGCCGAGAGCAGCACGTCGATCCCGCCGCCGCTCCCGAGGTCCAGCACCGTCTCCCCCGCCTTGAGCTCGGCCAGCGCGGTCGGGTTGCCGCAGCCTAACGACGCCAGCACCGCCTCGGCCGGAAGGCCGCTCTTCTGGGCTTCGTCATAGAGGTCGGCGGTGATCGGGTCTACCGAGCCATCGCAGCAGGCGGACCCGCCGCAGCAGGCGTTACCCTGGCCCTGGGTGACCCGGGTGGCCGCCTGGCCGTACTTCTCTTTCACGATCTCCCGCACATTCGTGGCCGACATGGTTCAGTTCTCCTGGTTGAATTCGAGCAGCATGGCTGCCGCCGTACTGGGGCAGGCGCCGCGAAACTGGGTCGATGCCTTGACGGCCTCCGGCGCCGCGGACTGTTCGATCCGCCGGAAGCCGAACCGCGGGAAGTAGTCCGCCGCGGTGGTGGTGAGCAGGGTGACGGACTCGAGGCGTTCGCGCCGGGCCGCCTCGAGCGCCGTTTCGATCAGTCGGCGGCCGAGTCCGCCGCGTTGATGTTCGGGCAACACGGCGACGGACCGGAGCAGGGCGTGGGGTCCGTAGACCTCGAGGCCCGCCGAGCCGATCACCGCGTTGCCGTCGACCGCCACCGCGAAGTGGTCGAGGTGATCGGCCACGCCGTCGATCGGGAGGCCGGTCCGCGTGAGCAGGGATTCGACGGCCCCGCGGTCCGCCGGCCCGGCGCTGCGAATGGTGATCGGTGTTAGTTGGGACATGCAACTATCTCCTCAAAACTGAAATCAGCCGCAGCAGACGCCCGAGCGGGCCGCGACGCTGGTGGTGAGCCGGCGGAGCATGACCAGCATTCCGCGCCGTACCGCCGGATCCAGGTCGACCGTCATCGCTTCCTGCTCGGCCACCAGGTCGGTCCGGATCTTTTCGTGGAGCCGGCGACCGGCGGCGGTCGGCTCGAGCTGGGTGGCGCGGGCGTCGTCCGGATGGGGCCGGCGGGTGACGTACTTCTTCCGCTCCAGGGTGGCCACCACTCGGCTGGCGGTGCTCTTGTCGAGATAAAGTTCGGCCGCCAGCTCGTTCAGGGTCGAGGCGCCCAGCTTGACCAGCGCCTCAAGGGCGTAGCACTGGGTGACCGACACATCGTGGCAGCAGATCCGGTCCCGGTCTCGGAACTGGTAGACCCGGATCAGGGCCGAGAGCGCTTCGTGCAGCTCTTCGGCGGTGGCATCCGGGGCGCGGGACTTGAGGGCGGTCGTCATTGTTGTTACTATCAACTATACGCTTCCCTCTCACCCAAGTCAATATGCCGATGAATGAAAAGACCTATAACGTTTTGTTCCTCTGCACCGGGAACTCGGCCCGCTCGATCATGGCCGAATCGTGGCTGAACGGCCATGGGAAGGGTCGGTTTCGGGGCTTTTCAGCCGGGAGCCACCCAACCGGCATGGTAAATCCGTTTGCGGTTGAGACGCTGACTGGGATGGGGCTTCCGACCACCGGTCTCCGGAGCAAGGCGTGGGACGAGTTTGCGGCACCCGGCACGCCACCGCTCGACTTCGTCTTTACGGTCTGCGACAACGCGGCCGGCGAGGTCTGTCCGGTCTGGCCCGGCCAGCCGGTGACGGCGCATTGGGGCGTCGAGGATCCCGCGAGCGTCGTCGGGTCCGACGCCGACAAGCGGCGGGCGTTCGAACAGGCCGCCCTGACGCTGGGTCGGCGGATCGACCTGTTCTTGAGCCTGCCGCTTGCGTCGCTGGATGCGATGGCGATCCAGCGCGGGGTCCGGGACATCGGGACGAGTTGATCCCGACGTCGGGCCGATCTCAGTTCCTGCGATCGAACCGGATCCCCTTTTCGACGTGCTCGAGGGCGTCCTTGGCGCTCTTCAGGGCGGCGACCCGGTGGCCGCCCTTGTCGTTCGACCCCTGCTCGAGGTGACTGATCGCGGACTGCAGCGCATCCTTGGCCGCCTGCATGTGGGGCTGCTGCGCTTCGGCGGGCCGGGCGGCAATGCCGGCGACGACGGCGGCGATCGGGGCCGTGGCGAGGGCGCCGATGACGGAACGACGGGACGGGTGGCTGGGCATGGGGCTGCTCCTGGTTGGGGTGGCCGGCTGGTCATGTACGATGCAACCGGGGGCTGAGTCCGGCAAGGAGCCTCGATGATAATGCGTTCCTACAGGGATGACGCGCGCCTCGGCGACCGGGTTTTCGAGTTGCTTGAACGAGTATTTCCCGGCGTTGGCGTAGGCCGGACCAACGGCGCGGCGTTCGGGGTCCCGTGGGAGTCGGTTTCGACGCCGTTTGTCGTGACCGAGGGGGAGCGGGTGGTGGCCCATGTCGGCCTGATGCCGCTTCCGCTCTTCATCAACGGCCGGCGAGAGGTCGTCGGGGCGATCCATGCGGTGGCAACTGATCCAGAGTTCCGCGGCCGTGGCCTGTTTCAATCGCTGATGACGGAACTGCTGACTTTTGCCGCCAACCACTTTCAGACCCTGACGCTGACCACCGCCCATCCGGAGTACTTCCACACGTTTGGATTCCGGGTCGTCCCGGAGTCGATCTTCCGGGTGGCCGCACCGCCGGTGGCCGGGCCGGCAGGTCGGCTATTGGACCTGCACGCTCCTGCCGACCGGGCCGTGATCACCTCCCTGATTCGGCGTCGAACTCCTCTGTCACCGGTGCTTGGTGCCGCAGATGATCTGGGGTGCTGGGCCTTTTACGAGTTCGGGAGCGAGATCCGGTACGCCGCAGATCTGGACGTTGCCGTGATCGTCGAACGACGCGAGAACAGCCTGGCGGTCTTTGATGTGGTCGGAGCCCAGCCACCCTCGCTCGCGGATATCGTGCGGATCGCCGGCGTGACGGTCCAGGATGTCATCTTCTACTTTGATCCGGCTACGGTGATCGGCGGCTGTCAGGTGGCGGCGCACGATCTCGAGGGCGGCGTGTGGGCGCTTGAGCCGGGCGTCACGAACCTCTCCTTCATGGTTCGCGGCCAGTGGGAGTCCGGGGATCGGCCGCTCATGTTGCCCCGGCCAGCGCGCTCCTGATGTCCCTCTTGACGATCGCTTGAGGGGGCGCCGGCAAACTCGGGGGGGTCCCTTTCCTCGAGTCTGCCATGAAAATCGCGCCACTCGCACTTCTCCCGCTCCTGACCGCCTGCGCCACGTGGAAGGTGACCCCCCGGGCCCTGTTCGACTCCGGCCCCTCCGGCCCCAACAAGATCCTGGTAGAAACCGACCGGCATCCCGCCGGTCTGGTCCTGCACGGCCCGATGGCAGTAGGCGACTCCCTCGTCGGGCTTGTGGTCGCCGATCGCCTCAAATCCCCCCAGCATCCGGACGGGGCGTACCGGATTGCGCTCAGTTGGGCCGAGGTGAGGGGGGTGAAAGTTCGGAAGGTGAAGGTCCTGGGGACCGCGGCCGCGTTGGCCGCCATTGGGTTTACGGCCTTGGGCCTCGCCAACTATCGGGGAGACTGGGGTTACAGCGGCCGGAGCTTCCGTTAAGGTCTGCTGGGAACCCTGCCGGTGACACGCTTGCCAGGCTGCTGCGAGTTCGTCGCCCGGTATAATGGAGTCGAGTCGCCCTCCGCATCGGCGGAGGGTAACTTCGCTGCAGTCTTTCTGTCTCCTTCCACCGGTCCATCTGCCATGCTGAAAGCCATCCTCCTGATCCTCGCCGTCGCCTGCGGCGGACTTGCCGTGGCGCACTCCGTACGGAATCCGGAGCATCTGGTCCTCGATGATGCAGCCCGCAAAGCCGCCTCCGGCCAGTTCGTCCGGCTCGCCGACGGTGTCACCCACTACGAGGTGGGCGGCCCTGATTCGGGCCAGCGGGTGGTGCTGATCCACGGGTTCTCGACGCCGTACTACATCTGGGATTCCACCTTCGCCGCGCTGACCTCGGCGGGCTTCCGGGTGGCGCGGTACGATCACTTCGGGCGGGGCTACTCCGACCGGCCCGACGTGAGCTACGACGTGGACCTGTTCGACCGGCAACTGGTCGGCCTGCTCGACTCGCTGGGCTGGAAGGATCCGGTCGACATCGTGGGGCTTTCGATGGGTGGGATCGTGGTCGGCGCGTTTGCGGGGCGGCATCCCGAGCGGACCCGGTCGATGGTGATGGTCGATCCGGCCGCCGGGTCGTCGGAAGGCGGGCTGCCCTGGTACTTCGCGATGCCGGGCCTGGGCCTGGTGCTGTGGGAGACGCTGGCGCTGCCCGGGATGGCGGCGGGCCAGAGTTCCGACTTCGTGGAACCGGCCCGATGGCCGACCTGGCCGGACCAGTACCGGACCCAGATGCAGTACAAGGGGTTTGGCCGAGCGCTCCGGTCGACCGCGCTGGCGCAGGAGCACCTCTCGCTGGATACGCTGTATGCGCGGGTCGGCGCGCGGGGCACCCGGTCGCTCCTGATCTGGGGCAAGGAGGACCAGACGGTGCCGTTCGAACTCTCGGCCATGGTCCGGAAGGCGATTCCGCAGATCCGCTTCGAGCCGATCGAGAAGGCGGGGCACCTGCCGCACATGGAGCAGGCCCCGGTGGTGAATCCGATCCTGATCAGTTTCCTCCGGCCGCCAGCGACCCAACCGACTCGGCAGCGAGGCATTGACCTCCCCTGACGCCTCGCGGCGGAGCGCTGCGTGCAAGTAAAGTGTTTCGGGTGTGCCACCATCATCGAGGCGGACGATGCCGATGCCGCGGCCGATGCCTTCGTCGCCCACGGACGGGAGGCCCACGCCTGGACGTACCCCGAAGCGGCCCTCCGCAACTACGCCCGCAACTACGCGGAGGCGACTGCACGGCTGACCGGAGGCACCACGCGCCTGCCGGAGATCGCCGCCATCACGGTGCATCCGGCCACCAGCGACCGAGTGGACGACTGGCTCCGATTGTTCGATCACGACGGTTTTGCGGACAACCCCGACTGGGCCTCGTGCTACTGCCTCGAGCCGATGTCCCGGCAACGCCCGACCTGCCGGAGCGGGCCTGGCGGGACTCGCGCTGCGCCGTGGCGGACAGGCTTCGCGACGGGACCACGTTCGGGTACCTCGCGTCCGTGGACGGCCGGCCAGTCGGGTGGGTCAACGCCTCGTACCGCTCGGACTACGGACTCTACGCCCAGGTCGACCCGGGAGGGCCGGAGCCGCGATCGGTGATCGGGGTCTCCTGCTTTGTCGTCGCCCCGCCGTTTCGGCACCACGGCGTCGCTGCGGCTCTGCTTGACCGGGTGATCGCCGACGGCCGGGGCCGCAGTGCGTTGTGGATCGAGGCATATCCCCACGACCAGCCAGAAGGCAACGACGCCGGGCATTTCCGCGGGCCCCGGTCGATGTTCGCGACTCGCGGCTTTCAGGTGGTGGAGACGCGCGGAAACTTCACCGTGATGCGGCGCGGAGTCGGCTGACGCCGATTCTCAACGACCCGGCGGTGGCCCGGCCACCGGCGGGCCTCTATCTTGGGATCAGACCGACGGCCCCTCTGACACCAAGCCCAGGCGGCGACCCGCCATGACGCCACCACCCGACCGCCTCGCGGCGGCCCTCGGGAATACCTATCGCCTGGAGCGCGAGCTGGGCCAGGGCGGGATGGCCACCGTGTACCTGGCCCAGGACCTGAAACACGACCGCAAAGTCGCCATCAAGGTCCTGAAACCGGAACTGGCAGCCGTGCTGGGCGCCGAGCGGTTCGTGGTCGAGATCAAGACCACCGCGTCGCTCCAGCATCCCCACATCCTGCCCCTCTTCGATTCCGGCGCGGCCGACGGGTTCCTCTATTACGTCATGCCCTACATCGAGGGCGAAACCCTCCGATCCCGCCTCGACCGCGAAACTCAGCTTGGCGTGGCCGACGCCGTCCGGATCACCGCCAACGTGGCCGACGCGCTCGACTACGCCCACCGTCACGGGGTGATCCACCGGGACATCAAGCCCGAGAACATCCTGCTCCACGACGGCCGGCCGATGGTGGCGGGCTTCGGGATCGCGCTGGCGGTGAGCGCCGCGGCGGGCGGACGGATGACCGAGACGGGCCTCTCGTTAGGCACGCCCCATTACATGAGTCCGGAGCAGGCCACGGCGGAAAAGGAGATCTCCGCCCGGTCCGACGTCTACTCGCTGGGCAGCGTGCTGTTCGAGATGCTGACCGGCCAGCCGCCCCACCTGGGTGGTTCGGCCCAGCAGATCATCATGAAGATCATCACCGAGCCGGCGCAGGCGGTCACCGCGCTCCGGAAGTCGGTGCCGGCGCACGTGACGGCGGCGGTGGCCACGGCGCTCGAAAAGCTCCCGGCCGATCGGTTCGAGAGCGCCCGCGCGTTTGCCGAGGCGCTGGCCAATCCGGCGTTCACGGTGGCGGGGAGCGGGGCCGCAGCGGTGGTAGGCGGCGGCGGGCGCGGCGTGTCGCGGGGTGCGTTTGGGGTCACGGCGGCGGTGGCAGTGGTGGCGGTAGTGGCGGCGGCGCTGGCGTGGTTCCGGCCGGCGCCGGAGCAGCCGGTGTCGCGGTTCGCGATCGCGTTTCCCGACAGCCAGACCGTCGTGGCCTCCCAGACCAACCGGATCGCGCTATCGCCCGACGGGCGGACCATCGTGTACGTGTCGGGCTCGCATGAACAGGGTCGGCTCCTGGTGCGCCGGCTCGAGCAGCTCCAGGGGATTCCGCTCGCCGGAACCGAGGGGGCCTACAACCCGGCCATCTCCCCCGACGGCGAACGGGTGGCGTTCATCAGCGGGATGCCGCGGGCGATCCGGATCGTCCCGATCTCGGGCGGGCCGGTGACCGTCGTGGTCGACTCGCTGGTGGATACCGGCGGGCTGACTTGGGCGGACGACGGCTGGCTCTATTATGACGGCCACCTCACTGGCGACGGCATTGCCAGGATCCGGCCCACGGGCGGCCGGCCGGAAGCGGCCAGCGTGCCGGACTCGGCCGCCGGGGAGTCCTGGCATACCAGTCCGGCCGCCCTTCCGAACGGTCGAGGGTTGCTGCTGGCGATTAGCCGCCAGCGGGGGGTCGGCGAGTTCTCGATCGGCGTCGTCGGTCCCGGGGGCGGAAAGGCCCGGGTGCTCGTCGCCGGTGTCCGGTCGGCGTACGCGGCCGGGCACCTGTTGTACGTCACGCGGGATGGTCTCCTGATGGCGGCGCCGTTCGACCTTGACCGCCTGGCCCTCACGGGGCCGGCCGTGCCGGTGGCCGAAGGGGTGGCGGTGCGTGGCCTCGGCCGGGCGGACTTCGATCTGTCGAGGAATGGCAGTCTGATCTATCTCGCCGGTCCGGGCAGCGCGCTGAGTCGCGAGCTGATCTGGGTGGACCGTTCCGGTCGGATCACGCAGACCGATTCTAGCTGGTCGGGTCCCATCACCGGACGCCCGCTGCTCTCCCGGGACGGGCGGGCAGCGCTGCTGACCATCGTGGAACGCGCCGGCCTTCCCCGGATGGTCCTGAAGCAGCTCGATCGCGGACCCGCCTCGAAGATCGGCACCGGCCTGGCGCCCGCCTGGGTTCCCGGCGATCGCGAATTCGTTGCCACGTCGCCGCGCGGGTTCTCCCGTGGACCGGTGGACGGGAGCACACCGCCGCGCGAGACGATCAGCATCGGCCCGATCCAGAGCCCCGAGGTTTCACCGGACGGCAATTGGGTGCTTGGGGGCTACGCCAACGACATCTATCTCCAGCCTGCCGATGGCAGCGGGCCGGCGCGGCCACTCATCGCCACTCCCGCGATCGACGCCCGGCCCGCCCTGTCGCCGGACGGCCGGTGGGTGGCCTACCAATCGGACGAGTCGGGCCGCAACGAGGTCTACGTCCGGCCGTTCCCGAACGTCGAGCAGGCCAAGCACCAGGTGTCGACGGCGGGCGGCTGGGGCGTCCGGTGGTCAGCCACGGGACGCGAGCTGTTCTACGCCGACGCCAAGGGCGACGTTTACGCCGTCCCCGCGGAGCTCTCCCCGGCGTTTACCGCTGGACCACCGGTCCGTCTCTTCTCGGCGGAGAATTCCGTTGTGTCGCCGTGGCTCTTCGATGTAACCGGGGACGGGCAGCGCTTCCTGATGACCAGGCCGGCGGGCGGCGTTTCGCCTCAGCCCGATCACGTGGTGCTGGTGCAGAACTTCTTTGCGGTCCTCAAGGCCGGGCCGGCAAATCAAGCAACCCGAGGAATCCCATGACGACCCTGCGCAGGATCTGGCTCTCCCTTGGCGGTGCCTGGTTCCTCGCCGCGGCGATCCCGCCCGGGGCGCCGCGGATCGCGCCCGAACGGGTCGCCCTCGTCGGCGCGACCGTGCTCGACGGCACCGGCGCCCCTCCGGTGCCGGATGCGACCATCCTGATCGAGGGCGATTCGATCGTGGCGGTCGGTCCGCGGGCAAAGGTCCGCGTGCCCGCGGACGCAAAGGTGATCGACGTGGCGGGACGGTGGATCCTGCCCGGCTTCGTCGATCTCCACATGCACCTCACGGCACCGATTGATCAGTCGAAGGACGCCCTCCAGACGAACAGCGAAGCGACGGTCCGGGCGATCGCGTTCATGGAGCAGTTCCTTCGCGAGGGCATCACCTCGGTCCGCGACGTCGCGGCGCCGATCGAGCCGATGCAGGCGATCGCCCGCGGGCTCGCCGACGGGTCGCTCTCGTCGCTGCGGCTCTTCCCGGTGGGCCAGCTGATCACCACGACCGGCGGTCATGGCGCGGGACTCCGCGCCGCCACCACGGCCGACGGGCCCTGGGCGTTCCGCAAGGCCGTGCGAACGAACTTCGACGCCGGGTTCCGCCACATCAAACTGTCGCCGATGTATACCCCGGAAGAGGTTCGCGCCGCGGTGGACGAGGCGAAGACCCTCGGCATGCGGGTCACGAGTCACGGCGGGGGACTGTCGGATACCTGGCCGAAGACGACGATGACCCGGATCGCGGTCGAGGCCGGGGTCCAGTGCATCGAGCACCTGAATCAGATGGACGACGACGTGCTCGACCTGATCGCCGCACGCGGTGTGCACGTGGTGCCGACGCTCGCGATCTACCGAGAGCTCTACCGGAACCACGAGATCCCGCCCGAGTTGCTCGCCGCGCGGCACTGGTCGCAGCAGATGCACGAGGACCTGTTCCGGAAGGCTCACGCCCGGAAGATCCTGATGGGGATCGGCACCGACGCGGTCAGCGACCTGATGCGGCTCTACCCCGGGCTCTACTTCACCGAGCTCGAATACTTCACCAGCCTGGGGATGACGCCGATGGAGGCGCTGGTGGCCGCCACGAAGAACGGCGGGATCATTCTGGGGAACGACCGGTTGGGCACCCTCGAACCCGGCAAGCTGGCGGATCTCCAGGTCATCGATCGGGACCCGCTCCAGTCATTCACGGCTCTCGGCCACCCGCGCCTGGTGATGGTGGGAGGTCGGATCCACCGGTTCGACCCGGCCGACGGCCGCTGACGGCGCTACCCGTCCGGGAGCCCCCGGAACAGTTCGGCCAGGTCGACGCGGCAGGGTGCCACCGGGGAGGGTGGTACCCAGGTAAACTCGTCGCGAACCACCTTCACCTCGCCACCGGGCCGGCCTATTGTCACGGTCCGCGCGATGGGGTCGACCAGCCACACCTCCAGCACCCCCATCGCCAGATATCCATCCAGCTTGTAGGTGCGGTCGTAGACCCGGCTCGACCGACTGGCGACTTCGACCGCGAGCCATCGCTCCGAGACCAGTGACCACGATTGGGGGAGTCGATCGGCGGCATAGACCAGCAGGTCCGGCTCGATGCGGGTGTCCGGAAGCCTGGCCACCTCGCTCCGAGGCACCACCCGAACCCGCGGCCACGGCTTGAGATGCGCCACCGTCATGGTAATGAGCCGCGTGACCATCTCTTCGTGGATGGGCCCGGGCGGCGGGGTCACGAACAGCACCCCGTCCAGGAGCTCGTATCGATTCCCGTCGGGCGGGATCGCGTCGAGCTCGTCCACGGTAAACCGGCGGAGCGAAACAGCCATGACCATAAGTTGGGGCCTCGGCGGCAGGGTTGGCAACTCGGCATGACCCACGGTAGGCTCGGCTCGGCCGAACCCGCGCACCGAAATTCTGCAGGGCGACATCATTCCAACGGGATTGCGGCCAGACCCGATCGGAGCTCAACGGCCGGGGTTGGGTAACCGCCACGCCGAGCCCAGTCGGTCCATGACTCTTCGGGGACCTGCTGGCCGTTGATCAACGCCGGCCATTGCGCCGGATCGTGGTCAAGGAGCGACGACCAGATGCGGGGGCACCGAGTCCCCGCTGTTCGCGACGAGTCATCGGCCAGAGCGTGAGGTACGACGCCCGGCCCGCCAACGACTCGGAGACTGATTTCATGAGGAGCAGGTTGGTGGAGCCCGTCAGCAGGAACTGGCCCGGCCGGCGGCCGCGTCGACAGCCCGTTTGATCGACGGCAGCAGGTCGGGCTGCCGCTGGAATTCCGCAGATCCGGTTCGAGCCGATTGACCGGGCGGGACACTGCCCCACATGGAGCGAGGGGATGTGGTCAATCCGATGCTGATTGAATTTCTTCGCAACCGGCCCGTTGCGGTCGATACGGCGGTTAATCACTGACGCGGCTGGCTGATCGGCGGGATCACCGCGGACCGAATCAATCGAGCGGGCTGGCATGGTAGACCGGGCCGCGAACCCGTTGGCGCTCCGGTCGCCTCTTCCGGTAAACTTGCCGAAGCCCGCCCTCGTCGAGTAGTCAACGTACAGGTGCCAACCAGCGTTCAAGTCGCCCCAGCAAAGATCCTCGCATTTCCTTGTTCGCAGCCCACAGATCAACATGTCCCTCATGCGAGACGAAAGCCACGAACGCGCCTCGTTCGGGTACGAAATGGGCGTCCCATTGGAAGATGAGAGGGAGGGTTAAACAGGCGTGAGCTGCGTCAAACTCAGTGGGCAGAAACAGATGAGCTGGCGCCACCTCCAGCGCGGGGCCCTGACCAGAGGAAGCCCTGACCCCATTTAGGAGGAGGAGTCCCACGCGGTCGATCGATTCACTCCAGATCTCCCAGCGCCGCATCCATAGCATTGCGCCTTCGAAACGTCCCTCCAGAAAATCAGGAACAGCCGTCATGGCGATCACATAGGCCAAGGCGGCTGCCTCGGTGGCCTCAGTGGGCACGGTCACCCGGCAATCTGGACTGCCGGATGGAGGCAGAGTGACGGATTTCGACACTAGGTCGCCGCCAACGAAGCAGCCTTGCTTCCGGCACCAATCCTCGGCGGCGACCGCCGTGAGCAACTTCATGAGGTATACCTCAGGGAACGGGAACAAGGTTGCGAGGAGGAAATGCCAGGCGTAGCCCTTCACTAATAAGAAAGTACGTGATCAATCTGAGGAGCGACGGGTTCTGCTCGGGGCCGAAGATCGGCTCGCCGTCATGGGTGACCTCAGTCCCATCTGGATCGAAGCGACGCCTACCCTTCCTGCCTGGGTCCGCTCCGGGAAGATTGTCGACATCCCAATGTCCATTTTCCGGATCCCAACTGCTTCCCGGCTGTGGGACGCCCCCTGGGATCGGCGCATTTGGGCGCCAGCGCCGCCCGCGTGACCGGCCATCGTTATCCGGTGTGCTCGGACCCTCAGCCGGAACCCAGCTCCGGCCATCGGGCAGCGGAATCGGCGGTCCGCCCTTGGGCTCCGGACATGAGATCTGTTTTCCTTGAGCATCCTTACACGGTGTTAGGCCAAATGGATCCCCAAACCCAATCGGATCCCCGCCGGCAAACCCATAGGCATTGAGCCCGCCGGCGACCCCGATCGGATCCCCCTGGGTGAACTGCGCCGCCTGCGGATCGTAGTACCGGTTCCGCTTGTACTCCAGCCCCACCCCGTCCCGCTTGCCTTCCACCACCGTCCCGACCCAACTCAACCGCTCGCCCGATCCTCGCCGGAGATCATACGCCGTCTGCCCCGCC
>JANMXA010000010.1:0-5294 GCA_031394255.1 Gemmatimonadota bacterium
GTCGGCGGTGGTGCTGATCTCGGTCTTCATGGCGATGCAGCAGATGGGGGTCGCGGCGGAGATCATCACGGCGGCCTTCACGCTGGTGTTCGGCGCGATCGGACTCGCGGCGGGACTCGCGTTCGGACTCGGGAACCGGGAACTGGCGGGCGAGGTGACCCGGCGGTGGTACGAGGAGGGGCGGAAGCGGCGGAAGAAGCGCCACGGGAACGGCGCTGAGCTCCACGCGCCGGCGCAGACGCCCGATCCCGTGCCGGCCCCGGCCCCGGCGCCACCGACTGATATTCGTTAGGCGGGCCGGTGGACTGGTTCATCAAGGCGTTCATCCGGGCGTCGCTGCTCTGGTTCGGCGCCGGCACCCTCCTCGGCGTGGCGATCGCGGCGCACCCCGCGTGGATCGTCTACCGCCCCGCCCACGCCCACATGAACGTGGTCGGCTTCCTCACCATGCTCGTCTTCGGCGTCGGGTACCAGCTGCTGCCCAGGCTGTTTGGGCATCCGCTCCACAGTGAGCGGCTGGCGGTCGCGCATCTCTTCCTGGCCAACGGGGGCCTGGCGCTGCTGGTGCTCGGATTCGTGCTCCAGCCTGGCGGCGGATGGCTGGCCGCGGCGGGTGGGACGGTCTTTGCCGCTGGGGTGATCTGCTGGGTCTACAACCTGTGGCGGACCTTCGATGCGGCGGATGCCCGGGCTAAGGCCCGGACGCAGGCGGACACCAAGCCGCTCCCCATGGTGCAGCGCCCCTGAGCCGCCAGGCGAAGGCGGCCGACCAGGCCTATCGCGGCTCGCTTCCGGTCCGCTTCCTAGTAGCCCTCGCCGTCGCGATTTGGACCGGCGGCGTGGACCTGGCTGCCCAGGCGAGTCCGTTGCCGAATGTCTGGCCCAAGGGTGCCGGGCCTCGTTTGGTGCTGAACGGCCCACCCGAGTTCGAACTCGGGTCGGCGGTTGGTCCGGAGCCAAGCCTGCTGGACGGCGTCACCGGTGCATTCCGGACCTCAGCCCGGCAGGTCGTGGTTGGGGACGGTGGCAACAACCGGATCTCGTTCTTCGATGAGCACGGACGGTTCGTTCGGTCCGTGGGAAGGGCGGGCGACGGGCCAGGCGAGTTTCGTCAACAGCGCTGGGTCGGTCAATGCGCCGACGGATCGATCGCCGCGCAAGAGGGCGCCCGCGGGATACTTGTGATGTTCTCCAGCGACGGCAAACTCGAAGGCAATATCCGACTACCGCCGGACGCCAACTTCGATCAGGTCCTGTGGTGCTCGGGCCGGGGCGAGCTGCTCATCCTGATGAATCGGCCGAGGGATGAGGTCGCCCGAGGGACCGAACCGGTCGTGTCAACGGCACTGCTGCGGGTGGCCGCGGGCCGGACCGACACCGTGATGAAGCCCGGCCCCCGCGATTTCTACATCGGGCGCGCTGTGGCCGCCTTGACGAACCTGCCGTTGGGTCGTGATGTGCTGGCCGGCGCCGGGAAGAATCGCGTCTTTGTCTGCTCGAACCACGAGGGGCGCTGCACCGTCCTCGACAGCGCAGGCACCACCGTCGGCACCTTCACGCTTGAATTTCCCAACGGCCAAGTCGATGACGCGGGATGGCAGGCCGCGCTGCGCGAGCACCTCCAGCTCGAGCCCAGTCGCCGAGTGCGGAAGATCGTTGAGAAATTGCTGACAGAAATCAAGCCGCGAACCGCCTTCCCGAAGATCGACCAGGTTTTCGCCGACCGGCTCGATCGGTTGTGGGTCCGAACCCTGGACAACTTCGGCACCCCTTGGGCCACTTGGGTCATCTTGTCGTCGGAGGGACGCTCGGCCGGGATGATCGCGCTCCCGCGACGGGTGACGCCGAGGGACGCGGGGGTCGACTACCTGTTGGGCTCGAGCCGGGACGATGACGACGTCGAGCACGTGGCATACTATCGGCTTGCCTGGCCCAAGTAGTACCGGCCGCGGGGAGAGGATCCACCGTTCCCTGCCCAATCCGACACCAAACCGCTCCCGATGGCCGAGCGCCCTTAGCGGCTCAGGCGAACGCGGCCCGATACCTCTCCCGAAGAAAGTCGACGTCGTAGTTCTGGTGCCCGGCCGGGATGTGAATCAGGGCCCGGGCACTCATCTCCACGCCAGACGCGGTTCCCCGCCGGTCGAGGGCTTCCACCGGCATCGCCCGGAGCAGCGCGATGTTGGCGCGCCGGGCCGCTTCCCACTCATCGAGCAGGTCGGGCATCGTTCGCTCATCGTAGCGCCCCATGGGCAGCCATTGATCCTGATCGTACCCTGGCAGCGCCGCGGGATCACCCCGCGAAATCGAGGCGGCCCGGTAGCCGAACACCCGCTCGACGTCGATCAGGTGCCCCAACACCTCCCGGACGGTCCACTTTCCCGGAGCATACCGGTAACCCGCCCGGACCGGGTCGAGGGGCCGAAGCAGGGCGTTCAGGGAGGCGATCTGTTCGATCATGATCGTCACGAGGTCGCCGGCGGCGGGGATCTTCGAGATGTAGCGGGCGTAGTATTCGGCGTATTCGTCGGCGTTTGGTCGGTTGAGAACGATCTGGGGCATTGGTCTGATCCGGGTCAGGGTCGGGTGTTTCTGTCCTGACGATCATCGGCGTCGCAAGGTTGCAGTTCATGGCCTCGAGCCCGTCGGCTGGAGCCGCGACCTTGCTCATTGATCCATTGGGGCGGAGATTCGAAGGACTTGGACCATCTCCTGGACCGCCTCGGTGCCGGACTGGCGCCGCATTACCGGATCATTCGCCATCTGGCTGCCGGTGGGATGGGTGTGGTCTACCTGGCCGAGGATCCCGCCCTTCGGCGTGAGGTCGCGGTCAAGGTCCTCCGCCCGGAGCTGGCCACCGCGGCCCAGGCCGAACGATTTCTCCGCGAAGCACGGGTCCTGGCCCGCCTCTCCCATCCCAACGTGGTGACCGTCTTCTCGACGGGAGAAGCCGCGGGCTTGTTCTACTTCGTGATGCAGTACGCCGAGGGCGAGACCCTGGCCGCGCGGCTGGAGCGGGGCCCACTCCCTCCATCCGCGACGTTGGCCCTGGCCCGGGAGCTCCTGGCCGGTCTCGAGGCGATCCACTCGCACGGCATCGTCCACCGCGACCTCAAGCCGCCCAACGTGTTGCTCGGGCCCGACCGGGCCATGATCGCTGACTTCGGGATCGCTCTGGTCGATTCAACGACCACGGAGGAGGCGCCCCCGTCTCCCGACTCCGGCACCGTCGCCTACATGGCGCCGGAGCAGCGGCAACGGCTCCCGGCCACTACCCGCACCGACATCTACGCCGCCGGCATGGTGCTCTACGAAGCCGCCACCGGACGGCGATGGGACGGCGCCGTCCTGCCCGGCCGGGCTGACTGGCACGGAGTCCCGGCCCGCCTCAGGCCAATCCTCGAACGGGCGTTGGCCCAGAACCCGGCGGACCGGTGGGCCTCAGCGGCGGCAATGCGGACGGCCCTCAACCAGGCGCCGATCGGACGGCGAGCGGCCGTGATCGGCGCCGCCGGGCTTGGGGCGGTCGCTTTATGGTTCGCGTTCGTCAGGCGGCCCGATGTCACCAGCCCAGCCGACGGGAGCGCCGCGCCATTGTTTCTGGCCGCGCCCGCGCCCCGGTCGCCACTGAGCGACTCGATGGCGCTGGCGCTGGGTGCCCGCCTGGGTCAGAACCCGGACTTCAGGATCATCTCGGCGCCTAACGATGCCGGCATCACCATCGCCACCACGGTGATCGAGAATGGGACCGACGTCCGGCTGAGTGCTGCCATTTCGGGCCGACGGATCCCGACCCCGATCGAGATCCCGGTCACGGCCGGTACCCGCCATGACTGGCCCGCTCTCATCGACTCGCTGGCCGGCGCCATCGTCCATGCCCTCTATCTCGGGCAGGTCGATGCCGATCCATGGCTGCCCCGCAATGCGCTCCCGGCATCCAACGCCGCGATCCAGGCCTGGTTCCAGGGAGAGCTGGCCTACACCGAGGCTCGGTGGGACGATGCCGGTCGACACTATCGCGATGCCTTTCGGGCTGATTCCACCTGTCTCCTCTGCGCCTACCGCTTGAACGACGTGGACCGCTGGCTCGGTGGGATTTCGCCGGAGCGGAATGCCCGCCTCCTCGCCAACGTTGGGCGATTCCCGCCGCACTACCAGGCCCTGATCCGGGCCTACGCCTCGCCGTGGCCGGCGCGGTACGATTCGCTCGAGGCCGTGCCCCATCAATACAAGGATTTCGCGATCGGCTGGTTCGCGGCCGGCGACGAGGCATTTCACCGCGCAGGTCTCCTGGGACACCCCCGGGCCGGGGCGATTGATCTGATGCTGAAGGCGGTCCACCTCAAACCCCAATTCGCGCCGGCTTGGGAGCACCTGGCCTGGCTGGACCTGGCGCTCGGGGATCAGACCGAGGCCCGGAAGGCCCTCGATTCGCTGAACAAGGCTCCGGCCGCGAGTGGATTCTCCGCGGCCCTGCACCAGTCGCTGGAGTTGGGCTACGCCTGGCGCTTCGAGTCCGAGGCGGCGGCCCGGGCACTGACCGACCGGGTGCTCGCCTCTCCCTCGATCCGGGAGGCGGTCGAACTCGCGGCCGGCGCCCGGGTCATGATGACGATGGGCGCCCCCGCGGGCGCCGTCTATCTGGGAGAAGCCTTCGAGCGGCGCCTGGGCGGACACGACCTGATCCAGAGCGGCCTGTGGGGCCAGCTCTTCGGCCTGGACGCGCTCGGCCGAACCGACGAGATCCCGGCGGTGGCGGCCAGGCTTCTGGCCCACGCGCCGGATCCCGAAACGGAAGCGTTTCTGACGGAGTGGGCCGCCGCGCATTTCCTGCTCCGAGCCGATCCGGTGCCCGACAGCGTTCGGCGGCACTTGGCAAGTCTCGCCTCCGACGGCCAGCCCGCGTCGAAAATTGCGAGGCGGTTGGGCTGGATCGGCGCCCTGATCAATTCCAGCCTGCCGGTACCTCCAACCCTCGATCCGGCGGCCGACGCCCTCCTCCTGGGCGCGCGCGCCGCCGGCCGGGGCGATCCGGGGCGGGCTCTGGCACTCACCGATGGCTTCCAACCGGTCCGACCCGCAACGGCGGCGGACCCCTTTCTGCCGCTGCTGTTTCGCTGGTTCCGGGCGAACTGGCTGGAGCAGACCGGCCGGGCCGGCGCCGCCGCGCAGGAGCTGGCGGGCCACCAGCACCTCGATCTGAACGATTTTCCGACCGGCCCGCCGGAAGCAGGGGAGGTGGACTGGGCCACCGCCCCGCTGGTGGACTGGCGCCGAATCCGGCTCCTCGGGAA
>JANMXA010000011.1:0-18258 GCA_031394255.1 Gemmatimonadota bacterium
ACCTCGCCGCACTACGACGATCAGGCCCGCGAGCTGACCAGCAAGCGAGTCGTGAAGCCGGTCTATTTCGAGAAACGCGAACTGCTGCCGCACGTCACATCGGAACGAACCCTCGACGTCCCCGCGCTCCCGGAGCGATGATATGACCCGTTGCTGCAAATCCTGGTTGGCGGCCGCGATTGGCCTCGCCGTCGCATCCAGCGCCGCCGCCCAGTCCGTGCGCGACTGGGATCCGACCGTTCCGCGAGGGAAGACCAGGACGATCGACATCACCACGACCGAGGCCACCTGGATGTCGGTCGACATCTCGCCCGATGGCCGGTGGCTCGCGTTCGATCTCCTCGGCCATGTCTATCGGCTGCCCTCCCAGGGCGGCACGGCGGAGTCGCTGACGCAGAACTCCGGCATCGCGGTCAACTACCATCCACGCTACTCCCCGGACGGGCGGCGAATCGCGTTTATCTCCGACCGGAAGGGCCAGGACAACCTTTGGGTAATGGACGCCGACGGCGGGAACCCCAGGCCGGTTCTGCTGGACGACAACTCGCGCGCCATCGAGCCCAACTGGATGCCCGACGGGCGGACCATCGTGTTCACCCGGCGGATGAAGTCACCGTCGGGGTTCTATCGCACCAACGACGAGCTCTGGACTGTCCCCGCAGAAGGGGGCGAGCCCCACTTGCTGGTGAAGCTCGCGTCGTCGGGATCATCAGTCCCGGCGCGGGCCGGCGTCTGGACCGGACAGGACCGGCCCCAGTGGGCCTCGCCAAGTCCCGACGGCCGCTATGTCTATTTCCATTCGTCGCTCTTCACCGGCAACAATCGCCAGCTCAAGCGGATTGAGATCGCCACTGGGCGGATCGACGACGTCACCGAGGGAAAAGATCCCTACCTGACCTGCTGCGGCCGGCCCGCCTATCCGCTCCGGCTCGGCGAAGTGGCGCCCGAGGTCTCGCCCGACGGCCGGTGGCTGGCGTTTGCCCGGAAGATTCCCGGCGCCCGCACCGCCGTGCAGGGCCAGAACTACGTCGGGCGCACCGCGCTCTGGCTTCGCGATCTCTCCACCGGCACCGAGCGGGCCGTGATGGATCCGATCAGCAACGACGAGATGGATCTTCACCCCGCCTGGGAACACCGGGTGCTGCCGGGTTATGCCTGGGCGAAGGACGGACGCTCGATCGTGCTGACGCAGGGCGGGAAGCTCCGCCGGCTGTGGATCGAATCGGGCAAAGTGGGGACGATTCCGTTCCAAGCCCAGGTCCACCGCATCATCTCGGAGCAGGCGCGCGCGACCCGATCGGTGGCGAGCGATTCGTTTACCGTCCGCTACCCGCGGTGGCCCGCGTCGTCTTCCGATGGCCGCCAACTGGTGTTCGAAGCGGCCGGCCGGCTCTGGATCAAGGACCTTCCGGGCGGGAAGCCCCGGCCCCTCACCTCGATGGGCGACACGCTATTCGAAATGACGCCGGCCTGGTCTCCCGACGGTGCTTCTGTGGCATTCACCACCTGGCACGATGGGAGCGGCGGCGGGCTTTGGCGGATCCGGCGTGACGGGTCGGCCTTGGAGCGGCTGGGCCGGTCGCCGGCGCGGCAGCTGGCGCCGGAATGGAGTGCCGACGGCCGAAGCGTCGTGGTCAATCGCTGGGCCCCGGCGCTCACCTACACGCCGACCGGCAACGGCTGGGAAGTCGTGTCGATCGGGCTGGACGGGCGCGAGGAAACGATTCGCGCTCCCGGTGCCCTGGCCCTGAGCGCGTTTGATCGCGAGGGCCGAGTCTACCGGGTCGAGGGCAACAAGGTGATCTCGACCAAGGCGACCGCGGCCAGCCCGTGGATCCATCCCGCGGGCGCGCCGGCGCTGGTCAAGCCGTCGCCCGACGGAAAGTGGGTGGCCGTCCAGCAAAAGTTCGATGTCTACCTGGCTCGTTCACCGGCCGGCGCCGCTGACTCGTTCGCACTCGACTTGGGCGAGGCGCGCCGCCTGACGATCGAGGGCGGCGAATCGCCACGATGGCGGAACGGGTCGGTGCTGGAAATGGTCAGCGGCAATCGCTACCTGGCCCACGACGTGAGCCGCGGGGTGACCGACACGGTGGCGATCGGCCTTACGCTGCCCCGCGCCCGGGCCGGCGGTACCATGGCGCTCATCAACGCCCGGATCATCACCATGGACCGGCGCCGGGTGATCGAGCGCGGCACCGTGGTGGTGAAGGATGGCCGAATCAGCTGCGTCGGAGCCTGCGACACTCGCGGCATCAAGACGATCGACGCCGCGGGCAAATCGATCCTCCCCGGCCTGATCGACGTCCACGCTCATCACCTGACCGACGAGGCCACCGGGCTCATCACCCAGCATCGCTCGTCCTCGGCGCGGTACCTTGCCTGGGGTGTGACCACCACGCACGACCCGGCGAATGACCCGACCATCGGCTTCACCATCGGCGAGATGGTCGAAGCCGGCCGGATCGTGGGCCCGCGCACGCTGTCCACGGGCGTACCCCTCACCTGTTCCGATTTCGACGATCTCCGCGAGATCGACTCCTTCGAGGAAGCCCGCCAGCAGCTGATCCGGGCCACCAACTACGGCGCCCTCTCGATCAAGGACTACAAGCAGTGCACCCGGATCCAGCGTCAGATGCTGGCCCAAGCCGCCCGGGACCAGGGCGTGACGATCACCTCCGAAGGCGCCGACCTGATCTACCTGCTCGGCTTGATGATGAACGGCAGCACCGGCTGGGAACATCCGATTCAGCAACATCCGATCTACAGCGACGTGGCCCGGTTCTTCGGCCAGGCCGAGGCTCATTATTCGGCTCAGCTCTTCATCTCCGACTACCCCATCGGCAACGCGATCGAATACTGGCTCGGCCAGGAAGACCTCTGGCGGAACGACAAGTTGCTGGAATGGACACCGTGGCAGCGGGTGGCCACGCGGCGGAGCTTCATCAAGAAGCCGCTCGAGGAATACATCCTGCCGATCGTGGCGCAGGGGGCCGCCGCCATCAAGCGGGCCGGAGGCTACCTGGCCACCGGCGCTCACGGCGAGCAGGACGGACTCGGCACCCACTGGGAACTCTGGGGATTCGGATTGGCCCTGACGCCAATGGAAGCGCTCGAAGCCGGGACCATCGACGCCGCCCATTTCCTCGGGCTCGAGAAGGAGATCGGCTCGATAGCGGTCGGCAAGATGGCCGATCTGGTGGTGCTGAATTCCAATCCGCTGGCGAATATCCGGAAGAGCACCGACATCCGGTATGTGATGAAGGGCGGCCAGCTCCGCGACGCCCGGACGCTGGACGAGATCTGGCCCGGGCGGACCCCGTATGGGAAGCAGTGGTGGAATCCGGCGGAGATGCTGCGGAAGGACGTCCGCGCCGACGACTATTGGGATCGGGGCCTCGCGCCCCGGAAGTGAGTCAGGCCTTGAGCAGCCCGGCATTGGGTTGGGCGTCCAACGTCATTGGCGCACCAAGCCTCAGGTCACGGGAACACCACCACCGGGAAGCCGGTGCTGTAATTGCGATGTGCAGCATCGGTCACGACGACATTGAGGGTGGTTGACCCTGTTTTCCATCCTGTAATGAGTCCTGTCGAAGAACTGGTAGCGATCGCCGTGTCGCCAACGGCCCAGGAAACCGTGAAATCTGGAATATTCGTGACGAGGGACACCTGGACCGACGTCCCAACCCTCAACCTACCGTCATCCAACGGCGGCCCGACCGTGATCGTGACCGGCGGGCTCGCCCGAGTCGATCCGTCATCGGTAGGGAATTCCTGGCCCTTTGCCGAACAGCCAACGCTTAGAACCACTCCGAGGCCGAGGGACACCGCTAAGTTGCTTTTCATTGGGACACCCAGTTTCACTGAACGTTATACTTTAGCGTGCCCAGATCTGTCTTAATTCCAGAAATCGGGCTATAGACGGCTCAAGCAATACCAGAATCGATTCCCCAGTAGATCCCGGCAAATTTCGCAGTCGCAGGTAGAAAACCGTCCCAGAAGAACGCGGGACCACCACTATCCCCTGACACCATGGGAGTCTGCGGCGTATGATACTGGCAGATCAACACGGTATTCGGCGGAGGCGGGTCGGGATAGCCGACCGTTCCGAGGAGGTCGTTAACACAGGTGGGCGCTCGGGTGCCAATCTTGAAGCCAGTTGCAATCCCGACCTTGTAGATCAAATTGCCAAGTGGCATTGCCTGGTTTGGAGGCCCAATTTCAATCGAGAGGAGGAACTCGAAGGGGCTAACACTCGAGACCGGGGGATATGCAATTAGCCCGCCGCCCCAGGCCGAGGGATCCGTATATTTCACAAGAGCGGCATCGCTCCAGCGGCAGGACTTCCCTGCAGGGCAACTCCCCCCCTTGGAACAAGCCCGGATCGGTACGGTCCGCGAGCGCTACTGGCCCGCCTACAGGATAGGTCGGCTGGTACCATGTCGGATTGTCAGTCGAAGGATCTACATGAAAGAGCTTCTCCGTACAGTGCGAATTCGTGAGGAACACGGGATCCGGCGAACCCACGACGCTAACGTTCGCTCCAAGGGAGCAGGAGTTGGTCACCACTACCGGCACACCATTGAGCGTCGAACTGTAACGTAGCTCGACTTTCATTCCGGCATACGTCGGCCGCGCGTAGCCAAGTAGGCTGTCTACCAATGTTATGGTGGTATGGGTGGCTGGTGTAGCCCTTGACGCAAGGTGACTGCCGAACGCGTCAGCAGGAATACCAATTGTCCTCGCCAACTCATACGCCTCGCTCCGACCCGCTTCGTCGGGCATAGCAATCTCCACCCGATTTGCCACCTCGTCGATGTCACTATACGTCATGGTCCGAGGCATCGCGTCGTCGAAAGCCCTGCGCCAGCGGTAGAGGTCCGCCCAACCGAAAAGCCCTACCCGGAACACGAGCTTCCTGCCAGCAAGCAGCTTAAGATCGCTCCAATCGCTTGCCGAATCGAATGCCTGGAGCTAACACGCCAGCGACACGTTCGAAGGCAGTCGTGTCCGTTACGACAACCTGCAACACATCGTCGTCGGCAAACGCGCCACCAAATTCCGGCGCCTTCGCCGCGATTCGGAGAAACTCCTCATCCATGCTGGGCAGGCGGTCAAGATCCGTTGTAACAGCGCCGGACGTAACCTCACCGGACGGGGCTGTCGCAACCGGATCTTCATGACAGCTGAACACCACCGCGACTCCCGCCGCCAATAACGTTCTTCTGAACAGGCCCATGCCTAGAGTCCCCAAATTGGAGCCACATGTGCAAGCCCCCAATCTCAATATCGAAATTGGTGGCATCTTGTCAACGGTTACCTAACGGTGATTTCACAAGCCTATTAGGGGCAATAGGTTACGGATACGCACTAAAGCGACACCAGGCCGGGAAGGGACCGTGTCAAGACGGCCAGCCACGACGCCGAGTCGGCCTGGGGAACCATTTAAACGATCAGGCCGATCCCCGAATACGCCAGCAGCCATCGGGCGCCGTCCGCGCTTACCTGGATTCGGCGCAGTACGCAGCGGCATGGAGCCGTTGGTAGGTCGACAACTTGATCGTACTGAACTCCGATCCGCGCACGAACATCCGGAATCGCTCCGTCATCCGGTTCGTGATGAAGGTCGGGCAGCTCCGCGCCGTCTTGGGATCCGGACGAGATGGCCTGGGCGAACGAAGCTAGGCCATCATCAGCCGGCTCGCCACGTCGTCACCGATCGAGAGTGACGCGGTGGCCGCCGGTGACGGCGCGTTGAGCACGTGCACCGTGCCCGGCGCCTCGAGCAGGACGAAATCATCGACCAGATTTCCGGCCCGATCCACCGCCTGGGCCCGCACGCCACTACCGCCCGGACCCAGATCCGCCGCGGTGATCGACGGAATCAGTCGCCGAAGGGACTCGACGAACCGCCGCTTGGAGATGGACCGGGCCACTTCGCTCACTCCCATCCGCCAATGGGCGGCGATCAGGCGCCAGAAGCCGGCATACCCCACCATGTCCGCCACGTCGCCGAGCTGGATGTCGCTCCACCGGTAGGCTTCGCGCCCCAGCGCCAGCACGGCGTTAGGTCCGGCCTCGACGGCGTCATCAACCCCTCGGGTGAAGTGCACGCCGAGAAACGGCAGCGCGGGATCCGCCACCGGATAAATCAGGCCCCGGACCAGACCCGGCCGATTGAGGTGGTAATACTCGCCCCGGAACGGGATCACTCTTACCTCGGGTGCGAGTCCCGCCAGCCGCGCCACCCGATCGGCCTGGAGGCCGGCGCAGTTGACCAGGCGACTTGCCTCGAACACGCCCGCGGTGGTGTGAACGACCTGAACGCCGGCCCGCTGCTCGATCCTTTGAGTCCGCGCATTCACGCGGACCTCACTGCCGCGCCGCTCGAGCCCCTTTGCGATGGCTCGACACACCTCGGCGTACGACACCACGCCGGTATCCTCGACCCAGAGCCCCGCCGTTCCGATCACCGCGGGCTCGATGGTGCCCATCTCCTCGCGGGTCACCCGGCGCACCGGACTGCCGTTGGCCCGCCCCCGCGCTTCGAGTGCGGCCAGCCGAGTCTCCTCGGCCGGATTGACGGCCACGATCAGCTTGCCGCACCGCCGGTGCGGAACGCCCTCAGCCTCACAAAAGGCGTACATCGCGGCCAGCCCGGTCCGGCAGAGCCGAGCCTTGAGGGAACCGGGTTGGTAGTAGATGCCGGAGTGGATGACGCCGCTGTTGTGGCCGGACTGATGCGCCGCGACGTGTGGCTCGGCCTCGAGCACGATGACCCGGGCGCCGTGGCGCTCGGCAAGCGATCGCGCCGTGGCGAGGCCCACGATGCCGCCGCCGATGACAATGACATCGGCAGCGTTCGAGGTGGTCACGGACAGGACTAGTGGCAACCGCCCTGGGGCTGCATCCGGGCGTTGGTCACCGCGCTGGCGGCCGGCGCGCCCGCGCCGCGGGGCCAGACGTTGTCGGAGGGATCCTTGTCGGGAAATCGGCAGAACGGATCGAAGGTGACGGACTCGATCTTCCGCGCGCCGAACGCCAGCGGCGCCGCGAAGGTCCGCCGGCCACCGAACCAGACGTCCACCGGCCACGTCACGACCGCGGTCGCGCTGTCGACCAACACCGCATTCTTCATCGGCCGAATGGCGGGACCGACGGCGGCGAACCGGACCTTGAGCACCACGGGGCTCGGCATCTGCCCATCCTGGCGGACCGTGACGGTGGTGACCGCGCCGGTGGTCTTCATCCCAGTGATCGAACCGTCCACGCTCTCGGTGGTGAAGAGCCAGTAGTACCAGAACCAGCCCAGGTCGCGGCCCAGCGCCCGGTTCATGAAGAACATCCAGTCCCACGGCGAGGGATGTTTGAACCGCCACGCCTGGCCCCATTCGCGCTGGGCTCGCTGCACCGCGGTGTCGCCCACCACGCCGCCCAGCATCGAGAGCATCAGCGGCGTCTTGCTGTAGGTGGTGAAGCCATAGAAGCCGGGACCGGCGTAGTTGGCGTCCCACATCATCGGCGGCTCGGCCTCGTTCCCGCTGATCCGGCCGTACGACTGGCCCAGGCCGTCGTAGTTGGGCGCGGTGTGGCCGCGATCGGCGTCGGAGAGAATGTTCATGTACTGATTGAAGCCCTCGTCCATCCAGCCGTACCAGGTTTCGTTGTTGCTCACGGTCATCGGCCACCACTGGTGTCCGGTTTCGTGGTCGGCGGCGCCCTGGTTCGAGTTGATCACCATCGGATATTCCATGCCCGCGCTCGGTCCGTCCTGGAGGGTCAGCTGCGGGAAGGAATATGGGAACCAGAGCGACGAGTAATACTCGAGCGCATGTTTGGCGAGCGGACCGGCGTTGGCGTAGAGGCGGGCGCGGCCGGGCAGGTAGTACATGTTGACCGGGACGTAGCCCTTGCCGGGGATGTTGGCCCGAAGCGCCTGCCAGACGTACTTCTTCGCGGTGGCCCAGGCGAAGTCGTTCACGTTCTCGGCCACGAGGTGCCAGACCAGCCGGTCGCCGGCGGCGGTGGCGGCGCCCGGACCCACTTCGTCGGGGCCGACCACGGTGGTGATCGAGTCGCTGTCGAGCACGTGCGCCAGGCGGGCCCGCGCGGCAGCCGTCAGCACTTCCTCGGGATTCTGCAGCACGCCGGTGCCGCTCACGATCCAGCCGCCGGGTACGTCGATCTTCACATCGAACCGGCCAAAATCGTTGTAGAACTCCGAGGGCCCGAGGTAGAGCTCGGTGTCCCAGCCGCGGAGGTCGTCGTACACCGCCACGCGCGGAAACCATTGGGTCGGCTGGAAGAGCGTGTCGGCCCAGCGCATCGTCATCCGGTGGCCCTGCCCGGTGCCGCCGGGGAGCTTCATGCTCCAGTCGATCTCGAGGGTGGCGCTGGTCCGGGGCGGAATCGGCGCGGGAAGCGCCACGCGGGCGGCGGTCGAGCGGCCGTTCATCAGCGTCGGCTCCGCGGGCGGCGGTTCGTTGCCGCGTCGGCCCTGCGGTGCCCCGCCGGCGAGTTTGGCGGTCTGGCCGTTGACCACCAGCCGAGTCAGCGTCATGCCGTCGGTGTTTTCCCCTGCAATCCAGGGCGCCGCTCGCGGGCTCTCGAACAGAAAATGGTTGGCCGGGAGCCGCAGGCCGATGTTCCGGAGCGAATCGCCGCTCTGGTTGTCGACCTGGATCCGCTCGGTGCCGGTGATCCGCTGAGTGGCGGGGTCGAGCCGGACCTGAATGGTGTAATCTGTCTTGAGCTGCCAGTACCCTTTGGCGGGCCGGCCGCTCGAATCGCGGCTCCCGGCAGCCAGCGCATGACGGAAGGTGTTGGTGATCGGAATGTCGCGACGGACGGCGCGCTCCGGCCATGGCTGGGCCTGTGCCATCAGCACGCCGGGCAGGCCGAGCGCCAGGACCCACGAGGGAACTTGCATCGGGATTCTACTTTCCGGCCCACTGCGCCTTGAGCGGCGGGTCCATGGCGTCACAGGCGTCTTTCTTGAGGTCGGTCCGCGCCACGATCGGGACACCGAGTTCGAGGTAGTAGTCCTTCCCGGATCCGTAGGGGAACCACTCGACCGCGCCGCGGCCGTTAGGATCGCCGGTGGCTGCAAAACGGGTCCAGTATCCCATCATGGCCTTGGACAACTGCGCGTCGGCCGGCTGCTGGGGAAGCCACGGGAGCTTGTTGCCGAAGACGTACCCGATCTCCGCCGCGTGATAGGCGCCCAGCTTCTCGCCGCCCGGAATGACGCGGGTGAACTGATAGAGAAACGTCTTCCGGCCCGATGTCTTCATGGCCCGGGTCGAGATTCGGGTCGGGCAGGTCATGAACAGATCGGTAGTGAGCCGGATGGCGGCATCATCGACCAGGCTGTCCGCGGCGGCGGGATAATAGCGAAGCACCGAATCGGTCGCGGCGCCGAGCGTGCCGCCGGCCCACTGCCGGTAGCCGGTGATCGTCCGAGGGAATTGCGGCAGATATCCGCGGAGCGTGGTCATCTCCAGCGCGTTCGTGCCCGTCATCAGCGGCACCTTCGCCTGCTCGCCCCGCTCGAAGATCCGGGCGGTCACGTCAGTGAGGACCCAGCCGTCCACGGTTGGAGCCCCCGCGAGCACCAGGGCCGGGAAGTTGTTCTGGGCCGTCAGGATGTCGGCCGCCGACTTGGCCCGCATGGCCTTGAGCTGGTTCTGGGCCGTGTCCACACCGAGCGCCTTGGCGAACTGCTTTCCGAAGCCGGCGGCCATCGCCACCGTGCTCATCCGGCCCATCGGCGAGCCGCTCTCGGTGATCGCCTGATCGAACAGACCCCGGGCCAGCGGCGAGGCCATCAGATGGACGATATCGATCGAACCCGCCGACTCGCCGAACACGGTGACCTTCCTCGGATCACCACCGAACGCGCGGATGTTCTGCCGGACCCAGCGGAGCGCCTCCATCTGGTCGAGCAGCCCGTAGTTCCCCGCCGAGTGATTCGGCGACTCCGCCACCAGATCGGGATGGGCCATGAAGCCCAGGATGCCGAGCCGGTAGTTGACCGTGACGACCACCACGCCGTGGCTGGCCAGTTCCGACCCGTCGTAGAGTGACTCGGCGCCGCTGCCGTTCAGGTTCGATCCCCCATGGATCCAGACCATGACCGGCGCCTGAGCGCCGTTCACCGCTGGCGTCCAGATGTTCAGGTAGAGGCAGTCCTCGCTCACCTTGATCGTATCGGCCACCACCTTGTCGGCGGTCCCGAACACGGTGGCGATGCCCTTGAGCCACTGCTGCAGCCGGTCGCTCTGGATGCAGGCGGCGCCATAGCTCACCGCCTTGTGGGTCCCGGGCAGCAACTGGGCCGGCACCGGCGGCTTCCAGCGAAGATCCCCGACCGGCGGCTTGGCGTAGGGAATGCCGAGAAAGCTCGAGATGCCTTGCTGGGTATCGCCGTCGTAGAAGACGTTGCCGAGCACGACGCGGGGGGTGGCCTGCGCGACGGCGTGTGCCGGAAGCGCCAACAGCAGACCGGCGGCAAGCGCCGCCGGGATCGGGAACTTCACCATGGGAACTCCCTCAGAACATCAGTGCGACGGCTCCAGGATGAGCCGGTGCTTCGTGGCCCGCTCCACCGCGGCGCGGGTATAGACCAGAGGAAAGTACCGGTACGACTCCCACAGCGGCAGGAGGTTGTCGTAGTACTCGCTCCCGGGCTGCCCCGACTGGCCGGGGACGTTGGTGGCCACCGAGTTGTCCCAGTCGGCGGTATCGAAGATGCCGCGGTATGACGCGCCGTGGGTCTGACTCCAGCCGGCGCCGGCCGTGACGTTCACGGTGTTGTCATCGCCGCCGCGCGAGGCACTCGGCAGGTCGAAGGCGTTGGAGAGCGGGTGGTGGAACGGCGCCTTGTGGATCGAGCCGTAGCGCCACGCGCTCTGGTCGGGCCCGAACTCGCGGCTCAAGGAAGCCAGCGCCGAATCGAACGCGGCCAGCACGACCGCGTCCCGCCCCGAAACCGAATTCTTCCCGAAGGCCCGGTCGGGGGTCCGCACCAGGGTGATAAGCTTGGGAAGATCCCACTCCCGGCCCCGCTGCCGGCCGGGTTTGTCTCCCAGCCGAGGCCGGAACACCGCCGGCCCAAGCGCCCGGAGCCAGGCGATGTACATCATCGGCTCGGCCCCGTCCTTGGTGATCGTGTAGCCCCACTTCGCCATCATGTCGAGCGCGGGGGTGCTCAGGTGGCGGCGGCGCGCGGCGCCCACCAGCACCGGCACCAGTTGCGAAGCAGGCAGTGAGAACTCGTCGTGCTGGAGCTTTTCGAAATCGTCGCGGGTCCAGTCGGTTCGCTTGCCCAGGACCTGCTTGATCCGGTTGGCTCGGAACGGAGTCGCCCATTCGTAGTTGAGCTGATGGCGGTACCCGGCCGGCATGATGTTGTGGTTCGCCGTGGCGATGATCCCGCCGGCCGGGTTCTCGGCCTGGGGCAGTTCGGAGAACGGCAGGAAGCCCTTCCACTCGTAGCGGCCGTCGCCAGGGACCGGAAGGAGTCCGCTCCAGGTCCGGTTGGGGTTCAACCCCGCCGCCACCCAGCCGATGTTCCCGTCCACATCGGCGTAGATCATGTTCTCGGTGGGAAGCCGCCACCGGTACACCGCCGACTGGAAACTCTTCCAGTCGGTGGCGCGGTCCACCGAAATCTGCGCCAGGTACCCGGCGGTGCCGGGCTCGGTGCCGACAAACCGGATCACGTACGCCCGCCCGGCCGCGAGGTCCTCATTCACGATCGGCCCGTGCTCGGTGAACTCGAGTGTCACCGGTCTCGGCGCTTCGCCTTTGACCGGGATGGTGTCGGGAATGACCGTCACCGGCTTCCAGGCGCCGTTGTTCCAGTAGCACTTCTTCCCGGCCTGACCGGGACAGGCGCCGATCTTCTCGATGTAGACGTCCTGCTGGTCCATCCCGACGATGGTAAACCCGAACGCGATCCGTTCGTTGTGCCCGCCCGCCACACCCGGGAGGGCCGGCTCCCCGGCGCCGATCACGTTCCAGCCCGGCCCCACCAGGTGGGTCAGGTACCGGAGCGAAGGCAGCGTGATGGCGCGGTGCGGATCATTGGCAAGCAGCGGCTTCCCCGATTTGGTCCGTTTCCCGCTGATGACCCAGTTGTTGGAGCCATCGAACCGCGGGTACCCCAGGCCCGCGTACATCTGGGCAGCCGCGCCTAACGACGCCACGTTGACGCCGGTCAGGTCGAGGCCGGGCACCGGGTCGAGTTTCCGGACCGGGTCGAGCGGAAAGAGGGCCTCGACCTTGGCCTTGCCGTAGACGTTGATCAGGTTGGCGCGGTCGACCTCGGTCAGCGCGTTCGACGTCATCGACAGCGCCGCCATCCGCTGGAGCGGCACATCCAGACTCCATGGCTCCGGCTTGAACCCCAGCAACGCAAACTCGACCGGCGGATTGTCCCGCACCTGGGCGATATAGCCGTTCACGCCAGCGACGAACGCGGCCACGATCTCCTTCGAGTCGGGTGCGTAGCTGGCCCACTCCTTGGCCATATCGCCCCGGTACTTGAAGAGCCGGGCAAATTTATCGCGGTCCACCGAGCCCCGGCCCAGCACTTCCGCGGTGCGGCCCTCCCCCTGGCGGCGCCACATCTCCATCTGGAAGAGCCGGTCCTGCGCGGCCACGAACCCTTGAGCAAAGAACAGGTCGTGGACCGTACGAGCGTAGATGTGCGGCACGCCCCAGGTGTCTCGGCGCACTTCCACGGTTGAGTCGAGCCCGGCGACGGCCAGGTTTCCCTCGATCTTGGCCAAACGGGCCCGGGCCGAATCGAGGAGGCCCTGGGCCCGGGCCGGCGTGCCCAGCAGTAGGACGGCCGAAGCCGCCAGGAAACCGCGTCGGATCATGATCATCGCTTCGACTGTTCTTCCTGCCAGAGGGTGCGCTGTTCGCGGAGCAGATAGGCGTGGATCGCCTGAACATCCGCGGGCTTGAGGATGTCGGCAAAGCTCGACATGCCGGAGTTCTTCAACTTCCCGCCCAGAACAATCGAGTCGAAGGCGGCGTGAGTTTCGGGCGTCAGGCGGTTGAGATCGGGATAGGCTGAGAGCCGGGCTTCACCCCGGGCGCCGTGACAGACGCCGCAGGTGCCGAGGAAGATTCCCTGGCCCTGGGCCGCCAGAGTGTCGGAGTAAAAGGCGAGATTCGGCGGTTCCGGCGTGTGCTGCGGGGTCCGGAGCGGCGGAAGCGGCGTCTTGGCGCCACCCAGTTTGAAGGCCAGGATCCGGCCGTAGTTCTGCCAGGTGTAGCCCGCCATCTCCTTCGGATACACCGGCGCCACCGCGCCGCCGAACCCGGCCAGCACGGCCACGTACTGCTCCCCATCGATGTCGTAGGTGATCGGCGCCGCCATGATCGCGGTGCCGACCGTGATATCCTGCAGTTTCTCACCGCTGTCGGCGCGATAGACAATCAGGTGTCCGCTCGAGGTCCCCTGGATCACCAGATTGCCCGCGGTGGTGAGCACGCCGCCGCCGGCCCAGTCACCGTTTCCGGTCGGTACCCGCCACTTCTCCTTCTGCGCCGCCGGGTCCCAGGCAATCAGCACTTCTTTGGTCTTGGGGGACGGCATCTTCGGATTGGCTTTGAAGGTGTCGTCGAAGAGCTTCCGATCCGCCGGTCCAACCAGATCCAGAATAAAGCCCAGCATCCCGGCCGACCCGACGTTGTCTCTGCCTTTGGTCCATTTGTAGCCCGGCACGTCGGCGATGACCATCCCCTGTTCACGGGCCGGTATATAGGTGAGGCCGGTCTTCGGATTGAAGGCCATCGGCTGCCAGTTGTGGGCCCCGGCTTCGGTCGGGAAGACGATCGCCGGCTTCTTCTGGTAGACCGCCGTCTCGCTCACGTGCGCTCGGCCGGTGGAATCGATCCCGTCGGTCCAGGTCACGAACACGAACGGCTTCCCGGAAATGAACTTGCCGGTCTCCCGGTCGAGGACGTAGTAGATCCCGTTCTTCGGCGCCTGCATGATCACCTTGCGCGGCTTCCCGTCGATGGTCAGATCGGCCAGGATCATGTTGGCGGTGGCCGTATAGTCCCAGAGTTCCCAGGGGACTTCCTGGTAGTACCACTTCATCTGGCCGTCGTCGGGATTGATCGCCAAGATCGACACGAGGTAGAGGTTGTCGCCCTTCGAGGGATCGCGGTTCCAGCCGGAGTACGGGGTGCTGTTCCCGGTGCCGACATAGAGCAGATTGAGCTCCGGATCATAGGTCATCTCGCCCCAGACCGTGCCGCCGAGACCGGACTCCCAGTCGGTCTCCGGGCCCCAGGTCTTGGCCGCGGTCTTCATCGCGTCGTTCTCCGGCGGGCCCTTGGCCGGATCGCCGGGGACAGTGAAGAACCGCCAGGCCTGCTTCCCGGTCTCCAGGTCATACGCCGTGATGTACCCCCGCACCCCGAACTCGGCGCCGCTGTTCCCAATCACCACCACCTTGCCGGCCACCTGCGGCGGGCCGGTGATGGTGTAGAAACGGGAATCGCGGTCCATGAAGGTGTCGGCCTTCCAGAGTTCTCGGCCGGTGGCAGCGTCGAGCGCCGTGAGGAACCCGTCGAGCGTCGCCACGTACACCTTGCCGCCCCAGACCGAGAGCCCTCGGCTCACCACATCACAGCAGGCACGGCGGTTGTAGCTCGCGTCCAACTCGGGGTCGTGGCGCCACTTTTCCTTGCCAGTCTTGGCGTCCACGGCAAACACGCTGCCCCACGGGCCCGAGGCGTAGAGCACGGCGTCCACCACGATCGGGGTGGACTCCTGCCCATGCTCCACTCGGCCCCGATGAGACCGCGCTTCGTATTCCCACGCAAAGCCGAGCTGCCCGGCGTTGGCGTCGGAGATCTTCGCGAGGGGCGAGAAGCGGTCGGCCTTCCAGGTCCGGCCGAGACTCATCCACTGGCCGGGTTCCTGATCGGCTGCTTTCCAGCGGTCGAGGGTGACGTTGCCGGGAGTGGAGCGGTTGCAGGCCGTCACCAGGGCGGCGGCGAAGAGCAGGCGGAGACGGGTCATGGTCAGGCTCCCATCAGCTTTCCAATCAGACCAAGCGAGGTGCCGGCCAGCCAGCCGCCGTCCACTTCAAGGGTGGCCCCGGTGATGTAGCCGGCATCGTCGGAGGCGAAGAACTGGATCGCGGCCGCGCATTCGTCGGCGTCCCCGATCCGGCCGAGCGGCGTCACCGTCTTGGCGATCACGAGCTCCGCCTCGGTGCCCGGCTGCTGGTTGATCGGGGTATCGATCGTGCCAGGGCAGATGCAGTTGACGCGGATCCGCCGGGGGGCCAGTTCGAGCGCGGCCGATTTGCTGAGCCCGATCATGGCCCACTTCGACGCGACGTAGCCCCCGTAAGTCGGGAAGCCGGTCAGCCCGGCCAGTGAACTCACGTTCACGATACTCCCGCCGTCCCGCATCCGGGCCACACCGTGCTTGATCCCGTAGAGCACGCCGAAGAGGTTCACATCGAGGTGGCGCTGGAGGACTTCGCGGGTCAGGGCGGACACTTCGAGCCCGGCGTCGCCGTAGCCAGCGTTGTTCACCACGATGTCGATCCCGCCCTCCCGGTCGGCCACCGACTTCATCAGCGCCAGGACGTCGCCTTCGACCGCCACGTCGGTCTTCATGTACGTCGCACCGATCTCCTTGGCGAGCGCCGACGAATCAGACCGGTTGGCGATGGTCACACGGGCGCCGGCCTTCACGAACCGCCGCGCGCTGGCGAGGCCGATGCCCGAGCCACCGCCGGTGATGACCGCTACCTTGCCGGCCAGCGAAAAATGCGTCATGGTCCTGCTCCCAGGTGATGAGTGTCAGTGCGGCAGCACCGGCAGTACCAGCGCCGACGCCCCACCCGCCCCGTAGTGAATCGTGTTGGTCGCCTTGACCCAGCGGGTCTCGGTGACGTTGTCGCCGCCGGTGTTGAGGTTCCGGTCGTACATCGGGAAATCACTGCTCGAGATCCAGAGCCGGATTCGGTGCCCGGCCGGGAACTGGTACGCCACCGCCTTGAGACTCACCTCCACTGTATACACCTGGCCCGGTGTCATCAGCGCCGGCCGCGCCATCCCGGCCCGGTAGCGGACCCGCTTGATCCCGTTCACCACGTTCCACGACCGGCCCTGGTCGTCGACGTCGATCAATTTGGCGATGAGGTCGGTGTCCTTCGCGTCCGACGACAGGTGGACAACCGCCTTGACCGACCCCGCGATGGTGACCGGCGCCGTGAGTACCGGAGTCGAGTACACCAGCACATCCGGCCGGCTTTCGAGATCGGACTGATCGAAGATGCCTGGCTGGTCTGCCAGATTCCCGGTGCAGCAGATGGTGCCGCCCCGGGACGGCAGCGGGTCGGCCGGATCGTAGACGAAGGTGTCCTTGCCGTCCGCCGGCGCCACGGTCGCCAGGAGTCCGTCGCCATTCCGGGTGGCGGCTCCTTTTGAACTACTCAGATAGTAGGTCACCGGCTTCATTCCCGGCACCGGCCAGACCGGGGCGGTGCGCCACCTGTTCTCGCCCATCACATAGTACTGGACGTGCGGCCGCTTCGTGACCCCGTTGTCCACGCCTTTGAGCCAGTGATCGAACCAGTCGAGATAAATCTTGTCGAACGGCTGACGGCTGTCGCCGAAGGTGCGGCCCCCGACCTTGACTGGATTGCCCACTCGCTCCGTACCGCAGTGCGTGGTGGGGGACATGATGACGAACTGGTTGTCGCGCGCGGTGGCCGAGAGACCGTTCCGGCGCATCAGGTTCACGACGTAGAGCGTCTGCTCGGGCGTGACGTCGAGCCACGAGTTCACGTGCAGCGCCGGGGTGTCGAAGTGATCATCGTCCCGGAGATACCCAACGTCGTCCCAGTAGGGATCGGCCGGCGGATGGGTCACGAAATCCTCGAAGTCGCTCGCCGCGAGACCCGCCCGCGCCGCCAGGGTCGCCGTCGGCAGGGTCTGGAGCATCGTCGCGAAGTCGATCTTGGGAACGTTCGCCCCGATCACCGTGCCGGCCGGTTCCTTGTTCCGGTGCCCCGCGAACGAAAACCAGCCGAAGATGCTGCTCAGCGTGAGCGCACCGCCGTCATAAGTGCCGAAGTTGGTGTAGTAGCCTCCGGCCGGCCCGGTGGCGCCGCTGGCCGCCTGCGGGATCATCGCCCTGTGGGCCGGATGGTGAAGTTTGGCTTCGAGATACTGCGTCTCGCCCAGATACGAACAGCCGTAGGTGCCCACCTTGCCGTTCGACCACGGCTGTTTCGATGCCCAGTCGATGGCGTCATAGCCGTCGCGGGCGTCGGCCACCTGGACCCGGTAGCTCCCCTCCGACGCGAACTGGCCCCGGACGTCCTGCGCCAGCACCACATACCCCTGCCCCGCGAAGAACTTCGCCGGCGCGGTGGCGCCGCCGTACGTGGCCTTGTTGTACGGGGTCCGCATCAGGATCACCGGGAGCCGGCCCGTCACACCGTCGGGCCGGTAAATATCAGTGGCGAGACGAACGCCGTCCCGCATCGGCACCATCACGTCCTTCTCGACCGCGACCTTGTACTTCGCGGCAGGCGGCGGAGTCGGACCATTCGGATCCTGCCGAGCAGGAATCAGGACGAAGGCGGCGAGCAGTAGAGCGGCGAATCGCATGGGCGGTTTCCCCGGTGATGGCAAGCGCCTACTGAGGCGCTCCGGCGAACAACTTCCGCTGCTCGCGAATCAGGTACGCATGAATCGCCTGCGCATCGGCAGGCTTGAGCACATCGGCAAAACTTGCCATTCCGTTGGCCGCATACTTCCCGCCGAGGACCACGGAATCGAAGATCGCGTGCGTGGCCGCCGGCAGCCGGTGGAGATCGGGGTACGAAGAAAGCTGTTCCTCGCCCTTCCCCCCATGACACCGCGCACACCGCTGCGCAAACAGCCCCGCGCCTCGCCCGGCCAGTGAATCCGCATACCACGACACCGTCGGCGGCTCCGGCACCGCCTGGGCTACTCGCTTCGGCGGCAGCGGCGTTGGCCCGCCACCGATCTTGAACGCCAGAATCCGCCCGTAATTCTCGTAGTGCGCTGCCGCTGTGGCCGGAGACAGCACGGGGTTCACCGCCCCGCCGAACCCCGCAATCACAGCCACGTACTGCTCCCCATCGAGTTCATAGCTGATCGGCGCCGCGATGATCCCCGTCCCCACTTCGATCTCGTGGAGCTTCTCCCCGGTGTCGGCGCGGTACACCACCAGCTTGCCCG
>JANMXA010000012.1:0-40454 GCA_031394255.1 Gemmatimonadota bacterium
CTCCGCCGCCGCTGGACGCTGCCGACCGGGCGCGTGGTGGCAGCGGAACCGTTCGCCCGGCTCGAAAACGTGGGCAAGGACGTCTGGGCGCTCATCTCGACGCCGCTGTCCGGCGATTTCACCACCGTCTGTAACGGCGGCCTGATCGCCGGCAAGCACGGCGTGCTCGCCATCGAAGGCTTCATGCAGCCGGCCGGCGCCAAGTGGCTCGCCACCAAGGCGAAAGAACTGACCGGCTCGTGGCCCACCCATGTCCTGGTCACCCACTATCACTCCGACCACACCAACGGCGTCGCGGGCTACTTCGACGGCGGGATGGCCCCGATGGTGCACAGCACGGCGGCCACGAAGGCCCAGGTGAAGGACCGGAACCTCCCAGCGGATCCCTCGCGCGAGCATGCCCTCGCTGACGCCGTCATGGTTGACGCCGCATCCGCGGCCAAACTCGATATCGGTGGCCGCACCGTGAGGCTGATTCCGAAATCCGGCCATACCGCGAGCGACGTCGCGGTGGTGGTCGAAGAGCTCGACCTGGTCTTCGGCGGCGACCTCATCTGGAACGCGATGTTCCCGAACTACGTCGACGCCGCCCCGTCCACTCTCGCCAAATCGGTCACGAGTCTGCGGCGTTCCGGCGACGCGACCTACATCCCCGGACACGGCCCGATCGCCAAGACGGCCGAGTTCGACCGCTACGTGGCATTCCTGAACGAGATCGAACGCGCCGCCCGGGAGGGCAAGCAGAAGGGCCTCGACCCAAAGGCCCTCGCCGAGGGTTACACCGTTCCCGCCTCGCTCGGCGAATGGACCCTGTTCCAGAAGAGCTTCATCGAGACCGCCTTCAAGGCCTGGTACAAGGAACTCGCCTGAGCCCGATGGCTGACGCACCCGACCACTGGGCGCTCCCGACCGGCCGCTATAACGCGGCCGCCGATCTGGTCGATCGCCACCTCGGGACCCGGGGTGACCATCCCGCATTCATCGACCCGGCCGGAACCCTCACCTATCGAGACCTCCACGACCGCTCGGCCCGTTTCGCCACGGCGCTCCACCTCCTCGGCGTTCGCCGCGAGCAGCGGGTTGTGCTCATCATGCTCGACACGGTGGATTTCCCCGTGGCCTTCTGGGGCGCCATCCGGACCGGGATCGTCGCGGTCCCGCTCAACACCCTGCTGACTCCCGACCAATGGGAGTTCATGATCGAGGACAGCCGGGCCGGGGCGGTGGTGGTGTCGGCGGCTCTCCTCGACCGCGCCGCGCCGGTCCTCGAGAAGATCCGCGCCACTCGGCCGCTGCACGTGATTGTGGCGGGAGGCCCGGCCCCTGGTGGTATGATCGGGCTCGATGCCCTGATCGAAGGAACTCCACCGGAAGCCGCGCCGGCCGACACCCACGCCGACGAAGTCGCCTTCTGGCTCTACACCTCGGGCTCGACCGGCCAGCCCAAAGGGGCCCGCCACGTCCATGCCAGCCCCGCGGTCACCGCCGAGCTCTACGGCCGGCGGATTCTCGCGATCGGCCCGGACGACGTGATGTTCTCCGCCGCCAAGCTGTTCTTCGCCTACGGGCTCGGGAACGGGATGTCGTTCCCCATGGCGGCGGGGGCCACCACCATCCTTCTGCCCGACCGCCCGACCCCCGAGGTGGTGCTGGAGACGATCGCCCGGTACCAGCCGACCATCTTCGGCGGCGTACCGACCCTCTACGCCGGCCTCCTTGCCACGCCGGCGTTAGGCACTGGCGCGGGCTCCCGTCGGCTCCGGGCCTGCATCTCCGCCGGCGAGGCGCTGCCCGAGGACATCGGCAGGCGGTGGAGCGCCAAAGTGGGAGTCGATATTCTCGACGGCATCGGCTCGACCGAGATGCTCCACATCTTCCTCTCCAACCGCCCCGGCGCCGTCCGCTACGGATCGACCGGCCGGCCGGTGCCTGGGTACGAGGCCCGGATCATCGACGAGCACGGGGACCTCGCCCCGGTCGGTGACATCGGCGAGCTCATGGTGAAGGGCCCGACCGCGGCCGAGGGATACTGGAATCAGCGGGACAAATCGCGCCGCACCTTTGCCGGAGAGTGGACCCACACCGGCGATAAGTACCGGATGGACGCCGACGGGTTCTACTACTACTGCGGTCGAACCGATGACATGTTCAAGTCGAGCGGGATCTGGGTGTCGCCGTTCGAGGTGGAATCGGCGCTGGTATCCCACCCCGCCGTGCTTGAGGCGGCCGTCGTGGGCCACGACGACACCGACGGTCTTACCAAACCCAAGGCGTTCCTGGTCATGAGACCGGGGTTCAGCGGATCCGAGGCGCTCTTCGAGGAGCTCCGGCAGCACGTCAAGGAGACGGCGGGCCCGTGGAAGTATCCCCGGTGGATCGAAGTGATCGACGAGCTCCCGAAGACGGCCACGGGCAAGATCCAGCGGTTCAAGTTGCGGGGCGGCCGGGCGTGAACGTCCTCATCCTGTCGTCATACCCGGAATCACTCCGCACCACCATCGAGCGTACCGGGGACTCGACGCTCGTTACTACCGACCGGATCTCGGTCGAGTCGATCGAGCGGGACAGCATCGAGTTCGTCGTCTCTTATGGATACCGCCACCTGCTCAGGGAGCCGGTCCTCGCTCGGCTCCCGAACCGGATCATCAACCTCCACATCTCGTGGCTGCCCATGAACCGCGGCGCCGATCCCAATCTCTGGTCCTGGATCGACGACACGCCGAAGGGTGTCACCATCCACCGGATCGACGCCGGCCTCGACACCGGCGACATCCTGGTCCAGGAACCGGTAACGTTCGGACCGGCGGAGACGCTGGCCTCGAGCTATGCGGCTCTCCGCGGGGCTATTGAAGCCCTGTTCGCCCGGGCCTGGCCCGATCTCCGTGACGGCCGTGTTGCTCCCCGGGCCCAGACCGGCCCCGGTTCCAGCCACTCCGCCCGCGACAAGGAAGCACTGCTGGCCCGTCTCCCCCTCGGCTGGGACACGCCGGTGGCCGAGGTCGTGGCCCTGGCTCGATCGCTGGGACTCTGACGCGATTCGGGGGATGGCTGAGCCCCGCTCTCGCGTGGCCTATTCGGCCCGGAGCGCCTGCACCGGGTCAACCCGAGAGGCTTGGCGCGCCGGCAGGTAGCTCGCCAACAGCCCGGCGGCGAGCAAGGCGGCCGCAGACGTTAGGAAAGCGATCGGGTCACCGGGCGTGACCTGAAAGAGTAGTCGGGCGAGTAGTTGCGACCCCGCCAAGGCGACGATCACACCGATCGCGCCGCCGAATCCGAGCAGGACCAACGCTTCTCTCAATACGTGGCGCTGCAAGCGACCGGGCGTCGCGCCAAGCGCGAGCCGAATGCCGAGCTCGCGATAGCGCTGCCGCACGCCGGTCGAGGCGAGCACGAAAAGCCCGATGGCAGCCAGGACCAACGCTGCGAAACCGAACCCCGAGAGAAGGATTGCGTTAAACCGAGGGCGAGCGAGCGGCGCATCCAATGCGACCGGCATCGATTGGAGGCGCCAGACCGGCATGTCTGGAGTGGCTTCTTTGAGGGCCCTTCGGATGCCTTCGGCCGCGATGCCCGGATCGCCCCGCGTCCGAACCATCACAGTGCCCTGCCAAAACGGAAGCTGCGCATAGGGAAAGAACGCCGTCGGGGTCGAAACACGAAGGTCGCGAAAGTGCAACTCGCCCGCCACACCGACAACCGTCCGCCATTTACGCTCACCGGTGTCGGTGACGAATCGGACCCGCCGGCCGATCGGGTCCAGCCCAGGCCAAAGGTGCCGAGCGATCGCTTCGGTGACCACCACGACTGGTCGAGTATTGCGCCCGTCCTCATCGGTGACGCCGCGACCACGAAGCAACGGCAGATCGAGTGTCTCGAAGAAGCCGGCTCCGACACCTTCCCAGGAAACAATCGGCGTGGTGAGGCCGGGCACGGCCTCCCGACCTTCCGCCTCGAGGGCGACCGTGAAGGTGTTCGAACCGGTGAAGGGCGAGGCGGCCACCGGGCTCGCCGCGACCACCCCCGGCGTTTGGCGGAGTGCCGCCAGCGCCCGATCGAGCAGTCGAATCCACCCGACGTAGTCGTTGTCGAACTGACCTGGCGGGGGAACCATTTCCACGACCGAGAGGTGCGAGGTGGCAAAGCCGAGGTCGAGGGTCTCCAGGCGAATCAGGCTTCGGGCCACGAGCCCGGCGCCCGCAACGAGCACCATTGCCAGCGCGACCTGGCTCACCACCAGTAACTGGCCGGTGCGTTGTCGGCCCCGCGATTCGGTACCGCCGCGATGATCCGACCGCAGCAGGGGGTGACGCTCGGTGCTCTGTCCGCTGCTCATCAAGGGGGCCAATCCTGTCACGACCGCCGTGAACAAAGTGATTGCAAACCCAGAGAGGAGCACCCATCCATCGACCCGGACCATGTCGACCCGAGGGAAGTCCCGAGGTGCGATCACGATGAACAATCGGAGTAGGCCCACCGCCACCAGGAATCCGACCAGACCGCCACCAACCGCCAGCAACGTGCTCTCGATCACCGACTGGCGAACCAGCGCGGCTCGTGATGCGCCGAGGGCGCGCCGAACCGCAGACTCCTGGAGCCGACTCCCGGCGCGGAGGATGAGGAGGTTCCCAACATTGGTGCACGCAATCAGCAGCAGCAACAGGGCGGCAATGGTCATCGCCGAGAGGGCGGGCCGGACGTCGCCAGTCACGGCGACCGGGAGGGTCTGCGCAAAGGCACCCACCAGACTTGGATTGCCTTGGCTCTTTGCTTCATCTGCCACGAATCCGGCGAGCTCCGCCCGAGCAGCTTCGATCGATCGCCCGGGCGCAAGCCTGCCAACGAGGTCAACCGGACCCTCCACCCAGGCGGGCATCCAGAGGTCCGTCCCAATGGGGTAGTCGAGGCCGGCGGGTGCCACGCCGACGATCGTGTGGCTTGCCCCCGTGGCCAGCCACTTGACCTGCTTACCGACGATGTTCGGATCTCCCCGGTAGAGACCCTGCCACGTTGCGAAGCTTATCACCGCCACGCTCTCATTGCCTTCGGCCCGGTCGCTCGGTAACAAAAGCCGGCCGATGACGGGGGTGGCGCCAATGACCTCGAAGAAGTTGCCGGTCACCTGGGCTTGCCGGAGGTGGCGCGGAAGATCCCCGGAGCCGATCGCGGCCTCGGCCGCCCCCCAATGGCCGAACCCCGCCACGGCGCTCAAAGCTTGCGTCCTGGCTCGAAAGCGGCCGAGGGGCCCGGGGCCCATGGGAATCTCAGTGCCACCGAGACCGGTCGCCCACAGCACGGCCACTCGATCCGGATCTTTGATGGGGAGAGGATGAAGGAGCACCTGCTCGGCCAAGGACAGAATGGTCGTCGCCATGCCGACGCCCAATCCGAGGACAAGGATGGCCCCCATCGAGAGCGCCTGGGTCCGTCCCAGGGTTCTCAGTGCGTAGGCTACTTCGCGTCGCAGGATGTCCATAGGGCTGTTCCTCGTCAACCAAAGAAACCGCCGGAGGATTGACGCCGCAACAACCAGTTGATTGACAGGCCCCTTGCTTTCGGCCATCGGATCAGCGCCACGGCCTCGCCGACCGTCTTGAGGGCCGGCTCGGTGAGGACGTCCCACAGATGTGCCGGCAGGGCGCCAAGCCGGCGCAACGCTTGACCGGGGGCCTGCAGACCGGTAGAATGAATTTCGAACGCTCGTTCGAAATCGACGGCCGAGGAGTGGCATGGGCGCTGGGACCCTGATCAGACCGCGGCAGCAAGGTCGAGTGGCCACCCGCCGGAAGGCGGACCAGCTGCTCGAGGCCGCTGCCGCCATCATCGCCGAGAAGGGGTTCGAGGCCACCGCCATCCGGGACGTCGGCCGCCGGCTCGAAGTGAGCCTGGGCGGGATGTACTACTACTTCGCCAGCAAGGACGACCTCCTCTTCCAAATCCAGTTCCGGACGTTCGGGGCGCTGCTGGCCGAGCAGGAGAAGGTCGTCGAGCGCCCGGGAAACGCCGAGGACCGGCTGCGCGGACTTCTAATCGGACACCTCGCGTTCTTCGCCGCGCACCCGAATGAGATGAAGATCTGCACCTTCGAGCTCGAATCGCTCAAGGAGGACTTCTATGACCGGGTCCTGACCATCCGGCGCAAGTATTACCGACTGATGGAAGACGCCATCGCCGACCTGACTGGAGACCGGGACCGACGCGCGAAAAGCGCCGATCGCACCAGGCACGTGACCCTCTTCGTCTTCGGCATGCTCAACTGGGCCTTCATGTGGTACAAGTCCGGCAAGGACGGGCCGGTGGAGGCCGTCGCGGCGGAGATGATGGACCTGCTGCTCCACGGAGCACGGAAGCGGCGGGACGCTCGATGACGGAACCGCGCGCGATGGAACGGATCGAGATCGACGGCGTCCACCTCGAGTCACGGTGGATCGGCCCCGGGCCGAAGGCCGCCCCGACCATCGTCATGCTCCACGAGGGGCTGGGCTCGGTGGCCCAGTGGAAGGACTGGCCCGACCAGGTCGCCCGCGCCACCGGATGCGGGGTGTTCGTCTACTCCCGCGCCGGCTACGGCGGTTCGGATCCGATTTCGTTGCCTCGGCCCCTGACCTACATGCACGACGAGGCCATCCAGGTCCTCCCGAAGCTCCTCGACCGGATCGGGTTCGAACACGGCCTGCTCCTCGGCCACAGTGACGGCGCCTCGATCGCCACGATCTACTCCGGCAGCGTGGAGGACCACCGGGTCCGCGGCCTGATATTGATCGCGCCGCACTTCTTCGTCGAGAACCTGAGCGTTCGAAGCATCGAGCAGTTCAAGGTGGCGTACGAGACCGGCGATCTTCGGGCCCGGCTGGCCCGTTACCACGGCGCCAACGTCGATTGCGCCTTCCGAGGCTGGAACGGCGCCTGGCTCGACCCGGCCTTCCGTCGCTGGGACATCCGCGAAACCATCGGCTACATCCGAGTCCCGATCCTGATCATCCAGGGCACCGACGACCCGTACGGCACCACCGCCCAGATCGACGCCGCCCGTGACGAAGCCTACTGCCCGGTGGACGTCGCCCTGATCGAAGGCGCCGGCCACGCCCCGCAGTTTGACCAGCCCGAGCAGACGCTCGCCGCGGTCAGCGGGTTCGCCACCACACTGTTCGACACCTTCGGCGAGAAAGCCCATCATGGCAGCTGAAACGCTCACGGCCAACCCGCCGGTCGACTTCCAGACGGCCCCGGAGCACTACCGGCACTGGACGATCGACATCGAAGGCCCGATCGCCTTCCTGACCATGCGGGTCAAGGAATCGGGCGGGCTCTTCCCCGGCTACGAGCTCAAACTGAATTCGTACGACTTAGGGGTAGACATCGAACTCGCCGACGCCACCCAGCGGCTCCGGTTCGAACATCCCGGCGTCAAGGCGGTCGTCATCCGGTCCGGCCAGGAGCGGGTCTTCTGCGCCGGCGCCAATATCCGGATGCTCTCGCAGTCGACCCACGCCCACAAGGTGAACTTCTGCAAGTTCACCAACGAAACCAGGAACGCCATCGAAGAAGCCGGCGAAACCAGCGGCCAGCGCTACATCGCCGCCGTGAGCGGGAGTGCCGCGGGCGGCGGCTATGAACTGGCCCTCGCGGCCGAGCACATCATGCTGGTGGATGACCGGAGTTCATCGGTGTCATTTCCCGAAACGCCGCTCCTGGCCGTGCTGCCTGGCACCGGTGGCCTGACCCGGATCGTCGACAAGCGCAAAGTCCGCCGCGATCGCGCCGACGTGTTCTCCACGCTCGAAGAAGGCATCCGGGGCAAGCGGGCCGTCGAATGGCGCCTGGTGGACGAAGTCGTGCCCAAGTCCGCGTGGAACGAAACTGTGAAAGCTCGCGCCCTCGAACTGGCCGCCCGCTCCGACCGGCCCGATGGCGCCACCGGCGTGCTGCTCACACCCCTGGCCCGTACGATCGCCGAAAACGTCATCAGCTATCCGCGAGTGGGCGTGACGATCGACCGCGCGGGACGGGTGGCTAACCTCACCGTGCTTGGCCCCACGGCGCCCGCGCCGGCCACCGCGGCCGCCGCACTGGCCGAGGGCGATCAGTTCTGGCCGCTCGCCGCCGCGCGGGAACTGGATGACACCATCCTCCATCTCCGGCTCAATGAGACCGAGATCGGCCAGATCGTGATTCGGACCGAGGGCAATCCGGCGTTGGCCCTGAGCTACGACGCCCTGCTCGAATCAGCCGCGTCCGACTGGTTCATCCGCGAGGTCCGGCTCCTCTGGAAGCGGGTCCTGAAGCGGGTGGACCTCACCTCCCGCACCCTGATCGCCCTGATCGAACCGGGGAGCTGCTTCGCCGGCACCCTGGCCGAATTGGCGTTCACCGCCGATCGCTCGGCGATGGTGGACGGTGCCCTGAACGGCAACGCCGGGCCAGCCGCCACGATCCGGTTGAGCCCGATGAACTTCGGCCCCTATCCGATGAGCAACGGCCTCACCCGCCTTGCGACCCGGTTTCTGGGCGAACCGGAGACGATAACGCGGGCCCAGGCCACGATTGGTACGGCGCTCGACGCGAAGGCCGCGGCCGAGCTTGGCCTGGTCACGTTCGCCTACGACGACACCGACTGGCTCGACGAAATCCGGATCATGCTGGAGGAGCGCGCCAGCTTCTCACCCGACGCGCTGACCGGCATGGAGGCCAATCTCCGCTTTGCCGGCCCGGAAACGATGGAAACCAAGATCTTCGGCCGTCTCACTGCCTGGCAAAACTGGATCTTCCAGCGGCCTAACGCGGCCGGCGACGACGGCGCACTCAAGCGATACGGCAGCGGCGTCCAGCCGACCTTCGATCGGAAGCGAGTCTGAACATGACCGACTACATGAACGTCAACTACGACGGCCTGATCCCCAACAACGTCGGCTTGAACGACGACCCCCGGGTCAAGAAGGCCCTGGAGACCTGGCACCCCGGGTACATCGACTGGTGGATGGACATGGGCCCGGTGGGGTTCCAGGAGTCCCTGGTCTATCTCCGCACCGCCGTCGGCGTCGGCGCCAACGGCTGGGCCAAGTTCGACTACGTGAAGATGCCTGAGTACAAATGGGGCATCCTCCTCGCCCCGCAGGTCGAGGGCCGGACGGTGCCGTTCGGCACCAACAAGGGCGAACCCGCCTGGCAGGAAGTGCCCGGCGAACACCGCGCCATGCTCCGCCGCCTGATCGTGATCCAGGGCGACACCGAGCCGGCCTCGGTCGAGCAGCAACGGCACCTCGGCAAGACGGCGCCCTCGCTCTACGACATGCGGAATCTCTTCCAGGTGAACGTGGAGGAAGGCCGCCACCTCTGGGCCATGGTCTATCTGCTCCAGAAATACTTCGGCACCGACGGCCGGGAAGAGGCCGAGGAGTTGCTGCGCCGCCGGTCCGGCGATGCCGACACGCCGCGGATGCTCGGCGCCTTCAACGAGCAGACGCCGGACTGGCTCTCGTTCTTCATGTTCACGTTCTTCACCGACCGGGACGGGAAGATGCAGCTCGAGGCCCTGGCCCAGTCGGGGTTCGATCCGCTCTCCCGCACCTGCCGCTTCATGCTGACCGAGGAAGCCCACCACATGTTCGTGGGGGAGACCGGGATCGGCCGGATCATTCAGAAGACCTGCGAGACGATGCGCGCGGCGGGCATCACCGATCCGTACGACATCGAGAAAGTCCGTTCACTCGGCGTGATCGACCTGCCGACGATCCAGAAGAAGGCCAATCTCCACTTCTCGCTCACCCTCGACCTGTTCGGTTCCGAGCTGTCGACCAACGCCGCCAACGCCTTCCACGCGGGCTTGAAGGGTCGCTTCCACGAAGACCGTCTCGACGACGATCACCAGCTCGAGAGCGCCCTTTACCCGGTGCTGCGGCCGGTGGACGGCAAGATCGTCCTGCAGGATGTCTCCGCACTGTCCGCCCTCAACATGCGGCTCCGTGACGACTACGTCCGCGACTGCCAGAAGGGAATCGATCGCTGGAACCGGGTCATGACCCTCAACGACATCGACTTCCAGATCACTCTCCCCCACGTCGGGTTCCACCGGAAGATCGGCGAGTTCAAGAACTCGACCTTCGACATCACCGGCAATCCGCTCACCGACGACGACTGGACCCGCCGCCGGGACACCATGCTCCCCAACGGCGACGACCAGGCCTTCATCGAGCAGCTGATGGCCGAGACCCCGGAACGGGAGATCGGCAAGTACGCCGGCTGGATCGCGCCGCCCCGGGTCGGGATCGACAACAAACCCGGGGACTTCGAATACGTGAAGCTGGCCTGATCCTCAGAGTTCGGCTCGAAGGGCGGCCTGGAGATCGCTCACGCGATAGAGCCGGCCGCCCCACGTTGGCCCTGGGAACAGAAGTCGGCGCCGTCCGGTACGCCAGTCGAACCCGGGGCGCGCGACGGCAGCAGGGGCTCGCCGCCGCCGGGCCGGCCGAGGGGGGGACGGTCGTCGAAGCGGTCGGCTGGTCGGCGCGGGCGGCCCGCGCCCGATGGGCCGAATTGCACCCCCGGATCTTCGAGGTTGACCCGTTGACCTGCCCCCGGTGCCAGCGGGCGATGCGGGTCGTCGCGGTGATCCTCGCGCCCGCGGTCATCGACCGGATCCTCGCCCACCGCGCCCACCGGACCCGCACCCGCGACCCGACCGCCCCGCCCCGGAGTCCCCCGTGGCCCCCCCGCCGTTCCCCGACCCCGACGGTGGGTCACCCCCGCCCCTAGGCCCGGGCACGAGGGCCTCGTCGCGTGCCCACGGATCCCGACGCCGGGACCGCGCCCCTCAGTCGGCAGGCCCGGCGGTCGGCGCCGGGACCGCCTCGGCCCCGGAGGAGGTCGGCCCGCCGCCCCCGACCGGCGCCGCGCCCCAGGTGGACCGCTGACCGCGGGCGCGGTAGGTTGGACGGGGTCAAGCAAATCCCTATTCCTCTGACGAAAATTCTTCCCTGCATAACCGTGTCTCCTTCGCTGTTTTGTGGAACGCGATGTCAAGACTGATGCTGTCCATACGCGAGGTCAGTCTACGATCGCGCCCAACCGGGATCAATCAACTTCAAACGAACTTTGTCGGACACCAACCATGGCTGCCTTTCACACGATCGCCGTCGAACCGTTGCATGCCGCCGTGCGGCTCGTCGTCCGCGGATTTGGCAGTCACGAAGCTGAGGTCGAGGCCGTCACCGCCAATCTGATCGAGGCCAACCTGACCGGCCACGATTCGCACGGCATCGGCATGCTGCCGCGCTACGTCGACTCGTACTGGGAAGGCGGGCTCGTTCCCAACCAGCATGTGCAGATTGTCACCGAGGCCGGTGGTCTATTGCGCCTCGACGGCGGTGCGGGCTTCGGGCAGGTGATCGGCCGCGAGGCGATCGACGTCGGTATCGCACGCACCCGCGAGCACGGCAGCTGCATCGTGGCGCTGGGCAACTCGCATCACCTGGGCCGGATCGGCGCCTTGGCCGAACAGGCCGCCGAAGCCGGGCTCGTGTCGCTGCATTTCGTCAACGTGATCTCGCGCGGCATAGTGGCCCCGTATGGCGGGGCCGACGCACGATTTGGCACTAACCCCTTCACCGCGGGAATCCCGCTCGCCGGGCACGAGCCGTTCATTCTCGATTTTGCGACCAGCGTTCTTGCGCAGGGCAAGACACGCGTTGCCCACAACAAAGGGGAGCCACTGCCGCCTGACGTGCTGCTCGACGATCGCGGCGCGCCAACCCGCGATGCGCGTTACGGCGTGGTCCCGCCGTACGGCGCGATCCTGACATTCGGCCAGCACAAAGGCTATGGCCTCGCCGTTCTTTGCGAACTGCTCGGCGGAGCGCTCGCGGCCGGCGTGACGCAACGGTCCGACGATGTGTCGAAGAAGCGCATTCTCAACGGCATGCTGAGCGTGCTGATCGACCCGGCCGCACTGGCCGATCGCGCTTCGTTTGAGCACGAAGCGCTGGCGTTCATCGACTGGGTCAAGGCATCGCCGGCGCGCGAGGGGTTCGATCCGGTGCGTGTCGCCGGCGAACCGGAGCGCGCGACACGAAGCAAGCGATCAACGCAGGGAATCCCGGTCGACGAAACGACCTGGAACGAGATTCTCGATGCGGCACCGAAGGTCGGCGTCGACCCGCTTGTGGTCAACGCGGCCGCGGGTCTGCGCGCGCGTTGAACCGAGTCACTGCAAATGGAATCACCGGCGCTCAGATCGAAGCGAATTCATAACCCCATCGCGTTGGAGCGGCTGACGTATGACGCGGGGCTGGATTCAGGTCATCTACCGGTCCGACAAGGCCGACGGGCCCACGGCCGGGACCGCCACGGTCGACCCGCTCGAGTGCTTGGCGCGGGTGGTCACCCACATTCCCAATCCGGGCCAGGTGATGCAACGCGACGATGGCTGGTACGCCAGTCGAACCCGGGGCGCGCGACGGCAGCAGGGGCTCGCCGCCGCCGGGCCGGCCGAGGCGGGGACGGTCGTCGAAGCGGTCGGCTGGTCGACGCGGGCGGCCCGCGCCCGGTGGGCCGAAGTGCTCCGCCGGATCTTCGAGGTTGACCCGTTGACCTGCCCCCGGTGCCAGTGGGCGATGCGGGTGGTCGCGGGTGCCCTGAACGGCGGATCGTGAGGTTCGTCAGGGCCGGTTCGAGATTGCCAGCCACCCGAAGAATCCGGCGAGGGCCAGCGCCACCGCGCCGCCGGCCTGGAAGACCCAGGCCCGCTCGGTCGACGCTCGTGCCATGATCCGCACCGCGAACTCGGGCGCGATGAACCGGCCGAGCCCCTTCAGCACCTGCGCCCAGCCCACCAGCGTGAGAATCCTCGCGGGACCGTGCCAGACGTTGTGGAACCCGACGATGATCGCCCCGAAGTTGAGGAGAAAGAAACCCTCGAGGAAGGCGCCCGCCGTCCCGAATCCGGCCAGAGTTTGAAAGAAGACCACCCAGGCCTTTGGCTGGAGCAGGTGGGAGAGTCCGATCACCAGGAAGGAAACCGCCGCGATGACTTCGGTGCCGTGCTCCAAGGGTCCCGTCCTTTCGTTGGCCAAAGATATCGGGCTCGCGGCCGATTGACCTCGCGGCCGATCCTTCGCCCTCCGGCTGGCCCGCTCCTGCGCCCGCAACCCTATCGCGTTGGAGCGGCTGACCGACATGCGATGCTCCTGCTCAGGGATGGCGATGACCGACCGCTCGGAATCTAGTGCCGACAGTCAGCCCCGCACGGCGTGGGTGCCGGTGCCGACGGTGCCGGGCGGGCGGTGAACCGGACTTCGGGAAACTCGCTGGCGGCCGCGCCTGGCGCGAGGATCGGCTGCGGCGTGCCCAGGAGGTACCGTTGGAAGAAGGCCAGCATGTAGGTCGACATGATCCGCTCGATCCGGGGCGCATCGATGGTCCCCAGCATGGCCAGCTTCGGCGTCGAGATCCATTTGAAGGCCGGCATGATCAGGGACAGGTCATCGAAATTGGCGTGCGCGCTTCCCTTGACGCTGACTTCGTACAGGTCGGCGGTCGACGTGAGGTAGACCGGAAACTCGTTGTGACCTTCGGCGGTGAGATACATGAACGGCACCGACAGCGGGTGTTCGTCCACGACCCCGAACTGCGAGCCGTCGAGGTTGAGCCCCGCCTTGCACCGGGGATCGATGGCGCAGACGGAGCCGGCCGTTGACCCACCGAACGACATGCCGGCCACGCCGAGCCGGTCGAGATCGAGCCGACCGACGAACGGTTTCCCGTCACCCACCATATCCGGCACCGGGCCGACGTTGAGCCGGGCCAGCTGATCCATCAGGAACCGGGTATCGCCAACCCACATGTCAACGCTGGGCACGATGAAGAACCCGGCCTGTTTGTAGAATGCCACCAATTCCCACCAGGCCCGCCGTACCTCGTCCGGCCCCGGAGCCGTCTTGACTCGGCCCATCATCTCGGCTGCCTTCCGGGCATCCTCCAGTTTCATCGGGGGACGGCGCGTTCGGCTGTTGTCGTGCACAACCCTCCCATCGGGGAACACCAGGGCCGACGCGTCGTAAGTGTGCGCCAGGCTCACCACGATGAAGCCGTGACTGGCCAGTTCCTCGACCTGAGGCATGTTCTGCCAAGGGGTCGAATTGAAGCCGTGCGAAAAGATGATGACCGGATACCGGGCCTGGGCCCGCGCCATCGGAGCGCCGGCGTAGGCATGCGAGGGAACCAGTGGCAGGTGCGAGAACAGAAAGGCCGGCATGCCGATCGCCTGAGAGGCATCCGCTCCAGGCGGCCAGAACGGATCGGGCCTGGCGGCCGCCGGGACCTCCGCGGGATACCAGACGACGGCAAGGAGCTCCCGCGGGGTATTCGGCGCCGACGCGAACGAATCGACCCGTGAGCGATCGACGAAGAACAGCTGGGCCGACCCGACGCCGTGCGGCCCCGAGGGCGGCGGGTAACTGAAGATCGGAACCCCGGCACCGAGGAACGCCGCCAGGCCAACGCCCAAGGCCCCGGCCAGCACGGCGAAGATCCGGCCGATGCCGACCCGCCTCCCGGCGGTCCCGGCGCGGCGCCACTCGAACAGCGCGACCAGTGCCATCAGGACATACGCCAGCACCATCTGCCACCGATAGCGCTCGAATCCCAGGTGGATCAGCGTGAGGACCACCAGCAGCGCGGGGACAGACCGCAACCAGCGGGGCCGCCGACCTCGGGGCACCAGCGCGCCGAAGAGAACGAGCGAAAGACCCGCCAGGATCACGGTCTCGAAGACGCGCATCGGTGCCTCTGCAGTGGGTGCCTGGAAAAGTTGCACCCTGACCGGCCGAAGCGCGAGCCCGCCCGATTACCTCCGCGGGCCGACCTCGATCGTTTGCTGGAGCGGGACCATCACCTCCCGCAGAATGGCGGTGAGCCGCCCGGCGGGGGCCTCGACCTTGAGTGAGATCAGATCGGCGCCGTCCGGGGTCACCGTCACCGAGCGCTGCCGCTGGCTGTCGGCGCACCACCACCGGCGCCACTCGTACCGTCCGATCGACTCGACTCGAACCGCGGCGCCGGCAGGCGCCGCGGTATCGGCCGCCGCCGCGAGCGCACCGGTGACGACCGTACCGGCATCAGCCGGATCATGAGCGGAGAACCGATCGCCGGACACGGGGGCGATGGTGAACGCCACCATCGGATTGAGGGAGATGTTCCGGAGCACCGCACACTGGCCTCGCTGGCAAAGTCGACGTGATAGCTGGTGCTCATCGGTCCCATCGAAATGTCGAGCATGAGCCCGCCACCCTTCTGGTTCCGCGAAATGACCAGTTTCTGCCCTTCCTCGGCCAGGTAGGTGCCCAGTCTGGTGTGGGACGAGCGCTTCGCCGCGACCGGTGGCGACTGGCGGGCGGTGATCCCCAAGGTCGTCGACCAGTTTCTGGCCTGCGGCCTTCTGGAACACGGATTCGGGGCCGGTCGTCGACGCCGGACTATTTCGTCGCCAACCTGCTCGGCGCCAAGCCGCCGCCCGGTTACACGATTGCGAGCCCTGGTCGAGGAGCTTGGGGGGATTGATCCACACCGCCGAGGGCAGCGCGGGCGGCATGGGGGCCTGCCCGACGAACAACTCGGGCCGGGCGGCGAAGGCGGCGGCGAGCACGGCGGCCCGCTGGTGCCGTTGGGCGCGGCCATGCTCGAACGAGCCGAAGCGATCCGGAAAACTCGGATGGGACTTCAGGATCGTGAGCTGGGCTTCGGAATTGGGATTGCCGTTCGAGACGTGGGGGCGTGAGTGGGTCTTGGTGATTCCGAGATCGGCCAGGAGGAACGCCACCGGTTTCGAGGTCATGGCCGGCCCGCGATCGGCATGGACCGTGAGCTGGCCCGGCGCGATCCCTTCGCGGGCCACCGTGGCCGCGCTGCGCGAGGAGGGCCGACTACCGATGGGCGAGGAGCCAGCCGACGACATATCGACTGAAGACGTCGAGCAGCACGTCGAGATCGAACCAGGTCCAGGTCGACGGCCCCCGCAGCTTGGTGATATCCCAACTCCACAGCTGATTGGCCCCGGTAGCCAGGAGCTCCGGCGCGGCGTAGCGCGGATGACGATGATGCGGCAATTACATACAAACCGCTGCTTATTTGGCGCACCGCGCACCAAGCTAATATTATTGCCGGTCCGGCGGAGGTTGTAGCGGGTTTATATCGGAACGGGAGTCGTCACGACGCTTGCAAATGGAGGCGATTCCGGTGGGCGTCTCTTCCCTCACTCGGCCCGCAGCGCGCTCATCGGGTTGGCCCGTGCGGCCCGGCGGGCCGGCACCATCGCCGCGAGCAGCGCCACCGAGCCGAGCAGCAGCGCGGTCCCCACGTAGGTGACCGGATCGGTGGCCCGCACTCCGTACATCATGGTCCCGATCATCCGCACCAGCAGGGCCGCTCCCAGCAGACCGATCAGCACGGCGATAGCCGTCAGGCGGGTGACCTGGCCCAGCACCAGCCCCAGGATGTCCCGCCGCTGCGCGCCCAGGGCCATGCGGACTCCGAGCTCGCGGGTCCGTTCCGACACTACGAACGAGACCAGGCCGTACAGACCTACCGACGCCAGCACCAGCGCCAGCAGGCCGAACAGAGAGAACATCAGCACGCCCATTTCCCATGGCACCACCTGTTCTCGCACCAGCTCGCGCAGCGGCTCGACCCGGACGAACGGCAGATCGGGGTCGAGCCCCTGGACCGCGGCGTGTACCGAGGCGGCCAGCTCACCGGCAGGCCCGCGGGTGCGAACGTGGAGCGTTTTGATCGGCGGGATCCGGCTCCTGAACTGATCGAAGGGCAGATAGAAATACGGCTGATCGTCGTCCAGAAGCCGCTCGAACCGCGCGTTGCCCGCCACGCCCACCACCTCGATGCAGGGTCCCTCCGGTGCGCCCGGAGGCGCCACTTCCTGGAAGCAGCGGCCCAGCGGGCTCTGCCCGGCCCAGAAGCGCTTCGCCATCGTCTCGCTCACCACCGCCACCGGGGGCGTGCCAACCCGATCGGCCGGCGTGAACCCGCGCCCCGCCACCAGCGGAATGCCCAGCGCGTCGAAGAAGTCCACCCCCACGATCGCATCGCTCACCATCAGGGGGCGCTGGCCGGCGCCGGTCGCCCCGGGAATGCGCACGAAGTCGGTCGAGAACATGCGAAAGGGGACCGTCGCCGAGGTGCCGACCGCCTCCACCCCGGGCACGGTTCTGAGCCGCGCCAGGGCGCGCTCGGCGAAGGCCTCGGCGTCGAATGGCGGGCCCGGGCCTTCGGGGAGCTCGAGCCAGACCGCCAGCTGGCGGTTCAAATCGTAGCCCGGGTCGATGGCCCGAACCGCACGGAGGCTCCGCACGAAGACCAACGCCCCGACCAGAAGCACGAAGGCCGCGGCGAGCTGGGTCACCATCAGTGCATCGCGGGCGCGCACCCGCCGGGAGCGGGCCTGGGCTACGCCGCTTTTCAGGGCCAGCGACAGGTCGGCCCGCGAAGACCACAAGGCCGGCAGGAGGCCGATCGCCAGAGTAGTGACGGCGCACAGGCCGAATGTCAGCAGCAGCGTTCGCCAGTCGATGAGCGACGGCAGCGGTGGCAGCGGAAGCCGGTGGACGATCGTCTCGCCCCATCGGGCCAGCAGGACCGCCGCCACTCCACCGAGGAGGGAGAGCATTGCGCTCTCCAGCAGCATTTCCCGGACGATCCGCCACCGGGAAGCGCCGATCGCGAGCCGGATGACCGTCTCGGGGCGCCGGTGCACTGCGCGGGCCAGCACGAGATTGGCCACGTTGGCGCAGGCGATGAGCAGCACCGCCAGGGTAACCGCCAGAAACCAGAGCGACACCGGCGTGCCGCGCGGCCCGGTCGAAGCCATTTCGTCTGTGGCGCGGAGCCCGGCGAGTCGCTCCAGCCGCGCCGCGCCGCCCGCGCCGGGAGCCAGCGGCGCCAGGGACCCGACCGCCATGTTCTCCGCCTGGATCCGGGTGACTCCCGGCTTGAGCCGAGCGATCACGCTCAGCCAGATCGCGTTGGGACTCCGCATCATCTCCTCACCCATGCCCAGCGCCACCGCGGAGCCCAGCGGAGCCCACAGGTCCGGCGATCCCAGCTCCGGGCCGACAAACCCTCGAGGTGCGACCCCCACGACGGTGAAGGGCCTCCCGTTGAGCTGCATCGTCTCGCCCACCACATCGGTGCGGCCGCCGTAGGCGCGACGCCAGTACCCATCGCTCAGCACGACTTCGGGTTCTGCCCTGAATACCCCTGCGCCAGGCTTCGATTCCGGGAAGCGCCCCAGCGCGGATCTGACTCGCAGCACCCGGAAATAGTCCGGCGAAGCGAGGACGATGGACAACCGGCGCGCTAGCGAGCCGGCGCCGAGCGTCACGTCGGTCCCGGCGTATGCGGCGACTCCCGCAAAGCCGGCTACTTGGTCGCGTAGCAGCTCGAATGCGGGATAGGACAACGCGGAGTTGAATTCGGACGGCACTCCCGGTGGGCCCGGCGCCCGAGCCGAGACGCGCACCAGCTCGTGCGGCTGTCCTACCTGGGCGGGGGGCCGGAAGAGCAGCGCATCGACGACGCCGAAGAGGACGGCGTTGGCGCCCACGCCCAGCCCTATGCAGAGCACCGCCGCCGCCGTCAGTCCTCTATGACGGAGCAGCTGCCGGCCGGCATAGCGCAGCTCGGCCATCATGTACGAGCTGTACATCCCATGGGACCCTCTCCATAGCAAGGGCGTCACCGACGCTTCAACCTACCACGCTGCCGGCGTTCGGCAATGTGAGACCTGTATCAGAACCGACCGCAATCGATTGTCGCAGCCGGATCCCGGGCGTACCATCCGGGACTTCTGCCTGATGTCGCGAGTAGGAATTCCAATCCGGGTAGGAGTCGGCGAGCCGTGGTCTCCCGCCCAGGTCGCCTCAGGGCCAGACCGGTAGTCGCAGGACGGATGTGGGCCGCACGACGGGACCCGAGCGCACGGTGCCGTCGAAACCCAACCGGTCGTACTGGCTGTCGGGGATGTAGTAGAGCGTGTCCCCGATCAGCGCGCCCGTGGTGGGCCGATGCATCAGCGGATGTCTCGCCTCGAGCACCCGGGCGCGAACGATGCGCCGGCCTCCCGGATCCAGATCGAACCGCACCACCCGCTCCAGTGTTCGCACCGTTTGCACCGCGATGAGGCTGCCCTTGCTGTAGTACAGGCCGTCGATGCCCGCGGAAGTCACCGACGGCGGACCCGGCAACAGCGATACCTGCCCGGTCGACTGGTCCACCTTTGCGACGCCTTGCAGGAACGCCACGTAGAGACGGCGCCCATCCTCCGACAGCGCGATGCCGTTCGCATCACTGAAGCGCGGATCGGGCCGGGTGAGAGGCTCGAGCCTGGCGCCTCCGCGGCCCAATCGGTAGACCGTGCCCTGATACGTGTCCGTGATGAAGAGGTCCCCGGCCGGAGTGATCGCCAGGTCGTTGAGCAGATGGTCGCTGGTCGTATCCGCGGGCGCCAGACTCCGAAGCAGGCGGTGGGAGTCAAGGTCATACTCGAACAACCGGGTGTGTACCACTCGACGGCCGGAGCTCTGCGCGGTGTCGAACCCCGGCTCCCAGGTCGCGAACCAGAGCCGGCGTCGGGGCCCATCCACCTTGAGCCCGACAACCCGCAGCAGCCCGTCTCCCGGCCCGGCGACGCGCTCCCAGGAGCCGTCCCGGCCCCGCCTCGCGACACTGTGCGTGGCCAGGCTGCCGATGTAGAAGGATCCGTCGAGCGAATCGTACGCCAGTCCCTCCGGCAGGAAGTTGGTGTCAGGCACGACGAACGCAGCGGCGCTGCCGATCACGGGACGGCGGTTCGCGGCGAGGCTGGCGACCAGCGCGCCGTACCCCGGCCTCCCTGCGAGCCGCTGGATCAGGGTGTCCGCTTCGATGTCCCTGCCGTCACCCAGCGCCGCGAGCCGCGCCAGCGTGGTCATCGCGCGTTCGGGTTGACCGGCAAGCACGAGGGCCCTGGCCAGGGCGAAGAGCATCGCGGGATGCACCGGGGCCAGCGACCAGGCGCCTTCGGCGGCCCGTCCTAACGCCGCATAGTCTTTCGCGGAATCGGCAATCGCGGCCTGGCCGAGGAAGTAGTACACATCGTGGGTCTGTTGCGCGGCCACCGCGCGAGATCCCGCCAACGCGCCCACCATGAGGCCGAGCAGCGATGCGGCGCGGGGCCGAAAGGACGGCGTCATGGCAGAAATCTTACCTCCAGCGAGCGGGCCTGTACCGTGCGGTATTCCAGAGGGATGGTCCACGCCGCATTCCCCGAGACCCGAGCCGGCCCGTGCGCGTGCCCGGATGCTCCCAGCAGCGACGCCACCACCACCAGGCCCGCCAGCGAGTGCCTCACCATCTATCCTCGGCTCGAAGCCGTGCCACTTTGCCGTCCGCCGTGAGCTCGAACGTGTAGTACCGTACCTGCGCCCCGCTCACCAGCTTGTACCGAAAGATCCATCGGACCAGGAGACCGAATCGTTGGACACCGCCCGGACCCAGATCCTCACGGTCGAGGAACCCGAACCGGTCCACCACGCCGCCGAAGCCCTCGGACGAGGACGTTCGGGGCGGACCCGGAGGATTGCGAAGCTCAGCCGCCAGGAAATCGTTGTCTCGCTTATTGGCGACGTCTGCCAGCAGCGTCAGGAACCGCCTGGTCATCTCAGGATCGGGGTCCCGGTGCTCCGGAAGCGTTTGAATGGTCAGGCCCGGTATCGCCAGCCCGGCAATTCCGGTCGCCAGCTGGTTCACCAGGGCACCCCGATCGATGTTCATCAGAACGACGATGAACAACCGGTCCTCGGGATACCAATAGACGACCGAGGAGAACCCCGCGGCGGTACTGCCGTTGTGCAGGACGAAACGGTGCCCGCGGAACCCATCGACGAACCACGCAATCCCCGCGCTGAATCGCCGGCCATCGTTCAGCCGAACCGGGGTGGTCATCTCTTCGAACCGTGCCCGCGGGACGATGGTGCCGCGGCCGAGCGCGACACCCCACTTGCCCATGTCGGCCGCGGTACTGAGGATCCCCCCATTGGGGGCCAGGAGTCGCGGGCGAAGCGGCTCACCATTGCGGAACCCGCCGGCGGAGTCCACGTATCCAGCCGCCCGGTTCGGCACGACGTCCCTCGGGTTCCTGAATCGGCTCTCGCCCATCCCCGCCGGCCCGAGGATCCGCTCGGTGACGAACCGCTCGTACGGCGTTCCCACGACCGCTTCGATGACCAGGCCCAGCAAGGGGTACGCGCTATTCGTGTATGACCATTGCTCCCCGGGAGCAAAATCCAGCGGCCGGCCCGCGATGAGCTGAATGAATTCGGCCGGCGTGTACTCCCGGTGAAAGTCAAGCATGGCCCGCCCTTCCCAGTCCGGCAGCCCTGAAGTGTGCGTCAGCAGCTGTCGCAGCGTGATCGCCTCCCAGGCCGAGGGCAGGTTCGCCAGGTATCTCGAGACCGGCGCGTCGAGGCTGAGCTTGCCTTCGTCCGCCAACATCAACACCGCCTCGGCGGTGAACTGTTTGGTGATCGAGCCGATCTCGTAGACGGTGTGGGGTCCCGCGGGAGCCGGCGGCTCGAGACTGGCCCAGCCGTAGCCGGCCGCCTTCGTCACTTTGTCATTGCGCACTATGGCGACGGCCACCGAGGGGATACGGTGGCGCTCGATGAAGGCGCGCACATAGCGGTCGACCGGATCGGGGCCGCCGGCCTGCTCGGGCAGGCCTCGAAGCGCCACCGTGGTCATCAGCAGCGTCAGGTTCATCCGTCCTCCGATCTGATCAAGGGAAGGCCCGCCTGCGCACCATATCGACTACTACGTACAAAGACACCCGATTGTTTGGTCGGGTATCGAGCCATTTCGCTGCTCGATCGATCCAGGGTCTGAGCCGCGCTGGCCACGCCGCCGTCAACTTATGCCCGGCTGATTTGGCGGCAGGGGGAAGCCCTATGGCTGGTACGCCAGTCGAACCCGGGGCGCGCGACGGCAGCAGGAGCGCGCCGCCGCCGGGCCGGCCGAGGCGGGGACGGTCGTCGAAGCGGTCGGCTGGTCGGCGCGGGCGGCCCGCGCCCGGTGGGCCGAAGTGCTCCGCCGGATCTTCGAGGTTGACCCGTTGACCTGCCCCCGGTGCCAGCGGGCGATGCGGGTCGTCGCGGTGATCATCGCGCCCGCGGTCATCGACCGGACCCTCGCCCACCGCGCCCACTGGACCCGCGCCCGCGACCCGACCGCCCCGCCACGGAGTCCCCCATGGCCCCCCCGCCGTTCCCCGACCCCGACGGTGGGTCTTGGCCATATCGACGTCAGTGTACCCTCCCATCCGTCCTTCATCGTCGTCGAAAATGCTGTGAGCCGCCGCGGCAAATTTCTCCGGGGGCACAGTAAAAAGCGGGATATCCTGCGCCGGATTCCAGGGGGCGAGCAGCACGACCGCGGCGATATTGGGGTGCCCGGCGGCGATGCGCGCAGCCGCGAAGCCTCCATAGCTGTGGCCAATCACGATGAGGCGCAAGGAAAGCACGTTGTATCCCGCGCGATGGAGAGTTTGCGCGATGTCCATATTTTGTTCGTTGCCGGGGGTGCCGTGAATGTTGAGAACGGTCGGATGGTTTCTGATTCCGGCCGCTGCGTACATTACGCCGTTCATCAACAGTCCGCCGCTCGGTATCCACACGGCTTCATTACGCATTGGGTTTGCAGCATCGCGCGGCGGATCGACGAAGATGACGGATCGCAAAGTGATTCCGCAATACAATCGCTCGGAGGGATGAGGCACCTGGGGTTAGCTCCATCGATGGATAGCCGGGTCTTCAGCGTGCCGGTAGTATTCCGAAGCCCAAGCGATTTACCCCGAGGGAGGGACTGCATGGTTATCAAGAAAGCGACCGACCGCGATCAGTTGGTCAAGGCCCTCAACGAAGACTTGTCCCGGGAGTATCAGGCCATCATCGCCTACGTCACCTATTCGCAAGTAATCAAGGGCGCCAAGTACATGCACGTGGCCCGGGAACTGGAGCGGCATGCCTCCGAGGAACTTGCCCATGCGGTGACGATCGCGAAACAGATCGACTATCTCGGTGGGAAACCGACCGTGGTGGCAAAGCCGGTCAAAGAATCGGAGGACGCGGAGACGATGCTGCGGGCCGACTTGGACAACGAGACCGAGACCATCCGTCAGTACCGGCGGCGCGTCATCCAGTGCGAAGCGATGAATGAGTTCGCGATGTCGGAGCATATCCGGGAGATCCTCCGCCAGGAACAGGATCATTTGATCGACCTGGCGACCGCGCTGGGCGAACCGGTTCCCAACCCCGGGATCGCCTAGTCGGGATAGCGGTGGTGAAACCAGCTCTTCACCGCTTGGGTGAGAAGCATGTACGCCAGCAGCATCCCCGCCAGCAGCCCCCAATACAGCGACGGCAGCGCCACAAAACCCTTAAGTTTCACGGGCCGTTGGGATTATGGGTCCGGGCGCCGCCGGGGATGGCGGACTGTGAACCCTGACCTTACTTCGCAATCACTCCATTGATCGATTGATCCCCCTCCTCAAGTGCGGCTATCGTTTGCGGATGAGAGTGGTGACTCTGTGACGAGCCGAGCCGCGCCCCCCCCGTTAGTCTGAACCCTGCCGCAATCATGGACCTGCACTCCGGCGCGCCGTTCTGGCTGATTCGCAATGGGCTGGGCCAGCCCGGGCAGGCTCTTGATCGGGACGAGCATTGCGACGTGGTGATCGTCGGAGCCGGCGTGACCGGGGCGCTGGTTGCCGATGCCTTGGTGAGGGCGGGTCACGACGTCGTGGTGTTGGATCGGCGAGAACCGGGCTTGGGGAGCACCGCTGCCAGTACCGCGTTGCTCCAATACGAACTCGACATCGAGCTGGTAGCGTTGACGAAGATGATCGGCGCCGATCGCGCGACCAGGGCCTACCAGCTTTGCCGCGACGCGATTGGGCGGCTTGAGACCCTATGTCTCGAGCTTGGAGGGTGCGACTTTGCGCAACGGTCGAGTCTCTACCTGGCCAGCCGTCGGCGCGATGGCCGCCGGCTGATGGAGGAGACCGAACTGCGGCAACGTGCCGGGCTCAGCGCCGATTGGTGGACCCGGCAGGAGGTAGAGTCGCGATACGGCTTTCCCTCCCATGGTGCCATTCGGACCGAGACCGCGGCTCAGGTCGATGCGGTTCAGTTGACCCGAGCCTTGCTGCAACGGGCGACCGCGGGTGGGTGCCGGATCTATTCCCGCACCACCGTTACGGACTATCAGGAAGCCGATGGAGGCGTGGCGGTTCGAACCGATCGGCCCCATGTCGTCACGGCGCGCCTGTTGGTATACGCCATTGGCTACGAAGTCCCTTTCATGCTCCGCCGAAAGATTGTCGATCTCCATAGCTCCTATGCCATTGCCACCCAGGTGGTTGAGAATTTCGGGCCGTGGGACGATCGCTGCCTGGTCTGGGAATCGGCTCGGCCCTACTGCTACCTCCGGACCACGGCCGACAACAGGATCCTCATCGGCGGCGAGGACGTCCCGTTTCGATCCCCGGCCTGGCGGGACCGTCTGCTGCCCAAGAAACGCGCTCGGCTCGAGGATCGCTTGGGCAAGCTTCTTCCCGCGGTGGATGCGACCACCGCATTCGCGTGGGCCGGTACCTTCGGGGAGACGGCGGACGGCCTGCCGTACATCGGGTCGGCCGAAGGTTTCCCTCGGGTGCTTTTCGCGCTGGGGTACGGCGGAAACGGGATTACCTACAGCGTGATTGCTTCAGAACTGCTGACGGATGCGTGCCGTGGGCGGGAGAATCCCAATGCCCCGCTCTTTGCCTTCGAGCGCCCCTCGCCGAAGTAAAGTGGGATGCTGTGCTGACCCCTTGGTAGGAGCCAATGATGGTCCAGAAATATCTCCTCGCCTATCTATCGACCGGCATCGCCTTCGCGCTGATCGACTCGGTCTGGCTATGGAAAATGACGGAGCGGCTCTACCGGCCCGAAATCGGCAAGCTCATGGCGGACAAGTTCTATTGGGGTCCGGCCGTGGCCTTCTACCTCCTATATGTCGTCGGCATCCTCTATTTCGCGGTGTTCCCCGCGCTCCGGTCGGGCGGGTGGACGGCGGCGCTCGTCAGCGGCGCGGTGCTGGGCTTCCTCTGCTACATGACCTACGATCTCACCAATTTCGCGACGCTCAAGGTCTGGAGCCTCAAGGTGACCGTGCTGGACATGCTCTGGGGTACCATTCTGACCGGCAGCGCCGCGGCGATCGGCACCGCCGTCACCCAGATAATGAGGCCGCGTTAGGTCGAAGGCGCAACCTCCTCGAACACTTCCTGTAGACCGTCGAACGGTCTCGTGTCAGAGGTTCGTCCGGTACTCCTCCTCCACCATCCGATCCACTTCCGTGCCGTCCCGTTGACGCGAAGGGTCTCGTCGGTCCCCGGAACGAGAAAGATCAATCCGACCTTCGGATGATCGAGGAGGTTGCGGCGGAACTCTGACGCAGCCGTTGGTGGTGGCCGGGTCGATCACATCGTGCTGTCCGACCGCGAGTTGGAGCGTCGGCTGGCTGGCGCACTGGGCCGCCGACGGAGGAGGGGGCGGCGAGGTCGGCGGACTCTGGCGGGCCCGAAGAATCCCCTCCTGCACGTTGTACGCGCTCCCGTCGGGGTACACGTCGATCAGTTTGACCGTGAAATCGGTGTCCTTCGCGGATGACGACACGTAGAGCTTCGCCTCGATCGGCCCGGTAACTCCAATGCCCCGCTCGAGCGGTGGCGTCGAGTAGGCCAAGTCGAGCCGCGGATGAGACCGCGTCAGTGCTGCCCGGCGCGTCAGGTGGCCGGCTTCGGTTCCGGCGCGGCCGGCGGCGCGTTGGAGTTCCACGTATCGTAGAGCAGCCGCCATTTCCCGTCCCGTTTCTGCCATACTTCGAGATACTTGGCGACCTCGGTGACGTGTCCCTGCGGGCCGTCGAGCTCCATCGTGACCGTTCCCATGTCCGTGGCGAAGTCTCCGGCCGGTGACACGTCGGTCCGTTCGGGCTCGATCCGGAGCACCAGACCCGGGGTCTGGAGGAGTCCGTTCCACATGGCGCGGATTGCCGCCCCGCCTTTCACTGCGGGCGCGCCGGGTGGCATGATGACGCCGTCATCCGCGTATAGCGCCGCCTCCCCCACCGAGTCTTTCTTGGCAGCCAGCGCGCCGAACTGAGCGTCGAGTTCTCGAAGAGCTTGGCGCTCCGTCTCGACGTCGACCTTGACGGGGCGGGCACAGCCCAGCCCGGCGGCGAAGGCCAGAACGCCAAACGACGTGATCCGATTCATGACCGGCTCCTTGCGGTGATTGGATACCTGGGGAATACGACTACGACTTGACTACCTTGGCCGCAGCCGCCGGCGGCGCGGGTGCGTCCATACTGAATGACATCAGAATGATCATCCATTTGCCGTCGAGCTTCCGCCACACCAGGGTCGACTTGCCTCGTTCCTCGGTCGGACCGTTGGGCCCGGGAATGCTGAGCTTCCAGCTGCCCACGTCCGATGCCAGGTCGCCCGATCGAGCGACCGTGACCGCGCGCGGCTCGACATCGGTGATGGCCGTATACGGCAGCGCGAAGAACCCTTGGTAAAGCTCCCGAGCCGCCGCGATGCCTTTGACGGCGGGCCCGGCCTCGGGTTGAATGATGGCGTCCGGGGCGAAGAACGCGACACTCCCGTCCATGTCGCGGCGGGTCTCGGCGGTAACGCAGGTTGCGAACCGCTCCCGGATCGCGGCCGTCTCGGCCTCGATGTCCACAGCAGGGTTTCGGGCACAGCCCGTCACAATGAACAGAGCGGTCCCGACCAGCAGGCTGCGACGCCGCATCTCATTTCCTCCAATAACGGTTTGGCTGGTTACGAGGGTGGAGTGGGTGGGTATCACGGTCACTGGCTAATCTCGGACCCGTTCAGCAAACCGTCAAGAACGCTCCCGGGCGGGACGGACATCACCGGCAATCTGCTCACCGCCGACGACTGGACCCGCCGCCGGGACGCCATGCTCCCCAACGGTGACGACCAGGCCTTCCTCGAGCGCTTGGTGGCCGAGACCCCGGAACGCGAGGTCGGCAAGTACGCCGGCTGGATCGCGCCGCCCCGGGTCGGGATCGACAACAAGCCCGGCGATTTCGAGTACGTGAAGCTGGCCTGATTGATCGACACGGAGCGGGCCCGTCATGCGGCCCGCGGCCTGTTTCGCACCTGGCGTGAGTGGAGTTGACGCGGCGGTCGGCGGTCCGTAGCATTAGTCGCTCGCAAAAACTGAAATGACACTCATTCTCAAATAAAGGTACGTAGTGACCAGAGCAACCTTCTTATCTGTTGGCTTGGCAATACTTTGCTGGGCGGGAAGCCTCGAGGCGCAGGAAAGGACCACGGTCGGCGGCTACGGGGAAATTCACTACTCCAATCCGACCGGCCCGAACCGTCCGGCGTCCGTGAACGTCAAGAGATTTGTGATCTTCCTTGGGCACACATTCTCCGACCGCCTGGCCTTCCGCTCGGAACTCGAGATTGAGGACGCCAAGATTGAAGGGGGGACCCTGGGTGGCGAAGTGGGTCTCGAACAGTTGTATGTCGATTACCGGCTCGGCGGAGGCGTCACCCTCCGGAGCGGCCTCATCCTCGTTCCGATCGGTATCGTCAACGAAACCCACGAACCACCCACGTTCAATGGGGTGGAACGCCCGGCCTACCACCACGATGTCCTTCCCACCACCTGGCGGGAAATCGGATTCGGGGTCCAGGGCACGCTCGCGCCGGGCTTCGGGTATCGGGCCTATCTGATGAACGGCCTTGTCGGCTCGGGCTTTTCGGCCTCGGAGGGAATCCGGGGAGGGCGCCAGGAAGGCAGGGAAGCCACGTTCGCCAACCCCTCCTTCACGGGGCGTCTTGAATACGCGAGGCCGGGACTGAAGGTCGGTGCGGCCCTCTGGTACGGCGGGGCGACGGCGGGCGATACGCTGATTGGCCGAGGCGCATTCTCGGCGCCGGTGGGCGTTCTCGCCGCGGATCTTCGGTGGGACCGGGGGGCGGTCGCCATTCGGGCGGAAGCGGCCACGATCCACGTGACTGACGCCGAGAAGATCAATGCCCGGGGCGCCGAAGGCGCGGGCCGCCGAATCACCGGTGGGTACGTCGAAGGCGCCGTGAACCTCCTCCGGTCGCTCGGATCAGCCAGCACGGAGCGCCTCAACGTGTTCCTTCGTCACGAGCGGTACAACACCCAGGCGTCCGTTCCAGCCGGGGTGGTCGCCGACCCCGCCAACTCGCGGCGCGTGACGACCGTGGGTTTGACCTATCTGCCGGTGGCGTCGGTCGCCTTCAAGGCCGATTATTCGTGGGTGCGGAACCTCGCTCGGGCCGGGCAGGTCGGTGTCATGAGTCTCGGAGTCGGGTTTTGGTACTAGCCCGCGTTGTCGCCTTGATGGCGTGGGTGGTTGTCACCCAGCAGGCCGAGCCACGGGTACAGGCCTCGTTGGTCCGAATCTTCGGGCCTGGCGTTGCCGGCACCCACGTCCGGGCCGACTCTGCAGATGTCCTGCGGGTTACCCGAGGCGACTCTCTGCTGGGCTTCGCCCAGGTTCGTGAAGTGCTGGGCAAGGAGCAACCGATCACGTTCCTCGTGGCGATCGATCTCGCCAACCGTCTCAAGGACGTCGATATCCTCGTCTACCGGGAGCCCTATGGGGGCGAAGTGGCCTACGAGTCGTGGCGACGCCAGTTCCGGGGCCGAGGCGCCGACGCTCCGCTGGTGCCCGGGCGAGATATTCGGTCGATCTCCGGCGCGACGATCAGTGTGAACGCCGTCACGGCGGGAATTCGCCGTACCCTGCGGGACCTCGTCCAGTGGCACGAAACGGGAGTACTGCGATGAGCGGGCCGTCCCTGACTTGGGCTCAGGTTCCGGCCCCGATTCGAACGGTCGCCCGGTGGGCGACGGTGGTGAACGCCGCGGGGTACCTGGTGGCGCTGACGTTCGTCCGGCACACGACCGGAATGACGCCGGCCGGAATCGTCGCACGATACCGCGGGCTCGATCCCGCCGCGGCACCCGACGCTCCGCTCCAGTTTCCAAAGCCCCTCGGAGAACTGCTCACGTCCACCCATACCCACCTTCTCGGCATGGCGGCGCTGTTCGTCGTGAGCGGCCTCTGCTTCGCGGTCTGCTCGTGGCCGGGCGGCCGGTGGCAACGCGTCCTGATCGCCGAGCCGTTCGTGGCGACCCTCGTCTCCATGGCGACGTTGTGGCTGATTCGTTTCGTCGATCCGCGGTTTGTCTGGCTTCTGCTCCTGTCGAGCGGGTCGATGGCCATCGTCCTTGCGATCCAGACCTCCGTGGTCCTCCGGGAGTTGGGACAGGCCGACCGACATGGATAGGCGCGCCTTCGTCGGCATGGCGGCCGCCACGGGGGCCGGTCTGGCCAGGCCATCGAGAGGTCTGCGGCACGCCGAGGATCGCCTGGTGGAACGTTGGTCCTGGGTGATGGGGCAAAGTGCGCATGTGCAGATCTACGCCGGGAGCGAGGAACAGGGGCTCGAGGCCGCTGCCTTGGCCCTGGCGGAAATCCGCCGGGTCGAGGCACGCCTGTCGGCGTTCGACGATGCCAGCGATCTCTGCGAGCTGAATCGGCAGGCCGGTCGGCGGCCGGTCCGAATCGGCCCCGATCTCGCAGCCGTGTTGGCGGCAGGGATCCGGATCGGCGCGGCTTCCAACGGAGCCTTCAATCTCGCGGTCGAACCATTGATGAGAGCCTGGGGATTCCGTGACCCTCGCCGCGCTCCCCCCTCGGAAGCGGAACTGCGCGAAGCCAGAGCGGCGGTCACCGCCGCCGAGATCCGCCTCTCGGGCGACCGCGCCTTCCTGACCACCAGGGCGGCCCAGCTCGACTCGGGTGGCATCGGTGTGGGGTATGGACTCGATCGTGCGGCGACCATTCTTCATGCCATGGGAATCAAGCGGGCTCTGATCGACGTGAGCGGAGATTGCCTCGCCATCGGCGCTCCGCCCGGCCGGCGCGGGTGGGAGATCGGGATCGCGGTCCCGGACCGTCATGATCTCGTCGGCCGAACGGTATTGTTGTCGGATCGGGCGCTGGCAACGTCGTCCAATGTGGAGTCGGTGGTCCGGCTGGCGGGGCTCGTGGCCGGGCACGTAATGGATCCGGGCACCGGCCGCCCGGCGTCGGATCGCCGTCAGGCCACGGTCATCGCGCCGCGAGCCATCGACGCCGACGGGTGGTCGACCGCGGCCCTCATCACCGGCAAGCCCGGCGGCGGCGTGACCTATTTTGCCATGAGGCCGGCTCGGGGTCCCTGCACTCTGCGACCTCGGCCGCACTCGCGACAATCCTGACGCCTCACGACGCCTCGTAACCGTCGCGCGGGAGCGATCAACGCAGACTAGTCTGAGGATTCAATGACGCTGTCACCAAGATGGACCCGCGTGATCCACGGGCTGTTGATCGATGCCTACAGCTACATGACCCCACCGGACTGCTGAGGGGAATGTACGACGTAGGCCAGTGAAGGTGGCGGAAACCGAAGAAGGGACGATATTCAACCGTTCGCACCGATGTTCCCTTCCTCTCCGCATTCTGGAGGACATCCCGATGGATCTCAGCGCTCTCGTGTCTCGGCGCGGCCCGAACCTGGCCGCCCTGCTTACCCTCGCCGCAATGGTCGGCGGTGCGGCGGCTACACTTCAGGCGCAGGCAAGCCCGAAGATTCCGGCGGAGCTCGTGCCGGTACGGGCTGCCCTCGACAAGTACCGCGATCCGATCGTCGCGGTGCACGACGGATACTTCTCGACGCTGGGCTGCATCGATTTTCCGACGGGTGAGAAGGGGAATGGCATGATGAGCTACAAGCCGGGGGCGATGGGGGTGCACTTCCTGAACCCGGCACTGATCGGTCCCAAGCTCGACCCGATGAAGCCGCAGGTGCTGCTCTACGAGTGGGTGGGCGACCGGCTTCAGCTCACCGGTGCCGAGTGGTTCATGCCGGCCCAACTGTCGAAAACCGCCCCGATGATCCATGGCCAGTCACTGCAAGGGCCGATGGAGGGCCACGAACCGGTGCTGCCGAAAGAACTCCACCACTGGGATCTGCACGTGTGGCTCTGGAAGGACAACCCGAACGGGCTCTTCTCGTCCACCAACTCGGCCGTCAAGTGCGCCAAAGGGCCGTACTCGTTCGCCGAGAAGGGTCCGAAGATGGTGATGCAATAATCACTCGACGAACTCCGATGTCATGCCAAGGGCATAGTGGTGCGGCGCATTATCCAACTTGCCCTTGGTGATGGTGCAGATAATCAGATAGCGACCGGGAGTGAGGCTGATCGGAATCCACTCCTCGTGCCCCGGAAAGAAATCCGCGCCGCCGCCCGCCAGTTCAAGGGGCGGCGGCCCCTTTTCTCCCCCTTTGGACCACGCCACGAAATCCGCCAGCGACTTCGCTGGCGGAATCCGGTAGATGTCCATCTCGTGGGGATCGGTGCCGCGGTTGACCGCGTGAATCAGGTGCCCACCGGCGGCGATCCTGGCGGGGAAGCGAAACGCGAAGTCGAACAGTTCGAGCGACAGATCCGCCACGGGAGACGGCGGGGCAGGCGCCGTCGAGGGAACCACCTCGAGGTCGGCCGCCATCCCGCGATTGAGGTGGTCGCCCTTGGTGCAGATCAGGATGTAGTGTCCCGGCTCGAGCCGGAGCCAGGCTTCGTTCGAGTCAGCCGGACTGGTGAGAGCCACGCCCCCGACATCCTCTCCGAAGGCCGGCCACGACACGCCCCGGTTCCACGCTTCGACATACCGCGCCGCCGAGCCCTCCCCCACCACCCGAACCACCACGGCCTCGTGAACGTCGTGGCCCTCGTTGACCAGGCGAAGCCGCACCAGGCCGGCGTCGATCCGGACTGGCGCCTCGAACGAAAAGTCACGAGTCACCAGCCGGTGCAACGGCAGTTCCTGTCCGGTTGTCGGGCCGGATTGAGGCCTTGATCCGCCCCCACAAGCCGCCAGCAGGACCACCAGGGCTGGAATGAGCCGGTGCGTTCGCCTGGCCATCGGTTAATTTGCGGCACAAAGTACTTGACAACCGCCGACCCGGCTCGTATTGTGGAGCATCGACACCTTGGATCCCATGTCCGCCCTCACCCGATTCCTCTACCCCGTCCCGGCCCCCCGCTCCATGGGACAGATCGTCCTCTGGTGGGAAAAACGCCGCCTGGCCTACAACCTGGTCGTCGGCGCCACCGGAACCGTTTCGCTCGCAGTCATCGCCCTGTTCAGCCTGCTGCCCCCCAACCCGCACCTGATGGGGCCGCCGCCGCTCTTCATCGTGGCCTACGCCGTGATCGCCAATGTCTGCTACACAATGGGCTGGGTGCTCGAAGGGGCGGCCCAAACCGCCTGGCATGACGAGATCCAGCCCACGGGGCCGGTGCTGTTTCGCCAGGGCCTGATCTTCTCCGTCGGTCTCACCCTGCTCCCGATCGGGGTGGCCGTCGTCGGGTGGGTGGCACGAACCATCAGGTACTTCCTCTAGGCCGGGCCAGGAGCAACCACCAGCCCAGCCCCAGCGCCACCACCACCACGAGTGAAATAGCGTCAAAAGACGCCACCCCCATCGCCCAGCGGTACACCGACACCCCATGGGATGTGAGCTGCTGCACCGTCACCGGCAGCAGGGCCAACCAGAGCCAACGCGCGTCCGTCACCGAGCCGGAGAGGAGCAGGAGGTTGATGACGATCCAGGCAACGTGACGGATCGGCGGATCCATTCCGGGAATGAGCCCGGCGGCGGCCGCCGCATGCCGAACCACGGCACCGAAGAGCACCAGGGCCAGCAGGATTCGGAGAACGCACCGGAACCTCTCGACCACGCCAGCCCGCGCCCTCAGCGCAGAGTGCCGAGCAGGTAGAGAACCAGCCCAACCAGCCCGCCCACCAGCGTCCCGTTGATCCGGATGTACTGCAGGTCACTGCCCACCGCGAGTTCGAGCCGCTCCGCCGCGACCGACGGATCCCACCGCGCCACCACCCGTGCAAACAACTCGGCCACGTCAGGCCGGTGCCGCTCCGCCACGTCCGCCGCCTGCCGGACGATGAAGTCGTCGATCTCCGCCAACAGCGATTCGTTCTCGAGCATTGACCGACCCGCAGCCGAGAGCCCCTGCACCAGCGCCTCGGGCGGCTCGGCGGTCAAATTGCCCCGATAATCCCCCGCCGCGCGCTGCACCGCGTCCCACGCCGACCCCACCAGTTCATCCACCAGCCCGCGCCCGAGCAGCTGTCCCTTCCACTGCTCGGCCCGCTCGGCCAACTCGGGCGACGTCTTGAGCCGCTCGATGAAGTCCCTGAGCGCTGCGTCCACCTTACTCCGCAGTGGATGGCTGGGATCGGTACGCACCCCCACGATCAGGGCCTCGACTGCGGCAATGATCTTCTTGTAGACCGCGTCATCCACCCGGCTCGGCACCCACCACGGGCTCTCATCGCGGATCCGGTCGCGGATCATGTCGCGATTGTCCTCGATCACCCGGCCGATCAGCTGGAGCGCTTCGTTGAGCAGTGTCTGATGCTGTTGATCGGTCGTGACCAGCGCGAGCGCGTTGCCAAGCAGCGGCGCGAACTTGGTGTTCTGAACCCGCTTCTCCGCGCTGTCCGACAATACCCGCCGGACTTCTTCCTCCGGCAGCGCGGTGATCACCTGGGCCAGCCCGTTGGCCACCTGGGTCGCAAGGCGCCAGCTGTTCTCCGGCTGGCAGAGCCACTTGGCCACTCGTTCGGCCAGCTTGAGCTGCCTCAGTTCCGATGAGACGACATCGTGCGACAGGAAATGGTTCTGGACAAAGTTCCCCAGCACCCGGCCGATCCGGTCTTTCTGGTTGGGAATCACCGCGGTGTGCGGAATCGGAATCCCCATCGGGTGCCGGAACAACGCGGTCACCGCGAACCAATCTGCCAGCCCGCCCACGACGGCCGCCTCGGCTGTGGCGCGGACCGCGGCCAGCCAGGGGTGGCTCGGCTCGAGCAGCAGGCAGACGACGAACAGGAGGGCGAAGAAGCCGAGCAGCGCCGTGGCCCACCGCCGCATGACGATGAGACGCTGCAGCTTGGCGGCCTGATCCCGGCGGCGGAGTTCCTCCGGAGTCAGGACGGGCGCCGCCGCGGTCGGCGGCGGTTCGGGTGGGACGGAGAGGGCGGTCACTGCCTCAAAGGTGGCCGGACCGGGGGCGGGGTCAAGGGAGACGTTTCAGGCCTGCAACCTGACCGAGCCGCCGGACAGCACCTCGGCCCGGGCGGCCCCGGCCAGCGTCCGGAAGTCCTCGTCGCTCAACGCCACCATCGGCACCGGCTTCCCGAACACTTCTTCCGCCACGATCGACGCCAGCGCCAGGAACCGATCCGGCCCCGCGGTGATGATGGCGGCGGGCGCAGTACCGGCCAGCGCCGCCTCGAGCAGGACCGCCGACGTGGTACTCGAGCCTCGCGAGGCCGACACGGCCAGGATCTTCCCGGCCGCCATGGCGCCCGACAGCGGATGCCGCCGGTCGATGATCTCGCCGGTGGCCTGGTCGTACCCGCCCCAGAAGCTGAGCGGCTGGTCCGAAAAGAGGATCTCGCCCGAACCGGTCCCGGGCACGATCACCCGGCCGGCGATCATTCGTTCCATAGCGACTCGTCCCGGATCACCCGGCCCCGGACCGCGGACTCGACGCAGTCCACCGTGCTGCCGAACGCCACCCCGGCACCGAGCAACCCTGGAGTGTAGTAGGCGTACTTGGCGGAGTTGGTCATCAGGACCTTCTCACCGGCCTTGAGCATCGGCATTGTCAGCACGCACGCGTCGACCGACACCCGGCCGCCGAACGCCTCGAGCGGTTCGAGCAGACCATCCGCCTTGGCGAGCGCCGCCATGATCCGGCTCGTAGTCACCACAAACGCCGTGCCGGGAGCCCGCCGTTTGCCCTCGAGCAGCGGAGCCAGGGCCCGGAACTCCGCCAGCGAGAAATGAGGACTGCCCAGCATGACCATGTCGAGCGGTTGGTCGCTCACGGTGGTGAGTTCCCGGCGCGCGGCGCGAAGGTCGTCGAGCGTCACCACGAGCGTGCGCTCCGGCGCCTTGCCGAGGAACGCCGCCGCGTATGTCGGCGCTTCGGGGGTGACGCCCACGATGTGGAGCAGCGCCACCGCCCCCGAGCACGCCGTGCCGGCGCAGAGCGCCTTGAGCTGATCCTCGGTCGGCGTCACCGAGAGCCCGTCGATTACCGGAATCCGCTCCTGGGCAAACTTGCCGACGAGGTGGCCGAGCACAGGATAGAATGAGCTTTCGGCCATCAGCGGCTCGGGAATCCCGACCAGACGGACCAGATCCTGGCCGCCGCGATTCTCCTCGAGATGGAGGCCGGCCGCCGGCACCCGCCCCGTCAACGCCGCACAGATGTCGAACATGTCGGGATAACGCTCGGTCCGGGCGCCAATGACCGAGTTGGCAAAGCAGATCGCGTTCGATTCTCCCCACGCGATCTGCTGGCCGAACACCGGCTTGTGTTTGGTCTGGTATGGTGCGCAGGTCCAGATCGGGGCGCAGCCCATCGCCTGATAGGCCACCATCTGGCGATGGGCCTTGGCGGCGTATTCGGGTGGTACCGGCCAGTCGCGCCAGCCGTGCTCGTCGAGACCACTCACGTTGAGTGACGACGGCACCACCACCTTGCCGCCCAGAGCCGCCAGTTTCTCGGCGAAGGCCATGGTGCCCTCGCCGAGGTAGATGGCCGAGTCGATGTGCGCCGCGGAGATGTCCATCAGCGCTGGCACGTCTCCGACATCGGCCATCCGAACCACGATCGACATCGCCAGCCGGGCGGCGGGGCCCTTCTCACCGGCCAGCAGCGCGCGGTCGCTGTCGGTCAGCGCAACGGTCACTTCCAGACCTGACGGCAGATCCGGAGCCAGTTCCCACCCAGCACGCCACGAATCTGGGCGTCGGTGTAGCCGTGTTTCTGCATCAGCGCGAGCACACCCTCGAGCCGTTCCGGCGGCATGAACTTCATCGGCTCCCAGGCGCCCTCGGCGGCGCCCGGCCACTCGTCCGGCCGCGCCGCGATGAACGCCACCAGCGGGGCGACGTTGTCCAGATAGTCGAGCCCGATCCCGACATGCTCATGCCCGACCATCTGGGCCACGTAGTCGAGGTGCTCAAAGTATTTCTCCGGCGTCGCGTCGCCGAGGTAGAAGCCGGCGCTGGTAATGCCGATCACGCCGCCCCGGGCAGCGCAAGTCTTGATCTGGTCGTCCTTCACGTTTCGCATGTGCTGGTGGACACCGTAGCATGCCAGGTGCGAGAAGATCACCGGATCGGCCGACACCTCCATCATGTCAAGACTGGAGCGGTACCCGCCGTGGGCCCCGTCGACCAGCATCCCGACCTTGTTCATCTCCTTCACCATCGCGACACCGAGCTTGGTGAGTCCGGTCTCGTAGCGATCGGCGCAGCCGCCGCCGATTTCGCTGTTCAGATTGAAGATCGGATGGACGAAGCGGACCCCGAGCTGGTAATACGTCTCGACCAGATTGAGATCGCGCTCGAGGCAGCGGAACCCCTCGAGGTGAATCCCCACGGCGAGCTTGCCCCGGGCCCTGGCGCTCAGGATGTCGTCGACCGACTCCACCAGCACCGCGTTCGGGTGGGCCTTGATGTCGGTCCGGCACCGGGCGATCCGCTTGATCGCGTCGCCCACGTTGTGGCGGTCGCCGGCGGGGTGGACCGAAATGAAATTGATGCCGGCCGCGATGTAGCGGTCGAACATGTTGGCGGCGTTCCCCATGTCGGGTTCATAGATGAACACCATGTCCCAGACCAGAGCGTCCCGGTACAACGGCTTCGCGGCCATTACGGCTTCTTCGCCTTGACGGCGTCCAGCACCATCACCAGTGCCTGTTGGGTGAGCTTGCCCAGCGGGTTGGTCGGGTCGGGGCCCAGGTTCACCGCGGTGGCCACGGTCACGTCCGCCGAGGGGCAATGCCGGACCGAGGTGCCCCAGAACCCGCTGTGTCCGTAGCAGGTCACCGAATCGACGATCGCGCGCCCGATCCCCATGCCGTATCCCCCCGGCCGGTCCTTCTCGCTCTGGGCGGTGGTCAGAATCATGGTGTCCACGGTCCCCTTCTGGCGGAACAGCTCGCCCCGGACCAGCAGCCGGTAGAACTTCGCCATATTCTCGACATTGGAGACGAGCCCGCCGCCGCCGTAGAGATCGTGCGACGCGTCCAGTGTGTAGGTGTCCGTGGTGTCGTAGTACTGATGGGTCCGGGCCGGCGTCCCGGGCGGCACCGAATCGAGCGTCTCGAAGTAGGTGTACTTGATCCCGTGGGCGTCGAAGCCAAGGAGGTCGCTCACCGCCCGCTGCATCGGCAGTTTGGTGACCGTCTCGAGCAATTCGCCCAGGAGGATGTAGCCCGTGTCGCTGTAGTGATAGACCTCGTCCGGCTTGCCGTACGCCTTGCCGCTGTCCATCGCGAAGGCAAGCTGCTCCATCCGCGACCATCGATGGCTCGGGTTGCCGATGGTGGCAGGGCCGTATTGGGGGGCCATGGCGTAGTCGAACAGCCCGCTGGTGTGGTGGAGCAGCATCCGGACCGTAATCGCCTTGGTGTCGTATCCGCCCTTGCGCAGCTTCTCCACCGACGCCGGCAACAGATACCGCGCGATACCCGAATCGAGACCGACCTTTCCATCTTCGACCAAACGGAGCACGGCCGCCGAGATGTAGGTCTTGGTGTTGCTGGCCATCCGGACCGTGTTGTCGGCCTTGAGTGGTTCCCCGCCCTTCATGACCCTGCCGGCCGCGCCCGACCATGCCAGCCCGATCGACGCGGCCTCGACCCGGAGGCTCATCCCCGGCGACTTCGGGGTCTGGGTAAGGGTTGAGTCCAGGAGCGCCTGCAGCCTGGCCGGAAGTTCGGCCGCGGTGTCCGCCGCCGGCTTGGCACCGCCACACCCGGCCGTCGCCAGCACCACCACCGCCCACCGCATCGGTCGCCACGTCATTGGTCGCTCTCCCACCGGGCCCGGCCGGTATTGTCTCGGGGTTCTGCCCGGTCTGCCACCGGGCCGCACGGATTGTACGCCACCCGCGCTCCAAGCGCGAGGCTCGGCCTGATTGTTCCATGGAACGGGACGCTGCATCCGGCGGATTCCGACGATACTATTAGACCGTACCGAACTCGCCGGCCCCCAACCCCAGGATCCTCGACATGAACGCCCGACGCCCGATCACCCTCGGCTTCGTCTTTGCCTTGGGCCTTGCCGCTCAAGGCCAAGCCCAGCGGAAGCCGGTACCCCGTACCCTCGACGCCTCCTTCGACGCCGCGATCGATTCGGTCCGGGCGGCCTGGAAGGTGCCCGGCCTCGCCATCGCGGTGGTCAAGGGGAACCAGGTCATCTACGCCAAGGGCTTCGGGTTCAAGGATCTCGAGCAAAAGGCCGCGGTCACCACCAAGACCAAGTTCGCCATCGGCTCGGTCTCCAAGTCCTTCACCGTCACGGCCCTTGGCATGCAGGCCGCGGAAAAGAAGTTCGAATGGGACGCCCCGGTCCGCCGCGCCCTCCCCGACTTCATGATGTTCGACCCGGTCGCCACCGAGCGGATGACCCCGCGCGACCTGGTCACCCACCGCTCGGGCCTCCCCCGCCACGATGTGACCTGGGGCGCCGGCGGCTTCAACCGCAACGAGCTCTACCAACGGCTCCGCTATCTCGAGCCGAACAAGGATTTCCGTGCCGTCTGGCAATATCAGAACCTGATGTTCCTCACCGCCGGGATTCTCTCCGCCAAGCTCGACGGCACCGATTGGGAGAGCGTCGTCCGGACCCGGGTCTTCGGGCCCCTTGGCATGAACACCGCCGACTTCTCGGTCAGCGATCTCCAGCGCTCCCCCGCCTTCGGATACGCCCGGAACCCGGCCGATTCCGTGGTCCGCGTTCCCTATCGGATCATCGATGCCATCGGACCCGCGGGCTCGATCAACGCCAGTGTCGAGGAGATGGCCAAGTACCTCACGATGCACCTGAACCAGGGCACCTTCGAGGGTCGGGAGGTCCTGCCTGCGGCGCAGGCGCGTGAGATGCAGACGCCCCAGATGGTGATCCCACCCTCACCCTTCCCCACCGCGGGCGGCACCGACCTGGGCCACGAGCAGTACGGGATGGGCTTCTTCATCGGGACCTTCCGGGGCCACAAGCTCGTCCACCACGGCGGCAACATCGACGGGTTCTCGGCCGAGGTGAACTTTCTTCCCAATGATTCGATCGGGGTCGTCGTGCTGACGAACCTGAACGGCACCAGCACCCGGGACTTCATTCCGTGGCTGGTCTACGACCGCCTCCTCGGCCTCGACCGGCTCGACTGGAGTCGCCGCTACCTCGACGTCTTCAACCGGGCTCGCGCCCGGGCCGACTCCGCCCGCGCCAAGGAGGTGGCCGGCAAAGTGGCCAACACGACCCCGACCCACCCCCTGTCGGACTTTGCCGGCACGTACAACCATCCGGGATACGGCAACATCACGATCGCTCAGGCCGACGGGAAGCTCACGTTCAAGTACGGCATGGTCGAGATGGGGATGGCCCACTGGCACTACGACGTCTTCGAGACCGAGCCCCGGAGTGTCGCGACCCCCATACGCTGGAAGGTCCAGTTCCTGATGGATGCCTCCGGCAACATCACCGGTCTCTCGCTCCCGATCGAGCCGGCCTTGAAGCCGATCGTCTTCGCCCGGCAGAAGGCCCAATGACCGACCCCCGCTATACCGCCGACGTCCAGTCGGTGGACGCCATCGTCACCGCGATGTACGCAGTCATTTCAGGGCCCAGGGGGCCTCGGAACTGGGACCGGGAACGGAACCTGTTCCACCCGGACGCCCGGATGATGCGCGGAATGCCGGCGGGCTCCGCTCCGGAGCCCGGCCCAACGCCGGGTATGCGCCTGATGAGTGTGCAGGATTTTGCCGACCGGAACGGCCCCCGATTTCTCGAGGAGGATTTTTACGAGATCGAGACCGGCCGCCAGGAATTCCGGTTTGGCCGGTGGGTTCACGCGGTGAGCGCCTACTGGTCGAGCCGGACCCCCGATGGGCCGCCCTTCGCCCGGGGGATCAACAGCGTCCAGCTCTGGTTCGACGCCGGCCGCTGGTGGATCATGAGCGTCCTCTGGGATTGGGAGAGCGACACTGTGCGGATCCCCGACGATCTACGGGAAGCTCGCTAGATCGGCCATTTGAGCGGATAGTACGCGACATGTTCAACATCGTCCCCGTCGCGGCTCGAACCGACCAGGTAGTCCGGACCCGCATCCCTCGGGGTGAGCCGCCGTGGCATAGCTACCATG
>JANMXA010000013.1:0-5954 GCA_031394255.1 Gemmatimonadota bacterium
CGCCAGCGCAATCGCCTCGGTGAACTTGGTTTCGGCCAGCACCAGCGCCGCCGAACCGGTCCGGGTGGTCGTGCCAGGCGTGATCTGATCCTGCTTGGCGCCCTTGTCGAAGGACACCGAGCAGAACGTCTCCCCCATGAACAGGTATGGGAAGCCGTTGTAGGTCTTGACCGTCGCCATGAGCGATGCCCGACCTGGCACCTGGGCATCAGTCCAGCCCGAGAGCCGGGTGAAGATGTCCTCGGCCTGGAACCGCGCAGTATGCAGGGTGGTGTGCATTCCGAAATAGCTATTGCCGCCGCACTCACCGAGAACGTAGTCGTCCTCGTCCGCCCCGATGCTCCGTTCACCCCAGTTCCGGCCGGGTACGTTGCTGTTGGCGGCCTCGTACTCATCGGAATGCGCCGCCGCCCCGCCGGAATAGTTGTTGTAAGCGCACTCCAGATCGCCGACCACCGACCGGGCCAGGACCGACGCCAGTGACGGGTCGTTGGTCTGCTCCGCCGGAATCCGGCCGGGGAACTGCACTTCGAGCAAGTTGCTGCAGGCCGCGAGGGCCAGACCCGCGGCAATCACCGCGAGCCCGTGGCCAATCCGGCGCGTCTGAATCATTCGCATTGTAGTAGTCTCCGTCGTGGCCGGTTAGAAGGTGAGCCGGATGGTGGTCCGGATCCGCGCCGCCTGCGGCCAGGATTCCTGCGTATAGCCGAAGTTGCCGGTGGTGTCGAAGCTCCGGTTCGGCGTGATCTCGGGATCGATCCATTTCACCCCGAACGATGACTCCTGCGCCCGCCACAGGAACGCCATGTTCTCGGCCGACACCGTGATACTGCCGCGCGACGAGCCGAAGAACTTGGCGATCCGGGTCGGGAAATCGTAGCTCGCCGACACGGTCCGGAGCCGCGCAAACCCGCCCTTGAACATGCCCGACACCCCGACGCCGTTGCCGTCGCCGTTGATGAGCTCGTTCCCGACGATACCGCTCAGAATCGGGTCGGACCCTTCAAGAACCTGCTTCGAGCTCAGGAAGAAGGCGTGAATCGCGGCCACGTCGCCGACCAGGACGTTGTTGCCGCCCAGGGCGTCAACCAGCGCGAGCAGACGGAGCCGACCACCGAGGGTCAGCGTGGCGCTGAGCGCCCCGCTCCACGACGGCGTCGGACGGCCGTAGAACACCGCGTTCGCCGCGTTGCAGTCGACGTCCGCCTTGCCATTCTCGACCCCGAGGCTGCTGTTCGGAATCGGGTCGCTGGCCACACAGGTCGAGTTGAACCCGAGCGGGAGCGGAATCCCGATATTGATCGTCTGGACGGTCGAGCCGGTCACCTTCTTGTACCAGAAGCCGCTCGGCGCGTACCCCTGGAGGTTCCACTGCTGGATGAACGAACTGCCGGTGAAGGCCGGCGCCTGCCCGCCCATGTCGGTGATCTTCGACGAGTTGGTCGCGAAGGTGGCGCGGAGGTCGAGCCCCACGCTCTTCTTCTGGATCGGCGAGAAGTCAACCGCGACTTCGATGCCCTTGTTGTTGGTCGAGCCGATGTTCAAGAACTGCTGCCCCGGGAACCCGCTCGAGGGCTTCAAGGGAATCGAGAGGATCGCGTCCTTGATGTCCTTGTTGTAGTAGGTGAACTCGATCCCGACCTTGTTCTTGAAGAGCGAGGCGTCGAACCCGGCCTCGTACTCCTGGCCGACCTCGGGCTTCAGGTCCGCGTTACCGAAGTTGACCGGCGTCACGCCGCCCAGGCCGTTGCTGCCGACCGCCGGCCCATAGGTCCGGATGGCCGAGAAGACGTTCGGCGCCTGACCGGCTCGGCCCCAGGCTCCCCGGAGCTTGAGGGTCGAGAAGATGCTCGAATGGGCCATGAACGGCTCTTCCGAGAGCACCCACGAGAGGCTGAACTTGGGATAATAGACGGCGCTGAAGTTGGCGCCGAAGGCCGAGTTGTCGTCCGCCCGGAGAGCGCCTGTCAGGAACAGCCGGTTCTTGTAGGCCAGCTGTTCCTGGGCGTAGACCCCGAAGGACTTGTTCTCCTGGTAGAGCTCCTGGGCCGAAATCAGCGAGCCACCCGAGATATCAGACGGACCGGGAATCGCGAAGTTCTCGCCGGTCCCTTGGACCTGGTCATACTGCTTGTAGTAGTACTGCGCGCCGACCGACGTGGTGGAAAGCAGATCCTTCTTGATGTTCCAGTCGGCCGAGGCATTGTAGTCGATGGTGATGAAGGTCTGCCGGTTCTGGCCGTCCAGCTTGTAGCCCGTGCTCTGATTGAAGAACGGCAGCCCGCGAGAATCGGGGGCCTTTTCAACCAGGCTGGTTCCCCGAACGTTCGTGAAGTCGGGGCCCACGGTCAGTGCGTGACGAAGCCACGACAGCGGACGGTGGGTGAACTTGAGGCTGAAGTTGGTCCGGTCGACGTTGTCGTACGCCCGGGTCATCTTGTAGTCCTCGGGCCGGTAGAACTGGTACCCGTGGCCGGGGTCGTTCCAGCCGGTGTTGGTCGTGTCCTTACCGCTGCCGGGAGGTCCAACGAAGGGCTCGCAGCCCGGGAAGTTGCAGGACCAGAGGATGGACGTCGTGATCGGCTGGAACGGCGAGGCCCCTGAGAGCTTGGACCGCAGCCCGCCCATGCTGAAGTCGACCTTGAACTTGTTGTTGGTGCTGGTGTAGCTCAGGTTGGCGCGGGCCGAGTACTTGTTCTGCCAGTTGTAATCGACCATCCCCTCGTCCCGGCTGAAGTCGGTCGAGAAGAAGTAGCGAAGATTGTCCGTTCCGCCCGAGACCGAGCCGCCGAACCCGACCGGCATGCCGGTCGAAAAGACGTCCGGGAAGCCGCGGGCCTTGTTGAACTTGAGGACGTTGAACTCCTGAACCGATTTGGTCCGGGCGCTGTAGTAATAGTTCGACGCGTAACGGCCCGTGGGATTCTGGAGCCAGCTCGCCCCGCCGTCCGCGTGGAAGTCCACCACCGGACGGCCGGCGCGGCCCTTCTTGGTGATGATCTGGATCACGCCGTTCGAGGCTTCAGTGCCGTAGATCGTGGCGGCCGACGGACCCTTGAGGATTTCGATCGACTCGATCTCCTCGGGGTTCAAGTCGTTCAACCGCGACGGCGATTCCTGCGCGTGCGAGAAGGCCGCCGACGAGGCCGCGTCGTCGTTGTTGGACCGAACGCCGTCGATGTAGATCAGCGGCGCGTTGGTGAGGCTCAGCGAGCCCGATCCGCGGATCCGGGTGGTGCCGCCCGAGCCGACCGCACCCGAGGCCCGGATGATCCGGACGCCCGGCACGTTCACCGAGAGCATGTCCTGGAGCTTGGCCGGAGGAGCCACGATGATGTTGTCGGCAATGGCCACCTTGCCGATCGAGTTGCCGAGCGACCGGCTGGTCTGCTCGCCGACCGTGCCGGTGACGATCAGTTCGTCGAGCTTGACGACCAGCTCGATAAGCTCGACCCGGACCGGCTTGCCGGCGGTGGCCGTCACCGTCTGCGGCTGGAAGCCGACCCGCGTCACGCGGAGGCTGGCCGTGCCGGTGAACTCGAGCCGGAATTCACCACGCTGGTTGGTCCGGGCCTGCACGTTGTTCGCGGTGTTGGTGACGATGGCGTCAGGAAGTGAACGACCCGTCTTCGAGTCGACCACCGAGCCGGTCGCTGCTTGGGCGAATGCGAGGGCCGGGCGGGCGGCAACGGCCGCCAGCGCGAGACCCGTAGCGGCCAGAACCGGCACCGCTCGGCGCATCGCCCGCACGAACTGCTGGAGCATGGTACTTCCTCCGTGCGTGGTGTACTGCTTCGATGTAAGTAGATGACAGGGCGTCAGATGCCCTGTATACAATTGTGACGACAACTAACCGAACACGCAAGGGAACAAATGCCTCAAACGCTTTGTCGTTTCTGGTTGAAACAATCCCACGAAATGAGAATTGGCCGGCCGCGACGCTCAGCCTAACGCCGTCCACCGGACCATCAGCCGCTCCGGCTTCCGGAACTCGTACCCCGCGGGCCGGGCCGGCGCGTCGGGATCGAGCCGCAACCCCTTGAGCCCGCCGAACAGCGCCGGCAATGCCATCCTGGTCTCCGCCCGGGCCAGATGGGAACCGAGACAGAGATGCCGCCCCACACCGAAGGTCAGATGATCGGCGGCGTTTGGCCGGACAACGTCGAACCGGTCCGGGTCGGGAAAGTGCCCGGGATCCCGGTTGGCCGCGCCGAGCATGCACTGCACCACATCGCCGGCTTCGATCCGTGTCCCCGCGAGTTCCACATCCTGAGTGGCGTACCGAGTACAGCTCAGCAGGCCCCACACCGTATTGGCCAGTGTGGCATCGGTGGTTTCGATCCCGCCGAACAGAATGATCAGGGCGTTGGAGAGAATCTCCTCGTCACCGAGCCGGTCGGCGGCGTGAACCAGCGAAGAGAAAAGCCCCGCATCCGGCGCCGCCGCGGCCCAACTCCGCGAACCAGGCCACCGGCGCCGACGCCCGGACCCGGGCCAGCGCCGGGTACGGGTTGTCGCTCGGTTCATAGAGGGTCAGATCGGCCGCCGGCGTACGGGGTGTCGCCGCCGGCACAGTCATCCCCAGACCTGCCGGGCCACGTCCGCCACCAGCTTGAATTTCTGTTCCTGGAGTTCGAACGGGATGTTGTTTCCCTTGGCCACCGAGGCAAAGCCGCACTGGGTCGACAGGGTGAGCCGGTCGAGCGGCACGTATTTGGCCGCCTCGTGGATCCGCGCAATCACCTCGTCGGCCGTTTCCTGGCGGGGGTTCTTGGTGGTGATCAGGCCCAGGCAGACGATCTTGTCTTCGGCGGTCTTCGCCAGAGGAGAGAAGTCTCCGCTCCGCTCGTCGTCGTACTCGAGGAGCAGGACCTTCGCCTCGGTCCGTTGGAGAATGTCCTCGGCGATCGCCGCATAGCTCCCCTTCCCCATGTAGCGGTTGGCATCGTTGCCACGGCAGACATGGAGCCCGAAGGTGCACTTGTCGTGATAGCCCGCCATGATGGCGTTCATCATCTCGATGCCGTCGCGCACCAGCTTCATCGGCTCGAAGCCCTTGGCCCGGAACCATTCCTGTTGATGGGGATCGAGTGCCATGCCGAATTCCGGGGCGTCGAACTGGATGTAGTCGCAGCCGAGGCGGACCAGCTCCCGGACTTCGTCGCGGAGAATGTCGGTGACGTCGGCCATGTAGGCGTCGGTGGTCGGGTACGCCGCCGTGCTGATCTTGGGGACCCAGTAATAGGCGTACATCGTGGGGCTCGGAATGGTCATCTTGGTGGGCAGCCGGGTCCGGGCGCGCAGATAGACGAACTCCTCCGAGGACAGATGCCGTTTCCGCTTCATCTTCGACACCAGACCAACCGTCACCGGGCTGGTTTCCTTCTTTCCCTCCATGGTGAACCAGTCCACACTGTTGCCGGTGATGGTATCGAAGCCTTCGACCGACTGGGCCAGCTGACTCGCAAAGACATTGCGGCGCATCTCGCCGTCGGTCAGAATCCCGATCCCGGCCAATTCCTGGGCGGCGATGCAGTAGTCGACGGCGCGGTCTTCGACGGCCTTGAAGGTTCGGTCGTCGATGAGGCCGGCCTTGAACTGGTCCCGGGCGACGAGCAGCGTGGGTGGACGGAGCATGGAACCGATGTTGTCGGCACGATAGATGGGCAGGGCCACGGGGGCCTCCTTGTTGAGACGTCAGAAGTTGAGTCGAGGACCTCTTTCAGTACGGTACGACGGGGCCTGCCGCGGCGGATCCGGCGCCGCGGTGTTGAGCCGGTAGCGCCAGTACCCAAAGCGGGGTCTGGCGCTCCAGGAGGTCGGCGGATCCCAGTCGATCATTTCTGGTAGACCAGTTCGCCGTTGATGTAGACCCGTTCGACCCAGGTTTTCACGCTGAGGGGGTCGCCGTCGAGAATCACCACGTCGGCATCCTTCCCCGCCTCGAGCGATCC
>JANMXA010000014.1:0-5142 GCA_031394255.1 Gemmatimonadota bacterium
TGTTCCAGCGGCACGAACAGCCCGGAGACCGACAGCATCGGATACAGCACGGCTGCGCCGAGTGGCTGGGCGAACCGTGCGGTGGGGACGATGCTTGCCAGCACGAAGCCGAGTGACAGGATGCTGAGAGTGCTCAGGAGCAAGGCTGCCGTGAAGCTGAGCAGGTTCACCTGCATGGCTCCAGGGAAGAACCGCCGGCCGGCCAGTACCAGCAGCGCCATGCCGGCCACGGTAAAGAGCAGCTTCACCACCACGTGCGCGCCGAGAATCGTCAGCGGAGACAGCGGCGTTGCCCGCAGCCGTTTGAGAATGCCGCCCTCGCGGTAGATCGAGATGATCGATATCAGCGAGAGCACCGCGCCGACGGCGATGATCAGCGACGCCAGGATCGCCATGTTGAGGGGCACCCCTTCGGCGGCATCCGCGACCGCTGCCGCGCCCGCGGGGTTGGTGCCCATGACCCGCCCCCCGATCACGAAGATCACCACGGGGACGAGGAGGCTTCCGATCAAACCCATCGGCTCCCGGACGAAGATCTTGGTCTCGAGCCAGCTCAGCTTCCAGAGTCCGTTCAGCATCGGTCAGTCCCTGATCCCATGGCCGGTCAGCTTGAGGAAGACGTCTTCGAGGGTCGGGCTCTCGGTCCGGAAACCCCGCACTCGGACCCCGGAGCGGGCGATGTCGTTGATGACGTTGGTGACGAAATCGTCCCCTTCGCCCCGGAGCGTGTGGGTCGATCCTTCGCTGGTGTAGATCACGCTTTGCTCGGGGCAGTGCTTCCGGACCAGATCGGCCGGGGTCCCCATCTCGATCACTCGGCCATGTTCGATGATGGCCACGCGGTCGCAGAGGCGCTCGGCCTCTTCCATCAGGTGCGTGGTCAGGAAGACGGTGGTGCCACGGGCCCGGATGTCGGCAATCAGGGTCCAGATGGCGCGGCGCGCCTGGGGGTCAAGTCCGGTGGTCAGTTCGTCGAGGAAGACGACTTCCGGTTCATGGATCAGCGCCAGGGCGATGAAGAGCCGTTGCTTCTGGCCGCCGGAGAGGGTCATGAACCAGGCGTTTCGCTTCGATTCGAGGCCGAGCCGGGTGAGCAGAGCCTCGGGGTCGACGGTACTCGCGTAGAGCGAGGACCAGAGATCGACGGCCTCCCAGACTTTGATCCGCTTCTGGAGGTGGGCCTCCTGGTGCTGGACCCCGATCCGCTGGCGCAGGGCTGAGGCGTCACGCTGGGGATCGAGGCCTAACACCGAGATGGTTCCATGGTCCGCCTTCCGGAGACCCTGGATGCATTCCATCGTGGTGGTCTTGCCGGCGCCGTTGGGACCGATCAGGCCGAAGATCTCGCCTGGGTGGACCTCCAGCGATACGTTGTCGACGGCGACGGTGGGACCATAGCGCTTGCCGAGGTTCGAGACCCGGATGACGGGGGCGATCATCTCACCGGCCGGCCGTCACCACGGGCAACAGGATGTGCGACGGATACTTCGCGGAGTGGTGGATCGTGTTGGACGCGGTGATCCATTTGACTTCGTCCCAGTTCACCCCGCCGGTGTTCATGTTCCGGTCGAAGCGGGGAAAGTTGCTGCTCGACACCTCGACCCGGATCCGGTGCCCGGGCAGGAAAACATTGCTGGTGGCCTGGGGGTCGAGCTCCACTTTGTAGACGCCGTTCGGCTCCATCAGCGTCGGGGTCCGGTAGCTCTCGCGGTAGCGGGCCCGCTTGATCCCTTCCTGCAGATTGAAGGCGGTGCCGTTGGGGAGGACGTCGAGGAGCTTGACCGTGAAATCCGTGTCTTTGGAAGACGAGGAGACGTACAGTACGGCCTTGATCGGGCCGGTGATTTCGGTTTCGGATGTTACCGGGTCCGAGGTATAGACCAGCACGTCCTGGCGGACTTCGATGTCCCGCTGGTCAACGGGGCCGGCGGGTTCGTTCGAGAACGTGCAGCAGATCGGGCCGGCTTTGGAGGGCACCGGGCTCGCGGGATCGTAGGCGTAGTGGTCGGCGGCCTCGGTCCGCGGCGGCGTGCCCGAGAGCGTGCCCGAGCCATAGCGGCTGTTGGCCCGCCCGTCGCTATGAAGATAGAACGGCTGCCCGTCCGCGATCGGGAACGTCGACGCGGACTGCCAACGATTCCGGCCCATGGCGTAGTACTGAACCTTGGGCATGGTGGTGACGCCGTTGTCGGCGCCCTTGAGCCAGTGGTCGAACCACTTGAGGTAGAGCCCGAAATATTCCCGCCGGGTGTCGCCCAGGTCGCGTTCGCCGACGGTGGTCTTCTCGGCGGCGCCCCGCTCCGAGCCGCAGTGCGGCGACGGTGAGAAGATCACGTATTGGTTGTCCCGGCCCCTGGGGCTCGTGGCGTTGGTGCGCATCTGGTTGAACAACACGCCGGTCCAGCCGGGCGCCGGGTCGTACCAGGAATTGATGTGCAGCGCCGGCACGTCGAAGCTGTCGCTGGGTTCGATGTACCCGAACTTCTTCCAGAAGGGATCCTCGGGCGGGTGGGTGACGAAGTCCTTCCAGTCATTGGGCGGCGAGCCGACCACCTCGGTGATGGTCGAGATCGGCAGCATGTCCGCCATGGTCCGGACCGGAACGTCCGGCACCGTCACGCCGAAATTGAAATACGGGGCGTATGCGAGGTACTCGTCCCGGGGAAGGTCGGGTGAGAGCTTCGGGTGCCGTTTGATGCCGGCGGTGCGGTACCAGGCCACCAGCGACACCAGTTCGTTGGCGCCGCCGTTCCAGGCGCCGAAGTAGGTCATGACGCCGCCCGCGGCCTGCGGGATCGCGGCGGCGTGGTTGGGGTGCCGCATCGCGGCGAGCTGGATCTGGTCCTCTCCCTGATAGGAGCAGCCGTAGGTGCCGATCTTGCCGGTGGTCCAGGGCTGGGCGGCAATCCAGGTCATGGTATCGTAGCCGTCGTTCCGGTCGTTGGCCGAGGTGGTGAACTCGCCGTCGGACTCGTACTTCCCGCGGACGTCCTGGACCACTACAGCGTACCCGTGGCTTGCGAGCCAGGTGGGGACGCCCTTCTCGAGCCGGAAGGTCTTCTTGTTGTACGGTGTCCGGATCATCACCGTGGGCAGGCGGCCCTCGATGTCAGCAGGAAAGTAGAAGTCGGCGGAGAGCTTGACGCCGTCCCGCATCGGGGCGAAGTGGCTCATCTCGATCCGGACGGGGTGGGTGCCCTTGGGGGCGTCGGGAGTGACGGGCGACCCCTGGGCGTCCAGAGCGCCGGCCAACAACAAGCTCGGGAAGCCGAACCTCACAGCGGTGGAAAGGCGAGTCCGCATGGGGAAGGATCCGGTGGAAGGTCTGGCGCAGCCGGGAAGTCGGAACCTACCGGGCCGTGTCCGCAGCTGTCCAGCCCGGCCCGCCGGGATTGCAGACATCGAGGCGCTCAGGGCGCCTTGGATGTGATCCTGCCAGAACGTACATTCGGATGACCTCGATTCGGCCGGTAAGGATGAAACAGCGCCCTTGGCGATCACGTCTCCTCGCTCCTGTGGTGGTCCTCTCGGGTTGGAGTTGCTCAGGGCGACTTCCGCCGGTCGATGTCGGGTACGTGTCGCGATGGACCGGCGCCAACTATGCCCTCGCCCGCGCTGAACGACTGAACCCTCCGGCGGCATCGCGCTTCGCGGCCTATGCCGCCATCGCCCTGTACGAAGGCTGGGCTCAAATTTCGGACAGTCTCCGAACCCTCGCCGGCCAGCTCAACGGGCTCAATTCGCTGCCCAAGCCCACGCCTGGTGAGCGCTACGATCCCGCAGTTGTGGCGGTCGCCGCGCAGACGGCTGTCCTTCTCGATTTCTATCGGACCGGCTTTCCCTCCACGGCTGTCGCCATCAAGACGCTTCATGATTCGCTGGTCGCCGCACGCGGCACCGCCGGCATCCCTCGATCCGTCCTGGACCGGTCTCTGCGCTACGGTGGGGACCTCGGCGCGGCGATCGTGCGGTGGGCCGGGACCGACAATTTTCGAGAGACGAGCGGCAAGACCATCGTCCTCAAAACCGGCCCCCAGTATTGGGTCCCAACAGCCACCCAGGCTGAGTACCGGTCCCAGAACCTCTCAGCGCAAACCGACATCGTCCAGCTCGACAATCCCGCGGCCGGGGCCGGCCGGGACGGGACCGAACGTTCCCTGACCGTCAATCGGCCCAAACCCCTCGGGACGGCGTTGGTGCCAGGCGTTGTGGTGACCCAGGCGGTCGAGTGGAGTTGACCCGATCTCGTGGACACTTCACCCTTAGGGGAAGGAGGAGTCCACATGCCACGTAGCACACGCAAGCCGGCCCGGGTGTACCCGGCGGAGTTCCGGCGCCAATTGGTGGAATTGGCCCGGGCGGGGCGAACGCCCGAGGAATTGGCCCGGGAGTTTGAGCCGTCGGCCCAGACGATCCGCAACTGGCTGCAGCAGGCCGAGCGGGATGGCGGGCAACGCCACGACGGGCTCAGCAGCGCCGAGCGGGAGGAATTGGCCAACCTTCGGCGGGAGAATCGGCGGCTGAAGGTCGAGCGGGAGATCTTAGCAAAAGCCACGGCCTGGTTCGCACGCGAGACCGGCACGATTCCGAGTCCTACACCCGGGGCTTCCGGTTCGTGAGGGATCACCAGGCCGTTTTCCCGGTCGCGACGATGTGTCGCGTCCTCGACCTCTCGCCCAGTGGATTCTATGCGTGGCGGCAGCGCGGGCTCTCGCACCGCGCCGCCGAAGACGTCCGGCTCACCGCGGCCATCCAGGCGAGCCACGCGGCCTCGGATGAGACCTACGGCGCGCCGCGGATTCTCCGGGATCTGCGGGATGCCGGGGACCGCGTGGGGCAGAAACGCGTCGCCCGGCTGATGCGGGCCGCCGAGCTGGTCGGCGTGAGCCGCCGGCGATGGGTGACGACGACGCAGCGGGGCGCCGTGACGACGGTCGTCCCGGACTTGGTCCAGCGGGATTTCGTGGCGACAGCCCCGAACCAACTCTGGGTCGCCGACATCACCTACGTCCCGACCTGGGCGGGCTTCTTGTACTTGGCCGTGGTCCTGGATGCGTTCAGCCGGCGGATTGTGGGGTGGGCGATGGCGACTCATTTGCGGACGGAGCTGGTGCTCGCGGCGCTCGAGATGGCGCGGGTGCA
>JANMXA010000015.1:0-67790 GCA_031394255.1 Gemmatimonadota bacterium
CCTCCAGGGGCTCTGGAAGGACATCGGCGACTACGGCGCGCTATTCGTCCTGGCGCACGAGTGGGGTCACCTGGTTCAGGCATTGCCCGGCGTGATGACTGGAGCCCGTCTCTTCACCATTCAGAACGAATTGCAGGCCGACTGCCTGGCCGGTCAGTACAGCCGTGACGCCACGGGCAGAAAGGTGATGGATGCCGGTGACGAGAACGAGGCCGTGCTGTCGCTTCGCAAGGGACGCGACGAGGTCGACTATCCGTGGTTCGACCAGTACGCCCACGGCAGCGGCGGCCAGCGGGTCGACGCATTTCAAGAAGGGCTCGACGGGCGGTCCTGTGAGGGCGCCGATTTCTGGCGCCGGGTCCACGTCGACCCGACGGCGGCCAACCGGCCGGCGACCCCGCGAGTTGGGAGCCTCACCCTGGTTTGTTCCCGGGGCGAATTCGTCCGGAAGGAAGTTCAACTGCTTCCGGCCCTCGTTCACGACGACGTCACCGACGCGCTCAAGGGGTATTTCCGGTCGACTGACGGCAGCGAAGTCATGGTCATCATGCTCGCGACGACGAGTGCCGAAGCCGCCACCACCAAACTCCAGCGGATCTCGAAGATCCTGCGCGACAGTACGTTCCGCACCGTGAGCCAGGGACCGGTCAAGGATGGCGCGGCGGAAACGGGCCGGTGGGAGCGGCTCCAAGGCAAGACGGAAATCGTCCTGTTCCAGAACCGCCAGCTACTGGAGTGGGTCGAGGGGCCCCTCGAGGTCCCCTGGAAATTCGATACCTCGGCCGCGGTCGACTGCAAGCCCTAGCGAGCGATGCTGCTCACCTGCGCGCGATCGCACAGGTGAAGTTCGCCGCGTCGTCGCTGCTGCCGCTGCCCTTGTACTGCGCCGTCCTGGGATAGGCGCACAGCGGCCGCGTGATTTTGGTTTCCCTGGCCGGATCGCCGACGGGCTCACCCGACCGGATCCCGGAGGCGACCAACCGATCCGGCGCCACGCCCTTCTCGACCCACCGCTCGAGTGCAGCCCGGATATCGCGATCGGCGTCATGCTGCCCGGCCTGGCTCAACTCGTTGCCGAAGGTGTTCGGTCCGGCCCCGCCGCCGCAGTGGCTCATCCCGGGCACCATGAACAGGCGGTAGAAGTCGGCGACCGGTTTGCCGTTCGGGCGCTCCAGGGTCTTCTTGACCCGTTCGTAGAACTCGATCGAGCTGTGTCCGTTGATGGCGGCGTCACCCCAGCCGTGGTACTGCAGCAGCTTCCCGCCCCGATCCCGGAACGGCGCCAGGTTGGGATCGTTCGAATCAAGGATCCCGCCGGTCTTGGCCAGCGCGTCGGCATAATCCCGGTCGAGGTCAAAGGTCTTGTAGTCCCACTTGGGGTCCTGATGGACAATCGTGCCGTAGAACGAGGTGCCGAACCAGGCCTGGAGCGGAGGCCCCATCGGTGATGCGCCCACCAGCCAGGGGTTCCAGGTGCCCGGGAATGCTTCGGTCCCCGGCACCATGCCGGGGTAGATCCGCTGACCGGACTTGGTGGTCCCTGGGCCCTGGTAGATCTTCTCGAGCGCTGTGATCTGAGCATCCGTCAGGCAGTTGGGGCCGTCGGCGCCGGCGCAGCGAAGCCCCGCCGACCGGAAGTGGCAGCGCCGAGGATCTTCGATCAGGCCGTCCTTGACGCCATCGATCGCGTCACACTGAGTCAGCACCGCGGCCTGGATGGCCGGAAGCTTGGTGACCGGAATCATGCTCGCCGGCGTCTCGTTGAGGGCCCGCCAGTTCCAGACCGCGCCGGTCAGCAGCCCGGTCCAGTTGCTGGCCGGCGCCCCGGCCACGATGCCGTTGAAGTCCTCCGGATACCGCTCGGCCTCCATCAACGCTTCGCGGCCGCCGTCGGAGCACCCGAAGAAGTACGAGCGACTGGCCGGCTTGCCGTAGAAGGCCTGGATGATCGCCTTGGCCTGTTCCGCCGTCTGGTGGACGGCGCGGTGCCCGAAGTCGATGAGTTTCTCCGGGTGGCCGATCGCGAAATCCGGGGTCGGGCCGGCATGCCCGTCATCGGTGGCCGCCGTCGCGTAGCCGCGGGCGACCCCCGCCGCGATCGTGGCGGCGATGATGGTCCCGGCGTAACCCCCGTTACCCATCTGCTGGAACTTGCCGTTCCATGCCTCGGGCACCGGGAGCCAGACCTCGAACTTGATCTCCGAGTCACCGGTCGGGCGGGCGACCCCCTCGACCCGGCAATACGATGGCAGGTCGAGCGGTGTGGGGGAACCTTGGGGCGAGGACTCCTTGTAGGCGCCCGCCGGAACCACCGCCGCCGAGGTCACGCTCGCCTGGGACAGCGCGAGGGTCCGCAAACTCTCGCAGCTCCGTTGGGCGTGAGCGCGAGAGGCCAGCGTTCCGATGAGTACAGCCGACAGCAGGGTCGCCCGATAACGCATGGTCCGTCTCCAAGTGATCGTGGGGTTGTGGTCCAATGGTAGCATCGGTTCGATGTTCTGGCGACCCGTTGCGGTCACTCGTCGGTCGCGATTCCTATACGGCGAAGGGGCAGACCAGGAACGCTGATCCACCCCTCCCCGCAAACTCAAAGCCTGCCGAACCGTTTACTCACCAGCCTTCGCCAGCTTGGAGTGGCTCTTCCCGTAGCCGAAGTAGATCACCAGCCCGATCGCGAGCCAGACTATCAGCCGGATCCAGGTTCGCAGCGGGAGGAAATACATCAGATAGAGGCAGAACAGGATACCGGCCGGCGCCGTGAACCAGACCAGCGGCGTCTTGAACGGCCGGTGCAGCGTCGGCTCGCGCTTCCGGAGCAGAAGCACCGCGGCGCAGACAATCACGAACGCCAGCAGGGTACCGATTGACACCAGGGACGCGGCCTCCCGGACCGAGAGGAACCCGGCCGGAATCGCCACCAGGACCCCGAGCAGAATCTGGGTGATCCACGGCGTCTTGAACTTGGGGTGGAGCCGGTTGACGATCGGCGGCAACAGGCCATCCTTCGCCATCGAGTAGAACACCCGCGACTGGCCGAGCAGCTGGACCAGAATCACCGACGAGAGGCCCGCGATGGCGCCCAACTCGATCACCCGGGTCATCCAGCCCAGGCCCGCCATTTCGGCGACCTTGGCGATCGGATTCGGCACATCGAGCTGGCCGTAGGGAACGACACCGGTCGCGATGGCGGAGACGATGATGTAGAGCACGGTGCAGATCAGCAGTGACGCCAGAATGCCGATCGGCATGTCTCGCTGGGGGTTCTTCGCTTCCTGGGCCGCGGTGCTGACGGCGTCAAATCCGATATAGGCGAAGAACACGATCCCAGCGCCGGCGATGATGCCGCTGGACCCGAAATGCTCCCGGTCGCCGGTGTTGGCCGGGATGAACGGGTGCCAGTTCTCGGGGTGGATGCCCTTCCAGGCAAAGGCAATGAACATCAGCACCACCGCGACCTTGATGATCACGATCACGTCATTGACGGTGGCGGATTCCTTGATGCCTTTGACCAGGAGGGCCGTCACGGCCACGACGATCAGCACCGCCGGCAGGTTGAACAGCGCCGTGACGGTCGAGCCATCCGCCATCACGACCTGGGTCCCGGCCGCCGCCGACAGCGTGGCCGGAATGTGAATGCCGACATGGTTCAGGAACGACACCATGTACCCCGACCAGCCGATCGCCACCGTGGTGGCCGACAGGGCGTACTCCAGCACCAGATCCCAGCCGATGATCCAGGCGAACAGCTCGCCCAGGGTGGCGTACCCGTAGGTGTAGGCACTGCCCGCGATCGGCACCAGCGCCGCGAACTCCGAGTAGCAAAGCGCCGCGAAAATCGACGCCGTGCCCGCCAGCACGAACGACAGCACTACCGCGGGGCCTGCGTTCTGGGCCGCCACCGTGCCGGTGAGCACGAAGATGCCGGTCCCGATGATCGCCCCGATCCCGAGGAGCGTCAGACTCATCGGGCCTAACGCCCGCTTGAGCCCTGACTCGCTCGCCGCCTCCGCCTGCAGGCTGGCGATCGACTTGCGCCGGAAAATTGACATGGGTCTGCTGTGACCTTTCGGGAAAGAGGGGATTCTTACAGCGTCTTGAGTTCCGCGACCAGCTTGGCGAGCGACGCCTTGGCGTCACCGAACAGCATCGACGTCTTGGGATTGTAGAACAGCTCGTTCTCGATACCCGCGAAGCCGGTGCCCATCCCGCGTTTCATCACGATGATCGACTTGGCATGATCGGCGTTGAGGATCGGCATCCCGTAAATCGGACTCGACGTGTCGGTCCGGGCCGCCGGGTTCACCACGTCGTTGGCGCCGATCACCAGGGCCACGTCGGCCCGGTCGAACTCGGAGTTGATCTCGTCCATGTCGAACATCCGGTCGTAGGGCACCTCGGCCTCGGCCAGGAGCACGTTCATGTGCCCCGGCATCCGGCCCGCCACCGGGTGAATGGCGTACTTCACCTGGCCGCCCTTCTTCTCGATCAGATCGGCCATTTCCCGGATCAGGTGCTGGGCCCGGGCCACCGCGAGGCCGTAGCCCGGAATCACGATCACGTTCTGGGCGTACGCCAGTCGGACCGCGGCGTCCTCGGCCGAGACTTCCCGGACCGTGAGCCCCTCGGCTGTCTTGACCGACGTCGTGGTGGCGCCGAACGCTCCGAACAGCACGTTGCCGAACGAGCGGTTCATCGCCTTGCACATCAGAACCGAGAGCAGGAAGCCGGAGGCGCCGTCGAGGGCGCCGACGACGATCAGCAGATTGTTGTTGAGCGCAAATCCCATCGCCGAGGCCGCAAGGCCGGCGTAGGCGTTCAGCAGCGAGACCACGACCGGCATGTCCGCGCCGCCGATCGGCAGCACCATCAGCACACCGATCAGCGTCGCGATCGCAACCATGCCATAGAACAGCATCGGCTGGCCGGGAACGATGATCTGGTAGATCAGCAAACCGATCGCAAGGAGGAACAGCCCGACGTTGGCATAGTTCTGCCCCGGAAACGTGATCGGCTTGCCCCGGATCAGTTCCTGAAGCTTGGCAAAGGCCATGAAGCTGCCGGTGACCGTGAGCGCGCCCAGGATCACTTCGAAGCCCAGGGCGGCCATGACGGGCGCGGCCGGCGCGTTGCCCAGCGCCCGGTACTCGTCAATGCCGACCAGGGTGGCGGCCACCGCGCCGAACATGTGGGAGATGGCCACGAACTGCGGCATGGCCGTCATCGGAATGTCGATCCCGAGCGGGAGACCGATCACCACGCCGACGATCGACCCGATCGCCAGACCAACCAGCAGGAAATCGAACCGGACGATGTCGTGGTGGAGCAACGTACCGATGACCGCCAGCAGCATCGCCACCATCGCCTGCCGCATGCCGTTCCGGGCCTTGGCCGGATCGGAGAGCCCGCGGAGACCGAGGATGAAGAGGACCGACGACGCCAGGTAGGCGATCTGGATCAGAACTTCACGTACCGCCGAACTCGGCTCGGTCATTTCTTGGCTCCGGGCCGCTGGAACATCTTGAGCATCCGGTCGGTGATCAGGAAGCCGCCCACCACGTTGATCGTGGCGCAGGCCACCGCAATCGAGCCAAGGATGTTGCTGGCGAGGCCGCGGCCGCTCCCGGCCGCCACCAGCGAACCGACCAGCGAAATGCCGGTAATCGCGTTGGCCGCCGACATCAGTGGGGTGTGGAGCAAGGCGGGCACGCGGGAAATCACCTGGTACCCGACGAACCCCGCCAGCACGAAGACGTACACCTGCATGAACGTCGTGATCATGGACATGGGAAATTCACCTGAGTTTGATACGAGAAGGGGCGGGCACTTTGCCCGCCCCCGCTGGACCCGCTATCGGCCGAGTGCCCCGAGCCAGGGGGCGATGACGAGGGCCACCACGGCCATCACCTTGATCGAAATGCTGATCGCGGGACCCGAGGTATCCTTGAATGGGTCGCCCACGGTGTCGCCGACGACCGCCGCCTTGTGGGGATCCGACCCCTTGCCGCCAAGGAGACCTTTTTCGATATACTTCTTGGCATTGTCCCAGGCACCGCCGGCATTCGCCATCATCAGGGCCAGCAGCGACCCGGCCACCATCGAACCGGCCAGCAGGCCGCCCAGGGCCGCCGTGCCGAGGAAGTAGCCGACCACCACCGGGCTCAGCACCGCGATCAGCCCGGGGACCACCATCTCCCGGAGCGCCGCGGTGGTGGCGATGTCGACGCACTTGGCCGCATCCGGTTCGGCGGTGCCTTCGAGCAGGCCCTTGATCTCCTTGAACTGCCGGCGGACTTCCTGGACCACGGCGCCGGCCGCCTTGCCGACGGCGGTCATGGTCAGCGAACCGATCATCACCGGGACCACGCCGCCGAGCAGCATGCCGATGATCACCCGGTTATCGAGAAGGCTCAGCGCCAGGGGATGGCCCGACGTCCGGCCGACTTCCGTCACGTAGGCGGCGAACAGCGCCACCGCCGTCAACACGGCAGAGGCGATGGCGAAGCCTTTGCCGATGGCGGCGGTGGTGTTGCCCAGCGAGTCGAGCTGATCGGTAATGGCCCGGACTTCCTTGCCCAGCCGGCCCATCTCGGCGATCCCGCCGGCGTTGTCCGCCACCGGGCCGTACGCATCGACCGTCATCACGACGCCGGTGGTCGCCAGCATGCCGACAGCCGCGAGCGCGATCCCCAGCAATCCGCCCTGGCCGTGCGCCACGTAAAGCGCCGCGCAGATGACCAGGATTGGCCCCAGTACCGATTCGAGGCCCACGGCCAGACCGGCAATCAGATTCGTCGCCGGTCCGGTCTTCGAGGCTTCAGCGATCCGGTAGACCGGACCCGCCGACGTGTAGTACTCGGTGAGAAGGCCGACCAGGATGCCACCCACGGTCCCGGCGATGATCGCCCAGTAGAGACCGGCGCCGCCGTTCCCCGCCTCGTTGACCGGCAGGGCCCAGACCAGGGCCAGGGCCATCACCAGGAAGAAGACCGCGCCCAGCACCTGCACCGCCCGGAGTGCCACCGCGGCCGATCCCTTGGCGAGCCACTTCATGCAGAACAGGGCCAGCATCGAGGCGCCAAGGCCGGCCACGATCAGGGAGAACGGCAGCAGGGTCGCGTTGACGCGAGCCGGCCCCAACAGCCCCATGCCCGTGGCGCCCAGCACCGCGGCGGACACGGTGGCGTCGACGTAACTCTCGAAGATGTCGGCACCCATGCCGGCGATGTCGCCCACGTTGTCGCCCACGTTGTCGGCGATGACACCCGGATTCCGGGGATCGTCCTCCGGGATGCCCGCCTCGAGCTTGCCTACCAGGTCGGCCCCGACGTCGGCGGCCTTGGTGTAGATCCCGCCGCCGATCCGGGCAAAAAGCGCGATCGACGACGCGCCCATCGCGAACCCGGCGATGATTTCAGTGAAGTGCCCGAACTGGGCTTCCGTGATGGCGGCCGGATCTCGCAGATCGAGCAGGACGTTCAGCATGATGCCGACGCCGAGCAAGCCGAGCGAGGCCACCGCGAGACCCATCACCGACCCGCCGCTGAACGCCACCCGGAGCGCGGCCGCCGCGCCTTCGGCCCGGGCAGCCTCCGCGGTACGGACGTTCGCCTTGGTGGCCGCCCGCATGCCGATGAATCCAGCGCCGAGCGAACAGACCCCGCCGAGCACGAAGGCCAGGCCGACCGGCCACCCGACCGCGACACTCAGGAGGCCAGCGACGACAACGAGGACGGGCAGCAGTACCGTGTACTGGCGCCGGAGGAAGGCCATCGCGCCCTCTTCGATCCGGCCCGCGATGATCGGCAGATCACCGGTCCCGGGCGAGCGACGGGCCATCACGCGGTACACGCCCACCGCCGCGATCAGCCCGATCGCGCCGGCAATCGGCGCGTAGTGACTCAGATTCAATACCCATTCAGCCGACGACACGGTTCACTCCTGTCGCGCGCGGCGCCCTCGTTCAAGCGGCGCGCCGTTGTGGTCCTCTCGGCGGCGCCCCACCCCGGGGCGCCGGCCTTGCTCTTACTTGCTGTAGTTGGGTGCTTCCCTGGTGATGGTCACGTCGTGCGGATGCGACTCGCGCAAGCCCGCCGCCGTGATCTGGACCATCTCGGTGTCCCGCTGCAATGACGGGATGTCGGCCGTCCCGCAGTAGCCCATCCCGCTCCGGAGCCCGCCCACCATCTGGAACAGGACGTCGCCAACCGGCCCCCGATACGGGACCCGTCCCTCGATCCCTTCCGGAACCATCTTGGACGGAGCCAACTCGCCATCCTGAAAATAGCGGTCCGCCGACCCATCCTGCATGGCGGACAGACTGCCCATGCCCCGGATCATCTTGAACCGCCGGCCCTCGGCCAGCACCGACTCGCCCGGGCTTTCCTCGGTGCCGGCCAGCATTGACCCCATCATGACGGCTGAGGCCCCGGCCGCGATCGCCTTGACGATGTCGCCCGAGTACTTGATGCCGCCGTCCGCGATGATCGGCACGCCGCCGGAGCCTCGCACCGCATCAAAGATCGCCGTGATCTGGGGTACGCCCACGCCGGTGACGACGCGCGTCGTGCAGATGCTACCCGGCCCGATCCCGACCTTGATGGCGTCGACCCCGCGCTTCACCAGCTCGCGGGCGCCCGCTTCCGTCGCCACGTTCCCACCGACCAGCTGAGCCTCGGGAAACGCGTCTCGGAGCGTGGCGATCATGTCGAGGACCCCGTCGCTGTGCCCGTGCGCCGAGTCGACCACCAGCACATCGCAGCCGGCGTCGACCAGCGCCTTGGCGCGAGTCACGGTGTCGGGCGCGGTCCCGAGCGCCGCCGCCACCCGAAGCCGGCCGTGGAGATCCTTGTTGGCATCCGGAAACTGCTGCCGCTTGAAGATGTCCTTGACCGTGATCAATCCTTTGAGAATCCCGGCGTCGTCGACCACCGGCAACTTCTCGATCCGGTGCTTGGCCAGGATCCGCTGCGCTTCGTCGAGCGTGGTCCCGATCGGTGCCGTGATCAGGTTTTCCTTCGTCATGGCCGACTGGATCGACTGGTCGAGGTTCCGCTCGAACTGGAGATCCCGATTGGTCAGGATGCCGATCAGCTTGCCGCTCCCGTCAACGATCGGCACGCCCGAGATCCGGAACCGCTTCATCAATATGGCCGCCTCGCGGATCGGGCGGTCAGGGCCGAGGGTGATCGGGTTCATGATCATCCCGCTCTCGCTCCGCTTGACCCGGTCCACTTCCGCCGCTTGCCGATCGATCGGCATGTTCTTGTGGATGACCCCGATTCCGCCGGCCCGGGCCATCGCGATCGCCATCTCGGCCTCGGTAACGGTATCCATCGCCGCGGCGATCAGCGGAATGTTCAACGGAATGGTCCGGGTGAACATGGTAAGGGTGGATACGCCTCGCGGATGCACCGAACTATGGCGCGGAACGAGCAGAACATCGTCGAAAGTGAGCGCCACTCCGGGCCGGAGCGTGCTCATGGGTTCGAGCCGGTCATCGCAATGGAAAACGGCACGGTGGGAGTGGTTGACTGAGCCATAGACAAATCTATGTGCTCATTGGCGTTAGATCAACCCGCCAGACTCGGGCCGGACCGGGGCTAGGCCGGCTTTTTCTCCCCCTCGAGCTTCTCGGGCGGCCGGCCATCCGGCCGGGTCTTGGTGGCCTCGATCGCCTCGTCCACAACCGCCTGGGCCGCGGCCGCCACCCCCTTCATCACCTTGCTGGCGCTGTCCATGACCCCCATGGTACCGGAGATCGCCTTGACGGGGATCTTGCCCGCCCGCATCACATCCTCGACCGTCTCGGTCATCCGGGCGAAGATGTTGGTCGGGGCGACCCGTTCGGCGTATTTGCTTTCCAGGAACTCGACATAATCGAGGACCTGGTAGCCGCGGTCGTCGCTCAGGCTGTCCAGCCGCCGGATGATCCGCTGTTTCAGCTGCTCGTTCATTGCGCCACCACCCTTACCAGCTCGAGCACCGGCGTCGGGAGATACTTGGTCCGGCCGGCCCGGACGACCGCCTCCACTCGTACCTCATCCAGGGGCGACAGCCGCCGGAAGTTCCCAACCTGGTCCTTGGTCACCATCAGGTACACGAATCCGGCCTCCGGCAGCGGCCCCCGGGCCAGAATGTACTGCTGGCCGGCCGGCATCTCGGGGCGAAGCGCATCCGCCTCCTGGACCGCCAGAAACTGGAGCCGCCAGGTGATCGACTGGCCGACGTACTGGTCAGGCTTCTCCCGGACCATGGTGCCCGTTATCCGGGGGCCTGAAACGGCCTCCGCGGTAACATCGCTGGTCCGGACCCAGCCTTCGACCCGGATCTTGACCCAGTCCCGGGCCCGCCCCACGACCTCGGCGTCAGTGGCAGCCTCGGCCGTAAAGGCCGGCTTCCCGTCCGGCGTGGCCGCCACCACCGTCCCGCCCTTGATCAGGGCGGTGCCTGAAACGCTATCGCTCACAAGGGCATCACCCCCGGGTCGGGTGGAGTCAGGAACGGGCTTCGCTTTACTGCCGGGAGCAGCAGTCGTCGCCGGCGCCGGCTTGCCTGGGGCCGGCGACGGGACCGGTTTGGCGGGGGCAGTGGCCGCGGCCGACTTGGCGTCGTCGCCAGGCGCGAAGGTAGCCTTGAGCGCGAACGCGGTGCGCTTCACCTTGACCCACTTGCCCTCGGCCCCGGCCTTTGACAGGAGCGTGCCTTCCTGCACCCGGCCGATCACCGTGCCGTTGGGCTTGTCGCGGAGCGATTCACCACCGCCGATCGTGACGGACAGATTGTAACCGTCACGGGACGCTGGAAGGACCGCGGACGAGGGCAACCAGCCTTCAATCGTTACCTCAACATGAGTGCCCACGGTCTTGCCGACGAGGTAGCTGCCCCCGGCCGCGAGCGAGCCGATTTTGAGGCCGTTCGGTTCCTTGACCAGCACACCCGCCGTGACGGCTTTGAGGCGATTCTGTGCGGCACACGGAACCGCGAGAACCGTGAGAAGGGTCAGGAAACAGGCTGGTAGGCGACCCAGGCCAGGACTAGATTGCGGCGGCTTACGCACGTTTCGCATAGTAGACGGCGCCCGAGACCATGTCAAACCACCGAGCCCCTGTCGCGCTGATCGTTCTGGACGGCTGGGGCTACAGAGCCGAGTCGGCGCATAACGCTATCGAGCTGGGCCGGACTCCGGTCTGGCACGGGCTGTGGCGCGGGGCGCCGAGAACGCTCCTCGACGCCAGCGGCCTCGCCGTCGGACTACCCAAAGGGCAGATGGGCAACAGCGAAGTCGGCCACCTGAACCTGGGCGCCGGCCGGGTCGTGATGCAGGACCTGGTCCGGATCTCCGAAAGCATTCGCACCGGGGCCTTCTTCCGGATTCCCGCCTTCCTCGAGATCGCCGCCCACCTGAAGCGCACCGGCGGCACGCTCCACCTGATCGGCCTGGTCGGGAACGGCGGTGTCCACGCGATCGACACCCATCTGCTGGCCTGCCTCGAACTGGCCATGAAGCTCGAGATTCCCCGGGTTGCGGTCCACGGATTCCTCGACGGCCGCGACACCTTGCCGACCTCGGCCAAGGGGTTCATCGCCACGCTGGCGGCAGACATTCCCCGGATCACCGGCGCCAGAGGCGTGCTGGCGTCGATGGTCGGCCGCTATTTCGCGATGGACCGGGACAACCGGTGGGAGCGGGTCAAGCTGGCCTACGATGCCCTGGTTCATGGGGTGGGTGCCCGGGCAACCGACCCGGTGGCGGCGATCGCCGCCGCCTATGAACGGGGCGAGACCGACGAGTTCATCAAGCCGATCGTCATGGAGAACGACGGAGCGCCCGTTGCCACGATGAAGGACGGCGATGCGGTGATCTGCTTCAACTACCGCAGCGACCGGATGCGGCAGATCTGCCGGGCCCTGTTCATCACCGGGTTCGACGGATTCAGCGTGGCCGACCGTCCCGCCATGCCCTGCGTCACCATGACGCAGTACGACGGCACGTTTCCGATGCCGCAGGCGTTCGCGCCCTTCAACCTGGCCCGCATCCTGGCCGAGGTGCTCTCGGACGCGTCGCTGTCGCAGTTCCGCACGGCCGAAACCGAGAAGTATCCCCACGTCACCTACTTCTTCAACGGCGGCGTCGAGCCGCCGTATCCCGGCGAGGAGCGTCAGCTGATCCCGTCAGCCAAGGTGGCCACCTACGATCTCAAGCCGGAGATGAGCGCCGCCGGGATCACCGACGCGCTCTGCACCGCCATGCAGCGCCGGGATCACGCCTTCTTCCTCTGCAACTTCGCCAACGCCGACATGGTCGGCCACACCGGCGTGGCCACGGCGATTCTCAAGGCCGTTGAGACGGTCGACGAGTCGCTCGGCCGGATCGTCGCCGCCGCCGAAGCCACCGGCACCCGACTCCTGATCACCGCCGATCACGGCAATTGCGAACTGATGGTCGATCCCGAAACCGGCGGACCCCACACCGCCCACACCACCAATCCGGTGCCGTTCGTCTCGGTCGGCACCCCCAACGTGTCATTCCGGCCCGGCGGCGCCCTTTGCGACGTGGCGCCGACCGTGCTCGATCTGCTGGGCCTCGAGCAACCATCGGAAATGACCGGCCGGAGCCTCCGTGCATAGCAAGTATTCGAAGTGGATCGCGACGCTGATTCTGGCCGTTACCCTGGCCAATACCGCCGGCGCCCAGGTTGGGCACGACCCGGCCCATTCGCCGTACCAGGACCTCCGTTGGGGCCAGTTCGTGTCGATATCGGCCGGCCGGATTCTGGGCTCGGGCGGCACCCTGGGCCTTGGGCCCCATGACGGCCCCGTCGTCTTTCTCCGTCACGAATTCCTGGCCGACAAGCCTCTGAGCCTGGCGCTCGGCGCCGGTTTCGGACAGCCGGAGCGCCTCTATGTGCGCGACCTCAACGCGACGACCAACCGCGTCGCCGGCCCGGTCAAGCGCAATCTCTACATGGCCGAGGGCACGCTTCAGCTGAACCTCACCGGCGGCAAGACCTGGCACAGCCTGGCGCCCTATGCCAACCTGGGATTGGGCCTCGCCTTCGCCCAGAAGCTTCCGGCCGACAGTTCCGGCTACAAATTCGGCACCCGGTTCTTCTTTGCGCCCGGAGCCGGGCTTCGGGCGTTCGTGAGCAGACGCCTCTACGTGCGGGTCGAGGCGCGGGCCGTGTTCTGGAGCCTCACCTATCCGGGACCCTACCGGACCGCCGACCCGGATGGCTTGGGACCGTTGAAGCCGCTGCTCGCCTCGACCTTGAAGGAGTGGGCCCCGGCACCGATGATTCACGCCGGGCTGGGCTACGCTTTCAAGAACCCGTTCTTCTGATCGGAGCTCCGGTGCAGATCCGGCTCAGCCGCAGCGTCAGTTTCCGCGCCCATCACCGGCTCGCCGAGCCCAACGCCACCGACGCCGACAACCGACGCCGGTTCGGCTACACGGTCGAACCCCATCCTCACCAGTATCGCTGTGAAGTATCGGTGTCGCGCAGCCTGGGCGACACCGATGTCGCGGTCATGGACTTGCCGCTCCTCGACCGGATCCTGGCCGAGCAGGTGACCGGACCATTCGCCGGCCGCCACCTCCACCGCGACATCCCCGCGTTCACCACGATTCCTCCGACCTGCGAAGCCATCGCCCGGGAGGTCTTCCGCCGGGTGGCGGCCTGCCTCCCCGACGGAGTCCGCCTGGACCGCGTCCTGATTGCCGAGGACGATTCGCTCCACGCGGAATGCGTGGCGGAATAACGCCTCCGGTCCGCGGCGTCATTCTCGCGGGCGGCGGGGCGTCCCGACTGGGTGGCATCGCCAAGGGACTGGAAGTGGTCGGCGGCCGGCGGATGCTCGATCGGGTGGCCGACGCCCTGCGCGCGGCCCTCGGCGGCGAGCCGCTGCTGGTCGCCAACGACCCCGGCGCCGCCGCCTGGGACCCCGCCCTCGAGGTGGTGGCCGACCGGCACCCCGGCAGCGGCCCGTTAGGCGGGATCGCCACCGGACTCGAGGCCGCCGGGAGCGACATTCTGTGCGTCGCCTGGGACATGCCGTTCGTCGAACCGGGCCTTCTCCGGATGATCGCGGCGGGTCTGGCCGGCGTAGACGCCTGCCTCCCCGAGAGCCCGGGACCGCGGGGGCTCGAGCCGCTGACCGCCGCCTACGCCCGGTCCGCCCTCGGGCCGATCACCGCGGCCATCCATCGCGGAGAACGGGCGGCGGTCGGCTTTCACGGCGCCGCCCGGATCGCGAGGCTTGGCCTGGCGGAGGTCCGCCGGTTCGGCGATCCGGCCCGCCTGTTCTTCAACGTCAACACGGCCGCCGACCTGGTGCTGGCCGGTGCCTGGGCCGCCTCTCCTTCCCCCGGTCCGTCCAGCTAGCTATTCTCTCGGGGCCCACGGGAGCCTCTATGCGGATCGTCTCGATCGTCGGACTCAAGAACGCCGGAAAAACCACCCTGCTGGTCGCCCTCGCCCGCGAGTATCATCGCCGGGGCAAACGGGTGGCGACGATCAAGCACGCCTCCGCCCAGCCCGAGGTGGACAAGGAAGGCACCGATACCTGGCGCCATTTCAACGAGGGCATGGCGGACGGCGTGCTGGTGGCGGGTCCGTCAATGCGCGCCCTGATCGAGCGGCGCAGCGACAATCAGAACCCGTTTGAACTGGCCCGGCGCTATTTCGCCGACCGGGATCTCGTGCTGGTCGAAGGCTTCGCCGACACGCCGCTTCCGAAGATCGAGATCTACCGGACCTCCGTCGGCAAGGCGCCGTTGGTCGCCGCCGCGGTCGACAAGTCGCCGTGGATTGCCGTGCTCTCGGATACGGCCGTTACCGGGGTGACCTGTCCGGTGCTCAAGTTCAACGACACGATGTGGCTCCAGCTCCTCGCCACCATGGCCTGGGACCGGGCCCAGGTGGTCGACGCCTGACGTGACCGCCCCGCTGGCGGCCCGGGATGCCGCCCGACGGATTCTCGCCGCGCTCGTACCCCAGCCCGCCCTCCGGGTTCCCCTCGACAACACGTTAGGCAGCGTTCTGGCCGAACCGGTCCGGAGCCCCATCGACGTGCCCTTCCGGGCCAACTCGGCCATGGACGGGTACGCCGCCCGGGCGGAGGACGTCCGCGGGGCCAGCGTCGCGGCGCCGCGACGGCTCCGGGTGGTCGAGCGGATCGCCGCGGGCCAGTTCCCGACCCGCCCGATCGGCCCGGGCGAGGTTGCCCGGATCTTTACCGGCGCCCCGGTCCCCGACGGCGCCGATTCCGTCATCCGGCAGGAGGACACCGACCAGGGCGCGGACGTCGTCCTGGTCCAGGGCGACCGGGACGCCGGCGTCAACATCAGGCACGCCGGCGAGGACATCCAGGCCGGGACCCTGGTGTTCGACACCGGGACCGTGCTCGAACCGGCCCACCTCGGCGTCTTGGCGTCCCTCGCGGTCGCGCATCCCGTGGTGCACCGGCGGCCGCGGGTCGGCATTCTCGCCAGCGGGGACGAAATTGTCGGGATCGACCAGCCGGACCTGATCCTCTCCGGACAGAAGATCGCCAGTTCCAACTCGCACGCACTCCGGGCGCTTGTCCGCCGGGCCGGCGGCGAACCCGTCGATCTCGGCATTGCCGGGGACACCCCGGAAAGCGTCCGGCGCCACCTCGAAGGCGCCGCCGACTGCGACTTGCTGGTCACTAGCGCCGGCGTCAGTGTCGGCGAGCACGACCATCTCCGTTCGGTCATCGAAGCGATGGGCGGCCGGCTCGACTTCTGGCGGGTCCGGATCCGGCCCGGGGCGCCGGTCGGCTTTGGATCGTTAGGCGCGGTTCCCTGGATCGGGCTTCCGGGCAACCCGGTCAGCACGATGGTCACCTTCGAACTGTTCGCCCGGCCGGCCATCCGCCGCCTGATGGGGCACCAGCTGCCGTTCCGGGCACTCACACCGGTGACGACGACCGAGCCAATCCGGGTCGGACCGCGGCTCCAGCATTTTCTCCGTGCCAGCCTGGCCGCCGAGGGGCCGCCGTATGCCGCCACGCTCACCGGCGGACAGGGCTCCGGGATCCTCACCTCCATGGCCCGAGCCGACGCCCTGGTGATCGTGCCGGAAGGCCGGCAGGACATTCCTGCCGGAGCCCGGCTCGAGGCGATCCGTCTCGACGAGCCGCGCCACGTCGCCGAACCACCGTACTGACGAGGATTTCCCATGCGCGTTCGTGCTCTGCTGACCGCCGCCATGATTGCCCCCGCGATGCTTACCGCCCAGGTGCCCACCGTCGCGACCCCGGCCGCACCGAGCCGGTTCACCGGTGCCATCGCGGAGGCCCGCCGGTTCATCGCCGATACCATGAGGGCGCTCGGCGCTCCGGGCGCTGCCATCACGGTCGTGTCGAAGGGGCACGTGGTCTGGAGCGAGGGGTTCGGCTACGCCGACCTCGAGCAACAGGTCCCGGTAACACCGCTGACCCGGTTCCGGATCGGGAGCGTTTCCAAGTCGCTCACCTCGATCGCTCTGGGCCGGCTGGTTGAGCAGGGGCGCCTGGATCTCGACCAGCCGATTCAGAAGTACCTCCCCGACTATCCGGTCAAACCCTGGCCTGTGACCGCGCGGCAACTTGGCGGCCACCTGGCCGGCGTCCGCCACTATCGGGGCGATGACCTGGTGAGCTACCGCACCTATCCGGATATCGCGTCTTCCCTGGCCCTCTTCCGGAACGACTCGCTGCTGTTCGAGCCCGGCACGCGCTTTTCCTACTCGTCGTTCGGCTACAACCTGCTCTCGGCGGTACTCGAATCCGCCGCCAGTGGCCCGAAGTTCCTCGACCTTATGCAACGGACCGTCTTCGACGCGGCCGACATGCGTCACACGGTCCCTGATCACATCGACAGCATCGTGCCGAACCGGGCCCGCTGGTACACTGTGTCCGGCCCGGCCCGCGGGATCGTCAACGCCGGCTTCACCGACAACAGTTACAAGTGGGCCGGCGGCGGATTCCTGTCGACCACCGATGACCTGGCCCTGTTCGGCGATGCGCTGCTCCATAACCGGATCCTCAAGCCGGAAACGGTCCGGCTGCTCTGGACGTCGCAGACCACCCGCGACGGCAAGGCGACGGGCTACGGAATCGGCTGGTTCACGGAGACGGACAAGGCGGGCCGGCGGCGGATCAGTCACTCGGGCGGGTCGGTCGGCGGAACGGCGTTCCTGGTGATCTACCCTGACCAGGACCTGGTCGTCGCCGTCCTCGTCAACAGCGACTCGACCTTTGTGGGCGCGACGCCGACCGTCGCGGAGATGTTCCTGGCGGCTCTGGCGCACCAGCCGTAAGGGCGGCCCAGGTCAGGCCGGCGCCTGGTACGGAATCTGGCGGATCCGCCGACCCGTGGCCCGGAACACGGCGTTGAGTACGGCGGGGATGACGGCGGGCACGGGCTGTTCCCCCACGCCGGACGGCGCCTCCCCGCTCGGCACGATGTAGACCTCGACCTTTGGCATCTGCCCGATCCGCAGCACCGGGAATTCCGCGTAGCTGGTTTGTTCGGTCCGCCCGTTCACAAACGTCACGGCCCGGCCGAGCAGCGTCGTCAGGGCCCAGGCGGCGGCGCCTTGGACCTGGGCCTCGACGCCGACCGGATCGACCGCCAGGCCACAGTCGATGGCGCAGACCAGCCGATGGACCGTGAGCGCCCCGCCCGCATCCACCGACACTTCGGCCACGTGGGCAACCACCGTCCGTCGGTGATAGACGTTGCAGGCAATGCCACGGCCGGCCCGACGTCCCTCGCCGTACTCGGGCAGAGGCTCGTGCCACCCGGCCCGGGCTGCGGCGAGTTCCAGCACCGCCCGGAGCCGCGCCAGTCGCGGAACGTCGTCCTGCCCGGCCGGCGGCCGTAGCCAGTCCAGCCGCAATGCCAACGGGTCCCGGTAGGTAGCTGCGGCGATCTCGTCGAGGAAGCACTCCCGCCCCAGCAGATTCGACGGATAGAAGACCGACCGCCAGGCGCCGGTGCGGACCGGCGGGCGCTGCCGCGCGATCGCCACAGTGAGGGCCGGAAACCGGTAAGGCGTGTCGAAGCCACCCCAGGGCTCTTCCTCCTGGTCGGGGTGGTAGGCGGCCGGGTCGAAATCGCCGAACATCGACAAGTTGAAGTCCGCCACGCGGTGGGACCAGGCAACGATCCGGCCCTGCCGGTCGAGTCCGGCGCTCATCCGCACGATGGCCGCCGACTGATACATGTCGTGCCCGAAATCGTCTTCCCGGGACCAGACCAACTGGACCGGCACGGTGGCGGCCCGGGAGATTTCCGCGGCCTCAACCACGAAATCCGCGGCGATCCGTCGTCCAAACGCCCCGCCTAACGGCAGTACATGAACCCGAACCCGGTCCGGCGCAACGCCGAGCCGGGCCGCGACCTCCTGCTTCGCCCGATTGGGATTCTGAGTCCCGGCCCAGATCTCGCAGCCACCAGCGCGAGCGTCGGCAACCGCGTTGAGGGGCTCGATGCCGCCGTGCGCCTGGAACGGGTACCGGTACTCCGAGTCGATCCGACGAGCGGCCCCCGCCAGCGCACCCGCCGAATCCCCTTCGCGTCGCGACACCTTGGCGGCTCCGTCAAAGCCCGCCGCCAGCGTGGCCCACATGGCGCTGGAATCAACGCCGCGCCCGGCCCGCTCGTCCCATTCAACCACCAGGGCCTTCCGCCCTTCGAAGGCGGCCCAGGTCGAATCGGCGACGACCGCCACGCCGTTGGAGATCTCGACCACGTCCAGCACCCCGGCGACCCGCCGAGCCGGTTCGCCCGACCAGCGCACCAGCTTCCCGGTGGGTACGGGGCACCGGGCTAGGGCGGCGAACCGCATGCCCGGCACTCGGTGGTCCACCCCGAAGACCTTGCGGCCGAGCACGACGTCCCGGACGTCGAGACGGCGCACCGGCGTTCCGAGCAGCCGGTATTTCAACGGAGACTTAAGAGAAGGATTCTCCGGTACGGGCAGCAGCGCCGCGGGGCCTGCCAAGGCGCCGAAACCGAGCTCGCGATGGCTTCCGGGATGGCTGACCCGACCCAGTTCCGCCACGCACTCGGCGGCGGGAACGCGCCACTGTGCCGCGGCAGCAGCGACCAGCATCTCCCGCGCCGCCGCGGCCGCCTGGCGAAGCGGGTTCCACCGGCCCGCCACACTATCACTCCCCGAAGTACCCATATCCGGAAAATCCGGACCGGGTTCGGCGTGTTCGACCGCCACCCGGTCGATTGGTATCCCGAGTTCATCGGCCACGATCATGGTCACCGCGGTGGCAGCGCCCTGACCCATCTCCGACTTGTCGTTGATGAAGGTGACCCGGCCATCCCCGCCAATCCGGAGCCACTGGTTGGGCCGAAATGACCTTCCGGCGGCCTCCCGGCTCCGGCGGTCGCGGGAGGCACATCCGGCCGGCCCGAGGCCGACGAACAGCGCGGCAGCGCCGGCGCCGGCTGCCAGAAAGTCCCGCCGATCGATGGTCATCGCTGCCTTGGGTGTTTCCTATCGTTACGGTGGCCGGTCGGACTCGGTTTCGACTGCGCGCCTATCTTGCGCCAGAGCCGGGGCGGCACTCGAGCGGCGGTTTGCGACCTTCACTTCTTCATGAACGCCGGCTGCGGGAACGTTCCGATTTTTGCTTCCTCCTGTGCGGCACGCTCCGCCGTCCATTGCTTCCGGAGAAACTCATGGACGGCCGCCACTTCATCATCTGTGAAATGCGAGAGCTGCTCCCGCGCTACGATTCCCATGATGCTGCCTTGCGCGTACATGTCTCGCCCATCGCGAGTGACGCCGGTTTTCAGGAGCGTTCTGAACTCCGGTAGCGAATAGCCCCTGACCACGACCAGTGGCGGGGCGTTCAAGATCTCCTTGGGAGTCTGGTGATGACAGTTCACGCAGCCCACCAAGTAGACGAGTCGTTCCCCTGAAGGTCGAGGCGGAGTTCCAACGACGACGGGAGGACCTGGAGCTTCCGCAGAGCAGGATGAAAGACAGACGGCTGACCAAGCCGCTCCGAGGACCAGCAGTACTCGATTCACAACGATCTCCTGTTTGTGACAAGCGAGCGATTACGAACAGGACGCAACGACCGCTTTTGCGCCCGTTGCCATTCCAGCCCCGGTCGATCCACGCGGAAGGACACAATTCGGGTGGAGTCAACTTCGGTAACGTACGCGGTTCGGCCGTCGGGGCCACCGAAGCAGATATTGCTCGGGCTCTTCCCAAGCACGTCGATTTCCTTCAACACCTCGCCGGCCGGCGAGAGCTTCACCACGGTCCCTTTGCCGTACCGCGCGATGTACAGGTTGCCGTCGACGTCGCTGCGCATGCCGTCGAAGCCGTGATCGTCGAAATGCTTCACCAGCCGCTTGTCGGCCAGAGCCCCCGTGTCCGTGATGCGAAACGCCCAGACGTTGCGCTGCACGCTTTCATTGACGTACAGCGTGCGCCCATCCGGGCTGACCTCAATGCCATTCGTCGTACCCATGTCCGCGGCCAGCCGAGTCACTCGGCCGTTGGTGTCGATCCGCCACAGCTGGCCCGTGCCGTTCGCCCAATTCGGATCGCTGGCGTACAGCGTGCCGTCCGGCCCGATCGCCAGATCGTTGGGTTGCGTCATGCCGTCGTCGTGCGCGAAGACGTCGACGGCCCGCGTCTTCATGTTCACGCGCAGCACATTGTGATTGACATAGTCCGCAACGAACATCGTGCCGGCGCGGTCAAACCGGATCCCGTTGCCGACGCTCTTGTTCGGCAGTTCGACGAAAACGTCCCCGGCCCCAGCCGGTGTCACCCGGCCGATCGTCCCCTGCCTGCCGAAATTTACGGCGTAGATGTTGCCGTCAGCGGCCCACGCCGGGCCCTCGATGCCGCTGGTGAATTCCCCGGGTTGCGTCAGGGAGGTCGCAACAAACAGCGGTTCGCGGGAGACGGCGACGGTCGAGGCCAGCACGCCGACGACAAGCAAGACAGTGTGAAAGCGCGACATTTGGGTTGCTCCCGCTATGGTGCGTTGAGAGGTGGATCGCTCCCGCCGACGGCATGATCTCACCTCGCGCCAGCAACGGTTCACGGCGACGCCCGCACCAGCTCCCGGTCCCACAGATGGTTGACCACCCACAGCAGGGTGCCGCCGCTCACCAGAAACACGGCCGACAGGCCGAAGGCCAGAGATGATCTGCCGTAGAGGAAATTGCCGATCGCGAAAAGCGAGGACCAGATGGTGAGGCAGCCCGAGATCCAGCCCAGCGTCGCCATGCCCATGTGGTCCCCATGGAGGGCGGCGTCATCCAGACTGACGCCCGCCTCGACCCGGACCCGGGCCCAACCCGGGCCCGCCGGGTGCACCTTCCGATAGAACGTCACCAGCACCTCCCGGCTGGTCGGCTCCGCGATGAACGCCGTGATCAGCCAGGCGACCGTCGTGAACGCCACCGACACCAGCACCGCGGTGGCAAAGGGCACGGCATGACCGGTCTTTTTCAGCACGAAGAAGAAGACCGAGATCGTGAACGAACTCACCATGGCCGCGACTTCGCACCAGGCACTGATGCGCCACCAGAACCAGCGCAGCAGATAAATGAGACCGGTGCCCGCCCCGATCGAAATCAGGATCTCGAACGCGTCCTGCGCCGAGGTCAGCACCCGGCTCAGCAACGCGGCAACAACGTAGAGCCCGATCGTGCTGACCCGGCCGACGTTCACGTAGTGCTTCTCGGACTGGTTCGGGACCATGAACCGGCGATACAGATCATGGACCAGGTACGACGAGCCCCAGTTCAGGTGCGTCAGGATCGTGGATGAGTTGGCGGCGATCAGCCCGCCGACCATCAGTCCCACGAATCCGACCGGAAGGAACTTGAGCATTGCGGGAAAAGCGCTGTCGTGCCCGATCAGGGTCGGGTCGGCTGCCGGGAACGCGGCCTGAATGTCCTTGAGCTCGGGAAAGATGATGATCGAACACAGCGCCGTGATGATCCAGGGCCAGGGCCGGAGAACATAGTGGGCCAGATTGAAGAACAGCGTGCCGCCGAGAGAGTCCTTCTCGGACTTGGAGGCCAGCATCCGCTGCGCGATGTAACTCCCGCCGCCTGGTTCGGCGCCAGGATACCAATTGGCCCACCAGCTCACCGCGATCGGCAGGATGAAAATCATCAGCGCCAGCTCGCTCATCGAGAAGTTGGGCAGGATGTCGAGAATCGGCTGACCGTGGCCGTCGATCGGCGCGACCACCGGACTGCCGTTCACCATCGTCACCTGCTGCCCGCCCAGCGTGGACACCAGCTTCCGAAGCCCGTCCCACGCTCCCTCCCCGACCCCGGTTCGGCGAGCCACTTCCTTGAGGCTGAACACCGCCGCCGCAATCACCGCCGTCATCTTGATGAAGAACTGCACCATGTCGATGACCAGCACACCCCAGAGCCCCGAGTGTGCCGCGAACACCACGTTGAGCACGCCGCAGACCAGAATCGTCTGCCAGGGAGAGAGGCCGAACAGGATGTTGGCGATCTTGCAGGCCGCCAGCGTCACCGTCCCCATGATGAAGCAATTGAAGAAAAGACCGAGATACACCGCGCGGAACCCGCGGACCACCGAAGCGGCCTTCCCGGAGTAGCGCAGTTCGTAGAACTCGAGATCCGTCATCACCCCCGACCGGCGCCACAGTCGGGCGAAATAGAACACCGTCGAGATGCCCGTGAGTACGAAACACCACCACTGCCAGTTCCCGGTGACGCCGAACTGGCGGACCTGTTGTGTCACCCAGTTCGGTGTGTCGCTGCTGAAGGTCGTGGCCACCATCGAGAGGCCCGCCAGCCACCAGGGCACCGAACGGCCCGACGCGAAGAACTCCGTGGTGCTCTTGCCGGCCCGTTTGCCGAAGAAGAGCGCCGGAACGAAGCACACCAGCAGCGACGCCAGGACGATGATCCAGTCGAGTGGTTGGAGATGCATCTCGGGGCCCTGAGTGTTGGGGAAAGACCGGAGGGACGCCCGGAAAGGTGCGCCGGTCCAGGGGACCGGCGCAACGGTCGAAGGGGCGCCGGGCTAGTTCGTCACCCCGCGGATCCTGGCCATCACGTCGGTAAGGTTGAGATGCTGGGCCTGGCTCCGGATCTCGGCCTCGACCCTGGGGTAGATCCCGTTGGCATCTTCCCTGAGCCTGGCGAACAGGGCCCGGAGATCGTCCTTCGAGATCTGGCGCCCCTGCGCGTAGTACTGGCGAGCCGCGTGGCCCAGCGCATAGGTCGTCGCGAAGGTCAGCGCCACCCCCGCCGCCGCGCCCGCGACCCCGCCGGCCACACCACCCAGCAACCGGCCGAAGAGCCCCGACGCCACCCCACCCAGCAGTTTCCTGGCGACCCCCTCCATCACCTGTCCGGCCGCTCCAATCCCCATCACGCCGGCCAGGTCCTTGGCCTGGTCCATGTCGAGCACCTGCCCGTGGTCCTTGCCGATCTGATAAACCATCCGGAGCTGGAGCGGAACGATCCCGAGGGTGGCGAGATTCTGCGGCAGGAGCTCCAGGGCCCCGGCCAGCATCGCGGTCTTGAGGATGCTGTCGTCGGTGGCGGCCACGCTCGACGCCGACGCCACCGCTACCACATCCGGCGCCTCCGCCGTGGCCTGGGCGATGCCCGCCGCTGCCGAGTCGGCAGCGGCCGTCACGCTCGGGTCGAGCTTGAGGGCGGCCCGAAGTTCCGTGAGGAACGCCTTCTCGCGCTCGTTGGTCAGGCCGTCCGCGCTCACCACGGCCACGGCCAGCTCGTAGGCCCGGAGCCGCGTCTGGTCGTCAGGGAGCGAGGCCGCCACGGCCGGCAGGCTCGCCTGGCCGCTCAGCACCTGACGGGCAATCGTGTCGTAGTCGCCCCCGCCGATGTCCTTGGCGATCTGCTTGAGCTGTTCGACTTCCTCCGGACTCCGGAATCCGTCCGCGAATGCCGCCGCCAGCGCGATCGTCGCCAGCGCCTGCCGATCCTCTGCCCGCATGGTCCGCCTCCCTCGAAAATCAGTGCACCACGAACGCTACGGTGGCGGCCGTCCGGTCCCACTCCACCCGGAGCACGCCGCCCTTGGCGCCCGGCACCACCTTGATGGCCATCATTTCGACGACGGCCGGCAGGGTCTCGACCTTCATCTCGACCCGGCCCAGATCCTTGGTGACGTCGTAGTCGAGGCCCCACTGCCCGGTCTGCTTGTTGACGATCAACTGCCAGCTTGCCTTGCCCGGAATGGTGAACAGCGTGTAGCTCCCCGCGGGCACCATCAGCGAGCCGACCATGAGGGGCTTGGTCGTGGTGAACGCCGTGGCGGCGTTGGCACCGGTTCGCCACACGCTGCCGTACGGGATCAGCGAATCGAATATCGCCCGGCCTCGCTTGGACGGCCGGCCGTAGTTGATCGTGACCTGAGCTCCTCCGACCGACACGCTGAGCGAGTCCCGCGGCGAGGCCACTGGCTTCTTCTGGGCCTCGACGCCTCCGGCCCGGCCCAACGCCATCGCTACGATGATCCCCGCAAGCACTCGCACGCGCATACGATACCTTCTCCTGGAATAACGGATGATGAAGACCGACGGACGGAGTAGTTAGGCGGGAGGCCGGTCAGAAATCAACCGGAACCCGGCCGGCGACGCCCGGCCCCCGGGGCAGCTGGTATTCCTCGAACCGGGCCGGCGCAAGCGACTCGGCCCACGGCGGCACCGCCCCCCCGATCAGCAGATCCCCAACCAGATCACCCGCGCCAAGGGACAGGTTGACCGCGCCCGCCACGCCCCGCACCACGCACATCCCCGACGCCGTCATCCCGATCATGGGCCGACCGTCCGGCGACAACCAGAGCGGCGCCGCCCGGGCCGAAAGCCGCGGTGCCGACCCGCGATGACCACCGAGCAGTGGCACCGTCGCCGCCACCTCGCGGAACAGGTCCTCGCCCGAGAGTGCGGTACCCGGCGCAGGGGTCCCCAGCAAGGTGGTTTCGATCACCAGATCGCCGGTACCGCCGCCCCGCAGCGACCGCGGATTGGCCGGAAGGGCCAGATCATCGCTCGGCACGATCACCGGAGCGGTCGCCGGCAGGAGTGGCGCCGCACCGGCAAGCCTCGCCACGAGCCACGTGGCATCGAGCCCGGGCTCCACCAGCCCGACTCGACGCGCCAATCCCCCTCGGCCCGACCCGGTCACGACGATCGCCCCGCCGGCCAACCGCTCGCCGCTTTCAAGCCTGACGGACCAGCCATCGCTCGCCGACCGATCCACCCCCGAAACCCGGCCGGATACGAACTGGGCCCCGTCCATCCCGGCCGACTCGGCCAGGCGCACCCGCAAGGCCCCGCCGTCCACCCACCCCGCCTGCCTGACATGAAGGCCGGAGTGAATCTGGCAGCCCAGAAACGGGAACACGGCCCGAAGAGCGGCTCCTCCGAGCAGGTCGATGCCATCCGGCACCCCCCGAACACCGTTCTCCGGCGACGGCAGGTACCACTCGGTGGTCGCATGTTCCCGAAGCTGCCCCCCGGTTCGGGCGACCAATCGACCTGCCAGGCTCCGCAAGCTCGATTCAGACGCCGAACGACTGGCGACGAACAGGTGCCCCCGGCGATTGATCCCCAGCGCCTTCCCTGGCGCCGCGCACAACTGCTCGAGCAGGTCGGCCCCTCGCCCCGCCAGGCGGGTCACGGCGTCATCCGCGCCCGGCCACCACGCGGCGTACCGCTCTTCCTCGATCACCACGGATCCGAGATCCCGCTCGTCGACCACGATGACCGACGCCCCGCGCCGAGCCAGCCCCCACGCCACTGCGGCCCCTTCGAGGCCCGCGCCGAGGACAAGCACAGGGCCGTCAAAAGGGATCGGACTGATCGGCATTTCTCGACTGGTCTTTCTGAAGGAGGGAATGAAGCGGTAGGACGAAGGCGTCGCGTTCCCCTTGCACAGCCTCACGGGCGTCGCCCTCTCGAATTTGAGGCCACGCGCTGCCATGATTCTCCGCATGAAGAAGCCAACCTCGACTCGCCGGCCGGTGGTGTGACGACGATCCCAACGCTCTGGCTGATTTTCGGCGGCGTGGTCACCGCCGTCATGGCGGCCGATCTCGCCTTCGTCGCCCGCCATACCCTGTCGATCAAGCAAGCCGTGCGCTGGAGCGCGGCGGTCGTCATGACCGCGCTCCTGTTCGGGCTGGCCGTCTGGTGGCAGAGCGGCACCAAGCCGGCCCTCGAGTTCTACGCCGGCTACCTGATCGAGTTGACGCTCAGTGTCGACAACCTCTTCGTCTTCCTGATGATCTTCGAGTACTTCGCGGTACCGGCCACGGCCCAGCGGCGGGTGCTGAGCTGGGGCATCTTCGGCGCCATGGTCCTGCGCGGCCTGATGATCGCCGCCGGCTCCGCCGTGATCGGCCGGTTCGAGTGGGTGATCTACCTCCTCGGCCTCCTCCTCCTCTACACCGCCGTCCGGATGTACCGGGACGACGACGCCCGGCTCGAACCGGAGCGGAACCCGCTGGTCCGGCTCACTCGGCGTCTGGTGCCGATGACCGCCGCATTCGAGGGCGACAGCTTCTTCGTCAAGAGCCGCACCGGCTGGATCGCGACCCCGCTCCTGCTGGTCGTGGTGATCGTGAACTGGACCGACGTCGTCTTCGCCATCGACAGCGTGCCCGCCATTTTCGCGGTCACCCGCGATACCTTCATCGTCTTCAGCTCGAACGTGCTGGCGATCCTCGGCCTCCGCGCGCTGTTCTTCGTGATCGCAGACCTGATGACCCGCTTTGCCTACCTCAAGCCCGGCGTGGCCCTCATTCTGGCGTTCGTCGGATTCAAGATGGTCGCGAGCTACTGGGTCCACCTGTCGACCGGGCTCTCCCTCGGGGTGATCGTGGCGATCCTGGCGATCTCGGTGATCATGTCGATGGTGAAACCCAAGGCGGCTCCCCGCCAAACCTCCGGACCGGACTGATGATCGATCCCATTGCGCTGACCCGCGACCTGGTCCGGATTCCATCGCCCACCGGCCATGAAGGCCCGGTTGTCGACTTCATGGCGGCGTTCCTCGACCGCCTTGGCTACCGGGTGGAGCGCCTGCCGGTCGAACCGGGACGCGACCTGATCTACGCCACTCTCGGGGCACCCTCGGTCGTCTTCTCCACTCACCTCGACGTCGTGCCGCCTGACCTGGCCTTTCGTGAGGACGACGAGTGGCTCCACGGCCGGGGCACCTGTGACGCCAAGGGCGTCGCCGCCGCCATAGTGGCGGCCGCCGAGGAACTCCGCGCCGGCGGCGAATCGCGGATCGCGCTCCTCTTCGTGGTGGGCGAGGAAACCGGCGGCGAAGGAGCGATGCAGGCCCACCGGCTCGGCCCCAAGGGCCGCTTCCTCATCAATGGCGAACCGACGGAGAACCGACTGTCGATCGGCCAGAAGGGCGCGATAACGTTTGGACTGACGGCGAGCGGCAAGGCGGCCCACTCCGCCTATCCCGAGGAAGGCCGCTCGGCGATCGAAGCCCTCCTTGGTGCCCTGGAGCGGATCCGGGCGCTGCCCCTGCCAACTGACCCACTCCTCGGCGACACCACACTCAACATCGGGCAGATCTCGGGTGGGGTGGCCGCCAACGTCATTCCCCCATCCGCCGAGGCCACGCTGATGTACCGGACCGTGGCCGATACCGCCCCCCTCGAGGCCGCCGTGCGTGAAGCGGCCGGGCCCACGGTCTCGGTCACCCGGAAGTTCCAGTTCGGGCACGTCCGGAGTCCCTCTCTAAAAGGCTGGGAGACCACGACGGTCAAGTTCGCCTCCGACCTGGCCCACCTGGGCGCCTGGGGCATCGGATACCAGATTGGTCCCGGCACCATCAAGGTGGCGCACACGGCCGAGGAGCGGATTTCCAAGGCGGATCTGCGGCGGGGAGTCGTCGAGTACGTCCGCCTGGCGCGGCAGCTGATGGCCTGACCGCGTGTCCGAACGACAGCGGCTCGAGCGCCGGAAGCGTGTCCTTCCATCACACGTGACCCAGATCACAACTCGCTAAGTCACGATACCCCATCACGAAGGCCGAAGCGCCCAGGGGTATGACCGTTGCAAGGTCATCATAGGCGCCGGGTCGCGATCCCATCACCGTGGGAGTGCGACCGCACCAAAGCCGCGGCTCGGTGCCGCCCGCCTTTCCGGCGGGCCCCCCCGGATCACCCTCCCTGTCGACGTGCCTCCACCTCGAACCGGTTGTCCCGGTAGTAGTCGCCACCGCGGCCCCAGGCAGCGAGGCTCGCCAGGCCATAGACCAGCGGGAAGAGCGGGCCCCAGCGCTCGAACTGCTCGACGTGCACTCGTTCGTGGGCCCGCGTCTCGTCGAGGACGCGCCCGTCTCGCCCGAGTACCACGTGCCCGATGGTGATAGCCGCGACCCGGCCGGGAGGCAGTCGGCGCAACACCGCGGGCAGAAACCCGCCCTCAAGTTCGAGCACCCCGGCCACCACCCGGGCCCGCCCGCCGGACAGGCGAACCAGTGGGGTCAACGCCCCCGCCAGCACCGTCCACGGAGCCGCCCAGACATAGCCGATCAGGCGGGCGGTCACGCCCGCTCCCGCGCCTGCCAGGCCTCGTGCCGGTCCCTGACCATCGGCCCGAGGGACGCCAACGCCGGATCCGACCGCCCGAAACGCGGCGGCAGCGTGTCGGTGTATTCGCCGGCGGACCCGATCACCCGAGTCGCTGACGCGCCACTCCACCGCTCATCTCCTAGCACCAGCCCCCCGCCCTGCAACGACCAGCTTGGCATAGGCCGCCGCCGGAGCCACTCGTGGGTGGGCCGGGCTGGCCCCTCAGGCCAAGTCGGGCGAGATAGCCGTCCAGGTCCATCAGACCGTCGGTGACCCGATCACCCGATTGCGCCCAGCTTTCTTGGCTTCGAACATCCGGGCGTCCGCCCGGCCGATCAGGTCCTCGGCCGTGAGACCGTCCTCCGGCCAGCTCGCCACACCGGCGCTCACCGTCACCCGGGCCGGCCCTGCCCCACGCGCCACCAGCAACGGTTCGGCCTCGATCGCCTGCCGAATCGCCTGGACTCGTTCGAACGCCTGCTCCGCCCGGGTCTCCCGGAAGACCGCCACGAACTCTTCGCCCCCGTAGCGCGCGACCAGATCGCTCCGGCGGATCGCCCGTTGGAGCGCCCGGGCCACCGCTCGGAGGGCCCGATCGCCCACGGCGTGGCCGTAGGTGTCGTTGAACCGCTTGAAATGGTCGACGTCGATCATCGCCACCGCGACTGGCGCCCGGTAGCGGTCCGCTCGTTCCAGTTCGTTCGCGAAGTAGTCATCGAAGAACCGGCGATTCAAGACACCCGTGAGCGCGTCGGAGGTCGACAGCTCCCGCTGTTGTTGCATCGCCCGGACGATGAACACGGCAATCACGGTCGCGAGGCCCAGATTGATCATCCGGGAGATCTGGTCGGACCATCCGAACTGGCCGTAGCGCGTGGTATCTCCGCCGTCGGGATCGAGGGTCGCCGCGACGATCCCGACGATGATGGCGTACTGCACCACCGCCGTCATCCCGGCGAGCAGCGCCACCCGGCGGTCGTACCGAAGACAGGTCGCGGCGATGGCGAGGAAATACGTGTCGAACGTGACGAGGCTGTTGACGGATTGCAGCGGGTCGACCCGGAAGCCGAACATCAGGAGCGCGGCACTGATCAGGGTCACGTCGAGCACGCTGGTGGCAAGGGGCAGCCATGCCTGGCGCCGGTCCCGTGCCACGAGCAGATAGACCAGTGTCGCGATCCCGACGGCGAACACGGTGACCAACAGGCCGGTCAGGTGCGTGTCCCGCTCGGCCGCGGGAGCGGTCGCCAGATTGCCCAGCGGAATGAGTAGCAGAATCAGGGTGACCGCGAGCCTGATACGCGCGATTACCAGTTCGCCGGCTTTGCCGGCGTCGATCAGGAAATCGTCGGGGCGATGCCAGAACGCCCGAAATCGCTGCCCCAGGGTTCGTGGCGCCGGCACCGGGAAGGTCCCACTCGGCCGTCGGGAGGCCACCACGAGTGCTCTACATCACCCGGTACTTGGGACCGCTGCCACCTTCGCGCGGTGTCCACCGGGGGCCTACCACGTCGGTGGCCTTGCAGTCGACGCAGTTCGGCGGGTTGACCCGGAGTTCGTCGCCCACGCGCTCGTAGACCCCGGCCGGGCAAACGTGGCTGTAGAAATCCGCCACCTCGCCCGAGACGTCCTTGCCCACGATCAGGTGTGACGGGATCGTGTCGCGCGTCGCATTCCCCGACTTGAACACCGCATCGACCTTGCTGAAAGTGAGGGTGTTGTCCGGCACGAACGGCGCCGCCGGCCGGGTCTCACGCTCCTCCTCGGCATCGCTCTCAGTGTGAATCTGGCCCCCGGGGAAGGCGCCCCCGGTGACGGTCATGAGCACACTCTTGATGCCGCCGAGATAGAAGCCCTGCTTGAAGGCGAGCCGCATGTTCCGCCGCTTCTTGAGGTCGGCCACCACGTAGCTCCCTCGCAGCATCGCGTCGTACGCCCCGAGCTTGCTGCCGCTGGTATCGTCGGCCTTGAGGGCCGCGAAGATCGCCCGGGCGGCGTACATGCCCGACTGAACCGCGTAGTGAATGCCCTTGAGACTCGCGACCTCGACCGTGCCGAGACAGTCGCCCGCCATGAGGAGACCGTCGCCGGAGAACCGGTCAGGCAACGCATAGTAGCCGCCTTCTGGAATGGTCTTCGCCCCCCACTCCACCAGCGACCCGCCCTCGAGATACTGGCGGAACAGCGGATGGAGCTTGGTCCGCTGGAGCAATTCGTGAACGTCGAGCCGCGCGTCCTTCGCGTCGAGCCCGACCACGATGCCGACCGCCACCTGGCTCGGGCCCATCGGATACATGAAGGTGCCGCCGAAGGCATCCCTTGGAAGCGGCCACCCCAGCGTGTGGATGATCCGGTCGAGCGGCTTCTTGACGTCCCACACTTCCTTGACCCCGAGCGCGTAGATCTGCGGATTGGGCGAGCCAATCCCGCGCCACTGCCGCCACGCCTGGGAGAGCGGGCCCCGGGTGCCCTCCGTGAGCACCGTGACTTTCGCGGTCAGGTCCGTCGGCTCGGCGAAGCCGTCTCCAGGGTTCCCTTCCCGGTCGAGGCCCGAGGCCGTCGTCCGCACCCCCGTGACCCGGCTCCCCTCCACCAGCAGCGAATCCACCGGGAACCCGGCGAACAGATTGACACCCAGCTCCTCGGCCTTGCCGCCCATCCAGCGGACCACTTCGGACAGCGAGGCGACGTAGTTCCCGTGATTCTGCATCGTGGGCGGCGTCGGGATCCGGACCGAACCACCTTCGGTCATCAGATAGACCGCTTCGCCGGTTACGGCCTGCCGGAACGGGAGATCCGCCACCGGCACGTCGGGGAACAGTTCCCGGAACGGTCCCGGATCGACCACCGCTCCCGACAGATTGTGTTCGCCCAGGCTGCCGGCCTTCTCCAGTACGCCGATCTGAAAGTCGCCTAACGATCCGTCCTGCTTCGCCAGCCGGGCCAGTTCGATCGCGCCCGCCAGACCGGCCGGGCCGGCGCCGACGAACAGCACGTCCATTTCGATGGCCTCGGCGCCGGGCGCCTCAGCCTTGATCAGCCGGTCCATGGGGAGCGTTGGCTGGTGCCTGATGGGAAGAATCCGGGACACGGGAGTTCCTGGTTCGGGTGCGGGGCTAGGCCAGTTCGAGCGAAATGTCGGCTGCCGTGACACTGTGGGTCAGGGCACCGACCGAAATGAAATCCGCGCCGGCGTCGGCGAATGCTCGGGCATTCGCGAGGGTGATCCCCCCGGTCGCTTCAATGGCGATCATCGGGGAAAGCGCCCGGGCCATGGCGGACCAGGCCGCCACGATCGGCGGGGTTTGATTGTCGATCAGCAGGCGGTCGGCGCCGGCTCTGGCCGCCTCGATGACCTGCCCTTCCGTTTCGACTTCCACCTGGCAGGCCACCGCGCCGCGGGCCCGGGCCGCGTTCAAGGCCTCCGCCAGGCTCCGCCCTTCACGGGCCAGGGCCAGCCAGTGATTGTCCTTGATCATCACCGTGTGGGCGAGGTCGAGTCGATGGATCACACCGCCGCCGGCCACGACGGCGGCAACGTCGAGAAACCGGAGACCCGGCGCGGTCTTTCTGGTGTGGAGGACCTGACAGCGGGTTCCTTCGAGCGCCCGGACGTATTCGCGCGTTGCCGTCGCAATGCCGCAGGCCCGCTGCAGAATGTTGAGCACCGGTCGCTCGGCACGGAGGATCGTGGCCAGGTCACCCCGGATCCGGCCCAGGTCGCCCGGCTCGACGGCATCGCCTTCCCGAACAGCCCAGATGACGGTGCACCCCGCGGCCCGAGCCGTGGTCTCGGCGTAGACGAGCCCGGACACCACGCAGGGCGTCCGGGCTTGAATGGTCGCCTCGCCGGTGACCGGCTGGCGGATCGACACCGCGGTGGTGAGGTCGACGAAGCCGTCCTCGGCCAGGGCATTGGCCGCCACCCGGGTAGCGTCGATCGACAGATCGGGGAGATTCTCCGGCATCGGGCTCTCCTGGTTACTCGGCCTTGAGTTTCTTGACCTCGTCCGTGAGCCTCGGCACGATTTCAAACAGGTCACCGACGATGCCGTAGTCGGCCACCTTGAAGATCGGGGCGTCCTTGTCCTTGTTGATCGCGACGATCACCTTGGACGTCCGCATCCCGGCGAGGTGCTGGATCGCGCCGGAGATCCCGACCGCCACGTACAGCGACGGCGCCACGGTCTTGCCGGTCTGCCCGACCTGGGCCCCGTGTTCCCGCCATCCGGCGTCCACTACCGCCCGGCTCGCCCCGACCGCGGCGTTGCCGAACGCGGCGGCCAGCGCCTCGAGCAGAGCGAAGTTGCCCGGCTCCTTGAGCCCGCGCCCGCCGGAGACGACCACGGTCGCTTCCGTCACGTCGAGCGCGGCCTTTTCAGGTGCCTTCACTTCCCTGACGGTCACCCGCTGGGTGAAGGCCGGGACCGTCACGATCTCGGCCGCGCCCGCCTTGACGGCCTGGACCGGGGCGAAGGTATTGGGCCGGATCGACAGGATCGCCACCGATCCGCCTAACGTCGCCTTCTGAAGCGCTTTGCCGGCGTACACCGGCCTGGTCACGACCACCTTGCCGCCCTCGACCCCGACGGCCGTCACATCCGTTGCACACGCCTGGCCGAGCCGGGCCGCCACCCGGGGACTCAAGTCGCGCCCGGCGGCACTCGCCGCAAACACGATGGCCGCATAGCTCCCGCCGATCGAGGCGATCGTCGCCGCATATCCATCGGGGTTGTAGAGATCGAAGCCGGCGTGGGTCGCCGTGAGGACCCGGTCGGCGCCCGCCGGACCCAGGGCCTGAACGCCGTCCACCGCCCCGCCGCCGAGCACCACGGCGTCGACGGTGGCGCCCATCTGCTCGGCCAGGGCCCGCGCCGCCGCCACCACCTCCAGCGAAACCTTCCTGAGCGCCCCCTGGCGCTGCTCCGTCACCGCGAGAATGGCCGTCATGGTCAGATCACCTTCGCTTCGTTACGGAGCAGTTGCACCAGCGCCGGGACCGCATCCGGTCCCTCGCCGACGATCTTGCCGGCCTGGCGCTCCGGCGGCAATGCAAGGGCGGTCACCGTCACGCCCCCCGCCCCCAGGGTGACAGGCTTGAGCTCCAGAGGCTTCTTCTTCGCGGCCATGATACCCTTGAGCGACGGCAGCCGCGGGGTATTGATCCCCTTGTCGGCGGTGATCACCGCCGGCAGCTGGCAGGTCACCACCTCGACCCCGCCTTCGACCTCGCGCTCCGCCGTCACGGCGCCGCCGTCGATGGCAAGGGCGGAGACGGCCGAGATGCAGGGCAACTCGAGCAGCTCGGCCACCATGATGCCGACCTGATGGTTGTAGTCGTCCACCGCCATCTTGCCGAAGAGCACCAGATCGAAGCCGCCGGTCCTGATCTCGGCGGCGAGGGCCTTGGCGACTTCGAACCCGTCCGGCGAACCCGGCGACTGCAGCAGCACGCCGCGATCGATCCCCATCGCCAGCGCCGTCCGCATTGTCTCCTGCGTCACGTCGGCGCCCAGAGCGTAGACCACGGTCTCCCCCGCCCCGGCCTTCTCCTTGAAGGCGATGGCCGCCTCGAGGGCGTATTCGTCATACGGGTTGGGGACGAACTTGACCCCCGCCTCATCGATGGACTTTCCGTCGCCGGCCACGACGATCTTGGTCGTCGTGTCGGGAACCCGTTTCAAGCACACGGCAATCTTCAAGTGGTTGCTCCTGTCATTGTCCCTAGTACGCCGCCAACCCCGTGATCTCCTGCCCGAGGATCAGCGAATGCATGTCGTGGGTGCCCTCGTAGGTATAGACCGACTCGAGGTTCGCCATGTGCCGCATGGAGTGGTACTCGGCGAGGATGCCGTTGGCGCCCAGGAGTCGGCGCGCCTCCCGGGCACATTCGCAGGCCATGTTGACGTTGTTCCGCTTGGCCATGGAGACGTGCTGCGGGGTCATCGTCCCCGCCTCCTTCATGCGGCCGAGCTGGAGCGAGAGCAACTGCGCCTTGGTGATCTCGGTGAGCATGTCCGCCAAGCGGACCTGCTGGATCTGCGTCCCGCCGATCGCCTTGCCGAACATCACCCGGTTCTTCGAATACCGGACCGCCTCGTCGTAGCAGGCCATCGCCGCGCCGATCACGCCCCACGAGATCCCGTAGCGGGCCTGGGTCAGGCAGGACAACGGGCTCTTGATGCCGCCGGACTTGGGCAGGATCGCATCCTTGGGCAGATGCACGTCTTCGAGATGGAGCTCGGCGGTGTCGGACGCCCGTAAGGACAGCTTGCCCTTCTGGTCCTTGCCGGTGAAACCCTTCGTATCGGTGGGCACCACGAAGCCGCGGATCGATTTGGCGTCATTGATGTCACCAGTCTTCGCCCACACCACCGCCACCGTGGCCTGCGACCCATTGGTGATCCACATCTTGGTGCCGTTCAACACCCAGCCGTCGCTGGTTTCCCGCGCCGTGGTGATCATCCCGCTGGGATTGGAACCGAAGTCAGGCTCCGTGAGTCCGAAGCAGCCGATGTCCTCGCCCCGGGCCAAACGCGGCAGCCACTTCTTCTTCTGTTCCTCGGAGCCAAAAGCATAGATCGGGTACATGACCAACGCGCCCTGCACTGAAGCGAAGGAGCGGATGCCACTGTCCCCGCGCTCCAGTTCCTGCATGATCAGGCCGTAGGCCACGTTGCCAAGGCCGGCGCAGCCATACTCCTCGGGAAGATTGGCGCCGAGAACACCCAGCTCCGCCATTCCCGGGATCAATTGTTTGGGGAATTTCCCATCGACATAGCACTGACCAATGACCGGCATCAGGTTGTCGTCGACCCAACTCCGGACCGTGTCGCGAATGGCCCGCTCTTCCTCGGTCAGTAAGCTGTCGATGTGATAGAAATCAACCCCGGCGAACCGGGAGGGGACCGATCCCGAACCCATAAGGCAACCCCTTGAAAAAGCAGCAGTTATGCGTTGGCCAAGATAGCCCGGATCGGATGGGTTTGGTAGGGTACCGGTGGCGGTGAACCCGAGCGATAGGCCGGACGGAACGACACCGGAGCGACACTTGCAGCAGAGATACAATGCTTGTAATATTTCTAAAGAGACATGATGACGAACCCACGAACCGCCGCCCCCCCCGACCCAGCCGCCACGGTATCCAAGGCTGTGGTTCGGACGGCTGCCATCCTGGGCCTGACCCAGGCGGCGTTGGCCGAGATCCTTGGAATCTCCAAAGCCACCGCCTCGCGGCTCGCGGGCGGGACCTATCAGCTCGATCTCACCCGCCGCAAAGAGTGGGAGCTGGCCCTCCTGTTTGTCCGGATGTTCCGGGCGCTGGATGCCGTGGCGGGCCACGGCGAAACCGCCCGCGCCTGGCTCCGCGGCCCAAACCTCGCCCTTGGGTGCGCTCCGATCGAGGCCATCGTGACGGCCGAGGGCCTGGTACGTGTGGTCCAGTACCTCGACGCCGTTCGCGGCCGGATCTGATCGGTGGGACCGCTCGCCGGCAGTCGCGCCGCGCTGACCATCTGGCGGGCGGTCGAGGCCCAGCATGTGGTCTCCACGATGCTACTGGTCGACACCAGCGAGGAGCAGCGGATCCTGGAGGAACTCCTCGACCTGACCAAGCCTCCCCTCCCTGAACCGGCCACGGGACTGCACTACCTGCTGTTCACTCCGTTTCGCTACCCGCCGACCGGCCAGGGATCCCGCTTCCGAAGGCCCGAGGACCCCGGCGTCTTCTACGGGGCTGACGCCCCCCGGACGGCGTGCGCTGAACTGGGCTATTGGCGCTGGCGATTCTTGCTCGACAGCCCGGACCTCGACTCGCTCGACCCCGCTCCCCAGACTGTGTTCCAGGTCAGTGTCGGAGGCTTGACGGTCGACTTGCGGGAGCCACCGTTCGTCCGTCAACGGCGGCGCTGGACCGACCCGGTCGATTATGCGGCCTGCCAGCGCTTGGCATCGGGTGCCCGGGACCGGGGAATCCATCTGATCCGGTATGAATCGGTGCGGGACCCCGAACAGGGCGGCGCGGCGGCGTTGCTCACCGCCGCGGCGTTCCGGTCCAAGGTTCCCAGGGTGGAAGAAACCTGGTATCTCGCGGTCCGCCGCGACCGGGTCCGGTGGTCGCGGAGTCCGGGCGTGGGTTTCGATTTCAGCTACCCTGCCTGACCAACTGAATCAGCCGAGCCGGACCACCGCCCTTGGATCGATCCCCACCGCTCGGGCCTTTCGACGGAACCCGGGTCCGTGATCGACCGCGAGGCCGCTCTCATCCTGCCACTGGTGCACCATTTCGTGAAGCAACGTCTCGGCAACTGACGGCCAGCCATGCCGCTTGAGATGCCGTCGGCTGATAGCGATCGCCGGGCCGCCACTGGACCGCGGCTCGTAGTGTCCCAGCTTGCGCTTCATTCGGCCGAACAGCTCGAGCACCACCGGCGTCAGCCGGCCGTCGAACCATCGAGTGTTGAGCTCATCGTGGAGCGTTCGGAGCTGGTGGAGCTTCGTGTCGTCACCGGGCTCCGGCGGTTCAGGTCGTTTGCGACGGGGCGGCGGCCGGTCACCGTGGACCGAGAAAGTCAGGAAGACACGGGCGAGCTCGAGCCGGGCGGTTCGGCGCAGGCCCGGCCGAGCCCACGAGACGATGGCCCGGATGATGTCGTCGGGAGCCCGGGCGTAGCCTTCGTGGACCCGCAACGCTCCGCGTCCATCGAGCGACAGCATCACTCGGCGGTTCCGGTGCAGGACGAGCGGGAGGACGGGGGACAGGCCCGCCGCCCGAAGGCGGCCGGGCAGGTCGGCGGGACGCTCGAGTTCGAGCGCCAGCTGGGTCATCGGGATCGGCGGGGAAACCGGGCCGGAACGCCGGCGACGAATTCACTCCGGGACCGGTCCCATATCATGTGACGAACCCGGATCTCGGCTCGATCAGCCTCGATCACATTGAACGCCGAGGGCCGGTGCCCGCGAGTCCGGCTGGTGTGGGTACCGGCGGTCGAGACCACCACTCCGGCACCTATCGTTCCGACCGCCTCTTCATGATCGTGGCCGCAAAGAATGAGGTCCGCCCCCGACCCGGCCAGGCGTTCGGCGGCCGTCGCCGAGCGCGCCAGGCCCATCCGGCGTGAGATCCGGCCGCGGAGCACGTTGTGATGGAGCACCACCACGCGAAGATCTCCAGGCGCCGCGTCGCTCAGGCGACTGCGGCATCGCTCGACCTCGGCCAGGGACAGGTGTCCCTTGACCGCCGTATCGCGCCAGAACTTCCAGGTCATCGACCCCCACACCACGCCATGACTGCTCAGGGCCGACGCGATTTGCAGGCCCGGCAGCGTGGTGGTCGGGGACAGGCCGGACCCGAAATACCGGCGATACTTCGTGTACTTCCGGTCCTCGCCGAGCAGATCGAACGGCGACGCCCACCACTGGACGTCATGGTTACCCGGAACGACATGCACCGGCGCCGTCCGTTCGAGGGTTCGGACCAGGGCCAGGGCCCGTTGGAGTTCGCCGTGCCGGGCCCGCTGGGTGAGATCGCCGGAGATCACGACGGCCGTCGGCCCAAGGGTCGGGACCAGGGTCTCGAGGGCGGCGATCTGAAGCAGATCGACGTCCCGCCCGAAGTGGATGTCCGAGAAGTGGACGAGCGTCGTCACCCTACCACACGACACGGACGCGATAGGTGAGCGTTGTCCGGCCCCCGGCGGGCACTCGGACCCTGAAACGGGTCAGCGTGCTGGAGACCTTCTCGGCGGGGATAGAGCTCTGGATCACGGCCCAGTCGCCGGCCCGTTGTTCCAGGACGTCCACCGACACATCGGTATCCTTGGCGTTGTCGACGGTGACCCGGTAGCTGGCCGTCGCCACCGTTCGCGGCGCCTCCCGATGGGTTTCGTAGTCGGTCTGGATCCGTTTGGCGGTGATATCGAAGGCGGTCCCGGCATCAAGACGGAGATCCTGGCCGGGGGCGGTGTGGTCGAGCGATGATTCGCCCACGAGTTGCGGGCGGCCGGCCTGGTCGCGCTCGTAGATCCGGGCCACGCCCGCCGGCACCGGCACGTCACCGAACGTGGTCTTGAGCGCACGCTTGACGACGTAGGTCACCGCAACCGGATCAACCTGCTCATCGCCCTGCTGTCCCAGCCCGCCATACCACGGCAACTGGCCCCTGACCGTGAAGGTGCGCTCGTAGGGTGCGGTCGCGGGCTCGAACAGCATCGCCGAGGTCTCGACGCCGGGCACCAGAGCATAACGGCCCGCGAGCGTGTAGAGGTGGACCTCCCCGATCGACTGCTGGCCGGCTGCTTCCATCGCCATCGGCGCGGCAGAACGGACCGCCATGTCCTTCATGTTGATCCCGGGCCGGGATGCGACGCCGACATTGCCCGCCAGCAGCTGGACCTCGGCCGAGTCGGCCCGGATGCTCCCGGCGGAGATCACGGCCTGCCCGCTGATCCTGGCCGTACCACGGCCCAGTACGATCGCGTAGGTCGCCCCCCACGCGGCGCCTGAGGAGAAGAAGCCCAGCCCGAGACTGGGACGGGCCTTATCGGCGCGAACGGCCACCGCCAGCGCGGCCTGAGCCGGAACCATGTCGGCCGGGAAGAGGGGCGTCCCCGGGCGTTCGAAGGTGACCCGACCGTCCGCCAACCGATACCGCTCTGGATCGACGCCCAGGACGGTGGCAACAAGTGATTCGCGGACCCCGCCGGCGCCCCGGGTCTCGAAGCTGAGCTCACGGCCCACCGCCCGGCGAAGCGCGGTGCCGAAGTCCAGGGCGGGATCATAGCGGGACCCGGTGATCACGACCCCGGAATCGAGCGCGAAGAGCGAGCCCGGGTCGAGGGGCCCCAGCGTCAACTGGTGGACCGAGGCTCCGGCCGGCACCGCCACCGCCACCACCCGGCGCTGGAGGACTCGACCGTCATTGTAGATGGTGAGACTGGTTTGGGCGGCAAGCGACGCCATTGGAGCCAGCGTCAAGGCGAGTACGAACCGGCGAGCTACTTTCATCGGACCTCCTTGGGGAGATACTCCTGAACCAGCCGGGAGACGGTCCGACGTACGATGATATACACCAGAATGACCGACACGGATCCGAAGACCCGTTGCGGGAGTGCCGGCGGCGTACGCCAGATCAGCCAGGCGCCAAGGCCCAGCGCGGCGCCGACGGCGTAGCGCTGCGCGGTGCGATCCGCCTTGCGGCGCCGTTCCTCCCGGCAGATCGCGCAGAAGTCCCCCCAGGCGAGTCCGGCTTCGCGCCGGTCGCACTGGACGCAGGGCACTTCCTCAGGCGCGAGACCGAGCGGCGACCTGATCCCCAAATTGCTGCGTCGAAGCATGGCCGCCCAGATCCTTGGTGCGGATTCCATCGGTGATGATCGTGTCGAACAACGCCTGCCGAATCCGGCGGGCGGCGTCGAGCTCGCCCAGGTGGTCCAGCATCATCGCTCCGGCGAGCATCTGGGCCGCGGGATTCGCGATCCCCTTCCCCGCGATGTCCGGGGCGCTGCCGTGCACCGCCTCGAAGATCGAAGCCGTGGTGCCGATGTTGGCGCCGGGCGCGAGACCGAGTCCGCCCACCAGGCCCGAGATCTCGTCGCTCAGAATGTCGCCGAACAGATTGGTGGTGACGATGACATCAAATTGCTCCGGACGCAGCACGATCTGCATGGCGCAGTTGTCGACGATCATCTCGTTCGACTCGACCCGCCCCTTGTATTCCTCCGCCACCAGGCGGCCGACCTCGAGGAACAGCCCGCTCACCATCTTGAGGATATTGGCCTTGTGGACGATCGTGACCTTCTTCCGACCCTGGCGCACCGCGTAGTCGAAGGCATACCGAAGGATCCGCTCGCAGCCGTGACGGGTGGTAACCCCGGTGCTCACGCCCGCGGCGCGGGGATCGTCCGCCAGAGCGATCCAGTGCTCCAGGCCGGTGTAAAAACCCTCGAGATTCTCGCGGACCAGCACGATATCGATGTTGTCGTAGCGGCCCGGGATGATCGTCCTGGCCGGGCGGAGGTTGGCGAACAACTCGAACTCACGCCGGAGCGCCACGTTGACCGACCGGAACCCGGAGCCCACCGGCGTCGTCAGCGGCCCCTTGAGGGCGATCCGGCGAGTCCGGATGCTGTCGAGCGTCTCCTCGGGAATCGGGGTGCCCTTGGCCGCGACCGCCGCCATCCCGCCCAGCTGCACGTCCCAGGAGAACCGGACGCCGGTGGCCTCCAGGGCCTTCACGGTGGCGTCGGTGATCTCAGGCCCGATCCCGTCTCCCGGGATCAGGGTTACTTCATGCGTCATGGCTGGGTCCCTTCGACCGGAAAGACCGTCGCCACCGCCTTGCCTAACACCTGCTCTGGCGTTCCCTCGCGCCCCTTGGCCACCGACCGCCAGACCACCCGGCCGCTCCGGACGTCGGCCAGCAGAATGGCCATGTCCGCCGCGAGGGCGCCGGTGCTGTCGGTGGAGAAGATCAGGGACGCCGGGATCAACGCGAACCGCCAGCCCCCGGCCACGGCGAGGAGGCGCCGGAGGTTGGACCGAAGCGGATCGGGCACGGTGGTCAGGCCCCAGCTCCGCATGATCGATTGACCCATCTGATCCGGGTCGGCCAGCAGTCCGGCGCCCCGCCGTGCGATCCGCCGGAGCTCCTGAGGCGGGATCCACTTGGCTTCAGGAGCCCGGTTGACGGCGCCATCGACCAGGATCGAATCCGCCCATCGCAGCAGGGCGGCCCGGTCCAACTTGATGGTCCCCGCCGGCACCGTCGGTTCGATGACGACCATGCTGAATGGCACGATCGCCACACCTTGCCCGGCCACAGCGGCGGTCACCAGGGGCTGGGTCACGGGCTTTTTCTGGGCCAGGAGCGGGGGGTGACCCGCCACGACCGAAACGCCGAGGGCGACCGCGAACACGTTGGAACGAATGGACATAACGACTCCCAAGTTAGTGAGACCGGCCCCAAAAGACGATCCTGCACGCCGAGGCGCGCACACCGACCGACAGGGAGTTGTTCAGCGAGTTTCGAGCGAGAGCCCGCCGTCGACCTCGATCACCTGGCCGGTGACGTGACGGGCCTCTTCAGAGCAGAGGAAGGAAACGACATGGGCGATGTCCTCGGGCTCCGCCAGGCGGCCGAGCACGGTGCTCGATCGGGCCCGCTGGATGACCTCGGGCGGAAGAGACTGCAGTCGTTCGGTCCGGACGAATCCGGGGGCCACCGCGTTGACATTGACGTTGCTGGGTCCCAATTCGACCGCCGCCGCGCGGGTCAGGCCTTCGAGACCGGCCTTGCTCGCAGCGTAGCTGGTCACCCCGAACCCGGGACGGGTCGATTGGTGGGAACTGATATTGACGACCTTGCCGAAACGCTGGGATCGGAAGAGGGGCGCCACCGTGGCGAGGCAGTTGTTGGCCCCGATCAGGTTGGTGGCGATGACATCGTTCCAGTCGTGCTCGGTGAGCCGCCAGAGGGCGCCATCCACCGCAATACCGGCATTGTTGATGAGGAAATGGACGGTGCCGAAACGCTGCTTGGCCTGGGCCACGAAGGCGGCGACCTGGGCCCGGTCGCGCACGTCGCAGGCGTCGGCAAACACTTTGACGCCCATGGCCGCAAGCGTGGTTTCGGTGAGGAGGGCCATTTCCCGGACGTCCCGACCGGGCATGTTCCAGAAGCAGAAGGCCACGTTGCAGCCCAGCCGGCCGAATTCGAGCGCCATCGCGCGACCGAGACCGGTGGCGCCACCGGTGACCATGACGGTCTTTCCGCGGAAGCCTGGCGGCAGGACACCGTCAGGTTGCGCTTCAGGCAGCAGCGCCGGCTCTCCGCGGGACGCTGCCTGCCAACTCCTCGATTCACCCGGTGGAGGAAACGGCATATCTGGCGCGAAGGTACCGGCCGATTCGGGCCGCCGCAAGCTGCCTCATGGCGCAGCGCGGCGCAGCGGCCGCCTCACGGTCAGAAGCCACAGGACCGACACCACCGTGCAGGCGACCGCCGCCACGACCAGACAGGTCGCTCCGCCGCGCACCTGGTAGAGCCAGCCGTACCCCAGGCCGGCGACGAGCGCGCCGATCCCGGCCATCGATTGGTAGGTCCCGAAGGCTCGGCCTCGCTTGGCCCCGGCCACCCGGGCCACCGCGGCGCGTTCGGCCGGCTCGACGATGCCCCCCGCCAGTCCGTGCATCATGAACACGGCGATCGCGACGCCGGGCGACAGCGGCCGGCCCAGGGCCAGCACCGAGACCGCGTACGCCAACGACCCGAGCGCCATCGACGGCGCTGACCCCAGCCGGTCCACCAGCAGGCCGGACGGATACGAGGCCGCGCTCTTCACGACGTGGAGGAGCGCCCAGACCAGTGGCACCGCGACGATGGCCAGCGCCTGATCCTGGAGCCGCAGCAGCAGGAGGGTTTCCGGCAGCCGGATCGCCGCCAGGAGGGCGAGCCAGGCCAGTGGCCGGGACGGGACCGGCGCCGAGTGGTCGGCGGGGTTGGTCGACTCGATGCCGGCATCGGCACGCCCGCGCGCCATCCAGATGACGGCCGCCAACACGGCCAGCGCCGCGAGACCAGGAACGATGCTCAGGGCCAGAACCCGGCGGACCCGGAACCCTCGCCGGAGCAGTTCGAACGCCGCAAGCGAGCCCAGCACCGCGCCGAGATGATCCGCGGCCCGGTGGAGGCCAAAAGCCCGGCCGTGCATCGGGGCCGGCGTGACGTCGGCAATAAGTGCGTCGCGGGCCGGCGATCGGATGCCCTTCCCGACCCGGTCCAGCACCCGAACCGCCACGACCTGCCACGCCGCACTTGCCACCGCCATGACCGGTCGGAGCACCACGGCGATGGCGTAGCCGCCGAGGATCAGCGGGGCCCGGTATCCCCGCCGATCGGCCCAGCGCCCGCTCCACCAGCGGAGGGTCGAGGCCGTGAGATCGGCGGCGCCGTCAAGCGCGCCTAACGCGATGGGGCCGGCGCCCAGCGTGGTGGTGATGAACGCGGGCAGCAGGGGATAGACCATCTCGCTCGCGAAGTCGTTCAGGAGCGAGACCAGGGCCAGCCCCTTGACCGGAGCGGGAATGTCGCCGTTACGATTCGTCAGCACTGAAATACCAGGAGGCCAGGGTCGGGTGGAGCAATCCGCTGGCGCCGACGCGGGTGCCAAACGCCGCCGGGGAACCGCCGGTCGCCCGGAACAGTTCGAGCCATTGGGCGGCGAACGCGGCGGCGGCAAACGCCTCGAGCGGCCAGGTCAACACGTCCCGCAGCGCGTCGATTCTTCCCGGTAGCCGGGCCGCCGTGTCGGCAATGCCGCGGGTGGCCGGGGTGCGACCGGTCTGGATGGCGAGATCGAGGGAGCCCAGCGTCGTCGCGACGAAGGACTCGCCGAGCGCGGCGAGGCGGGCCCCGGAATCGCCAGGCGCAAGCGCCTCGCGGGAAAAAATTTGCCAGCCCCGAACCGTGTCGGGGGCCACCAGACGACGCCGGATCGACGAGGCCTGCCGGATGGCGACGCTCACGGCGTCGGGTACATCAATCGCCGGTTCACCGGGCGGCGGCGCACCCTCGAGCGCGGTGGCCAACTCGATCTGGCGCTTCTCGAGCCGCCGCGCAGCCTCACGGGGTGAGAGCTCCAGGCGAACATCATGATGGATCCGCCACTGCACCGCGTCCTCACCGAGGGCCCCGGCGGTCAGCCCGGTATCCGGTTCGGTCGCATGACGGAGGACGTAGTCGAATCGCTCCAGAGCCTGGCTCGCGGCCACAAGCAAATCGACCTCGACACCGGCCGCGTCCTCACTCAGGGACGCCTTGGCCGCACGGACATCTTCGCAGGCGAGTTCCCGGTGCAGGACGGGGGGTGCGGCAAGGGTGGCGAGGGCCCGCTCGACCCAGTCGGGGATCAGCGCCACCGTATCAGCATCGGCCGGCCGCGAGGCCAGCACGGTCCGGAGGCGGTTTGACCACAGCAGGGGGTTCCAGCGCTCGGGCTGCTCGCGCTCGATCCGGCGAATCCGGACCCGGATCAGATCCAGCAGAATGGTCCGGTCGATCTCCTCGTCGATCCGGTCGAGATCGAGATCCTCGACGGCGGCGGACAGGGCCCGAAACGCCGCGCCATGCTGCCGAGTGGTGTCCTCATCGAAGGCGACGAGCCTCGGCGGCGGGCCTTCGCGATCGTAGCGGCTCGCCTCGACGCCGTCGAAGTGATGCCAGAGATCGAGAAAACTCTCCGCCAGTTCGGCGAGCGGCATGCCCGGAACCGGTCCGCCCTCAGGCGCCGGCAACGTCCGAGTCGTCGGAGACGCTGAGCGAGCCCGAGAAGCCCTTCACCAGGGCCCGATTCCCGAGCATGCTGTGGGTCAGCCGGCTGCCGCTGACCTTGCAATTCGCGCCGAGCAGCGAGTGCGCGATCGTGCTGTCGGCAATGACGGAACCCTTCTCGATGGTGACGTTGGGGCCGATCGTTGAATTGGTAATCGTGACCCCGTCCTCGATCAGCACGGGTTCCACGAGCGTGACACCGGGATGGGTCCCATGGCGGGCCGCGCCCTTGGCGAGCAGAATCTCGTTGGTCTCGAGAAAGGTGTCGAGCTTGCCGCAGTCGTACCAGCCACCGACTTCGGCCGTGAGGATCTTCCGGCCCTGGTCGATCATCCACTGGAACGCGTCGGTGAGATAGTACTCGCCCTTGTTGGCCGGCGCGGCCAGCGTGTGGTCAATGCCCATCCACAGCGCGTCGACGTCACGGATGTAGTAGAGCCCGATGTTGGCGAGCTTCGAAATCGGGGTCGAGGGCTTCTCGACGATCTTGGTCATGTAGCCCTGCTGGTCGGTCACCACCACTCCGAACCGCTGGTAGTCCTCGACTTCCTTGGCCCAGATGATTCCGTCGGCCTGGGCCCGATTGATCATCGTGAGATCGGCCTCGAACACCGTATCGACGAAGATGATGAGGATCGGTTCCTTGACGAACGGCCGGGCCAGATTCACGGCCCCCGCCGTGCCGTCCTGAACCTTCTGTTCGATGAAACGACAAGGGTAGCCGTACCGGCCGGTGGTGTATTGTTCCACCTGCTCCTTGAGGTGCCCGGTAATGAAGATCAGCTCGGACACGTCGAGGCTCTTGACCCGGTCCATCACCCAGTCGATGACCGGACGGCCGGCCACCTTGAGCATCGGCTTGGGAACGAGATGGCTGTGGGGGCGAACTCGCGTCCCCTTGCCCGCCAGCGGAATGATCACTTGCACGGTTACAGCCTCCCGTAACGATCGGTAACCCGGACCAGGTCATCCAGTTCCGGCGTTGACGCCTCGAGCACGTCGCTGTCGACGACGGCCTCGATCTGATGGATCAGACCGGCCGGGATGTGAACGGACTCCCCGGCCCGGAACGGCCGCGCCACCAGCGGCCCTCCCTCGACCTGAGTCCGGAGGATCAGCTCCCCGGCCAGGACATGCATGGTTTCGTCTTTTTGTCGATGAAACTGCAAGCTCAGCGCATGCCCGGCCGTGACATGGAGGATCTTCCCCGCATAACGATCGGTGCGGGCCCAGATCAGTTCGTGCCCCCAGGGCTTGTCGACCCGATACGGAACGCCAGCCATCACCCCTCCAGAGCCCGGAAATTGAAAGCGGACGGGGAGGCGATGCACTCCCGCACGCACATGCCGCACCCGACACACGCCTCCCGCTTGAGCACGGGGTGCCCCGCCTCGTCCTGCGCGAGCGCCGCGGTCCCCATGGGGCAGACGTCAACGCAGACCCGGCACGGACTTCCCTCGAACGTCACGCAGCGCTCCGGCGCAAAGGCGATCGCGCCCAAACGGTAGCCGGTCCACCCGTTGGCCGGAAGCGTCAGCGCTCCGGTGGGGCATGCCTTGACGCACGGCATGTCGGCGCAGGCGACACAGGGCTGGCTTTCGATCTCGAGAAACGGGGTACCGGCCGCCAGGCCGCCTGATGGTGGCACCGTCAGGATGGCGTGAACCGGGCACACCGGTGTGCAGGCGCCGCACCGGGTGCAGGAGGCCAGGAAGGCCATCTCCGGTAGCGAACCCGGCGGCCTGGTATAGCGCTGCTGGACGATCCGCTCTTCGGTCCGCTCGACCAGTCCCCGCACCCACTCGCCAAGACTGTCGCGAAACACGGTCCGGCGATCGGCCGGGCCCCGATCCCAGAGGTTCACTGGCGGAAGATCGGGAACACGCCGGCGATCAACCGGTCGAGCAAGCCGCCGAACAGCAGGCCGATTCGAGGCTTGGCCGGCCCGGTGTCCGTGGGGTTCCGCGGGTCGTCGGTTGGCGCGGTATTGAACACCGCGATCACCCCGGCCTGCGTCCTGGGATCGAGGTAGAAGAACGACCGGAACGCCCGCTGGCTCCCGGTATGACCGACCAGCGACACGCCTCCCTTCTCCACCAGGAAGAACCCCAGTCCCATCGATCCCCCTTCAGCGCCGCCGAGGGGGACGACCGGACGCCACATCTCGTCGAGGGTCGAGCGCTGGAGCACGGCCCGGGCGTTGGCCGGGACACCGGGAGCCCCGGCAAGAAACTGGAGATACTTGATCATATCGGTCAGCGGGGCGTTCAGGCCGCCATTGGCCACGGTGATCCCGGTGTCGAAATCGAGGCCGTTGGCGCCCGGTTTCCCATCCCGCACGTCATAATTGTTCGACCGGAAGGCCAGCAAGTGGTAGGGCGTCAGGTCGAAGTAGCTCGAGCTCATGCCCAGCGGCCGGAGGACGTTTTTCTCGAGGTAGGCCTCGTAGTCATCCCCGGACAAGGCTTCGATGGTGCGGCCGACGAAGATGTATCCGGGGTTGGAATAGCTGAACCGCGATCCCGGCGGAAACAGGATCTCGGTATACGGCATCATCGCCACCAGCTGGGACCAGTCCTTGGGCTCGAAGGGATGCCACGGCTGGTCGCCGCCCCAGGGCCAGGTCGGGTTTCGAAACCCGGCGGAGTGAGACAGCAGGTGGCGATAGGTGATTGACTCCATCGGACCGAACGAGTCGTGGACGGCCCGGAGTTCCGGCACATACTTGACCACTGGATCGTCCAGGGAGAAACGGCCCCGCTCCCGAAGCTGCATCAGCGCGACGGCCGTGAAGGTCTTGGTGACCGAGGCCCAGTGGAAGATGGTCCGGTCATCGACCGGGCGGCGCGTGGCCAGGTCGGCGAACCCGTGGAACTCCCGTGCCAGGACCGTGTCGCCGTGGAAGAACAGGATCGCCCCGCCCACGACGCCCTCTTCGTCGAGCGTACGATGAAAGAAATCCCGGACCGGCGCCCAGGCCGGCGCGAATCGGTCGGGCGCCTTGGCCCGGCCCTTGACGGGCTGGGCCGACACCAAAGGACCGGTCGATGCAACGACCGCCACCGCCAAAGCCGTCTTCAACAGGGGATTCATATGGTCGTAATCTAATCGTGGGACGGTGGCTGATACTTGGACAGACGGTGGACACGGGCTAGTCTTCTGCGGTCCTTTCCACGACGGCCATGTTCGGTCTTGCTCTCCTTCTGGTTCAGGTCGCTACACCGCCGGCAAGCCAGGCTTCCCCGCTCGTCCATAGCAATGGCCGAGTGCCGCGCGCCGTTCGCGCCGTCCGGACCGAACAGCCGCCCCGCATCGACGGGCGGCTCGACGATCCCATCTGGGCCACGATCAGCCCCGAAACGGGATTCCGCCGCGACGTGCCCAGCGACGGCAACCCGGCGACGGAGGCGACCGAGGTCCGGATCGCCTACGATAAGGATGCCCTGTACGTGGGCGCCCGGCTCTTTGACCGCCAGCCTGGGCTGGTCTCTCGACGCCTCAACCGGCGCGACTCCTTCAGCGCCTTCAACGATGTCTTCTTCGTACTGATCGACTCCTACCACGATCACCGGACCCAGTTCGCGATGGGCGTGACGGCCGCGGGCGAACGCCGGGATGCGATCATCACCAATGACGGCGCCGGCAGTTTCGACGCCGGCTGGGACCCGGTCTGGGAGGCCAGGACCTCAATCGACTCGCTCGGCTGGGTCGCCGAGATGCGGATTCCGTTCTCGCAGCTCCGTTTCTCGGGCGCTACCGAACAGGTCTGGGGCATCCAGCTCCGTCGCGACAACGTCCGCGCCGGCGAAGCGGTCGACTGGCAGTGGTCCTCGAAAGCGGAGCCGGGCTCGGTTTCGAAGTACGGTCACCTGGTCGGCCTGAGCGGGATCCCGGCCCCGAAGCGGCTCGAGTTCCTGCCTTACACCTCGAGCCAGGCCACGCTGATGCAAGGGGTGCCGCCCGGCAACCCGTTCAGCGATGGCAGCAAGGCCTCGATCACCGGCGGCATGGACGCGAAGTACGGCGTAACCAGTGATCTCACGCTCAACGCGACGATCAACCCGGACTTCGGCCAGGTCGAGGCCGACCCCTCGGTCGTCAACCTGACGGCGTTTGAGACGTTCTTCGAGGAGCATCGCCCCTTCTTCGTCGAAGGTGCCAACCTGTTCGAATTCCGCGCCGGCCTCGAGCTCGACCGGCTGTTCTATTCCCGCCGGATCGGCCGAGCCCCCGGACAGTCGGCCATCGGCTCGGCCGCCTATGTCGATGAGCCGGCCAGTGCCTCGATCCTGGGAGCGGTCAAGCTGTCCGGGCGCACCCGGTCGGGCTGGTCGATCGGGGCTCTCGACGCGCTGACCGGACGTGAGTTCGCACGGGTGAGCACCGGATCGGGACCAACCCAGCGGGTCGCGGTCGAACCGCGCGCCAACTACGGCATTCTCCGCCTCAAGAAGGACCTCGGCAACGGCTCGAGCGGCTTCGGCTTCATGGGCACCGCCGTGAACCGTGACGCGGCGGCCGCGGACTTCCCCGGCATCAACAAGTCCGCCTACGTCGGGGCCGCCGATTTCTTCCACCGTTGGGACAAGAACAGCTACCAGTTGAGCGGCTTCATGGCGGGATCGCGAATCGCCGGCCCCGTTGACGCGATCCAGACGGCCCAGCTCTCGTCGGCCCGATATTTCCAGCGTCCGGACCAGGGCTACGTCTCGTTCAACCCGGCCGCCACCCGAATGACCGGAAGCACCGGTCAGCTGGTGTTCGACAAACTCGGTGGCAAGTGGATCTATACCGTCGCGAGCAACTATACCTCGCCCGGTTTCGAAGTGAACGACGCCGGTTTCCAGCAGGGCGCCGACCGAATCCGCATGGCCGGGCTGGTCACCCGCCGCTGGGTCAGCCCCGGCACGCTCGGCCGATCAGGCGATCTAACGGTCAACGCCAGCCAGCAGTTCAATTTCGGGGGGACCCGACTCGCCCCCAAAGTCGGATTCGGCGCGGTCCTCCAACGCCACAATTTCACGGCGGTCTACCTGAACCTCGGCTACCGGTTCCGCGGACTCGACGATCGGATCACCCGCGGCGGGCCCCTGGTTCGGGCCCCGGGCTCCGCGGAAGTCGCCGTTCACTTTCTCACCGACGGCCGGAAACCCCTGTCGGTCACCGTCGGCAGCGATCTGAATTTCGAGGCGGACGGCTCAACCAACCACTTCGCGTTCGTGCAATTGAATGGCCAGAACAACGGCCGTCTCACCTTCCAGCTCACCCCGAGCTACCAGCGGTCGCGCTCCCGGTCGTTCTACCTGGGCGCCTACGCCGATCCGACCGCGACCGCGACGTTCGCTGGTCGCTACCTCTTCGCCCCGCTCGTTCAGGACGTCCTGGGCATCAGCGCGCGGCTCAACTACTACTTCACGCCGGCGCTGTCGCTGCAGTTCTACGCCCAGCCATTCGTGGCCCGGGCCGACTTCGGGTCCCCGCTCGGCTTGAAACGGGCCGGCGGGTATGACTTTGACCGGTTTGGCACCGGCGTTTCGACCGTGGCAACCGACACCAAAGACAACACCGTCACCGTCGACGCCGACGGCAACGGACCGGCACCGAGCCAGACGATCAGCAACCCCGACTTCTCGATTCGTTCGATTCGGAGCAATCTGGTGCTGCGGTGGGAGTACCGGCCGGGGTCGACCCTGTTCGTGGTCTGGAATCAGAACCGGTTCAACTTCAGGACCGATCCGCGGTTCCGCCCCCTCAACAACCTGGGCGGCATCTTTTCGGACGACATGCAGAATGTCTTCCTGATCAAGGCGAACTACTACTTCTCTTTCTAGACACGAGGGCGGAGAAACGCCTCCGCGGTCATCGGCTGCACCCCAAACCGGATCGCCGGCCCCTGCCAGTCGGCGACGAGGTGGTCCGCCGAAGCCGACCAGGCACCGAGCGACATCAGACGGGCCAGCAACTCGTTGAAGGGCCGGAGGACGGCCGCCGCCGCGAGGAGCACCAGTCGAGGGAACTTCTGGCGGCGAATCGGCACTCCAAGAGAGGTCTCGATCAAGTCGACCAGCTGGTTTTGTGAGAGAGAACTCGGCCCACCCACCTCGATCTCCTCGTTCGCGACATCCCTGAGCGCCAGGATCCGCACCGCAAACTCCGCCACATCCTCCGTGGCGATGTAGCTTGTGGTCCGGGTACCGTCCCCAAAGATCCGGGCGGGGCGCCCAGCATTCACCTCCTGCAGTACCATGTTCACCCACACATCCAGAAAAGCGGCCGGCTTGAGAAGCACGTAGGGCAGCCCGCTTCGCCGGATCACATCATCGACTTGGGCCTTGACCCGGAAGTAATCCACGGCGCTGTCGAGGCTGACCCCGCTGGCGGATACGTGAACGATCCGGGTGACACCGGCACCGCGAGCCGCGTCGAGCAGCCTTTGATAGCCCGCCAAGTCCACTCTGGTGGGACTGGTCCGGCCGGATCCCATGAAACTGTTGGCCGTCGAAACGATCTGGGTGACCCCGGCGCACGCCCGGTCGAGCGACGTTGAATCTCCAAGGTCGCCGACCACGGGTTCAGCCCCCCGCGCTGCGAGTCCGGCGAGTCGGGCCGGGTCCCGACTCATGCCGCGGACGACCGCACCTTGATCCAGCAGCTTGGTGGCAATGGCGCCCCCCAGTGCCCCTGTCGCACCCACCACCAGATGGCGCCCCGGCAGAGAGCCCAAGGATGCCTTTTGTGCGGTTTGTGTCACTTGAGCCAGTGCTCAAACCACTGCCGGAGCCGGCCCAGCCGGTCCACCAGCAGCCACGGCTCCCCCGTTCGACTGAGATCGTGCGTCGAACGCGGATACCGGACGAACTCGACCGGCACGTGATTCTTCTGCAGCGACACGAACCACTGCTCCGCGTCCGCCATCGGGGTGCGGTGGTCCTCTTCCGACTGCACGATCAGCGTCGGCGTCCGCACCTTCGCAACATGGCGGATCGGGGAAAGAGAGTCGTACAAGCCCGCTCGCTCCCACGGCATGCCGTAGAACTCGAACTCCGTAAGCCCCGGCACGTCGGACACGCCCCACCACGACCACCAGTTGCTGATCATCCGGTCGGCCTCTGCCGCCTTGAACCGGGTGGTGTGTGAGGTCACCCACGCAGTCATGAAGCCGCCGTACGACCCGCCGGTAACGCCCATTCTGGTCGAATCAACGTCGGCCCGCTGCGCCGCGATATCCACGGCCTTCATCAGGTCCTGGTAGTCCTCGAGCCCCCAGCGACCGCGGGTCGCATAGGTGAACGACGCGCCATAGCCGCTCGACCCCCGGGGATTGGTGAACAGGACCCACATCCCGGCGCCGGTAATGCTGTGGAATTCGTCGAACCAGTTCTCCCCGTAAGCGCTGTGCGGCCCGCCATGGATGTAGAACACCAGCGGATACTTCTTGCCCGCCTGGTACCCGAACGGCTTCTGCAGCCAGGCCTCGATTTCGAGCCCGCCAACGCTCTTGTAGGTAAACCGCTCGGCATCGGGCCAGGCGACCTCCTGATTCAGCTTGTCGTTGAACGTCGTCACCTTCCGCTCGCCGCTGCCATCACCATTCGCAAGGTAGAGCTCGGTCGGCGAGGTAATGCTGGTGCCGACGTAGGCCAGCACGTGGCCCGAGGTGTCGGTGTCCGCCCCCGGGAGCCGGCGCCGGCCGCTGACAATCTCCTTGATCGCCCTGGTGGCCGGGTGGACAATCAGAATCGCGTCGCGCCCGCCGATCGCGGCGCCCATCCTGATGTCGCCGTTCGGGAGCCACGAGAACCAGGTCGGTTCGTAGACCCAGTCGCCGAGGACATTGACCGGCGTTCCACCGCCGGCCGCCATCGTGTAGATCCGGACCGGGCCGGTCCGCCCGATTTGCGAGTTATAGGCCAGCGTCCTGCCGTCGTCCGACCAGGCCAAACTCCCCTCCGAACCGGGCGCCGAGGTGAGGCGCCTGGGTTCGCCGCCCGCCGCCGGGATCACAAACACGTCCGCGTCGTTGCGCGGGACCTCCGACAGCTTGGGGTCGTACTTCGCACGGCGCAGCGAATCCTGTTCGGCCTGTACCAGCGAGTCGGACCGCAACTGAGGGTCGGCCACGAAGGCGATCCATTGGCCGTCCGGCGATACGGCCACATCCCGATGTGAATAGACGGTGTTGGTGAGCTGTTTCTTCGGACCCCCGTCCACCGGGCGGATCCAGATCTGGGCCGCGTTCCAGCGACGGGCTTCCTTCGGGGCCGGAATGAACCCCGGCCCGTTGAACTTGTAGCCGAGGTCGACGATGTGACGGCCGTCAAAGCGGGCCGGGTCGAGGGGCTTGGTGATGGCCCGGTACGGTGGCCGAGCCATAGGCGCCATCTTTTCGTAGGAATCCTTGGCCGTCGAGTCGCGCTTCCACTCCACGGTGTCGGCCCAGGCCACGGTCCGTCCATCGGCCGTGAACGAGCCGTCCGGAATGCTGTCCACTTCGAAGGCTTCGCCCGACGGCCGGTCGAGCCGGAGGCCCCACGTCTTGGCTTTGCTGTTGCTCCGGGTCGAGTTGAAGAGCAGCAGCTTGCCATCGGGCGACCAGCGCGGTCCCGAGCTTTCGGTACTCGGCGAGGTCATCCGTATCGGCTGCCCGCCAGCCGTTGCCACCATCCAGATTTCGGTATGACGCTTGTTCTCCGTTTCGCGAACGGTCGTGGCGTTGAACGCCACCCACTTGCCGTCCGGCGACACCGCGGGGCCGGACACCGTGGTCAGCCGGTACCAGTCCTGCGGCGTGAACGCCCGTCCCTGGGCGGCCAGGTCCCGGCCCGAGGCCACGACGAGAGCGAGCGTTAGGCATGGCAACATCTTTCGAATCATGGAGACCTCGACAGGGCATCGAACGGATGGGGTACGCGGGAAGAGCGCGCCCCATTCTAGCACGCCCCCGGGGGCGCGGCAATCGCGGCGGTGGCGTCGCCAACCGGTCCTCGATAGGTTCCGCATCATTCCCGGTCCAACCGCCCGTACCTCCGGCAGGGAGAATGCGCATGACCGACGTTCCCTTCGAGGCTCGCGTCACCGCCCTCGAGGCCGCCATCCGGCCGGCCGGCGACCCCGCCGCCGGTTCCGCCTCACTTCCCGAGCTCGAGGGGTTGAAGGGCTGGCTGGACGATGTGCGGCTCAACCTCTGGGGCAAGCTGCAGGCGGCGCATGAGGCGTCGGCCCCCGGCTTCGAAGAACGGTTTCGGGTCCAGCGCGCGATCGACCTGAGCCTCCGCCTGGTGGCCGACTTGCGGGCCGGCCGAGCCAACCCCCAGATCGGGGAATACTCACTCCTCGCCGTGACCATCGCCGACCTCGGCAACGCGATTCAGGCCGCGCGAGCCCGGCCACCGGCCCCCTGACCCGCCCGGCCCCGGTCAGAACGCCGGCCCGACGCCTATCGTCCAGCGAAATCTCACCCGACTGTCGTTCGGCGCCCCGCCGATGGCCTGATCGGGATGGGAGACCCAGAACGGCACATCAAACCGGGTCACAAACGTGGTCTGCCCGATGGTGTGGTTGAACCGTAGACCCAGCCCGGCATCCCCCGCCACCCGCCCGCCACCGTGGTAGCTGAAGAAGCCGTTTGACAGCGCCACGTCACCGAACGCCGCCAACCTCGCCTCACGAAACAGACGGGCCTTCGGGCGGCGCAGGAAGGCGTGCTCCCACTCGCCGTTGGCCGCCAGCAGGCGAGTGACAGCCACGCTCCGCTCGAGGCCGCGGACGCCGCCGCCACCGGGCGTCTGGAAGTGGACGTCGCCCGTCAGGATCGCATCCCGCGACCGCACGAACGGATTGCCGAACTGCTGATAGGGATCGGCGCCGGACAGGTAGAACCACCGCTGCCTGACCGGATCGTTCCCGCTGGCGCCCTCGAGCCATCCTCCGAAGACCCGGAGCCCGACCGACTGCCGCCGGCCCACGTTCCGCCGGGCGGTCCCCTCGGCGAAGACTCGGCCGTATGCCTGGGTGTCGTATCGGTCGTCGGTATCGATCCCGGTCCCCCGGTTCCGGTACTCCACGCCCAAACCGGCCGACGCGAGCCCGGAGACGCGCCATGCCCCGCGCTGCTCGACCGACCGAATCGACCAGGTGCCTTCGACCGTGCCGGCGTTGTCGTACAGGCGAGGATCGAGGTAGCGCTGGTCATACGTGGCCATCCAGCGGAGCGAGAACCCAGCCGACGTCGTCGGCCCGAAGCCGAGATGCCCGCGGCGCTGCCGCTCGAAGCCAAGGGTTGCACCCTGCCGCCCCTCGTTGTGGAACACCGACAACTCGGTGTTGAGCCGCGGTGCGTGAAGCAGGGTCGGGTTCCGGAGGCTGAACGACCAGTTGTCCGCCGCTCGACCGTTGTGGTCGCAGCAGTCCCGGAGGGCCACGCTGTGCTGATACGAAACCTGATTGAATCGACCGAGGTAGTTCGATCGGATCCGCCCGCCGAGCATCACGCCGCCGGCGTCGTTGTACCAGACGGTGGGGATGAATTCCCGGGCCTCTCGATCGCGATAGCTGCGGGTCGAGAACACCCGGTCGACCGAGAAGGTTCCCGGCGACGACCGCGCCCAGCCCAGCCAGCCGCGGCGCTTGCGATTGTTGAGCATGTTCCAGTCGTGGCCTCGCGCTTTCGGGTCGATCACGACCTCCCGCGGGCGCCCCACCGTCACGAATTCGACCCATTCCCGCTCGGCCAGGCCCTCGATCCGCCGGACACTGGAGTCCGTCTTCGATCGAACCACGACCTCCACCGGAAAGACGCCGGGCTCGTCGCGGCGCACCTCGACCCGGGTACGCCATTGCACCGAGCCCCCGGGGCCGCCCTCCCTGGCGGACTGCACCCGGCCGACCGACCACCCATACCGGGTCACGCTGTGCAGCCATTGCCCGAAGAACGTCGACAGGTCCCGCCTGGACACTTCTTCGGCCACCTGCCGGAAGGCCTCTTCGTCGACATGCTTGAGCTTCCAACGGGCGTAATAGACCCGGAGGATCGCTCGCATCGTCTCCGGCCCGACGATCTCGCGGAGCTGATGGTAGAACAGCTCGCCGCGGGTGTAGATCATCGTGTTGTAGGTGAGGAAGTCCCGATACCGTTCGCTCTGGTAGCTGGTCGGCTCCGACCAGCCGTCGATGTCCATCAGCAGAATCTGTCGCTCGATGCTCCCGTACCGCTCGAAGTCCGGGTCGGCCGCGTGCGCAGCGTTGGCTTCGGCCCACAAGCTGGTCTGGAAACTGGTGAACCCCTCGTCGAGAAACCCTTCCTTCCATTCGTTGTTGGCGAGAACCCCCATCAGGTAGTTGTGACCGCCTTCGTGCAGAATCAACTCCTGGCCGGCCGAGCCGTTGTGCATCATCATGGGAAACTCGGTCCCGCCGCCCTCGATCCGGTGCACGTTGGTCATCTGGGGCCACGGATAGCGGCCGAACACCCCGTCGAGCCACCGCAGCATCGTTTCAGTCCGTTTGACCGCGACACCACCGCCCCAGGTGGCCTCATCGCCCGGCTGGTAGAGCGCGTGGACGCTCACCTCGCCCGCATGCCCGCCCTCATAGCGGTAGTCGGGGCGCATCGACATCGCGAAGTGGTGCACGTCTTCGGCCCGCCACACGATGGTCTTCCGCCCGCCCGCCTTGGGAGCGCACGCATCGGCCGGCAACGCCGCCAACGCGGCCGGATAGAAATCACGCCGGTATTCGATCGCCCGCCCGGGTGTCCGATTGGCCCGCTCCCACCCTGGATCGCCGCAGAGCGGAACCCCGGTCGCGCCGACCACCTGGTCCTCAGGCAGGTCGAGCGCCACGGTGAAATCGCCGAAATCGCCGTAGAACTCACCGGCCGGATAGAGCGGGTGTTCCTGCCATCCGTGCTTGTCGTACGCGACCACCCGCGGGTACCACTGGGCAAAATCGAACGCTCGCCCTCGGCGTCCCTGCCGACGGGGCGTGGTCGACGGCCGGGCGTACCACCCCAACTCCGCCACCAGCGAATCCCCCGAGGCGAGCGGTCTTGGCAACGCGAAACGCACCACGGTGCTGTCCGGCGCAAACGGATAGACCGGGGTGACCGTGACACCCATGATCCGAGCGTCATGGACCCCGTTCATTCCGAAATCAGGGTCCTTGAGGTCGTTGAAACGGCGCCGGTGCTCGGCGCTGTCCGCGTCGGCCCACCGGGAGCCGGGCCGGAAGGCGTTCAGGTAGAGATGGAACGAGAGGGTCGTGAGTGTATCGGGCGAATGATTGCGGTAAATGATCCGCTCGGTGCCCCGGAGCATGCCGGCCGGTTCATCGAGCCTGGCCGCGATGTCGTAGGAGATCCGCTGTTGCCAGTACGGTGTGGCACCGGAGGCGGCCTGCAGCAGCGCCAGGAATGGAACGAGCATTCGGACCCGGACGGAGAGGACCGTGGAACTTACCCGCTCCCGCCGCTAGAACCACTTCCCGATGCGGAGATAGAAGGAGCGCCGGCCGCTGCTGGCGATGCCGTAGGCCACGTCGATCGGGCCGAGCGGCGTGTCGGCGCCCAGCCCGACCCGGGCCCCCGCGAGCCAGTCCGGATCGCCGCTGGTACTCCACGCCCCCCCGGCGGCGGCCAGGATGCGGGCCTGAATCGGCCCGCGAAGCGAGTAGCCAAGGCGCACTGAGGCGTCGAGGTCCCGGGTGCCACGGCGTTCTCCCATGTGGAGGCCCGGGAAACCGTCTTCCCCGCCTAACGGGAAGGTCCACTGAGGCGGGAGCCCGTCCGACCCCCAGCCGAGCCGCACCGTCGGCAGAACGTTCCAACGGCGCCGGGCCGAGGGCCACGATGCCGCCACTCGGACCGACTGGATCTGTGCGGTCCCCATCACTTCGCCCACAACCAGAGGGCCGGACCGCCCGTCCCGCTCGACCTTGAGCGACGCCCCGACGCCGGTCCGGCCCGGCAGGCCGTCTCCACCCCACGCCAGATACTCCGCGGCCGGCCGAATCCTCCAGGTCTCCCGGATCCGGACTTCCGCCCCGGCACTCAGGCGTCCGTCGGTGGTCCCCAGGTCCGGCATTTCGAGACCGTCGGCGTCGAACCGCCGCAGGTCCTCACGCCTGATCCGCACAACGGCGTTCGGCGTGATCCGGGACCAGCCGGCGTCAAAGTGCCACAGCACCGTTCCATAGAGTTCCCGCTGGTATCGCCCCAGAGAGGCCAGCGCGCTGGCTTCGACGCCGGCCCCGAAAATGGCGCGGTCGAACACCCCCGCCCAGATGCGGCCGCCGAGTTCATGGTCGTAGGCGAGCCCGCCGCCACCCACCGTCGTAGGCGACCGGATCGGCTCGATCGCAAATCGGACCGAGTCCGCGGTGCCGGTCGGATTGAGCCAGATTCCCCGGAACGCCTCCGCCTCGGCCAGACCGATTAGCCGGTCGGCCAGCCGCGATTCGACGATCGGACCGCCCGGCACGAGGCGGAGCATCCGGGCCACCACCGCGCTGTCGCCGGCGGACGCGGTCGTCACTCGCCAGTCCTTCAGGGTGCCAGGTACCGCCGGGATCACCGGGCGAGCGCCAGTCGGCAGACAACGGGCCCGGCCGATCGTGGTGTCCGCGGCCTCGCGCCCCAGCCGCAGAATTTGAGTGACCGATTCAGGGGAGAAGTCGAGGCTCCGGAACCCGTTCACGGCCGGCCGGACCATGACATCGTCCGATCCGAGCACCGCGGGGGTCTGATGAAACAGAAAATCGAGCAACTGATCGGCCAGAGCCAGCGCCGACTCGACATCGAGCGACGGCTCCGGGTGCTCGGTGACGTCCGACACGATCACCCGCTTCGCGCCGGCCGCCCGCGCCTCGGCCACCGGAATGTTTGCCGACAGACCGCCGTCGACCAGGACCGCGGCACCGACGACGACCGGCGGGAACACGAGGGGAATCGCGCTGCTCGCCCGGACCGCGCGGGCCAGGTCGCCCTCGGCCAGCACCACGGTGCTCCGGTCGCGCAGATCGGTCGCCACCGCCAGGAACGGGATCGGCAGCCGGTCGAAGCGGCCTCGGGCGAGCAGATTGCCGCGGAGCATCGCGACATTGAGCCGGGCGTTAGGTCCGGTCTCGTCGATGATTCCCGTCTGCAGCTCGAACCCGTTGGTGCCGCGGACCATGAAGAGAAGCGGGATCCGGTGATCCCATGGATGCGGGGCCGGCCCGTGGAACGGCCGGGCCAGCTCCGAGACCGGCAGCGCCCGAACCAGCGAATCGATCTGGCCGGCGTCGTACCCGCTGGCGTAGAGCGCGCCGACGATCGACCCCATACTGGTGCCGACGATCAGATCGGGCCGGACCCCCAGGCTGTCGAGGACCCGGAGCACGCCGATATGGGCGAGCCCCTTGGCGCCGCCGCCACTCAGCACCAGGGCGGTCCGAGCCGGCCGGCATTCCTGGCCGGAGGCTGTCCGGACGCCGACCAGCAACGCCAGGAATAGCAGCCTGATCAATCGCATCCGGGAAAGCTAATGAGAACGTCGGGCGCGGCGTCCCGAAACAAAGGCGCCGCCGGAGTGAACTCCGGCGGCGCCATCTGTACCACGAAAGGAAGCCTGACTACACCAACTGCCGACGGAGTCGCAGCAGCCGCCGCCTGAGAGAGCCGTCGTACACCCGGTCCCCCACCCGAACGACCGCCCCACCCAGCAACCCGGCGTCCACCGTGAACGTGGCAACGACCGTCTTGCCGAGCTTCTTCGCCAGCGATGCCACCACCGATTGCTCCAGCCCCCCATCCGCCGTACGAGCCGTAGTGACGGAGGCCCGGACGCGGTTCATCTGCCCGTCCACAAGATCGCCATAGGCGTCCGCGATCTGGCCAAACATTGCCTGCCGGCCCCGTTTGACCACGGCCTGCAGATACAGCACGAACTCCCTTGGAGCCCCGATCTTCGCGATCGCCTTGCCGACCAGGTCACTCTTGACGGCCTTGGGCACCCGCGGGCTCACCAGAACCAACTGCGCCTCCGGCGACGACGTCAATGCCTGCGCCGTCGCCGAGATCAGGCGCCCATAATCTTCGAGCCGGCCGGCCTTCTGCCCGAGCTCGAAAAGCGCCTCGGCATAATTCTGCGCAACCGACGAGCCGGCCATCAGTGGCTCCGCTCCACCGTCGCCAGGTAGTCGAGCACAATCTTGCGATCCTGCTCACTGTCGAGCCGCTGGCCGATCACCTTCGACGCCGCGCCCAGGGCGAGGTCGACGGCTTCCCGACGGAGTTCGGCGACCGCCCGGTCCTTCTCGGCGGCGATGTCCCGGCGGGCACGGTCGACCAGGGCTTCCTGGTCCGCCTTGGCCTTTTCATGACCCAACACCCGCTCTTTTTCGGCCGCCGCCCGCGCCTCGGCCAACATCGTCTGCGCGGCGCCGCGGGCCTCGACCGTGGCCTTCTTCTGCTCATCGAGCAGCTTCCGCGCCTCCGCATTCATCGCCTCGGCCTGGGCGAGCTGCGCCGCAATGGTCTGTTCACGTTCCTCCGCCCGGCTCACGATCGTGACCCAGAAAGTCTTCCGGAAGAAGAAGAGAAACGCGATGAATACCAGCCAGGTCCAGAGGATCAGGCCCGGATTCACCGAAAACGGTCCACCACCGCCCTCGCCCTCGGCGAGGATCGCGAGCATTCCGAGGGTCGTCGTCATCGTCGCCTACTTGATGATCTTGAACAGCAGGCCGAACACCAGGGCGATGATCGTGGCACCTTCCAGCAGGATCGCGATGATGAACGGGCCACTGGCGATCTGCTTCGCCGCTTCCGGCTGGCGAGCGATGCCGTCGGCGATCGCGCCACCGATCCGTCCCATCCCGATCCCCAGACCCAGAATGGCCAGACCGAAGCCGATGCCGGCTCCGAACAGACCAAGATTCTTCGCCGCCTCAGCGGTCATCCCGGTATCCTGCAGCAATGCGAGCATGTTCAACATGTTCCAGTCCTCTTCTTACCCAGGGAGAATCCATGGTCGATTTGCGTCGCTCGAGGCCGAGGATCCATTCTCCCGACCAATCCGCCCCTCGAGACACCCGCCGTGACCTTGTGGTGGCGGGCCATCACCGGCCCTCAGGCCGGCTACGCCGTCTGGTCGGAACGCTCGACCAGGCCGGATCCAGCTAATGATGTGCTTCCTGCATCAGCCCGATGAAGGTCGAGGCCAGCAGAATGAACACATACGCCTGCAGGGCCGCCACCAGCGTTTCGAGCAACATGATCGCCGCCAGCAACAGCGCCGTCGGTACCCCGATAGCCCAACTGCCGAACATCAGAATGATCCCGATCAGCGAGAGGATCACGAAATGCCCGGCCACCATGTTGCCGAACAATCGGACGGCGAGCGCAAATGGCTTGGTGAACTTGCTGAGGATCTCGATCGGTGCCATGAACGCGGTGAGGAGAACACCGCCAATCCCGCCGACGCCCTCAACATGCGGAAAGATGGTGCCGAGATAGGCGCGCGGCCCCATCGTGACCGCTCCGCCGATTTCGACCACCAGAAACACCATCAGCGCCAACGCCGCCGTCACCGCGAGGTTGCCGGTGGCCGTAGCGCCCCACGGCAAGAGGCCAATCAGGTTTATCACCAAGACAAAGAAGAACAACGCCACCAGGAACGGGGCATACCGGGCGCCGTTCTTGCCGATGTTGGCGATCGCGATGTCGTCGCGGATCCAGAGAACCAGCTGCTCGACGAAGCCGGCGAAGCCGGTCGGCGCCTTCCGGTCGGCCTGTTGCTTCTTGAGGCCCGCCGCGGCCAGCCCGAGGGCAAGATACGCCAGGCCAGTCGCGACCAGCATGAAAACGACATGCTTGGTCGGCGTCAGATTGAGCGCGTACCCACCGAGGTGGATGTCCGGCCACTTCGACCAGGTGAACGAGCCGAATGGTTCGAAATCGATCGCGTAGGCGTCCGACGTATGGTGAAGGACGATCTCGCCGATGTCAATTTCCTGGCCTGGGCTCATCGAAACCGTCGCATCTCGAATAGTAGAAGCGGTACCAGCACCCCAACGAAACCAAGCGCTGACGGCAAGGGTGGGAACACCGTGCGATCGGCCAGCACCGCGATCGGCAGCGCCACAACACCCAGCATCCGGAGCAGCATGCCAAGGGCCCAGCGAACCATCAGACCCTGATAGTCCCCCGACTTGATCATCGGCGCCGCGAGTGCAACCGCCGTGACCTCAAGCCCTGTGGCCAGGCCCCCCCACATCGCCGCGGCCCGCATAGTCCCTGAATCACCCAGCAATAACCCCAGCAGACTCACGACCGCGGTGAGGACGAGCCCTAGCGCCGCGGCTTGTCGGACCATGATTTCAGCGACTCCTGATCGGCCCGGACCTCTCGATAGACGCTGAGGAATCCGAGCCCGGCCCCCCCAAAGGCCCCAATCAGCGTGAACAGCGGGGTGAGGCCGAGCCAACGATCCAACGCGAGCCCCGCGAACAGGAACATCACGACCGCACCGGCAAACCGCATCGCCGCTGCCAGGTACTGCGTCCCCTCGCCGAGCCCGTGGTCCGGCCCCTTGTCCACCATAGCGACGAAATTAGCGCCTTGTGAAAAATTTCGCAAGCCTGCGACTCAATCTGATAAGTAATTGCCATGTAATTGTTTACAACGGTCGAACCGATCATGCATTTGGGCTGCTTCAAGGTCTGTCTGAGGGTAGGTCTTGCAATGTCTGGCGCCGCCCCGTTTCCTTTCCAGACTGGGTTGGTACGGTCCACTCTCCCACCAAACGAACGAACGCCATGGCATTGCCCGAGCGAATTCCGACCGACGATGTCGAACAGTTGCGGCGCCTGGCCGGGGCGATGGTCGCGCTCCGGGAGCGGGTCGGCCAGCGGATCGTCGGCCAGCAGGAAGTGGTGGACGGGATCGTGACGGCGATTCTGGGAGGCGGGCACGCCCTGCTGGTGGGCGTGCCCGGACTGGCAAAGACACTGATGGTCCAGACCGTCGCCGAGGCGCTCGAACTCACCTTCAACCGGGTCCAGTTCACCCCGGATCTGATGCCCGGCGACATCACGGGCACCGAGATCGTCGAGGAGGACCCGGCTACCGGGCGGCGGGCCTTCCGATTCGTTGCCGGGCCGATCTTTGCCCATGTGGTTCTGGCTGACGAGATCAACCGGACCCCGCCCAAGACCCAGGCGGCACTGCTTCAGGCGATGCAGGAGCATCAGGTCACCGCGGCCGGGAAGACCTACGCGCTGCCCGACCCGTTCTTCGTGCTCGCCACCCAGAACCCGATCGAGCAGGAGGGAACCTATCCCCTTCCCGAGGCCCAACTCGACCGATTCATGCTTGAGCTCCGGGTAGGCTACCCGTCGCGGGCCGAAGAGGAACAAATCGTCGAGCAGACGACGGGAAACCGTCGGGTCAAGCTCGAGCCGGTCCTTGACGCGGCGGAGTTGCACGCCATGCAGCAACTGGTTCGACGGGTCCCGGTGTCGAAGGGCCTGATCGCGTCCGCCGTGGCGCTCGCCCGGATGACTCGGCCGGTCGACGCTGAGGCGCCCGCCTTGGTCAAGGAGTACGTCGAATGGGGCGCCGGTCCCAGGGCATCTCAGTATCTCGTCCTCGGTGCCAAAGCCCGGGCGGCCATGTCGGGGCGGCCGATGGCCGATCTCGATGACGTGAAGGCCGTCGCCCCGTTCGTCCTGCGGCACCGGGTGGTCACCAACTTTGCGGCTGAGGCGGCCAACCGGAGCTCGGACGACCTGATCCGCGAGCTGATTGCCGGCCCAGCCTGGCAGCTTCGTCGGGCCTAGCCGCCGAACATTACAAAGTATCAACCGGCCCGATCGGTATTGGCCGGTCGGTTGATGTCCCATTGAGAAACGCGTAGCATCTTTACGACGTCCTTTTCTCGAGCCCATGGCAAACTCCTTTGTCCTGACCTGTCTCGGGTACCCTGAGTTGCGGGGTCCTGACGGCCGGGTAGTCCGGATCCGGGTCAAGAAACACCTGGCCCTGCTGGTCTACCTGGCGATCGAGCGACGGCGGAGCCACGAGCGGGCTCGTCTCGTCGAGCTGTTCTGGCCCCGGTCCTCGGCGCAACGGGGCCGGCATTCGTGTGCCACCGCCCTGTCCTTGCTTCGAGCCGTCTTTGGCCGGGCGCCGTTTGCCTCGACGCGGTCCGGCGTCCGCTTCAATCCCCCCGACCTGACGCTCGACGTCGACCGCCTTGCCTCGGGTGAGATCGTCGGGAGCGACGGCGAGGCCGTCATCGACGTCGACGGCTTTCTCCGGGGGTTCGACATCGACGACGCTCCGGAGTTCACCCTTTGGAAAGAGGTGGAGCAAGCCCGCTGGCTCCCGGCGATCCACGCCGGCCTGCTCACGTTGATCGACCATGGTCGTCGGCGCGGTTCTCACGACGAAATCATGCAGCGGGCCGAGCGCCTGCTCGCGATCGACCATCTTGCCGAGGAAGGGATCCGGGCCAAGATGGAGGCCTTGGCCCTGGTGGGCGACCGGTTTTCCGCGCTGCGGGTGTTCGACGAGTGGAAAGAGCAACTGGGCCGGGAACTGATGGCTGAACCTTCCATGTCCGTCGAAGGGATGGCCTCGCAGCTGCGGAAGCGGGGCTGGGAGCCCAAGGAGCCGAACCGGGCCCCGGCCGTCCCGGCGGAGCAGTGGAGGGACCGGAGGTTCGTGGGCCGCAAGAGCGAGTATCGAAGGCTCTACGAGACCTGGGAGGCGGTTCACCAGCATCATCCTCGACATTTCCTGATTGCCGGCGACAGTGGCGTCGGCAAGACCACCCTGGCTCAACGGCTCGTGACGGCGGCCGGGCTCGAGGGTGCCTCGGTTTCAAGGGTCCAGTGCTATCAGCTGGAGCAGCGAATCCCGTTTGCGGCTGTGGGCGGCCTGGTGGCGGGTCTCCTTGGCCGGCCGGGAGTGGCGGCCACCTCACCGGAGGCCCTCGCGGAGATCGCGCGCATCGTCCCCCAGGTCAAGAATCATTTCCCCGCCCTGCCACCGCCCAAACCAACGGAGGGCGAGTCGGCCCGACTGTTGTTTGCGGAAGGGGTTATCGACTTGCTTCGGGCGGTGATGGACGAGCGGCCCTTGCTGCTGGTGATGGACGACATTCACTATGCAGATGAAGCCAGCGTGGCTGTGCTGCACTTGGTTCTCCGCCACATCAACGTCGGCCGGTGCCTCGTTGTGTTTTCAGCGCACCCCGAAATGCAATTGGCCCCTTCCGCGTCTGAGCGCGGAGCTCTGTACCCATGGTCAACATTCATTCGGCTTGACCTTCCACCGATGTCAGTTGACGAATCCCAGGAATTGTTGGAGGTAATTATCCAAGGAGCGCCAGAACGCCCCACGGCGACAGTCTGTCGCGTTCTGATCAGATCGGCCCGAGGGTTCCCCTTGATCCTAGAGTTGGTGACTCAGGACTGGGTCACGTATGGATCACAGTGTCTCGCAATCGCTCTCAACGCTCTGACGCCAAACCTGCAATTACCCCCGAACCGACCTCAAGACCGGTACCAGTTATTGGTCGAACGGATACTGGGAACACTGTCCCCGTCCGCCATGGCAATGGCCTCATTCGCGGCACTAGCAGGCCACCGGCTCAACGACCCAGGAATATTCCAGATAATCGACCTCACCCTCAGACAGACGCTTGAGGCTCTCTCGGAGTTGGTCAATCGCCGAATCATCCGCGACGTGGGAACAGGGCTAGAGTTCATGAACGAGCTCGTCCGGGGCCTGATCTACCAGACAACCCCTGCCCCAGTGAGGGTTCACCTCCATGGAGCAATAGCCAATAGGCTCTTGGTTGGTCACTCGACAGAAATCGATGGCCTCGAAATCGCCTGGCACTTGGCCCGTGCCCATCGAGTCGACGAAATGGCGGCCCACCTGCTCGCCGGATCAAAGTCCGCTCTCCTTCGGGGGGCGCCCGACGAAGTCGTGCTTGGCATCCAAAGCAGCATGCCGCTCCTAAGCGGGATGGACAGGATCACCGCGGTCGAATTGTTGATTCAAGCCCTATACGAGGTCGGCCGCTGGCCTGATGGGCTGGCCCTCGCGACCAGCCACGAGGACGCGCCGGAAACTGCGGCGTTTCGCGTACTGGCGGTAGAAGGGCGATGGCAGGTTGGACTACTCGACCCGCATGAGCAACGGCAAGCGGTCGCCCGACTCCTGGACATCGGGAAACAACCCGGGACGATCGGCCTGAAGGCACTGTCCATCGCCACATTCATCGCCGGGGGCCTTCGAGACGAGCAGCTCCTGCAAGAGATTGAACAATCCACTCCGGCCCCCGTCATACCAACTCCGGCACTAAAGGCCGCCCAACTGACGATCCGAGCGGGCGCGGCGTTCTACGCCAGGGAGCTAGATAGGGGCGAAAGAGACGCGATCGAAGCGCACGAGATTCTCCGTTCGCTCAACGCCGCCAATGCCCACGCTGCAAGCCTGGAAATTGGACTGAGCGTTTTCAGAATAGCTGCAGGGGACTACGCGACCGCCCTTCAGCACCTACAAGCAGCCATTCAACTCGGAAGAAAACTAGGGAACGACGCAGTCCTCAACCGAGCCTCGACGAACGCCGCCCTATCTTGCCTTCGACTTGGACAATACGAGCAAGCGATCGAGATGGCGCGGAGTGTCCGCGCAAAGGCTGACCCGGCACTGGCGGGGGTTGCCGTCTTCGCCGAGGCCTTCAGCCTCGCGCTGTTAAACAAGCCGAAGGATGCATTGGCCCGACTGACATCCACAGCCGACCTGGACGTCCGGATTCAGCACCCGTGGGCGCGCCAAGATTGGTACTTTCTCCAGGCTGACGTACTCTGGTTCTGCGGAAGGAAGGTCCGAGCCCTTGAGCTAGCCCTACTGGCAACCTCGGAAGATATGTCTACACCTCTGGCAAGGGGAACTACGGGACGGTTCTTCAGGTGGGCGTTGCGGCCGGAGGTCCGACGTCGCAAGTCAGACTTCGAGACAAGTCTGCTTATTGAAGCGCTCGACCAACGGACTCAGCTAGATGCGCTGGACCGGTTCGAGCTACTTGCGAGCCTTTCCGCCAATCCGGTGGCCACCATTCGGTGGTCTCCGGCGCTCGCCGATGAGTATTCCGACCTGGCGACGAAGCTCCCGTCGGCGACCGTGAACCTCGTGGAAACTTTGACGGCCACCGCGTCAGGCAGTAGGCGATCCTGACCCCGCCCTAAGCGCGTCAAGAAAACTGGCTTGCGATCGCAAGGCGGGCCTTGCCCGCCCGCTGGGCAGCATTCGAGCCGTCGTCTGCTCCGCCAGGAACTCCTTGTCTGAGACCAACCGGCGGACCGTCACTGAGCTCACCGCGATGTCCACTAGAGTCGGGTCGAACTGAGTCCCCCGGTACTTCTGAAGCTCCGCCACCACCTTCTCAAAGGCGAGAGCCTTTCGATAGGGCCGATCTGTCGTCATGGCGTCGATCGTGTCCGAAATCATAATTATCCGAGCACCCAACGGAATGGACTCCTCGACTAGACCGTCCGGATAGCCTTTACCGTCCCACCGCTCGTGGTGTGACCGGACTGCAGTCTGCACGACACCCTTGAATCGGCTGAACAGCCCAACCAATTCCGCACTCTTTGAAGCGTGGGTCTTCATGATCTCCCACTCTTCCTGTGTCAGTCGCCCTTCCTTCTGAAGCAAAGGAGCGAACTCGGCGTGGATCTTCCCAACGTCATGCAACAATGCCGCATTCTCAATTTCCTCCAACTCCGCACCCACGAAGCCGACATCCACTGCGATGGCTTTCGAAAGAGCTGCTACACGCCTCGAATGGCCAGACGTG
>JANMXA010000016.1:0-22273 GCA_031394255.1 Gemmatimonadota bacterium
CCGGGCCGACCAGTGGTGCGGACGGGTCCGGGAGTACTGCCGGCGCTGGGACCACCCGCCCCTCTTCGCGGTCTGCCGGACTCAGTATGCCGGCGTCCTGGTGTCGAGCGGCGACTGGGCCGCCGCTGAATCCGAACTCGCTTCCGCGGTAAAGGAACTGGGCGAGCTCCGCCCTGGCTGGATTGCGCTCGGTTACCTCCGGCTCGGCGATCTCCGTCGCCGGCAGGGCCGACTCGACGAAGCCGAGGCCATTTTCGAACGGTTCGCGGCGGCGCCGGATGCGACGCTGGGACTGGCTGCCATCGCGCTCGAACGCGGGAATCCCGCCGAGGCCGAGCGGCTCGCCCGTCGGGTGCTGCGGCTGCTCGCACGTGGGAATCACACGGCACGCGCCTCCGCGCTGGAGCTCATCGTCCTCGCCGCGGCGGCGGGTGGCCGTTCCGCCGCCGCGGCTACCGAGATGGCCGAACTCGACGCCCTGGCCTCGAGTATCGAGTCCGAAGCCATCTGGGCGAGTGCCCGCCTGGCCACTGGGGCACTGGCCGCCGCCCGAGGCGAGACCGACCGGGCCCGGAACTGCCTCGAGGAAGCCGCCGCGCTGTTCGACCGCGCCGGGACACCCTACGATGCGCTCCGGAGCCGTCTTTCCCTGGCCGAACACCTCCTCACCGCCGGCGTCACCAGCGCCGGCAACGCAGAGGCCGCCGCGGTCGCCAAAGAGGCCCGGCGGCTCGGTGCCGGCCGGCTCGAGGAGCGGGCCCGTGCCCTCGGCGTGTCCGGCGTCGCCAGGCCGGGACGGAAGACGCCCCTGACCGCGCGGGAGCAGGAAATCCTCGGTCATGTCGCCCACGGCCTTACCAACCGCCGGATCGCCACCCGGCTCGGGGTCAGCGAGCACACCGTCCACCGTCACCTCGCCAACATCTTCACCAAACTCGGCCTCTCCTCCCGCGCGGCGGCCGTCGCGTGGGCCCTCCGGCACGGCATCGGCTGACCCGGATGGCTTGAACGGGCCATGGCCCGGCCTATGGCCCGTTCGGGGGAAGCGCGGAACGAGACCCCTTCGCATCTTGGTCTCGCGACGCTTACCCATTTTCCCCCGGAGGACGGATGACCACCGCAGACCGAACCAGGCTCCTGAGTTACGCGCTCGCCGCGACCGGCCCGGCCGGTCGTTGAACGGCCTGATCTCAGGACGTTCGGTCGGCCCTACCGATCGAGCGCAACCAATTCCAATTAACGACAGGATAAACCCGATGTCGCTCCGCACCTTCTGCAAAGCTGCCCTTGCCTCCGGCATGTTCATGACCGCTGTCAGTTCGTCGGCCCGCGCCCAGACTGCCCCGGCCGACCCCGCGCTCGCGTGGCGCGCCGCCGATGCCCAGCTCCAGTGGGGCCCCTGCCCGCCGTTCATGCCCAAGGGCTGCGGCATCGCCGTGCTCCACGGCGATCCCGCCAAGCCCAACGTGGACGTGTTCCTCAAGGTCCCCGGCAAGTCGGCGCTGCCCCGCCACTGGCACACCTCGGCCGAGCGGATGATCCTCGTGGCGGGCCAGCTCCGGGTGAACTACGATGGGCAGCCTTCCAAGGTGCTGACCCCCGGGAACTATGCCTACGGCCCGGCCAAGCGCCAGCACGATGGCACCTGCGAGAGCGCCACACAGTGCATTCTCTTCATCGCCTTCGAGTCGCCGCTGGACGCCGTCCCGGCCGATTCGAAGGGCAACTAGGGGCCGGCCCCGGTACCCGCACCAAGGAGCATGACCATGAATCCGAACAAAGCGCTGTGGGAGAAGGGTGACTTTACCGCCATCGCCAACCTGATGCGGGAATCGGGCGAGGCCGTCGTGAAATCCCTTGGCGTCAAGGTACCTCTCAAGGCGATGGACCTCGGCTGTGGCGACGGCACCACCGCCCTGCCCTTGGCACAATCAGGCGCCGACGTGCTCGGCGTGGACATCGCGAGCAACCTGGTGGCCGCCGGCAACCGCCGGGCCGTCGCAGCCGGACTCAGGAATCTCAAGTTCCAGGAAGGGGACGCCTCTGACCTGCAGGGGATTCCCGACCAGTCATTCGATCTCGTCCTGACCGTCTTCGGCGCGATGTTCGCCCCGAAGCCGTTCGACGTGGCCCGCGAGATGGTGCGAGTGACGAAGCCGGGCGGCCGGATCGTGATGGGAAACTGGATTCCGAACGATCCCACCTCGTTCGTGTCCCAGTTACTGAAGATCAGCGCCGCCTTCACCCCGCCGCCACCCGAAGGATTCGTCAGCCCGATGACCTGGGGGGTGGACACGCATATCATCGAGCGGTTCGGAAAGGCCGGTATCGCGGCGGAGAAGATCTCGACCCGGAAAGACACCTTCTCCTTCGTATCACCCGACAAAAGCCCGCCCCAGGTGATCGACCTGTTCCGGCGCTACTACGGCCCGACGATGAACGCCTTCGACGCGGCCGCGAAGAATGGCTCCGAAGAAGAACTGAACCGCCAACTGGTGGAGCTGGCCCAGTCGTTCAACCGGAGTTCGAACGGCGGAACGGCGATCGACGCCACGTTCCTGCGGGTGACGGTCCAGAACTGAATGCAACGAGCCCCCCGGTCGGCACCATGCCCGGGGGGCTCGGCTCCATCTGCGCGGAGAGGCTAGTGCCCCTGCCTGATTTCCATCCCGCCATTAACCGTCGACAGCACCAGCCCACGCCCGCCGCTCCCGATCTTGCCCGTCATCCGCCTGGGACCCCACTTGCCCCGCACCGTGAGCGGGAAGTCGGTGCGAATGCCGCCGTTCACCGAGCTCGCCTCGACGTCCGCGTTGAGGCCCTCCGGGAGGGTGATGTCGATCTGGCCGTTCACCGTGGTGAATTCGAGGTCGTCGCTCCAGTCGGCCCGGCCGAGCCGGGCTCTGATCGAGCCATTCACGGTAGTGGCACTGCCGTAGCCGGCGGTCTCGAGCGTCACCGAGCCGTTCACACTGTGCGCTTCGGCTGCACCGTCGAGCGCCACCGCATCGACTCGGCCATTGACGGTCCGGCCGATGAACCGGGCGCCCCGCGGGACAGTGATCGTGAAGTGCACCTGGACGTCGTTATCGCGGGTATCGTTGTGCCCCTCGCCGCCGGGCCGGCACTCGTTGGGCCGGCTGCTCCGCCGGCTCGGGTAGACCGCGCAGATCGTGACCCCGTCGGCGTGTTCCACGACTTCGATCCGGACGTCCTCGGGGTCGCTCCGGCGGGCCCGTTTGACGGCGGTGACGATAGCTTCCGAGCCGGTGCCCCCGCGGGCATCGATGTCGCCATTGATGCCGACGATCTCGAGTGTCTTGCCGGACGACAACGCCTTGGACCAGCGGAAATCATCCTTGTCCTGAGCCGTTGCCGCACCGGAGACTCCGGTCAGGAACAGAGCGGCGAACGCATAGTGGCGCATGGGTCATCCCTCGAGTTGAGCTGGCGGACGGCGAACCGACGTCTGGATTCGACACGACGACGGCCCAATACGTTGCAATCCGGCCCGATGATTCATTCTGGGAGCAGGCGGCGGCAGCCTGCCCCGGCCCTGACCGGCGTTGCTCCGGTGAAACGCCGCCCGGCGGCCCTCCGTAGGTCAGCCTCCGCCCCAGGACCCGGATGCGCAGCGTTCACCTGATCCCCTGGCTCTTCATTGCCGTCCCGTTGGCGGCCCAGGCCACCCATCCGACGGCGCTAACCGGGGTCACGATCTTCACTGCCCCAGGCCGCCCCCCGATCGAGAACGGCACCATTGTCGTCGATGGCGGGCGCATCACCGCGGTCGGTGGCGCCGATGTCCAGGTCCCGGCCGGGGTGTACGGATTCGTCCACGTTCTGGACACCGGGTCCGACCTCGACAACACCATGGCGCTCCGGTCCCGGATTGTCAAAGGCGAGCTCCCGGGCCCCGACATTCTTACGGCCGGCTTTCCGTTCGCGCCGCCCGGGGGAACGCCGTTCTACATCGAACCTCTCAAGCTGCCGGAGCTGGTCAGCCCGGCCGCCGCCCGCGACTCGGTGCTCCGGCGCCTGGGCCGAGGCGCGGATTTCATCAAGGTGTTCGCCGTGTCACCGGTCTCGATCGGCAAGGTGGTTGAGATGCCGCCGGCGATTCTCCAGGCGGTGACCGCCGCTGCACATGCCAAGGGCCGGTGGGTGGCGGCGCACCCCACCACCAACGGCGGGGCCGAGCTCGCGATCGGTGCCGGCGTCGACCTGCTCCTCCACACCACACCCGACGGCGGAAAGCCGTGGGACCTGGCCTTCGTGAAGCGGATGATCGCGGCTAAGGTCGCGGTGGCGCCGACGCTGATGCTGTGGCGGTGGGAGCTCGAGCGTGCCCACCGGCCCGCCGCGGTGGTCGACGGCTTTCTTGCGGTTGCCCGGCAACAGGCGGGCGCTTTCAGCCGGGCCGGCGGCGATCTCGTGTTCGGGACTGATGTGGGGTATGTGACGCTGCACGATCCGAGTGATGAGTACCGGCTACTCACCGACGCCGGGATCGGCTTCGATGCGGTGCTCGCATCCCTGACCACCACGCCGGCCCGCCGGTTCAGCGGGGGTCGGTCAACCGGCCGGCTCGAGCCCGGCGCCGACGCCGATATCGTGCTGGTTGCCGGCCGGCCCGATCGGGACCCGACGGCCTTTACCCGGGTGGAAACAGTCTGGAAACGGGGCCTGATCGTCTATCACCGCGGTGCGCCGAACTGAGCCCGCCTGAGGGGCAACCAACCTCAGGCCTGGGCCTGAATCCGGCTGTGGGTCCGCGACAAGTCGAGAGGGCCGAACCGAACGACGATCACGGCCGACACGGCCACCATCAATCCAGTGTACGCATAAGCCGCCGGCATGCCCGCCCGCATGATGTCGATGTAGCCGTTCCAGCCGTTGAGCGCCCCGTGATAGACTGCCGCTAGCAACACACTGCCACCGGTGTTATTGAAAATCCAGCTCAGCTGGACCGCCGATCCAACCACCAGCAGCCCGTAGCCGAGAAACGCCGGGACGAACCCGATCTGCTGGGCAAGGTCGTACTGGCTCACGCCCTTGACGAAGAACAGCGGCGTGTGCCAAAGCCAGTGGAGGACCCCGATTGCGAGACTCGCCGCCAGGGCACTGTGCCGGGTCTGCAGGCGGGGAAGCGCAAACCCCCGCCAGCCGAATTCTTCGCCCAGACCGGCAAAAACCGTCAGGAAGGCGATCGTCCCGATCAGGCTGAGCGGCGTCCCGATCCCCGTGAGGCCGACCCGATTGCCGCCAAGTGCGCCGCCGAGAAAGAGTGCGGCCAGGGTGGGTATGGCTGGGAACAGCAGGACGAATAGCCACCAGCCGGCGCCAACCCGCCAGATCGCCCCGCGCTTCACCAGGGCCACGACACCGCTCCGGCCGCCCAGAACAGCGGCGAGCGCTATGCCGGCAAGACTGGCACTCAGGGCGCTGAGCTGGTCGAACCCCGGGGGGAGCCATCCCGCGGCGACCGGCACGATCGGCGCGGTGCCGAACATGACGGCCAGCACGAAGAGGCTGATCGCCGGGTAGCGCCTTACCGGTGGAATCATCGGAGACGCTCCAGGTCCATCACCGAGTCAACATCGGGATTGTCCCCCTCGAGCCAGATTTCGGTCCACCGCATCGCATGCTGTTCGGCGACCCCGCCGGCCTTGAGGCTCGCGGACATCGGGCCGTCTGGCGGAGGATGCACGGCGAGCAGCCTGGAACGATCCTCCTCGAATCGGCCGTTGCCGCCGGCCGCCATGACCACCCCCGAGACTTTCACCGCTCCCCCAAATGAGTGATCATCTTCCGGCTACCAGAACCAGAGATTGAGCCCGATCACGGCCATTGTCGCGATCACCGCGAGCGGCGCCGGTCGCTGATACCACGGCCGTCCTTCATCAGCTGGCATCCGTTCCATCCCGTGCACGAGCCCCTCGAGTGCCGCGACCGGCTTCGGCGTCGTCATCAGGCTCACACCCGCGGTCAGCACGAGGCACGACACCCAGGCCACGATCGCGATCCAGAAATTCTGCGCCATCGTCGAGGGGAACTGGTGTACCACGCCGAGCCACCCGCCCTTCCCTTCCGCCACCGTGAGGCCGTGCGTCATTGCCGCGGCCACGGTCCCGCCCACGAGCCCGGTGAACGCCCCGTGGCCGGTACTCCGCTTCCAGAACATCCCCAGCAGGAAGGTGGCAAACAGCGGCGCATTCACGAACCCGAACACCAGCTGAAGCAGGTCCATGATGTTGTTGTAGCGTTGCGCCACATAGGCCGCGCCGATGGAGAGCGCCACGCCCACCACCGTCGTGAGCCGCCCCACGAACAGATAGTGACGGTCCGGGGCGCCCTTCTTGAGATACGACTGATAGAGATCGTACGTGAACACCGTATTGAAGGCCGTCACGTTGCCCGCCATCCCCGACATGAACGACGCCAGCAGCCCGACCAGGCCGAGCCCCAGCATGCCCGCGGGATAGAAATGGGCCATCAGACTGGTGAGCACCTGATCGTAGTCGAGCCCCGCCCCCTTGGCCGGGATGACATACCCCGACGCCGAGGAGGCCAGTGCCGCGGCCGCGATACCGGGAATGATCACGATGAACGGAAACAGCATCTTGGGAAATGCGGCGATCACCGGCGTCCGCCGCGCCCCCGACATCGAGTTGGAGGCCATGGCTCGCTGGATCACCAGATAGTCGGTGCACCAGTATCCGAACGACAGCACAAAACCCAACCCGAAGATGAGGCCCACACCTTCGACGCCCATCGGGTTGGACGCCGCATGGCCGGTCTCGGTCCAGAGGTGCGTCATGGGCGCCGGCAACTTGGTGGCGGCGGCGGCCCAACCACCGGCCGCCTTCATCGCGAGCCAGGCCAGCGGCGAGAACCCGATCACGATCAGAAAGAACTGGAGCACTTCGTTGTAGATGGCGCTCGCGAGCCCACCCAGAAAGGTATAGATGAGCACGATCGTGGCCGCGAGCAGGACCGACGCCGTAAAGCTCCAGCCCAGGACCGACTGGAGCAGGAGCCCCAGCGCGTACATGGAAATGCCGGAGGAAAAGAGCGTCATCACCGCGAAGGTGAGAGCGTTGAACGCCCGGGTCTTCTCGTCGAATCGGAGGGCCAGATATTCGGGGACCGACCGCGCCTTGCTCCCGTAATAGAACGGCATCATGAACAGCCCGACGAACAGCATCGCCGGAATCGCGCCGATCCAGTAGAAGTGGGCGGTCATGATGCCGTACTTGGCACCCGACGCGGCCATTCCGACCAGCTCCTGAGCCCCAAGATTGGCGGCCAGGAACGCCAGACTGGTGATCCAGACGGGAATCGACCGGCCGGCCGTCAGGAAATCATTGGCCGAGTGCACCTTCGACTTGAGCCACCAGCCGATCGCCAGGACCGCGAGGAAGTAGGCCGCCAGAATCGCGTAGTCGATCCGCTGCAGAATCATGGAAACTCCCGGAAGTCAGATGCGGCGTGACTGAAAATGGTACCCCGTGGGGCGCCCGGCCGTAAGGTCGGGGAGAACTGGGGGCGATCTTTCGAAGAACCGGCCCGATCGCTACCATTGAGGGGGAACTGCCGCCACCGGTGGGAGGACGAATGACCCGTTTCACTCGAACCGCCCTGCTGGGCGCCCTGGCCGCACTGTCGGTTCGTGGTGCGTCGGCCCAATCCAAACCCACGGGCACGATCGCCGGCTTCGTCCGCGACTCAGCCGGCCGGCCGCTCGAAGGCGCTGAGGTCTGGCTGGTCGGCGGGTCGAAGGCGGTCACGGGGCCTGGCGGGGGCTTCCGATTCGACGGGATCAAGAACGCCGTCCGCGGCTGGATCGCGGCCCGGCACATCGGACATCTCCCGGCGCAGACCAGCGTGACCGCGGAACCCGGGACTACGTCCGCAGTGACGATCGTGATGGCGGCCCGTCCCTACGATCTCCCCGAACTCACGGTCCGCGCGGCCGAGAAGGCGCAGCGGAGCCGGTTGATCGAGTTCGTGTGGCGCACCCGGGGCACCGGGGCCCGCTTCGTCTCCCGCGACGACATCGAACGGTCGGGCGCCACCCGACTGGGCCAGGTGGTGCTCCGCTACCTTCCCTTCAAGGACCCGCGCACCATGGACGAGCCCGCCGGCATGGGCCCGTACGAGAGCAGCGGGCTGATGGCGATGCCCATAGTCTATTTCAGTTCGCCGTGGGCGCTCCCGGGGTCCGAATCCGATCCGCGCGTGGAGTGGTACACGTCCAGTGCCACCCGGTGGTCCGATGCCCCGCGTGCCACCCGCAGTTGCCCGCCGGCCGTCTCAGTGAACGGCGGGGGAATCGCCCCGGGATGGGCGGTCAACGACTTCGATCCGGACGAGGTCGAAGCGCTCGAGATCTATCGGGACCATACCAACAGTTCCATCGAGTACGGCGCAAGCAGCGGGGCCGGCTGCGGCGTGGTGGTCGTCTGGCTCAAGGCCTTTGTGCGGGCCGAGGCTCTGCCCTGACGCCTAACGCCCGGGCCCGGTCGGCCAGGGAATCCGGCCATAGACCGCCTTGCCGGGCCAGAGTTCGTCCAGGGTATCGGTCCGATAGAGGCGGCCGGCCTTCATGACCATGCCGACCTTGCTCGAATTCCGGATATCGACCAGCGGATCAGCATCGAGAATCGCCAGATCGGCGAGTTTGCCCGCCGTGATGGATCCGATCTCACGCTGCGCCCCGATGAAATAGGCCCCGTCCCAGGTGGCAATCTTCAAGGCCTCAATCGGCTTGAGCCCCGTCGCATAGGCCCAGAGCTCCCAGTGCGAACCGAGCCCCGTCTGCTCCCCGTGTTCGCCGATGGCGGCGTATCCCCCCGCCCGCACGATGTCCGCCACCCCCTCGGCCATGATCGGAAACGCCACTTCCTCGAGGGTTTTCGGACTGGCCGACGCGATCTTGCCTGCCAGCTCGGCGAACGGCATGAACCGCCGGGTCCGCGCCTCATTCATCAGGTCGGCCGTCGGGCGAAAGTACTGCATCGACCCGTGGGGCACGCCGGCCACAATCAGGGTCGGCGAATAGACCAGGCCGGCTTTGCCAAAGAAGGTGGTCGCGTCCTTGTAGAGCGGGAGGTCTGCCAGCATGTGCTCCCACCCCGACTGGCCGTCGATCGCGTAGCCGACGTCGAGATAGAGCGGCCCGCCTTCGCTGGTGAGACTGATGCCGCGCTCCCGCGCCGCCATCGCCAGGAACTGGTGCTCGCGCCGCCCCGGCTGGCGGTAATTCTTGATGGTGACCGCACCCCAGTCCGCTCGCCGGTTGATCGCGGCGCGGGCCTCATCGAGCGACGAAATCTCGTGGTAGTCCCCCCACGCGATTCCATGCGAAATGACATATTCGGCGCTGCTGTAGGTCCGGGGCCCGGCAATCAAGCCGGCCTCCGTCATCTCAGCCACAGGGAACGCGCCCTCGGATGTCGTGGCCGGATCGACAATGGTGGTGACACCATACGCCAGATCAAGCGACGACGCCGGCCGGTGCTGCGGCACCACCCCGGACGCCTCGTCGGTGTGGTGGGCGTGGAGATCGACCAGGCCGGGAATGATCGTCTTGCCCTCGACATGCATGACCTGCGACACGCCTGTGGTGTCACACCGGCCGACGCACGCCAGGCGCGAGCCCTTGATGACAATGGTGCCGCCATCGATGACGCCCGCGCTGTCGATCGTCACGATCTTCGCACCGACCAAGGCCAGCGAACCCACGGGTTTCGGCTTGGGCAGCGTCAGCCGGATCTCCACGGCCGACGCCTTGCCCGTTGCGGCCGACCAGGTCACATACCGCCGCCCGGAGGCGAACTCGAGCGTCCCGGCATCGCGCCAACGGGGATAGATCCCGCCCCAGGCGCCGATGTGAACCCGACCCGCCGCCGGCACATTGGGGTCGGGCTCGATCTTTCCGCCGGGCAGGGCGGGCGCAACGTAGATCTCGTGCGCGGCGTCGAACGCCACCCACTTACCATCCGACGACCACACCGGCGTATTCCCGCGGCCGAGCCGGACCGGAAATTCCACCGAGCCGCTGTCGATCACGCCGTTCCAGTCCGCTCGGCGCACCCGCACCACGTCGGCCATGAATGCCGAGTCGGGAAACGGTTTGGTAGCGAGGGGCGAACCGGAAAGCGGGACCGCCTGGGTCGCCAAGGTCAGCGTGCCGCCCGGCCCGGTCCCCGCCATCGTCCACGGCACCAGATCCGTCGCTACCGTCGCCGCGGCCCCGCCCGCTGCTGGGAACCGGACCACCTGCCAGCCCACAGCCTCGTCCCACGGATCCCATGACACCTTTCCAGGTCCCGGGCCACGGCTCACGGCAATGGACCGGCCGTCCGCACTCCAAACCGGCCCGAGATATTCACCGGGCACAGTTGAGACCCGTCGCGGAGCGCCGCCGGCCGCCGGCACCACCCACAGGTGCCCCCGCCCGCCGCCGTCGTCCCAAGTGGTAAACGCCACAGACTGCCCGTCCGGCGACCACGCTGCGGCCAGCTGAAAGGCCGGCAGCATGTCGGGGGCAAGCGGCTTCGGGGTGCCGTCAGGCAAATCCAACACCCAGACCCGGCCCACCGCGGTGAACAGCAACCGCTTCCCGTCAGGCGACCCAGCCGGCCACTGGATGAACCGGACCCGAAGCGAATCGTCATCCACCACCACCGTGCCGCGGACCGGCTCCGCCACGGTTCTCAGCACTCGCGCCGTGAAGGGAATCGGCGTCAGCGTGCCGGTCGCCACGTCGAGTTTCTGGATCTTCCCGCCCACGACCAGCACGATGGCGCGGCTGTCGGGCATCCAGCCGTACCCCGGGAACGGGCGGTAGGCGTATTGGGTGTTGATCTTGGTGAGATCCTTGGTCGCCCGATCGAGAATCTGTTTCTCCTCGCCGGTTTCGAGATTGCGGAGCCAGAGCGCCGTGGACGGCCGCATCTTGTGGCCGCGCCACTCGAACGTTTGATCCGGCATCTCGCGCGAAAAAGCCAGCCATTTCCCATCAGGTGACACCCTGGGCGTCGTCACCGCCGGTTCCACACCGACGCTCGTGGCGTAACCCCCGGACTTGAGCGCCGCTCGGAACTCGCCCGTTGGCTCGGCCGGATCTTTCAGACGAATGTTTTCGAGTCGGCCAGTGGCGTTCTCCCGCCGGAGAATCCGGTGCCCGGCGGTGAGCATGCCAAGCCCCTCGGCGATCGAATAGGAGACGTGGTAGTAGAGGTATTTCCCGTCCGGCGAAAAACTCGGTGCGTCGGGCTGGGTCAGGTGTTCGTCGATCAGCGCCACCGGCTCGCCGCCGGCCGAGGGGATTCGGTAGAGAGTCCGATTCTGCCGGTGCCACGACCGTCCCGGGCTCCGGAACAGCCGAACCGCCACCACGCTCTTGCCGTCGGGGTCCCAGGTCGGCTGGAGGTACCGGGTGGCCGGGTCGGCATGGAGCACCCGGGGATGGCCGCCGTCGGCATCCATGACCCAGATGTTGAGCTGGCCGTTCCGGTCCGACGTGAATGCGATCTGCTTCCCGTCCGGCGAGATGGCTGGGTGGAAATTGAGGGCGGGCCCGCTGTTCTGCGTGATGGCCTCCGCCGTTCCGCCGGCAATCGGCATCCGGTAGATGTGCCCGAGCAGATCGAATGCGAGCCAGGTTCCGTCGGGCGATACCGCGACCGACAGGCCGGTGCCTTCATCAGTAGTAAAGTCGATGATCCGGGTCGGCCCACCGGGGGGGGTGAGCGTGACCGTGGGATCAATCGCGGATGTGGTGCGGGTGCATGCCGTGGCCGCCAACGCGAGCCACGCGAACCAGCGCGTAGTCATGCCAGAGAACTTGGTTCCGGATCCGACGATCGGCAACCGCGTTGATTTGATTCGATTGGCGTCGGTTTGGTTATCGGGTCCAGACCGATCGGATCATCTTGCCTCAGGCGACGGGCGTCGCCCGGTAGCCGGCGTCATCGATCGCCGCGATGATGCGGGGCGAGTCCATGACGGCCGGATCGAATTCCAGTTCGGCTCGCCCCACGGCCACCGACTTGATCTTGACCCCGGCCAGTCCGGCCAGGCTCCGGTTCACGGCATTGAGACAATGGCCGCACGACATACCTTCAATGGCAAGCTTGAGCGTGGTCATGGGATGAAGGAAAACGGGCTGGCGGGCGTCTCGCAAGGCGCCGTTCCGGTCGCAAACCCAGAAGGGACCGACCGCGCGCAGAAACCTAAGTTGTTACTATTGAGCGAGTTGACCAGAGGCCGCCGAGGCACGGAGTCTGCACTTCAAGACCCGGAGAACATGGCCGCACCCATTCAAACCGCCGGGGACATCCTCGTACCCGTCCTCGATCTGGCCTCCGGTCCGCCGGACCCGGTCGCGGTCGCGACGTGGCACATGGCCCTCTCCAACCTGGTCGGCGCCGAGGTCCCCCATCAACTTCTTGGCCTGTGGGTCTTCCCGGGACGGGGGGGCGTGGTGCTCCTCGGACCCGAAGGCCTGTCCCAGGATCACCTCGCGGTCCCCGAGCCTGATCCGTTCCTGAGTCAGGACCAGCTGTTCGATCTCGAAGAGACGTTCCGTCGCGCCAAGTACGCCTCGGCGGCGGCCATTCCGGTCCGGGCCGACGATCGGGATGTGGGCGTGATCGTCATCGGTACTTTCGAGACGGGGGCCTATGGGCCCGCCGCCGCCCGGATCCTCCACCGCCTGGCCACCCGGCTGGCCCCTTCGCTCACGACGTTAGGCAATCAGCTGGCCGCGCCCACGACCGTGACCGATCCGGCCGCCGCCGAGGACAATCTGGCGGCCACGCTGATCGAGATGGCCAACGATGCCCCCACCGCGCCCGAACTGGTGCGCCGGCTGTCCGGCCTGATCCATCCGCAGCTTCCCCACGACCGCCTGGAGATCGTCGCGTTCGCCAACGGGAGCCGGGCCGCGATGCCGCTCTCGGGCCTGTCAGGCAAGCGCCGATGGGGTTCGGCCAGCAATACCTGGGGCGACGTCGCCCAGCTGCTCCTCGAATTCATGGGCACCGGTCCCACGGCAACAATCGCCAACCTCGGCGCCGAGGCCCCCGGACTCACGTTCCCCGGGGGCACCGGTGGTCCGGCCCGAACCGGCTCGGTCCTCGGCGCCCGGCTCCAACTCGGGGATGAGACGATCGGCCTGGTCGTGCTGGGTCACGCGGTTCAGGGACTCTACCGGGACGAAGACGAGGTCCTGCTCGCCCAAGTCGCCCGGACGGTGGCGCCCCGCGTTCAGGTCTTTCGACTCGAATCCGAACTCCAGGGACTCCGGGGCCAGCTCGAAGTCCTGCAGGCCCCATCACTCCCGGTGCTCCGGGCCGCCGAGGCGCTCGCCGGTACGACCCACCTCGGTGAAGCGCTGCACAAGTTCGCGAGCGAGGTTCGCGAACTGGTCCCCCACGACCTGCTGCGGTTCTACCTCCGGGTGTCGGACGACGAGATGGTGGAGCTGGTCCCCGACGCGATCCGTCCTCTGGCCGGCCTGCCGCTGCTGCCGGTCACCAGCGCCGGGATGCAGCCGGTCCTCGACGGCGAACGGCCTTGGGCCCTGGCCCACCGGGAGGAAGGCGAAGCCATCATCGTGGGGCTGTCGGTGGCGGGTCGGGTCATCGGCACGATGTTGCTGGGCGGCGCCCATTTCGACAGCCCCCGCGACGCCGCGGCCGTGGCCCAGCAGTTCGCGGCCATCGCGGCACCGCATCTCGAACTGCTGCGGCGGAACACGGTGGTCCGCCCGCAGGCGGTGGCCCGCAGAGTCTAGAGTTGGGTCGAGGCGGGACCGTCCACCGGCACCGCGAACCAGAAGGCGCTCCCGTATCCGGGCAGCGAATCCACCCCGATCACCCCGCCGTGCAGCTCGACGAATTGCTTGCAGAGCATCAGGCCGAGGCCGGCACCCTGCTGCCGGGTTCCCTGATCGAGCTGACAGAAGGCGTGGAACAGCCTGGGGAGATCCTCCGCCGCGATGCCGGCACCGGTATCGCGGACGGCGAGCCAGATCGCGTCTCTGGACTTCGCGCCATTGGCTCCGCTCGGAAACGGCATCGGAAGTCGTGCCGCCTTCACCGTGACCGTGCCTTCCGCATCGGTGAATTTGGCGGCGTTCGCGATCAGATTGTACAGCACCTGCCGGATCTTCTGCTCGTCGGCCACGATCTCGAGCGAATCGGAATCGAGCTCAACGATGCAGCGTTGATTCTTCCGGAGGCGCAGGCTTTCGGTGTCCCGCACCGCTGCAAGGACCACCTCACGGAGATCGAACCGGGACCGGCGGATGGTCATTCGCCCGGCCTCGACCCGAGCCGCGTCGACGAACGAGGTGGCCACATCGAGCAGGTGGCGACCGTTCCGGGCGATCGACTGGAGGTAATCCCGGTCGGCCTCGCGGGCGCCAGGATCGCTTTCAAGCAGCTCGGCGAATCCGATGATGGCGTTGAGGGGGGTCCGGAATTCGTGTGACATCTGGGCCAGGAGCTGGCTCCGGAGGGTCGCGATTTCCACCAGTTCTCGGTTGGTCTGCTCGAGGGCCCGGTCGCCCTGTCGGGTGTCGTCCAGCAGGGCAAGCCGATCGAGCCCGACCGTCACCAGTTCCGCCAGCAGTCCAAGCAGGGCGAGATCGTCCGGGCGGAAGGGATCGCGCGACGCGGATGCGTACACCGCCAGTGCGCCGACCATTTCGCCACGGGCGCGGACCGGCACCGCGGCCGCCCGTTCGAACTCAGCCTCGATCCCGGGCATCCGGCAGTTGCGCGAATCGAGCGAGAATCGGTTGGAAACCACACCATTTCCCTCGGCCACCGCCGTCCCGAGGAACGAGCCCTCGATCGGCAGGAGCCGGCCCCGCGCCCCGGCCAGCGGGCCCGTCGCGGCCACAATCTCGAGACTCCGACCTTCCCCCGAGCGGACCGCGATCGCCGCCACCTGAGCCTCCATCAGCTCCGCGACCATGACGGCCGCGTCGGTGAAGAGCTCGTCACGGGCCCGGGCGTCGAGCAGCCGCCGCGAGAATTCCCGCAGCCGGCCGAGCTCGCGCTCCCGGGCCCAGATGCCGTCGGTCATCCGTTTCAGGGGTTGGCGGGCCGGATCTCGATCTCGTTGACCATCGCCCGGACGGGCATCGCAAGCGCGGCCACGATCGTCGCCGCCACGTCCTCGGGCTTGAGGATCCGTTCCCAGTTGGGTGAAAATTGCGGCGAGTTCCGCATCAGCGGCGTGTCCACGCTCCCGGGACAGATAGAGATCACCCGGATGCCCTCCTTGCGGACCTCGAGCATCAGCGACCGGCTGAACCCCATCACGGCGTGCTTCGAGGCGCTGTAGGCGGCGGCGTTCTGGACCCCGTTCTTACCCGCGATGCTCGCGATGTTCACGATATCGCCACGGCCTCGTTGCCGCATCGCGGACAGGACGCCGTGGGTGACGAGGTAGAGGCTCCGGACGTTGGTGGCGAAGGTCCGGTCCCATTCTTCGAGCGTCATGTCGGCAAACGGCTTGGCGATCGCGATCCCGGCGTTGTTGACCAGGACGTCGGGGGCGCCGAGCCGGGCCGAGACGTGGTCGAGCATGGCCCTGACCTGCTCGGGTGAAGAGACATCGGCCGGGAACCCGGTGGCGGTGATCCCGAGCCCGGTGAGTTCAGCTTCGAGCGCGGTGACCTTGGCTGCGGTCCGGGCGGTGACCCCGACGGCGTAGCCGGCCTGCCCAAGCGCGATCGCCGTCGCCCGGCCGATCCCTTCAGTGGCGCCGGTGACCAGTGCGATGAGTTGTGTCATTCCGGAAATCTGCCGGGCTCCCGCCCCCGGCGAAAGGCGCACCGGCGCATTCCCCGACTATTATTGCCGAGCCATGACGCCCAACCCCCGATTCGACCGGACCACTGATGACCGAATTCCCTTCGTGCTGACCCTGGCGAGCGGATTCCACGAATCGGGCTACGCCACCCACCGGCTCGAGCAGGCCCTGGACGACACCACCACCCGATTGGGCCTCGACGGTCAGTTCTTCTCGACTCCGACGTCGATTTTCGCCTCGTTCGGGATCGATCACAACCAGCAGACGTTCATGATCCGGACCACACCGCGGCCCCCCAACCTTGGCCGTCTGGTCCGGGTGACCGAAATCGCCCGGGCCGTGCTCCGGGGCGAGACGACGCCGGGCAACGGTACCGCGATGCTCGTGGCGCTGGCCAAACTGCCGGATGAAATCGAATTGGGCCGGATCGCCGGATTCGGCCTGGCCTCCGGTACCGCGGCCCGGTTTCTGGGCGGGGCCGGCCCCGAGATGGCGACGGCCGCCATGGCGGGACTGCTCACCGGGTTCCTGGCCCTGGCGCTCCGGAGAGCGCCTAACGCAGGACGGGTCTTTGAACTGGCCGGCGCCACGCTCTGTTCCCTGGTGGTCGCGGTCCTCGGCGCCCGGTTTCCCGGGTTCTCGGTGCCGATCGCCACCCTGGCCGGCCTGATCGTGCTGATCCCGGGCCTCACCCTGACGACCGCGATCACCGAGATCGCCATGGAGCACCTCACCGCCGGCACCACCCGGATGGCCGGCGCCTTCATGACCTTCATTGGGATCGGCTTCGGGGTAGCACTCGGGACCCGGATCGCGGTGGCCCTCGTCGGGGCCGCGCCGGCCCACCATCCGGTGCCGATGCCTGACTGGACCAATTGGGCGGCCCTGCTCGGCAGCGCCATCGCGTTCGCGATCCTGCTCCGCGCCGATGAGCGGGATTTCGGCTGGATCGTCGTGGCCGCCGCGGTGGCGTTCCTCGCCACCCGGACCGGGACTCACCTCCTCGGCCCGGAACTCGGGGTCTTCGTGGGGTCGCTGGTCATCGGGCTTGGCAGCAATCTCTTCAACCGGCTTACGTCACGGCCGGCCCTGGTGACGCTGGTGCCCGGACTGCTGACGCTGGTGCCGGGGAGCGTCGGCTTCAGGAGTATCGCCGCCCTCCTCGAGAATCAGATTGTCGCCGGGATCGACACCGCGTTCACGATGATCCTCACGGCGGTGTCGCTGGTCGCGGGACTCCTGACCGCGACGGCCATCTTCCCGGAACGCCGCCTCGGCTGACCGGGATCGTGGGGGCGGGGTCCATGATCGAGACGGTGAGGGCGGGCTTACGCCCGCCCCAACGGGATCCATCGCGGTCTTGCATTATGGTGGCGGGGGGTCGGATCGGATGCCAATCCCGTCACGCCGGCGCGGTGAATCGATCCACGCCCCGCCCCGTCGCGCAGCCGGTTGCAGCGATTGGGGCCTCACGGACCGTGCCGGAGCTGGCACCCCGATTGCCCCTGTGAACGGCATGGCCATCACCTTGAGTCTGCTGCTGCTGCAGCTGACCGTCGCAATCGCCGCACCCGACTCCGCCCCGGTGCGAGAACCGCCCCGGGCCCTCGCCTTCCCTCGCTGGGAACCAACCCGGCTCGTCGAGCTGATGAACGACACCACCCGGCGCCGGAAGATCCGCGCGATCGAATACAGCGACGGCTATCATGACCGGCTCAAGGTCCACAAGATCCTGAGTTTCGCCATGATCCCGCTGTTCGTGGGATCGGCGGTCACCGGCTTCCAGCTCCGCAACAAGCGCGACCAGGCGCCGCAGTGGGCTCGTGACCTCCACGGCCCGTTCGCCGGCGGCACCGCGGTGCTCTTCGGCATGAATTCGCTGACGGGGATCTGGAATCTCTGGGAGGGCCGGAAGGACCCGGCGGGCCGGACGAGGCGGCTGATTCACAGCGCCATGTTTCTGGCGGCTGGCGCCGGCTTCGTCTACGTCACCGCGGCCGGCGACAACATTCACACCGTGGGTAAGCCGAATCACTGGCACCGCGACATCGCGATCGGCTCGATGACGCTGTCGCTGGCGAGCTGGTCGATCATGCTCTTTCGTTAGGCGACCGGAGTGGTGAACGCCCAACCCATTCCGTTTCGAGAAACGCCCGGTGCCGGTCCAGATGAGCGGTCGCCTCCTGGCGAAGGGCCGTGGCCAGGCTCTCGCCGTGCGCGCGCTTCTTGGCCACCGCCATGACGGCGGTACATTCGGCGGCCAGGAGATCACTCTGGTTCTCGAGGGCCAGCCGTCGGGCTTCCGCAGTTTGGTCGAACGCCGCGCTGTACTGATGCCGTTTGAGCGCCAGGACCGCCCGGATCCGGCCCGCATTCGCCTCGCGGATCGGATCACCAGCCCGGCGGGCATAGTCGATGGCCCGGTCGATCAGTGCCTCGAGGTGACCCGATGCATCGATCCAGAGGCTGGTCTCGACCAGCCCGCCGAGGGCGATCGCGACCATTGAACAGTTGTCCAGCTGTTCGGCGATTTGCACTACTCGGCTGCTGCCGGGGCACCGACCTCGAATTGGCCCAGGTTCCGGTTGGTGATGTTCAAGTCGTGCGAAGCCTGCCGCTCGGTCTCAATCGCAGCCAGGTTGGTCTGATGCTGGGCGGCCAGCTTGGGATCCATACCGGCGGTCGGAACAGCTCGACCTCATTCACTCACCAGCCGGTCGACGTAGAGCGTGGCACCGAGGTCACGGAACACCCGCTCCGCCTCGGCGCGGAACCGGGTCGCATCCGCCGCGCGCCCGAGCCGGGCCGATGCCCGGAAGGCGATCGCCGCGCACTCCCCAACCAGCAGCGCGCTGCCGTGCTGTTCCGCCACCGCCCGGGCCGCCAGGGCCAGGTCAGCCGCCCGGCCCGGGTCGCCCTGTCGGAACGTCAGTTCCGCCCGAACCCGGCCGGCCTCGGCCACACCGAGTTCGTCACCAGCTTCGCGGGCCAGCCGCTCCGCCCGGTCGAGCGCCTCACCGGTGAGTGCAAACTCCCGGTGTTCCAGCAGCGTCTCGGCCCGACCGGTCATCATCAGCGCCAGCAGCACCGGATCCCCGACGACCTCAGCGTGCCGAACCGCATCGGCGCTGAAGTCGTCCGCCCCGTTGAGATCGCCGTCCAGCCGGCACGTGATCGCGAGGTTGTGGCAGGTCTCGGCGATGAACCGGCGGTCGGCGAGCCGCTGATAGGCCAGCAGCGCCTCGAGGTACCCGCCCCGGGCTTCATCCACCTGTCCGGTCATATGGAGGACGGACGCCAGGTTGTTCGACACCCGGGCCACAAACAACGTGTCGCCCACGGCCCGGCTCAACTCCAGCGCCCGGCCCCAATAGTCGGCCGCCTCGGTGAGCAAACCTCGTTCGAACATGATCGCGCCGAGCAGATTCAACGCCTTGAGCCGGCCGTCGTCGTCGGCCCGGGCACGGAAGGCGGCCAGGGCCGTCTCCGCCATTGGCAAGCTCTCGTCCAGTCGCCCCAGCCGAGTGGCCGCGGTCGCCACGGCGAGGGTGACCCCAGGGTCGGCGCCAATGACAGCCGGGGCCCGGTCGAGCACGTCCTGATACCGCCCCCGCGCGAGCAGCTCGCGGAGCGTCAGAACGAGATCGGGATCGGGCGTGAGCATCACGCGGCCATTACCTCAGTACGAGATCGCGTAGCGGCTGAAGGACGTCAGCTGCGCCTTGAGTTCACTGCTGCTTTCGATCTTGACGGTGCCGATCTTGACGTAGGGCTCGCCGGGATTCTCCTGCCGCCAGATCGCCAGTTTCTCCCTGGCCGCCGCGTCGCTTGCGTCGACCTTGCCGTCGCCGTTGAAATCGGTCACGCCGAGATATTCGAGCGAGAGTTCCGCCGGATCCTTGCTGCTGAACTTGATGCCCGAAGGCGACAGCTGTATCTGGCAATCCCGGGGCCCGGTCATCTTCATCACGATCAAGGCCGAATCGTTGGCGGCAAACGGGCTCCCGTCGGGCCGGGCCAGAAGCGACCCCTTCTTGATCCGGATCCGGGCGAACTTCTCACCCCGGCCGCCGCCGGCCGCCTGGAAATAGATGATGCCTTCGGCGTCGTCCGTCGTCCTGGCATAGAACGAGACGGAGTCGTTGTAGATCGGCGTCGACGTGGAGAGCTGGACGATGTCGAACGATGTGGCCGGCCGCTCGGTCCCATCGGGATTGGGATCGGTCCCCGAGTCACCGCACGCGAGCGTCAGGCCCGCCGCGAGCAGCGCCAGGGGCAATCGGGATCGGGTCAGGGGCATCGGTTCACGTTCCTGTTCAGTCGGTATCGCCGTCGAGAATCCGCTGCAGCCGCGGGCGAGATATGCCGAGCCGCCTCGCCGCTTCGCTTTTGTTGCCATCGACCCGGGCCAGAGTCCCGAGCGCAGCCGCCCGGATGATCGTCCCAAGCGGCGCCGGAAACGGCAACCGCCCGGCGTCTTGGTCCGACGCCGCGGACGGCCGGGTCAGCAACAACCCGCCGAGTTCGATCGTGCCCGGCGTCGACAGCACCAGGGCCCGTTCGATCGAATTCCGGAGCTCCCGGATGTTGCCGGCCCACGGATGCTGGCGAAGCGCCTGCCGGACGTCCTCAGTCAGCGCCGGCACCGGCAGCTGATGCTGCTCCGCCAGCCTGGTCGCAAACACCGCCGCGAGCTCCAGAATGTCGTCACCGCGGTCGCGCAGGGGCGGCAGCACTAGATGCACCACGTTCAGCCGGTAGTACAGATCCTCGCGGAAGGTGCCGCTCCGGACCGCCTGCGCGAGGTCAATGTGCGTCGCCGCCACCACCCGGACATCGACCTTCTTGTTCCCGTGCCCGCCGACCCGGCGGACCTCGCGCTGCTCGAGCGCCCGGAGCAGTTTGGGCTGGAGATCGAGCGGCAGGTGGCCGATTTCGTCGAGGAATACGGTGCCGCCATCCGCCATCTCGAACAGGCCGGCCTTCGCGGCGACCGCGCCCGTGAAGGCACCTTTTTCATGCCCGAACAACTCGCTCTCCAGCAGGTTCGCCGGAATCGCGGCGCAGTTGATGTCCACGAACGGCGCCTTCGAGCGGGGCGAGTGGTAGTGGATCGCCCGGGCCAGCACTTCCTTGCCAGTGCCCGTTTCACCACCGATCAGGACCGTCACATCCCGGATGGCCGCCACGCGCCGCGCCTGTGCCACCGTAGCCTGGAGTACGGCACTCTTCCCGATGATCGTTCCAAAGCCGACCGCGTCCTGCTCCGCTTTGGCGAATCCCTCGGCCGCCAATGCCGCACTGCCCTCCCGGGCCAGGCGTTCGAGGGCGCGTCGGAAGACATCCAGGTCGCCGGGGAGCGCGAAGTAATCCCGGGCTCCCCGAGCCACCGCTCCAATCGCCAGTCGGTGATCCGCCGCGGCCCCGACCAGTATGATTGGCGGCCCCGAAGCGGCGTGGTGCTGAGCGATCCAGTCGAGTCCGTCCGGCTCCGCCCCTCCGGCCAGGACCAGGCAGACGTCGGCCGCCGCCAGGCCTCCATCGTCGTCAGTCGCACGGCTACGCACGACAAAACCGGCGTCCCCCAGCAGGGTCCGAACCGAGTCGGCGAAGCTCTGCGAGAGCTCGACCAGCATCACCTTCGGTTGGGACCCCGCCATGAGCCTCCACTGCGTTCAGTCTTCGTGACCGTCGCGATCGTGATCCTCAAAGGACCGGAACGATCGCCGGATGTTATCGCGTACCAAGTTATCGTTGGGACCGCCCTTGAGGGCAGTGATCGGATCGACCAGGCCCCCTGCGGCAGTGACAAACCACTTGCTGATGTCCACTACGAGCGTGAAGTTGGTAGCACCCTTGGCGGCCACCACCAGGGGCGGAACCAGGTCGTTGCGCTGATGGGCCGTCAGGTCCGAGACATAGACGAATGATTTTCCGTCGTAGGCACCGGCTACCCGGACGCTGACTCCATTGAGATCGGGATGCTGGCTCAGGAACGAAGCATCGGTGCTCCCGTCCTCGGCCTTGTGGATCTGGTACGAGGCCTGGCGGTAGGTCCCGGTGTCGACCTCGACCGAGATCACCCGGCTGGTGCCACCACCGAGAGGAAGGTCCAGCAGGAACGGCCCGGCTTCGATCTCTTCGCAGTCGTCGTCGCTATGGGAACTTTCACCGCCCGAGGCGGCTGGGGCCGAACTGGAACTGGACGAGCAGTCGGCCGAGGAGCTGGTCCGTTTGAGTTCGAACTCGGAGATGACCAGTTCCACCTTGTTCAGGACCAGGGTATGACTGTTGACCGTCAGCGACTCTGGCGCGGCCGCGGCCGCGCCGGCGCGACCCCACGACACGCTCAGATTGAGGGCCTGATTGCCCGGCGCCGGGGGGGGGCCGGGTCCCTCCGAGCACGAGGTACCCAGGGCGAGCACAGCCCCACCGG
>JANMXA010000017.1:0-17294 GCA_031394255.1 Gemmatimonadota bacterium
CGGATGACGCCGGTCGATCCTCCCGGCGAAGCCAGGCCCGGACTGCACGCGCTCGATATCGTCACCGGCGCCGCGCTGTGGAGCCAGACCGCGCCGCCCTGCGCCGAGCGCCGAGGCTGCTTCGCGGCTTTTTCCTCGGCGCCGGCCGCCATCCCCGGGGCGGTCTTCAGCGGGGGCCTCGACGGCCGCCTCCGCGCCTACGCGGCCGACGACGGCCGCCCGCTCTGGGAGTTCGATACCGCCCGCGACTTCACGACCGTCAACGGTGTGAAAGCCAGGGGTGGCGCCATCGACGGCCCCGGCCCCACGATCGCGGCCGGGATGGTGTTCGTGAGCGCCGGCTATGGGCAGTTCGGCCAGACGCCCGGCAACGTCCTGCTGGTCTTCGGCATCCGCCGTTAGGCCGGCCACGGCCTAACGATCGAGATCCTCGATCCGCTCGACCCCCGGCTTCCGCGCCTTCTGGAGCCGGACCGCGGCCTGTTCCACCTCGCGCATGACCCGCAGCATGTTTTCCCCGACGATCTTCCGCACCTGGGCATCGGTATAGCCCCGCCGAAGCAGCTCGGCCGTGAGGTAGGGATAGCGGCTCACGTCCTCGAGCCCTTTGGGATGATTGGTGATCGATCCGAAATCCGCCCCGTATCCGACGTGATCGATCCCCGCCGTCTTCACCAGGTAATCGATGTGATCGGCCACCTCACCGAGGGTTCCGGACTCCATCGCATTCATCGTATTGGTGAGCCACACCAGGTACTCCGCCGAGGCCCGCTTGGGGTCGTCCGGGTACCGGGCCATGTACTCCCGCTCCTTGTCGAGCACGCCGCTCGCCTGCTTTGCGGCGATCGGGTTCACGAATCCGGGGAAGATGTTCACCATCACGATGCCGCGGTTCTTCGGCATCAGCTTGAGGATGCTGTCGGGCACGTTCCGCGGGTGGTCGGCAATCCCGCGGGCCGAGGAGTGGGAGAAGATGACCGGGGCCTCGGAAACCCGGAGCGCGTCGGACATGGTGCCGTCCGAGACGTGGGAGATGTCCACCATCATCCCGACCCGGTTCATCTCCCGGACCACCGCCTCGCCGAACTTGGTGAGGCCGCCATGCTTCGGCGCCTCAGTGGCGGCATCCGCCCAGGCGGTGTTGCCCCCGTGAGTCAGTGTCATGTACCTGACGCCGAGGTCGTAGAACATCCGCACGTTGGCGAGCGAGTTCTCAATCGCGTACCCGCCTTCGATCCCGATCAGCGAGGCAATCTTCCCCTGCGCGTGGCCCCGGACGATCCCGGCGGCGGTCGTGGCCCACGACAGCGAGGGGGACTCGGCCACCATGCGGCGGATCACGTCGATCTGCTCCAGCGCGTAGGTCGCGCCGCCCTTGTCCACCATCGACGCCGGGACATAAGCCGCCCAGAACTGGCCGCCGACCATCCCTTTCTTCATCCGGGGGAAGTCGGTATCGATGCTGTCGAGCGGCAGCTCCGGATTCATCTTCGACAGATCGTTCTTGGCCCGCTCGCGGAGCATCTCGGGAAGATCGTTGTGGGTGTCGATCATCGGGACCGCGCGATGGATGGCGCGGGCGCGGGCCAGATACGGATCGGGGGTCTGGGCGGCGGCAGGGCGGGCGGCAACGACCAGGAGGAGAGCGGCAAGAAGTCGCATCGTGAACCTCAGTTGGAATCGGGCTGTTTCGGTGTACTGGACTATAACATAGATTGAGCCACCTCTCGATCGATCTGGTTGCTCATGAAAGTCGTTCGTTCGCTGTTCGCCCTGCTGGCCCTGGCCATGCCCCTCCTGGCCCAGGCCCCCGACCGCTGGCAACCGATCCGCGACGCCATCCAGAAGCAGCTGGTCCAGGTAAACGGCGCCGCCATGACCGTGGCCGTGGCCCAGAACGGCAAGATCATCTGGGAGCAGGGCTTCGGTTGGGCCAACCGGGAAAAGATGATCCCGGCCACGCCAAGCACCATGTTCTCGCTGGCGTCGATCTCGAAGCCGATCACCGCCACCGGCCTCATGGTCCTCGCCCAGCGCGGCAAGATCGACCTCGACCGCCCGACCAACGACTACCTCGGCGCCGGGAAGCTGACCGGTCTGGCCGGCGACGCCGCCGGAGCTACGGTGCGCCGGGTCATGAGCCACACCTCCGGCCTCCCGCTCCACTACCAGTTCTTCTACGCCAATGAGAAGCGCCATCCGCCCACGATGGACGAGACCATCTCACGCTATGGCATCCTGGTCTCGGCTCCGGGCGAGCGGTTCCAATATTCCAACCTGGGATACGGCATCGTCGACTATCTGATTGCCCGGACCTCGGGCCAGTCCTACAAGGACTTCATGCGCCAGGAGGTCTTCCTGCCGTTGGGGCTCACCCACACGTCGATCGATATCGGGCCTGGCCTCGAGGACTACGCCGCCGAGCGCTACGACCGGCACGGCCGCCCGGTGCCGTTCTACACCTTCGACCATAACGGCGGGTCGGCGGTCTATTCGAGCGCCCACGACCTGGTCCGGTTCGGAATGTTCCACCTCAAGGATCATCTTGCCGATCAGCGCGCCATCCTGACCGATTCCGTGATCGACCTCATGCATACCCCCACCAGCATGGGCGCCTTCGGCGATTCGACTACCGGATATGCCCTCGGCTGGTCCAATCACAAGAGCCAGCACGGGTACCAGGTGGTCGAGCACACGGGCGGCATGCCCGGCGTGCTCACCGCCCTCAACATCTTCCCGACCGAGAACATCGCCGTCGTGGCGCTCACCAACGGTGGCGGGAACCCGTTCGGGATCGCCGAAGATATCGCGGCGATCCTCCTCCCGAAGTACGCCGAGTCCCTCAAGGCCGATCGGGCCAAGTCGAGGACACCGCCGGACGCGCCGAAGTTCGTCCCGGGACCGGAGCTGGTCGGCACCTGGGAAGGCACCCTCCGTACCTGGCAGAAGAGCCTTCCGTTCCGCCTCACCGTCGAGGCCGACGGCGATGTGAAGGTCCGGATCGGACCCCCGCCCACGCCGCCCGGCGTGCCGGACGACGAGGACACCCAGCTTGAGGCGCTGCTGAACGACGTGTCATGGAAGCGCCCGGTCTTCACCGGCAACTTCGCCGGCACGATCCCGACGCCGGACGCGAGCTGGACCCCGCACCAGATCGCGCTCGATCTCCGGCTGGTGGGCGACAAGCTCCGCGGCCAGGCGAGCGCTCAGACGCCGGACAAGCCGGTCTTCTTCTCCATCGCGTCCTATGTGGAGTTGACGCGCCGCCGGTAGCCTGCAGAGCAGTGCGGGGGCCGGCACCAGGCGCTGTTCGGTCAGGATGCCTGGCCGGCCAGCCTGACCTCGGCGGGCCTGCTGGCGATCGACCCGCGAACGGTGAAGGTGGCGGCCAGACTCCCGATCTGGTCGGACGAGGGATCGAATCTCGACTGGATGCCGGACCAGCCGCTGCCCGGGGCGATTCTCTCCTTCTCGGGCGGGGCGGTATCCGCGGCGATCGACGGATACCAGGCCACGCCCACCGCCACAAACCTGCTGCGGGCCGTGAACGCGCTCCGCGCGGCCGATCGTTCAGCGGCCAATCCGGGCGCGCCGTGCCTCCTCGAAGATTCAACCCGGGTCAACTACCGACAGTGCTTTCAGGTCCGGCGATGGACCTCGACCCTGGTCGCGCTCCATCTGCTGCGCAACGGGACCGATGCCGGCCTGAGTGCCAACGTGCAGGACGTCTGGTGGGACGTGGGGAACGCGGCCAGAAAATCTCGATTCGCCGACACGGCGACCGCCGTGCCCCACGCGATCGACAACTGGGTGGCCTGGATGTTCCTCGGCTGGAGCTTCGATCCCTCGCAACATCCGAGCGTGTACACCGGCGGCGGCTTCCGCCAGCTGGGCCTGGTCCGTCACGCCACCTTCGTGGCCCTCCGGAGCCAGGTGGCGAGAGCACCCGGCGGCAAGGCGCCCTACGATGATGCCCTGAACGCCGAACGCTTCGCCCCGACGGCGTGGACGACCGCAGTGATCACCTTCGGACTCCGACACCTGCTCGAGCGGCTCAACGCCGGCGATCGTCCGGCTCCGAGCGTTGAGGGCGAGGCGCTCGCCGCCGTCACCACCCTGCTGGTCGAAGCCGACCGGAAGGCGCCCATGGCCGACCGGGCCGCGATTCAGGCACTCGGCCGGCAGGTCGTTGCGGCCCTCGGGCACTGATCGTCGATCTCCCGCCAGCGTCAACGCGGACCGACCGGGCATCTTGACACCACACCAGGTGAGGCGTATCGTACCTACGACGCCTCACCTGGTATTGGGGCGACCCCAGCGCGGAGACGCCCCGTGGCCAAAGATCCGATGGACCTCATGCACGGCACCCTCGACGTCCTGGTGCTCAAGTCCCTGGCCCGCGGCCCCGCCCACGGCTACGCCGTCTCCCGCTGGATCGAAGACCGGACCGCCGGGGTCTTTTCCGTAGAGGACGCGGCCCTCTACAAGTCGCTCCACCGCCTCGAGGCCACCGCCGCCGTTGAATCGGACTGGGGCCTCTCGGAAACCAACCGGAAAGCCAAGTACTACCAGCTGACCCGGCACGGCCGCTCGCTGCTCCGGGCCGAGACCGATGTGTGGCACCGTTATGCGGCGGCCGTGCTCTCGGTCCTCAAAGCCGCGGAGGCCTGATGTTCCGCCTCCCCGAACTCCGCCGGCTGTTCCGGCTCCCGACGCCCCGCCCCGAAGAAGCGGCCCGCCACGTCGACAGCGAAGTCGAGTTCCATATGACGATGCGGATCGAGGAGCTCAAGGCCCGCGGCCTCACCGACGCCGAGGCGCGCACCGAAGCCGCCCGCCGGTTCGGCGACGTCGCTCGCGCCCGGTCCGAGCTCGCGGCGGCCGACCGAGCCACGGCCGAGCGACGCTCTCGTGCCGCCTGGCTTGGCGACCTGGCCCGCGACCTCCGCTTCGCCGCCCGGGAGTTGGGACGCCAGCCCTCGTTCACCTTCATCTCAATCGTTGTCCTCGGGCTTGGCATCGGGCTCACCACCACCATGGTGAGCCTCTTCGACCGCCTGGCCCTTCATCCCCTCCCGTACCCGCACGCGGACCGCCTTGCCAACGTCCAGCTCGCGAGCGGCACCGGGGATCACGGCATCTCGATCACCCCCGACCGCGTCATGCGCGACGTCGTCGCGAAAACGTCCGGCATCGAGCGAGCCTGGGCCCACATGGTCGACAAGGTGATGGTGGAAGTGGGCGACACCCCGGATGTCGCCGCCACCAGGATGGTCTCGGTCGGCCTGCTCGACGATTTCGGCGCCCGGCTCCTGATCGGCCGGCGGTTTGCCCCGGACGACACCGCGGCCGGGCCGCTCGCCACCATCCTCTCCCATTCGGCCTGGCAGCGGCGCTTCGGCGGCCGTCCCGATGTTCTCGGCCGCACGGTGAAGATCGAGGGCCGCATCGCCACCATCGTCGGTGTGCTCCAGCCCGGGTTCGATCTGACGTCGACAGACGGTCGCGCCCGGGCCGAGTTCTGGCTGCCGCTGCGGAGCGACCTGCTCCCGCCAGGCCAGGACCGCACCGCGCTAATCGTGCGCATGGCCCCCGGCGCCACCGCGGCGGCCGTGACCCGCGCAATCGACGCCAGCCTCAACGCGGCCGACCCCGCTTCGCCGATGCTGAAACACTTTCACACCCAGATGCAGGGCGCCGAGGACCTGGTGGGGACAGGACTCCGCCGGACGCTGCCCTGTTCCTCGCGGCGGTTGGCCTGGTATTGCTGGTGGCCTGCGCCAACATCGCCGCGTTGCTCCTCGGTCAGGCAGCGGGCCGGGCCCAGGAATTCGGAGTTCGAGCCGCACTCGGGGCCGGTCGAAGCCGGGTGGTCCGCCAGCTACTGGCGGAGTCCGGCCTGCTCGGCCTGCTCGGCGCCGGGGCCGGCGTGCTGGTGACGGTCGGCATGCTGGGGCTCGCCCGGAAGCTCAGGCCCGACAATCTCCTGACCATCGACGAGGTCACCGTCAATGGCGCGACCCTGGCCATCGCCGCGGCGGTGGCCCTGGCCTCCGCGCTGATCTTCGGACTGGCGCCGGTCTGGGCCGTGGCTCGGGCTGATGCGGCGACCGCCCTTGTCGGGCGGGCGCGCCGCAGTCACGACGGGCGCCCCGCGGGCCGGCTCCGGTCCGGGCTGGTGATCGGCCAGATCGCGCTCACCCTGATCCTGCTGGTCGGCGCCGGTTTGCTGGTGAAGAGCTTCGTGAAGCAGCGGACCCGTGATATCGGCATCAGGATCGATGGGCTGGCCCAGGTGGAAATCTCGCTCCCCGAGCGGATCTTCCCGACGCCGGCCCGCCGGGAGCAGGTGATCCAGGACGTCCTCGCGAGAATTCGCCGGATCCCGGGAGTGACCGGCGTGGCCCCCGCCAATGACGGCGTCACCACGTTCGGCGCCATGCAGGCGGAGTTCCTCCCCGAGGGAAAACCCTGGCCTGACACGCCGCAGCCGACCTTCATGCCCACCCGGGTGATCAGCCCCGAGTACTTCGCAGTGGCCGGCCAGCGGCTCGTCGCCGGCACCACCTTCCAGGTCGACACCTCGTCACGCGAGAACCTGGTCAACCGCGGAATCATCATCGACGAGGCCACCGCCCGCCGGACCTGGGGACGGGTCAACGTGGTGGGTGAGCGGATCCGCATGAGCCGGGACGCCAAGGACCCCGGTTCGACCATCGTGGGCGTGGCCGCCGACGTTCACACCACCTCCGACGCTTTCTTCGCCGGTGTGCCGATGATCTACTTCCCCCGGAGCCCGGGGGAAGCCGGCGCGACCATGGTCGTTCGCGTCTCGAGCGACGCAGTGCTGGCCGCCGTGAGCCGCGCCGCCCGGGATACCGACCCCGGCCTCCGAATCCGTTCCGCCACCACCGTCACCGACGCCCTCGCCGACGCCGCCGCGAACGACCGCTTTACCATGGCCATCATCACGTTCTTCTCGGTGGTCTCGCTCGTGCTCGCCTCGGTGGGGCTCTACGGCGTGATCGCCTTTGCCGTCCGGCAGCGGCAGTTCGAGTTCGGCGTCCGACTCGCGATCGGGGCCCTGCCTGAACGGGTCCGGCTCATGGTCCTGAAGGAAGGACTCATCCGGATCGGCGGAGGGGTTGTAGTAGGCCTCGTCGGCTCGGCAGCGTTGGTACGGGCGATCCGCGGGATGCTGTTCGAGACCAGTCCGTGGGACCCCTGGGTGTTCGCCGCCGCGGCGCTGCTGATCACCCTGGTCGGCGTCGCGGCCGCCTGGATTCCAGCGGTCCGCGCCAGCCGGGTCGACCCGTTGGTGGCCATTCGCTCGGAATAGCCATTCACCTCTTGACGCCGGGTGCGGCGGGGCTTCCATTGAGTCACAGGAATCCCCTATCCCAGGCTTGGCCCGTCCATGATCCGGTTGATTCGTTCCGCCGCGCTGCTCGTTGTCGTCTCACTTCCTGCCGCGTTTCCTGCGGCGGCCCAGACGGCCAAACCGGAAGCTCGCGGTTTCGCCGAGCTTGCCCTCACGCCCGACGGCAGCACACTCGCCTGGATCGGCCCGCGAACCGCCGCTGACCCGGTTGGGCTGAATCTCGGCGCCACGGCCGGCGGCGCGGCCAAACGCATCGCCACCGCGGGATCACCGCGGGGCCTGGCTTGGTCCCCCGATGGCGGGCGGCTCGCCTTTCTTGCCACTGCCGCCAACGGCCGGCCCGCCCTCTATGCAGCGGCGCGCGCCACCGGGGCGGTCCGCCAGGTGGCCCAGCTCCGCGGCAACGTGGCCCGGCTCCGCTGGTCGCCCGACGGCCGGAAGATTGCATTCCTCAATACCGAAAACCCGACCCGCCCCTCGGGGCCGCTCGCCCCGCAGGCCCGGGATACCGGATTGATCGGTCTCAAGTTCGACATTCAGCGGATCGCGGTCGTTGACGTCGAATCGGGCGCGCTCCATCAGATCTCCCGGCCCGATCTCTACGTCCACGAGTTCGAGTGGTCGCCGGACGGCAGCCGATTCGCCGCCACCGCGACCCCCGGCCAGGGAGACACCGGCTGGTATAGCTGTGAGATCTGGATCATGCCGGCCGACGGGTCTGTACCGCGGTCGCTTGGCGCGCCGGGAATGCAGATCGCCTCGCCGGTCTGGTCGCCGGACGGGACCAGGATCGCGTACCTCGGCGGATTGCTGAGCGACGAAGTGGCCCCGGGTGGGGATGTCTACCTGATCGACGCCGCCGGGGGCCGCGCCACCAATCTCACGCCCGGCATCAAGGTGTCGCCGGACTGGCTGGCCTGGCGCGGGAAGCAGATCGTCTTCACCGCCTGGGCCGACGGCGGCAGCGCCATCGGTACCGTCGACCCCGCCACGGGAACCTCCGAGGGCCAGTGGCAGGGCGGCGAATCGATCGCCGCCCTGGGCGATGCCTGGATCGGCAGCCTGGCCCTCGCGGCCGACGGCCGCACCTCAGCGCTGATCCGCCAGTCGTACGATCACCCGCCCGAGATCTGGACCGGCCCGGTCGGCAACTGGACCCAGCGAACCCACGTGAACGACGGCCTCACCCCGTCATGGGGCCAGGCCGTGAGCCTCCACTGGAAAAGCGACACCCTCTCGATTCAGGGATGGCTGATCCCGCCGCGGAAGCTCGATGCCGGCCTCCATCCAATGGTGGTCGTGGTCCATGGCGGGCCCGCGGCGGCGCACATGCCGCGGTGGTTTACCTCCGGCAACGCCACCGAACAGGCGCTGCTCGATCGGGGCTACTTTATCTTCGAACCCAATCCGCGCGGCAGCCAGGGCTTCGGGCAGGCCTTTACCCGCGCCAATGTCAAGGATTTCGGCTACGGCGACCTGCGCGACATCCTGGCCGGACTGGACGAGGCCGCCCGCCGAGCGCCGATCGACACCGCGCGGGTCGGGATCACCGGCTGGAGTTACGGCGGCTACATGACGATGTGGGCCGTCACCCAGACCCCTCGCTTCAAGACCGCCGTGGCCGGCGCCGGCCTCGCCAACTGGCAGAGTTACTGGGCCCAGAACGGGATCAACGAGTGGCTCCTCGGCTACTTCGGCTCCACCGTCTACGACGACCCGGCCGTCTACGCCCGGAGCGCGCCGATGACGTTCATCAAGAACGCGAAGACGCCGACCCTGATCCTGGTCGGCGAGAAGGATGTCGAGACGCCGACGCCCCAGTCCTACGAATTCTGGAAGGGGCTCCAGGCCAACGGCGTCGAAACCGAATTCATGGTCTACGCCGATGAAGGCCACCGGATGACCAACCCGGCCCACGTCCGTGATCGGGTCGAGCGGTCGGTCCGATGGTTCGACCGCCACCTCCGCCCCGGCGCCACCCCCTGAGGCTCGAATTTGATGATGATCCATCTGCTGCTGGCCGCACAGACCGTGATCGGCGGCCCCTCGACTCCACCGGCCGCCGCCTTTCCCGCCCGCCGGGCCGCAGCGCTTGAGGCCCTGGGCTCCCGGCTGCTGATCATCCCGGCCCAGTCCTCCTTCAAGAGTGACGACGGCGCCGGCTTCCAACAGGCCACCGATTTCTTCTATTTCACCGGCCTGGGCGACGTGGTCGGGAACGTGCTCGTCCTGGACGGCGCCTCCCGGAGCGCCACACTCTTCGTCGGCCAACCCCATCCGGCGATCACTCGTCCGCCGTCACCGACACCGAGGTTCGACCAGGTCCTCCCGGTCGATTCGCTCGACCTCTGGCTCCGCCGCCGTTTCCCGACCGCCGGCGGCGTGCTGGTCTCGCCTAACGATTACCGGGGCCAGGCCAGGGGCCCGGCGCCCATGGCCGGCACCGTGGCCCGGTGGGAGGGCTATCTCCGGAACCTGGGCTGGTCCCGCGACGTCGACTCCGGCCTCGAGGTGACGCGCCCGCTTCGGGAGATCAAGGACGCCGGCGAAATTGCCATCCTGTCCCGGGTCGGCGTCATGAGCGGCAACGCGATGCTGGCCGGCCTCCGCGCCCTCAAGCCCGGCATTCGCCAGCGCCAGGCCGAGCTCAAGGTGATCGCGTCCTGCATCGAGGCCGGCGGGCGCCATTCGTTCTGGCCCTGGGCCATGTCCGGGCCCCACGCCGTCTTCACCGACCTGTTCAACTCCTTCGTCGACGCCGACAACAACGACCGGGTGATGAAGGCCGGGGAAGTGGTCCGGGTCGATGTCGGTTGCCAGGTCGATCGCTACATGGGCGACGTTGGCCGCACCGCACCCGCAAGCGGGCATTTCACGCCGGGCCAGCGCGAGGCGTGGGACCTCTTCATCGCGGGATACCGGGCCGGCCTGACCGTCCTCAAGGACGGCGCCCGCACCACCGAGGTCTATCAGGCCGCGTTGAACCGGATCCGGGCCCTCGCGCCCGGCCTCAAGACCGCCGAAGGCAAACACGCCGCCGAATTCCTCCTCGGCCCCAATGGGACCGACGCTTGGGAAATCCACGGCGTAGGGCTCGATGACGCCGAGGGGATGCCGGCCCTGCTCAAAGCCGGGATGACGGTGGCGTATGAGATCATGTACGCCGTCGACGGCGACGGCTTCTACCTCGAGGACATGATCCTGATCGAGCCGAGCGGCTACCGCATCCTCACGCCCGGACTTCCCTACACCGCGGCCGAGGTCGAGGCGGTCATGCGACGCTGAGGCGGTCATTCGTGCGGCTTCGCCTGACACTCGTCTTTCTCGGCTTCGTGGTCGGCCAGGCCAGGGCCCAGATCGCCAGCACCGGCGCCATTCAGGGCACGGTACTGGGCGAAGACCGCCGTCCAATTCCGGCCGCCTCGATCGAGGTCGCGCGCGTCGTCGTCGGATTCCGGCGGATTGCGGCCTCCGATTCCGCCGGGCAGTTCCGGATCGGCTTTCTGCCGCCGGGAGACTACCGGATCGGCGTCAAACGGATCGGCTACCGTCCCACCATGGTGGAGAATGTGACCGTCGAAGCCGGCGGCGTCACCCGCCTCGCCATCCGCCTCGACGCCGTCGCCACCAAGCTCGACGCCATCGTCGTCACCGCACCCGCGCTCAGCATCGACCGAGAGCGGACCGAGTTCGGCACTGCCGTCGGTGCGTGGGAACTCGCCCTGCTCCCGCTCCCGAATGACTCCCGCGACCTGGTCCGCTACGCGATCGGGGCCCGGCCCGATCAGGTCTGGGGCGGCGCCACCGCGCAGGCCAACAACTACCAACTCGACGGGATCGCTGTGAACCACCCCGGCAGCGGCGGCGATCTGATCCAGCCCGGCGTCACCTGGATCGAAGAGGTCCAGGTCCGCGGCATCGGGGCCGGCGCCGAGCATGGCAACTTCCAGGGCGGGATCGTGAACCTGGTGACCAAGTCCGGCACCAACCGGTTCGAAGGCGGGCTCAGGGTGAACGGAGAGAATCACCGGCTGAACGGCTCCAACCTGGTGCCGGGCGAAGTCGGCTCCGAAGTGAGTGACCGGGTTGAATTCGATGGCCACGTGCGGGGACCGCTGATCAAGGACCGGCTTTTCTACGCCGTCTTCGGCCAGGTGATCTCCCGCGATCTCCGGGTCTTGAACCAGGTCCCGGAACTTGGCGGCACCTTCATACCGAGCCCCCCGGCCGAGACCGATCGCCGCTTCCTCGCCAAGCTCAACTGGCAGCCGGGATCGCGCGATGCGCTGGCCCTGTCGCTCTCCCGGTTCGAAACCACCACCGATCGCTTCGGCCAGACCGGTTTCAAGATTCCCGCCGCCACCAACCGCCTGGACGCCGGCACCTGGCTCGGCAGTCTGTCCTGGCAACGGACGTTTTCATCGCGGAGTTTCCTCGAGGTCAAGGTCTCGGCCCTCGATGGGTCCGATCGCCGCGAGCCGTATGGCAGCGCCACTCTACCGGGCGTCCAGCTGCTGAACGAAATCGACCCGCGCGAATACCAGAACGCCGCCTTCTCGGAAACTCGGAGCCCGCGGAATCTCGCGGCCACCGCGGCGTGGGATCTCTTCGTCACTACCGGCGCCGTCGAGCACCACTTCAAGATCGGCGCGGAGCTGGGCAGCGGACGCTGGAGTTTCTTTCGGGAACGGAACGGCGGCGTGACGTGGCGCCCCGCGATTCGCGACCGCCCGCCCGCTTTCGATCCGGCGCTTCCGTCCACCTGGGTCTTCAACGGTGTCATCACCTCGACCTGGGGCGGCGACATCACTCTGGACTCCCGGGTTCGGAATGACGCGGCGTACATCCAGGACTACATCCGGATCACCCCGCGCTTGAACCTGAACCCTGGTGTCAGGCTCGGTCGCTGGGCCGGCGAACTCATGGGCGCCGGTGGCGCCTTCAGGCCCGTCGTCCACACCAGCGCCCTCGAGCCGCGACTCGGCGTGAACTACGCCCTGACCGCCGACGGATCGCTGGTCGCCAAGGCGCATTGGGGGCTCTACCACCAGAGCATGTTCGCGGGATTCTTCGACCGGGCGGCCGAAGGCCAGGTCTACCGGGACGAAGAGCGATGGGAGTATTCGGGTCCGCCGTTCAGCGATCCGAACACGACGCTGACCGTCGCGGACCGCGACCGGCTGGCGACCCTGGGCCAGTTCCGGAAGGTCCAGACCGTCCGGCTCAGTGAAACCGGGGTCGTCACCAACTACCACCAGCCCTACATCAGCCAGGGCGTGGTGGGGCTCGAGAAGACCTGGGGCTCCCGCTGGAAAATCGAAGCGCTGTACCTGAGGCGCCGGAACGAAGACATGGTGTCGCTGGTCGACCGCAATGCGTCGTCCAACTACACCATGTTCTACAACGTCACCGTCCTCGACCGGTTCGGCCGTCCGTTCTTCCTGAACGGCAAGCCGCTGGCGCTCCGGCAACTCGCGGTGTCGAACGAGGACATCATCTACTACTGGAACCTCGTCAAGGCCGGCGTCCTGATCGGCCCCTACACGCCACCCGGCATGACCGGCGCGCAGCTCGACGCCCTGACCTACAGCCCCGACAACATTCTCACCAACGTCGACGGCGCCGTCCGCCGCTTCGATCAGTTGCAGCTTCGGGTTCAGGCCCGGTATCCCTCATGGTGGTTCGACGTCGGCGGCTCGCTTACCCGGCTGGACGGGAACCTCAACACGGTCGTCGGCACCGATGATTACGGCGGATCCTCCACCGGCCCATATGTCAGGCCTAACGAAGGCTTCGAAGCATTCGGCCGCCTGGCCAATCAGTCGCGGCTCGAGATCAAGGCCCGCTTCGGCGGCAACTTGCCCGCGGGCTTTCGCGGGAGCGTATTTGCGTCCTACGCCAGCGGCGACCACTACACGCCAACCCTCACCCTGTCGAACCTGCTCTATCAGTTCGACGTCGAGGCCCTGCCGGGCGCCCAGAAGGACCGACTCCTCCGCGGCTTCTTCTTCGAGACCACCACCGGGCAGCGGATGTTCGTCCAGCCCCGGGGGAGCTACACCTACCCGAAACAGGTCACCGTCGATCTCCACCTCGAGCGCGAGTTCGGTGTCGGACGGACCCGGCTGGTGATGGCGTTCGACGGCTTCAATCTGCTCGGTGCCAACGCCGTCACGGAGGTGCAGACCTCCTATAACGGCGAAACCGACCCGTTCGCCACGGGTCGGCTCAATGCCGTACGGAATCGTCAGGCGCCGCGGATCGTTCGCCTCGGCACCGGACTCAGGTTCTAGCCTCGGGCACCACCTGGGACCTGCTCAGGCGTACTGCAGCCCCCGGATGAAGTCGTCCGGCGAGGTCGCCGCCGACCGGGCAACCTCCTCCGAAATCGTCTCCGCCTGGTACAACTCCATGATGTGCTGGTCGAAGGTCTGCATGCCGTACTGGTCTCGCCCCTCGGCGATCAACTCCCGGATCTCGGCCCCGCGGGACCCGTCCCCGATGCAGTCCTCGATCGCCGCCGTCCGCCGCAGAATCTCGGCCGCCACGACCCGTCCCTTGCCGTCTTTCTTCGGCAACAGCCGCTGCGACACCACCGCCCGCAGCGACTCCGCGATGCGGACCCGGGTCGTTGGCTGCTCGGCCTGATCAAACACGCTGATGAGCCGCGACACGGTCTTGGCCGCGTCGGTCGTATGCACGGTGCTGAAGACCAGGTGGCCCGTCTCCGCCGCTTTGAGCGCGATATCGATGGTCTCGCGGTCCCGCATCTCGCCCACCATGATCACATCCGGATCCTGACGAAGCGCCGCCCGGAGCGCCGCCGCAAAACTGTCGGTGTCGCCACCCAGCTCGCGCTGGATGATGTGGGATTTGTCGTCGCGATAGAGGAACTCGATCGGATCTTCGATCGTGACGATCTTGGCGGCCTTGACCTGGTTCAAATGCCCGAGCATCGACGCCAAAGTGGACGACTTCCCGCTTCCCGTAATGCCGGTCACCAGAATCAAGCCGCGGTCCTCAAGAGTGATCTGTTCCAGCACCGGCGGCAGGCCCAGGGAACCAAAGGTCGGCAGCTCGATCGGAATGTTGCGGAGTACCGCGGCGTAGGTCCCGCGCTGGCTGCAGATGTTGACCCGGAACCGCGCCGCGCCGTCGACCGAGTAAGAACAGTCGAGTTCGCGGAGGCCGAGCATGACCTGATCGAGTGTGTCGGGCGTGGCCTTCCGGGCCGCCATCAGTATCTCGCCGGCGATCGCCGCCGTGTCGTCCGGGGTGAGCGCCGGCCAGCCGCTGACCGGCGTGATCTGGCCCCGGAACCGGAGCCGGAACGGACCACCCGCCGAGACGTGAACGTCCGAAGCCCCCAACTCGGCGGCCTTTCCTAGCACCGCCTTGAACGTGCTGATCAAGTCCACAATGAGTCCCTTGTAGCGGATTGAGGCCCTGAAGCGACAAAACTCTTGACAGTTTTAGGAGGCAAGAGCCGGGCCGGACGGCCCGGGTCCGGGCCTGGACGGGGCTTCCGCAGGGAGGCCTGACCTTCGATCTTCCTTTCCGTCGGAGGCGCCGTCCCGGAGGCTTCAATGAACTCGAAGGTCATATACGCTCTGGGGGCCGCGCTGGCGTTTTCGGCCCATCCCCCGCAGTCTGCCGTCGCTCAACAGTCCCCCGGCGACGCGGCCGCCCTGTTCGTCCAGGCCTGGAATAGCCGTCAGTGGCTGTCCGCCGCCAGACTGATGGACCTCGATACCTTCGACCGCTTTCGTCGCGATTTCATCGACCGGGCCCGCCGGAGCCCCGAGGGAGGGCCCCGGATGACGGTCGACGACCTCCGGAAGACCAACCCCGACATGCCGCTCGAGGTTGCGCAATACCAGGTCCGGATGATGGAGGAGCAGCGCCGCCGTTACGCCGACCCGACCCCGTACGAGTTTGCCCGCGTGCCCTCGGTCAGCATGCTCGCCAACCTCGGTTCGCCCGACGCCGCCAGCCGCTGGCTCGAGAGCCGTGACCCCCAGTGGCAAGTCCGCATGCAGTTCGAACTGGCCGGCTGTCCAGCGCCTGATGACGTCGACCAGATCCCCAGCCCGAAACGAAGCGTGGTGGGTATCGTTCAGGGGTCGGATTCGACCGCATTTGTCATTGTGAAGGAGGAGCGGGAGGACGACACCGGCCCCGCCTGGGCGGGCGGCGACCTTACCGTCATCCGACTGATCCAGATCCGGAATCGATGGCTGGTCTACCCCCGCCCCGACCTGGTCCCCGAAGTCGGCGCGGTGGACGTCAGTTCCTGCAAACGGAACCCACGTTAGGATCTACCGCCCCCCGAACGGCCTGGCCGGCATCGACTGAAGGAACAGCCAGACGGCGTGCATCTCGGTCGAGTCCATCTGGCCGGCCAGGCGCCACGGCATGACCGTGTCGATCGGCGTCCGGTTCGGACGCTGACCAGTCTTGAGGGCGGTGATGAAATCCGCTTCCGTCCAGCCCTTGATCCCGGCCGTCGTGATGTTGGCGGCCGGCTTCCAGTCCGGTGCGCCTCCCGGAATCTTGCCGCCGGACAAGCCCGGTCCGTGGCAGCCGATACAGCCTCCCACCGACGCGAGATACTTGCCATACTCGACCGTGGCGCCGGCCGGCACGCGCACCGGGGCCGTCGCATGATCGATGAGATCGGCATCGACGATCGGGAACTGACCGGCCGCGTACAGGATCCTGCCTAACGGACGCACGGTCGACGACTGATGCTCGCGATCCACGGCCGGCACCGACCGGACGTAGGCGATCACCGCCGCGAGGTCTTCGTCCGACGCAGTGATGTAGGCCAGGGCGGGCATGATCGGGATCGGACTGCCGTCGGCCCGGATCCCGTGCCGGATCGTCCGGGCCAGCGCGGCGTCGTTGTACCTCCCGATGATGCCGCCTTGACCCGTCGTCAGGTTCGCGGTGTTGACGACCCCCAGCGGACCCGCATCCACGAACGGTTCCCGGCCCCCGAGATCGGGCCCATGACAATCGACGCACTTGAAGATGGCCGTCGCGAAATGGCGCCCTCGCGCCACCGCGGCCGAGTCGGTCCGCACGGCCAGAGCCGGCGCCGGGAGATCGCGGACCTTCGCCAGCTGTACGGTGCCCTTGATGAAGAGGGCGGCCGCGGCCATCACCACGGCACCCGCCACCCCGAGCATCAACTTCCCGATCGTCTTGAGCATGTTCGTTCCGGATGTGAAAAGTGGGTATACGAGCCGGGTCGCCGGCGAGATTCATGGCATCCGGTTCAACATCACCGTCGAGCCGGCCCGGCCCGGAGGGCCCGACCCGCCCCCGGCCCCCGCTGACCCTCCCGCAGCGCCACCGCCCCGTTCACCACCACCGCCGCGATCCCTTCGGGATAGGCAAACGGTTCGGCGAACGTAGCTCGATCGGCCACCGTGGCCGGATCGAACACCACCAGGTCGGCGAACCAGCCCGCCGCGATCCGCCCCCTTCGGTCAAGCCGGACCCGTGCGGCCGGCGCCGAACTCATCTTCCGGATGGCGGCCCCGAGCGAAAGCACCTTCCGCTCGCGGACGTAGTGACCCAGCACCCGCGGGAACGAGCCCAGGCTCCGGGGATGGGGGTGACCACGCCGGGCCGGCCCTTCGAGCGCCACCGCGCCGCCGTCGCTCGCCACCATCGCATGCGGGTGCTTGAGGATCCGTTCGAGGTTGTCCTCGCTCATCGCAAACCCCACCATGCCGACATCACCGCCGTTCCGTTCGAGGAGCCCCACCACTAGCCGGTACTGGTCACCAGGAGCAAGCTCCGAGATCCGCTTCCCTTCCGCCCCTCGGTCCGCCTCGGTCGATACGCTGCTGACCATGACCCGGTCCCATCCACCGATCAACGCCACCTTGGCCTCCACCGCCTC
>JANMXA010000018.1:0-44158 GCA_031394255.1 Gemmatimonadota bacterium
GCCGAGCCCATGCCCTGAGCCATCCGGCGTTAGCTTCCAGCAATGCCGTCGCTCTCGTTCCGGAGCCGAATCTCCCTCACCCTTTTCCTCCTGGCGCTGCCGACCGCGGTAGCCGTCATCGGTTGGGGCTATTCAGTCATCAAGGGAAACCCCGCCCGAGCCGCCCAGAACGTCGTCCGGCCCCTTCGTAAATCGGGCCGCGAGCTGCTGGTCGCGATCGACACCACCAGGCTCAACCCCGACGAAAAGCGAGCCCTCGAAACCCATCGCGCAGAACTGAGCCAGGCCCTGGCCCTCGCTCAGCGAGCGGCATACTACAAGAGCCGGCTGACCTACGGACTCGGCATCACCCTGGCCGGCCTGGGCTCGGTGCTCTTCTTCCTGGCCCTGCTCCTGGGCCAGAACCTGGCGCGCCAGCTGAGCTCGCCGATCGACGAGCTGGTGGGATGGGCCAGGCTGATCCAGCGACACGACCCCCTGCCGCCGGACCAGTCGAAAGGGGGCGCCCCGGAGTTCGCCGCGCTCAGAACGGCGCTCCGCGACATGGCCTCCAATCTGAGCCAGGGCCGCCGCTCCGAGCTCGAATCGGAGCGGCTCCGGGCATTTCGCGAGGTGGCCCGCCGGGTCGCCCACGAGATGAAGAACCCGCTGACCCCGATCCGGTTCGCGGTGGCATCCCTCGGACAGAACGCGCTGACCCAGCAGGAGGAAGCCCTTGAGGTCCTCCGGACCGAATCCACCCGGCTGGAACGGCTGGCCCGCGATTTCGCCAACCTCGGGCGGCTCCCCGAGGGTCCGCCGGCCGAAGTCGATCTCTCCGAACTGCTGAATGAGCTGACCCGGACATCGCTCCCGGCCGAGATCGAGCCGCATGTCCAGACCGCGCCCGGGACCCCGAATGTCACCGGGCATTATGACTCGTTGCGCCGCGCCTTCGCGAACGTGCTCCGGAACGCCGCCGAGGCGATGCTCGGCCGGGGCCGGCTGGACGTGACCATCCGTCCGTGGCAGAGTGGGGTTCGCGTGTCGATCGCAGACCAGGGCCCGGGCATCGACCCGGAGAAACGAAACCGCGTGTTCGAGCCGTACTTTACTGAAAAGGCCGACGGGACGGGCCTGGGACTCGCGATCGTCAAGCAGGCGGTGGATCTCCACCACGGTACCATCGAAGTGGCCGAAACTCCCGGCGGCGGGGCCACTTTCGTCATCTGGCTCCCGCTCGTTCCAGACCACGCGCGCCTCGAACTGCCCGAGCCTCCCGATGTGGAACGCCGGGTGGCCGACCGGCGAAGGAAATGGCGATGACGTCACGCATTCTGATCGTCGATGACGAAGCAAACATCCGCCGGATGCTCGGCGCCCTCCTCCGGGCCGAAGGCTTCGACGTTGCCGAGGCAGCGAACGGGAACGCGGCGTTGCTGGCGATGGACGAGAGCCAGCCCGACGCGATCCTCCTCGATTTGATGATGCCGCCGGGTCCGGACGGGATCGTGACCCTGGAAAAGATCCGGGAACGGGACCGGGCCGTGCAGGTGGTCATGATGAGCGGGAAGGCCCAGCTGAACGACGCGGTGCGGGCCATCAAGCACGGCGCCTTCCAGTTTCTCGAAAAGCCGCTGACCCCCGAGGCCGTGCTGGTCACCCTCAAGGCCGCGCTCGAACTGACCCGGACCCAGGCGGAGAACCGGGCGCTTCGGTCCCAACTGCGCCGGCCACGAGCCGAACTCGTCGGGAACCATCCGGGACTCGATCAGGTCCGGGCAGCGATCGCCCAGGTCGCGCCCACCGAAGCACGGGTGCTGATCTACGGAGAAAGCGGCACCGGCAAGGAACTGGTGGCGAACGCGATCCATCAGGGCAGCCAGCGGGCGACCAAGACGATCGTTTCGGTGAACTGTGCCGCCATCCCGCGCGACCTGGTGGAAAGCGAGATGTTCGGCCACGAGCGCGGGGCGTTTACCGGCGCCACCGACCGCCGCATGGGGCGGTTCGAGCTGGCCGACGGCGGCACGCTGTTCCTCGATGAAGTGGGTGACCTCAACCTCGAGGCCCAGGCGAAGCTGCTCCGGGTGCTGGAGACGGGTGAAATCCAGCGACTGGGGGCCGAGCGGATCCAGCGGGTCGACGTCCGGATCATCGCGGCCACCAACCAGCGCCTCGACCAGGCGGTGGCGGCCGGCACGTTCCGCGAGGACCTCTATTTCCGGCTCAACGTATTTCCGATTGAACTGCCGCCGCTCCGGCAGCGGCTGGACGACCTCCACGCCCTGATCCGGCACCTGGCCGAGCGGCTTCGGGGCCACCACGCGCCGACGTTCACCGCGGATGCGGTCGCGCTGCTGGCCTCGTACGACTGGCCCGGTAACGTCCGGGAACTCGCCAATGTGATCGAACGCCTGTCGATCATCGGCGGGCTCGAGATCGATGCGGCCCTGGTCCGTCAGGTGCTGCCCCGCTCCACCCCCAGGCCCGAGAGCCCCGCAGGCCCGGAGCCGAATGGGATGGCGGATCACCAGGGCCGGTCGCTGTCGAACCTGCTCGACGACTACGAGCGCGCCCTGGTCCGCGACGCGCTCGGCCGGGCCGCCGGGAACGTCGCGGAGGCCGCCCGGGCGCTGCAGACCGACCGGGCCAACCTGTACCGTCGCATGAAGCGGATCGGACTGTCGTGACGGAGGCTCGGATGGCACGACGCACCCTGGGATTACTCGCGCTGCTCGCCGGTTCCGCCACCCTCGCACGGACCGCGGAGGCGCAGGACAGCGTCGTGGTGATCCAGCCCGACCAGACCGGTGACACGCTGAGCCAGGGCCATCTGCCGGTTGAAATCATTCGCCGGATTATCGCGATCTATAACGACTCCACCACGACCCGGATCGCGGGGAGCTTTACGCTGCCGAGCGGCGCCCACCTCGAAGGACGGGTGGCGGTCTATCGCGGCACCCTCAGGGTGTTCGGCCGGATCGACGGAGCCGTCACGGTGATCAACGGCGACGTGGTGATTGGCGCGGGCGGGCTCATCAAGGGGCCGGTACTCGTGGTCGGTGGCCGGGTCGACGTCCGGCGAGGCGGCGTGCTGGACGGCGAAGAAACGGCGTTCGACCCGCTGGCCCCGGTGTTCCGGCTGCCGAACGGGCTGCTGGCGTTCAAGGAACGGCGGAAAGCCCTGAGCGACATCGCCGCCGCCCGCACCAGTTTCCAGACTGGGTCGATCAATACGACGCTGAGCCTCGAAACCGGCCGGACCTTCAACCGAGTCGAGGGCCTGCCGATCGTCTTCGGCCCGACGTTCGCCACGCAGGGACCCGGCACGGTGGACGCCCGCCTCGATGTCCGCGGCATCTTCCGGCCGGCGACCGATCGGACCAAACTGCGGGACGATGTCGGCTTCGTGATCGGAACCGACTGGCGCGGCGGCGGCAAGCGACGGTGGCTCGGCTTCGGTGGGCGCGCCTACCGCCAGATCCTGCCGTTTGAAGAGCAGCCGCTCTCCAAGGGGGAGGCCGGGTGGTCGGCCTTCCTTCTCCAGCGCGACTACCGCGACCACTTCGAGGCCCGCGGGGCCGAGGGCTTCCTCACCGCCGAGCCGATCCGCCGACTGCATCTCGGGCTGTCGTATCGCCAGGACCACGAACGGTCAGTCCCGACAAGCGACCCGGTCTCCGTGTTCCGAAACCAGGACGCGTGGCGCCCGAACCCGTTGATTGACGACGGCCACTACCAGACCGCAAAAGTCTGGCTCGACTACGACACCCGCAACGATCCCATCCGGCCGAGCGCCGGCTGGCTGATCCACGCGGACGTGGAGCAGAGCCGGAGCACCGATGCCTCCCCGGTATCCCTGCCAGCCACCATCCGGGCTCCGATCCCCACCGGCAACTACCGGTTTTCCAAGCTCCGGTTCGATATCCGGCGCTACGCCCGACTGGATCCATCGAGCCGGGTCAACGTCCGGGTCACCGGCGCCGGATGGCTGGGCGGCGACCCCCTGCCGATCCAGCGCCGCGTATCGTTAGGCGGGCCGGACATCCTCCCCGGCTACGGATTCCGGAGCCTCAACTGCGCCCCGAACGGTTTCGTCGACCCCGCCCAGGCCTCCCTCTGCGACCGGAGCCTGGCCGCCCAGATCGAAGTGCGAACCCGGCTTCCGATCGGGATCCCTTTCCGGGTGCGGAACGCCGACCTGGCAGCGGCGCAGCAGATCCTCGGTATCGAGCAGGCCGAACTGGTGCTGATGGGCAACGCCGGCAAGGCGTGGCTCACCGGTGACGGGCCTGGCCGGGTCCCCAACAACCGGATCCCCAAGTTCAATGAGTGGGATGCCGACATCGGGGTAGGCCTCGACACCGGTGGACTCGGGATCTACGTCGCCAAGTCCGTGGCCGCGAGCCGGTCCATGCGGTTCGTGCTTCGACTGCAGCGGCGATTCTAGCATGCGTCGTTCGCTGCTCTGCCTGCTCCTGGGGGTCGCCGCCCCTGCCGCCGCGCGGGCGCAGTCGCGCCCGGTGGCTGCGGCCGTCGTCCTGGATTCGGCGGTGCAGGCCAAGGGCGCCAGGAAACCGGTGGTGGTCCTCCGGAATCTGCTCAACGACGAGCGCTGGGATCAGGCCCTCGACAACTCGTTGCCGCTGGTTGTTTCCTACACGCTCCAGACCTGGCGGTCACGCGACAACTGGATTGACGAGTGGGTGGGCGAGACCATCTGGCAGACCATCGTCACCAAGGAACCGTTGGAGGAGGAGTACACGGTGACGCTGGTGGTTGGAAATCGGCTCCAGCGGCCGCGCCGGTTCGCGGTCCGGGACTCCGCGATGCAGTACCTCGGCCTCCCGCAACGAGTCGAGCTCTTTCCGCAGCGACCGGGCCGGTTCTACTACAACCTCACGACCAGGATCACGGCCCTTTCGGACCGCGACATGGACCAGCTCGAGCGGTTTCTGGCGGGAGACCCGGATCTCGACATTCCAGAACCGGGAACGGCGGTGGGCCGCGGAGTGAGACGTTTCCTGCTGAGGATCGCGGGGTTGCCCAGCCAGGTTCTCGAAGCCAAGTCAGGGCAGTTCGTGGTCCAGCCCGACGAATAGCCTATCCGCCGAGCGCCCTGAGCATCTCGGTTCCATAGAAGAGGCGAATGTACTTCGCCTGCGTCACCGTGAGCCGGCGAACCGCCCAGGCCAGGTGGACGAAATGGGGCTCGGTCGGCGGGTTTGCGGGCTGCATCCCGCATTCCTCCGGCAGTCGGTTCCCCTTTTTCGTGTTGCAGGAACTGCACGCCGTCACGACGTTGTGCCATTCGTTGCCACCGCCCCGCGACAGCGGAATCAGGTGGTCCCGGGTGAGACACTCGCGATGGCGCAGGTCCGGCTGGGCCCGGCGGCAGTACTGACAGGTGTAGTCGTCCCGCGCGAACAGGAAGGTGTTGGTCACCTGCCGGCGGAACTTGCGGGGCACGTGCACGAACTTGACCAGCCGGATGATCGCCGGCTTGGGGAGGGCCAGGCGTTCGCTCCGCACCCGTTCGGAACCCTCCGCCTCGACGATTTCGGCCTTCCCGTCAATGACAAGACGGAGGGCCCGCCGGAGCGGTACCATGGTCAACGGTTCAAACGATGCGTTGAGCGCGAGACAGCGCACAGCCCCTCCCGGACGTTTGGGGTACCTCGTATTGTAGAGCGGAGCGGTAGCAGTAATCAAGCGGCCCGACCTCGGCGGTACACCGGCCGCCCGGATGCAAAGGTGGCCCGCACCGACCCCGGGCTGGCGGCGAGAACGGCCTCCTCCACGGTCCGGGGGCCCGGATCCGGCAGGTCGACCACGATCACGTCGCCCCACGCGCCCTCGCCAAGCCAGCCAGTATCGCCTGCCGAACCGACCAGCCTTGCCCCCTCGATGGTGCCCAGGGCCAAGGTGTCGGCTGCGCTGAGGCCGGCAAGATCGCGGGCCGCGCGCATCTCGGCGAACAGATCGAGCGACCCGACGCTGACCACGGAGTCCGTCCCAACCCCCATTCGTACCCCGGCCCGGCGGAGGGCAGCCGTTGGCGCGGTGCCGTGGCCGTGCCGGAGGTTGGACACCGGGCAGTGGGCCACGGCGACCCGCCGATCGGCCAGGACGCGGATGTCCGCATCATCGAGTTGCACGGCGTGAATGCAGAGGGTCGCGGGGCCCAGGACCCCGTGACCGTCGAGCCAGGCCACCGGGGAGCGGCGAGCGCCCTCCGGACCCGCGTGGCGGCCCAGGGGCGGAAGGCCGCGCGCGGCCCAGGCCTCGGCGAAGGGGCCCTCACTGCGAACGACGAACGCGGTCTCGGCCGGCGACTCCGCCAGATGGACCGCCAGCGGCAGTCCCTCGCGTGCCGCATAATCGGCCACCGCCCGATAGAGGGGGCCGCTTACCGTGTACGGCGCGTGGGGCGACACGCCGAGCCGCGCTCGCCCGGTTTGCACTCGGCGGAGATCGGCGACCCGGGCCTCAAGCCCGGCCATGCTCTCGGCCACCTGGCTCGGATCCGGACCGAAGACCTCCTGATAGACCACGCCCGCACCGCCGGCCTCGGCAAGTGCCGGGAGCACCTCGCCCGAGTCGCCAGTGTCGAACACCGTGGTAATCCCGGCCGCAAAGGCATCCAGTACGCCCTGGCGCGCCGCGGCCCGGAACCAACCAGCCGGCCGGGAGGCTTTGATTTCCCGAACCGCGCGGATCCACCGCGAGAAGTCGGCCTCGTCGACCGCGTCGTCCAAACCGGTCAGCTCGAGGTGGGTATGGGCGTTCACGAGCCCGGGCAACAGTGCCGCCGAGGAAAAATCGAGATCAGGGACACCGGGAGGATTAGGAACCGCCGACGCCGGGCCCACCGCTTCAATCCGGCCATCAGCGCCGATCAGCACGGCCCCATGCCGGACCGGGGGGCTCGCAATCGGGAGGACCCAATCCGCCGTGAGGCGAACACGGCGGACGGGATTCACGGTTTGATGGGCGCCCGTCCGCCACCGTGGATCGGGCACCGCTCGGTGGGTTCGGTGCCGGGATAATAGAACTCCGGCCCGACCTGATCCGCCGGACACGCCGACGTGGCCAGGTACCCGGTACTGTGGTCGATCGTGGCCGACACGATCCCATTCGGCATTGGCCACGGATTGGGAGCTTTCCGGCGTTCGTAGACTTCCTTCATCATCGACGCCCACGCCGGCGCGGCCAGCCGGCCGCCCTGCGCGTTCGCCATGATCACCTGTTTCTTGTCGAAGCCCATCCAGACGCCGGTCACCAGGTCAGGCGTGAATCCGATGAACCACGCGTCCATGCCGTCGTTGGTCGTGCCGGTCTTGCCACCGGCTGGGAGGGTGAACCCGGCCCGGGCCATGGCGCCGACTGCGGTCCCCTTCCGCACAACGTCGCGGAGACCGTCGAGCACCAACCACGCGTGTTCGGGGTCCATGACCCGGGTCTGGCGAGCCTCGGGCTCCCAGAGGATGGTGCCGTAGCGATCCTCGACCCGGGTGATGGCAACGGGCGTCACCTTCACTCCGAGATTCGCGAATGTTCCGAACGCAGCGGTGATCTCGAGTGGGGTGACCTCGGCCGCCCCGATGAAGATCGACGGGACCCGGGCGATCTTGCTCGCAATGCCATCGAGGGCGGCCTCTTCGACCACCGCATCGACGCCGACCTCGAGCCCGACCCGTACGGCCACGGTGTTCCGCGACTCGTAGAGTCCCTTCCGCATACTCATGAGGCCCTGGAACTTGTTGTCGTAGTTCTTGGGCGACCAGGTCGGCTGATCGGGGATCGGGACCTCGACGGGGCCGTCCTCGTACATGTCGCTCAGCCGGTGGCCGGCCTTGATCGCCGCCGAGTACACGAACGGCTTGAAGGTGGACCCTGCCTGGCGGAGCGCCTGCGACACCCGGTTGAACTTGGAATCGGCGAAGTCACGTCCGCCCACCAGCGCCCGGAGGTAGCCGGTCTTCACCTCCATGGTGACCACGGCGCCCTGCAGGTAGGGCGAGTAGGGCCCCTGATCGTCTTCGCCGGCGTTAGGATCTTTGGCGTCGAGGTACTTGCGGTAGGTCGTGTGAGGAAAGCGCTCCGGGTAGGTTTTCCGGTCTTCCTCGATCTTGGTCAGCTGGGCTTCGAGCGCCCGCTCGGCCGCCTGCTGGATATCGAGGTCCAGTGTGGTATGGACCCGGAGTCCGGCCTTATAGAGGTCGGTTCCGAATCGGGCCTCGAGCTGCTGCCGGACGTATTCGACGAAGTAATCGCCAACCCCGGTGTAGTCCGACCGGGAGGAGAGGGCCAGCGGATAGGCTTTCCACGCTTCCGCGGATTCCTTCGACAGCTTCCCTTGATCGCGGAGCAGATTGATGATGACGTTCCGCCGCTGCACGGCATAGTCCGGGTTGCGGCGGGGATTGTACCGGGTCGGCGCCCGGGGAATCGCGGCAAGCACCGCCGCCTCGGCGACGTTGACCTGGCGGGCCGATTTCCCGAAATACCGTTGCGACGCGGTCTCGATCCCGTAGGCTCCGTTGCCGAGGTTGATCTGGTTGAGATAGAGCTCGAGGATCTTGTCTTTCTTGTAATTCCGCTCGATCTCCACCGCCATCCGGGCCTCGCGAAGCTTGCGCGTCACGCCACCGAACCCGGATCGGAGGTTCGCCGGCAATTCGGCCGGCCAGAGGTTCCGGGCCAACTGCATGGTGAGGGTCGAAAAGCCCTCGACCCGATGCCCGGTCAGTATTGACTTCACGGACCCGAAGAACCGGATCCAGTCGATGCCGTCGTGCTGATAGAAGCGGCGATCTTCAGTCGAAAGGAAGGCCTGGATCACCGCGGGCGAGATCTGCCCGAGGGGCACCACGGTCCGGCGCTGGAGACCGAAATCGGTCACCAGGCGGCCGTCTGCCGCGTATACCTTCGAGGCCTGGTCGGGATCGTAGGACTCGAGACCCGCGATCGACGGACAGGCGTCGACGGGGGCGCAGACGTTGAACCACGCCCCCACGAGCAGGGCGGCTCCAAAGCAGAACAGGCCGCCGAACGTGAGCAGGACTCGAAACCTGATGCTGGGCGAATGCCACCACCGGGACAGACTGCGGAACGGCGCGAAAGCCATACATGCAAGATAAGCGAGCCTGCCGCCCCATCCCGCCCCTCCGCCGATCCGTCTATCTTCCCGCCCCTATGGCCACCCTGCTTGACACCCTGCGGTCCAGGGGTCTGCTCCACGACGCGACGCCCGGTCTGGGCGACCGGCTGGCCCGGAGCCCGATCACCGGATACGTCGGCTTCGACCCGACCGCCGACTCTCTCCATGTGGGAAACCTGGTCCCGGTCATGGCCCTGGTCTGGCTCCAGCGTCATGGCGGGCTCCCGGTCGCGCTCATCGGCGGCGGGACCGGCCTGGTCGGCGACCCGAGCGGCAAGCGGAGCGAACGCCCAATGCTGTCGGCCGAGACGGTGGAGGCCAACGCGGCGGGGATTCAGCGCCAGCTGGCCCAGTTCCTCGATTTCGGCGGGGCCAACGCGGCCCGGCTCCGCAACAATCTGACCTGGCTCCAGGAACTCTCATTGCTCGAGTTCCTGCGCGACACGGGCAAGCACTTCACCGTCAACTACATGCTCCAGAAGGACTCGGTGAAGAGCCGGATGGAGAGCGGAATTTCGTACACCGAGTTCACCTACATGCTGGTGCAGGCCTACGACTTCTGGCACTTGCACGGGGAGATCGGCTGCGAGCTGCAGATGGGTGGCAGCGACCAGTGGGGCAACATCACGGCCGGGATCGAGCTGATCGGGCGGCGGGAGTCGGCGGAAGCCCACGGGCTGGTCCTGCCGCTGCTGACCACCGCGTCGGGCGCCAAGTTCGGCAAGAGCGAGGGCGGCAACGTCTGGCTCGATCCGGCCCGGACGTCAGCCTACAAATTCTACCAGTTCTGGCTCAACGCTGAAGACGCGGACGCCGAGCGGTTCCTCAAGACCTTCACGACAATCGAGGAGGCCGAGATCGCGGCGGTCATGGGCGCGCATTCCGCCGAACCGGGCAAACGGGCGGCGCAGCGGTTTCTGGCTCGCGACGTGACGAGCCGGGTGCACGGCGCGGAAACGACCGACCGGGTGATCGCGGCGAGCGAAGTGCTGTTCGGAAATCGCGACCTCAAGGCCGCCGACCATGCAACGCTCGCGGTCGTTGCCGGCGAGGTGCCCACGATTGCGGTGCCGAGAAGCAGACTCGATGCGGGAATCGCCATTGTCGACGCCCTGGTCGAGACCGGTCTGGCAGCATCAAAGGCCGAAGCTCGCCGTGGGATCCAGGGCCAGGGATTCTCGGTGAACGGCGCCAAGGCCGCCGCCGACCAGATCTTGGGCCCGGACTCGCTGCTCGGCGGCCGATATGTGGCCCTCCAGAAAGGCCGCCGGAGCTTCGCCTTCCTGCAGGCGGACTGAACGACCCTCATCCCGCCTTGCCGGGCCGTCATCATCGGTGGCAAGGCGAACGGCGTGGTCACGGCGCTCGTGGACAACCTGATCATGCCACTGATCGCTCTGATCACCCCCGGCGGGAAGTAGTCCTACCAGCGAGACCGCGTGGTACCGCGGGGTGATCGGCCGCTGAGCATGCCGAACACCCCGCGGACCAGTTCGCGGCCGATGGTCCGGGCCGCACTCGACGTCAGTGCCCCGATCAGCGCTCCTCCAGCCGCACTCGCCCAGGTCTTGCCCGAGCCACCGGCCGGCGCCGGCGCGGCGGGTTCGCGAAACGGCCCCGCCGGCTGGAATGCCGATGGTGGCGCCCCCTGGTCCTGGGCCCGTTTGGCAAGCATCTCGTAGGCGCTTTCCCGATTCACCGGCGTGCCGTACTCTCGCATCAGATCCGAATCCGCGAGCTCCCGGGCATACTCGTCCGGCGTGAGCGGTCCCATCCGTGATGTCGGCGGCAGGAGCCGCGCCGCCACCACCGGCGTGGGGACGCCGTGGGGATTGAGCCCGGTGATGACGGCTTCGCCGATGCCGAGGGACATGATCGTCTCCTGGAGATCGTAGAAGGCGGTCTTCGGGAAGGTTCGTACGGCGGCTTTCAGGGCCGCTTCCTCATCGGGCGTGTGGGCCCGGAGAGCGTGCTCGACCCGGTTCGACAACTGGGCCAGGATCTCGTCCGGCACGTCCTTCGGCGACTGGGTGACGAAGAAGATCCCGATCCCCTTCGAGCGGATCAGCCGGACAATCTGCTCCACCTGCGAGAGGAACTGCTTCGAGGCATCGCGAAACAGGAGGTGGGCTTCGTCGAAGAAGAACACCAGTTTCGGCTTCGGCAGGTCGCCGGCCTCGGGCAGATCATGGTGAAGTTGGGCCAGCATCCACATCATGAACGTGGAGAAGAGGGCCGGCTTCTCCTGGCAGTCCGCGAGTTCGAGGCAGGTGACCACGCCTCGGCCATCAGCGGTAACATGAAGCAGATCGTTGACGTCGAACGCGGGTTCGCCGAAGAACACTTCGGCCCCCTGTTGTTCGAGTTCGACCATCTTGCGTAGCAGGACACCCACCGTGGCGGTGGACATGCCGCCGTATTCCTTGAGCACCGGCTTGCCTTCGTCGCCCGCAAGAAACTTGAGTACCGCACGCAGGTCCGCGAAATCGAGCAGCGGGAGACCCTGGTCGTCGCAGGCCTTGAACACCAGACTCAGCACGCTGGCCTGGGTGTCGTTCAGTTCCAGGACCTTGCTCAGCAGCAGCGGGCCGAAGGAGTTCACCGTGGCGCGAAGCTGGACGCCGTTCTTGCCCGTCAGACTCACGAACTCCGTGGGAAGTCCCCGTGGCTCCCAGGCGGCGCCGATCGACTTGATCCGGTCATCGATGGCCGGCGTCCGGCTCCCGGGCTGAGCCACGCCGGAGACGTCCCCCTTGATGTCCGCCAGGAAGACCGGCACCCCCTGGGCCGACAGCTGTTCGGCCATCAACTGCAGGGTCTTGGTCTTGCCGGTACCAGTGGCCCCCGAGATCAACCCGTGGCGATTCATCATCGCGAGGGGGAACGCCACCTTGGGCTCGGTGATCGGCGTCCCGTGGTCGAGGGCGGCGCCTAACGTGATGACCGGCGGGGCAAATCCGTAGCCTTCTTTGAGCGCGTCGAGCAGGGTCGCCATGACATTCCTCCGGGTTCAGATCGCGCGATCGAGCAGATCGGCCACTCGGCTCATCTCTTCGATCGTGTTGTAGCAATGAGGGGAGAGGCGGATCGCCCCTTCCCGGAGCGAGGCCACTACGCCGGCCTCGGTGAGGTTCTGAAAGACGGCCCCGGGATTGGCCGGCGCGACGCAGGTCATGCCGGTTTGATGGGCGCCGACCGGCGACGCCAGCCGGACGCCCCGGCGGGCGGCCCAGTCGATCACCGGCCGGCTTATTGTGGCCAGGTGGTCGCGAATGGCATCGAGCCCGAGGTCCATGAGCAGCTGGAGCGAGCCGTTCATGCCCCAGAAATCCTGGAATGGCAGCGTGATGAGCTCGAAGCGGCGGGCGTCGGGGAGCCAGTCGCCGGAGTAGGCCACCAGGGTGCTGAAATCGGCGGTTCCCTGAAATGCGGTCCACCCGGCGAATGGCGGAACGAACTTATTGACGAGCTCACGCCGAATGTAGGTGAACCCGGAGCCCCAGGGCGAGAGGAGCCACTTCTGGGCGCCGCAGGCCATGATGTCGACCGGCGTCTGCCCGACGTCGAACGGCAGTTGACCCAGCCCCTGGATGGCGTCGATCACGAACCAGGTACCGCTCGCCCGGGTGGCTTTCGAGAGGGTGGCCATGTCGGCCAGATACCCGGTATGGAATTGGACCAGCGACAAGGCCAGGACCTTCACCCGGGGGTCCTGGATCCGTTCGAGCATGCGGGGCTCGTCGGGCCATCCCTCCGGCGTGGTCGGCACCAGTTCGAGCACCACGCCGCGGCGGGCAAGCTCGCGCCACGGGAAGACGTTGGCCGGGAACTCACCGTGGCTGGCGAGGACGACGTCACCGGCCTCGAGAGGGAGCGCCAGGGCCGCCAGATTGAGCCCGTAGCTCGTGTTGGTCGAGAGCGCGATCTCGTCGGCGCCGGCACCGATCAGACGGGCCACGACCTCCCGGGACCGGTCGAGCACCCGAAAGAGGTGGTCGTCGGTCAACCGGTACGCCGCGGCCCGGGCTTGGCCGTACTCCTCAAGGCTCCGGCGGACCCGCTCGGGCAGGGGCCCGATGCTGGCATGGTTCAGAAACAGCGTCTGGTCCGCCCAGGGGAACTCTTCCCGCCGGAGGGCCAGCACGTCATACGTTCGGGTCACGGAGCGCTCGTCTCAGTTCGCATGGAGTGCCTCACCAGCGATAATATCCTATCATGGCGACCGGTTCTCAATTCAGCGTGGTCCTGGGCGGGGGCGGCCTCAAGGGCCTGGCCCACATCGGCGTTCTCCGGGCCCTCGAGGAACGCGGGCTCATCCCTGACGCCGTCGTTGGCTGCAGCATCGGCGCCCTGATCGGGGCCGCCTGGGCCACCGGCATGCCCCTCCAGGAGCTGGAAGACCGGGCCCTGGCCCTCAAACGTACCGACATCTTCCGGGTCGCCCACCTCGACATGGCACTGAAACGGATGCTGTCGCCGGCCGTCTACCGGCAGGAGCCGCTCGAACGCCTGATCGAGTCACTGGTCGGGAAGCGGACGTTCGACGAGCTGCCCCGCCGCCTGGTCGTCAACACGGTCGATCTCAATACCGGCGATCAGACACTCTGGGGCCTTCCCGGGCTCACGGCCCCGCGCGTCGCCGACGCGGTGTTCGCCTCGTGCGCTCTCCCCGGCATTCTGGCCCCGCGACGGATTCTTGGCCGGACTTGCGTCGACGGCGCGGTGGTCGAGAACCTTCCGGTCCGGGCCGCGCTCGCCGTCTGTCATGGCCCGATCATCGCCGTGGATGTGGGCGGCGCAGGCGGCCGGCGGCACGCCATCGAACGACAGGGGTTTGCCGCTACCTACGCTCGCGGGCTCGAGGTCGTGATGAACACCCTGGCCGAGGAGCTGATGCGGGATTGGACCGACCCGCCCGTGGTCCTGATCCGCCCGCGGGTCCAGCGAATCTCCATGTTCGCGTTCAACCGGACCCCCTACCTGATAGCAGAGGGATTCCGGGCGCTGAACAGCACGCTCGACCGCCTGCCCCACCGTCTCGACCAGCTGCCGCCCGGCCTCCATCCCGAGCGCGAGATGAAGCTCTCGATCGATGCCGGGGCATGCATCGGCTGCGGGATCTGCTACGCCAGGGAACCGATGATCTTCGGCCGCGGCCCCGATGGGAAGGCCACGGTCCGCGCGCCCAAACAGTGGTGGTCGCCGCTCGGCGACCGGGTGGTCCGGGCCTGTCCCACCGCCGCGATCAGCGCGGAGCAGACCTGGCCGCCGCCCGACTGAGATCGACCAACGCCGCCACGCTGCGGTCCCAGTTGAGTTCGCGCACCACCCACCGACGCCCCGCCGCCCCAAGTGCCTCCCGCCGCCCCGAGTCATCGAGCAACCCCGCCACCGCCTCGGCGACCGCCACCGGGTCGGCCGGGTCCACTCTGATCCCGGTTTCCCCGTCCCTGACCGCCTCGGCGGTGCCGCCGGACCGGCCCGCAATCACCGGGATGCCGGCGGCGGCCGCATCCGCGAGCGCGATCCCGAACCCCTCCGCTTCGAGCCCGTCTTCCCGGGACAAGCCAAGATAGAGATCGGAGAGCGCGTGGAGCCCCGGAAGATCATCGTTAGGCACGGCGCCGAGCCATCGGACCCGGTCGGCCACACCGGCCGCGGTCGCCAGCCGGCCCAGGCGATCCCGATCGGGGCCATCGCCCGCGACCAGATACTCCAGATCAGGGTAGGCCACGGCCAGCCGCCCGAGCGCCGCGATTGCGGTGTCGATGCCCTTGTGCGGCACCAGTCTCGCCACGGTGAGCAGCCGGCGGCGGTCCGGGATGATCCCGTAGCGAGCCTGCACCGCGCCGCGCTCGGCATCGGGCCGGAACCGGGCCGGATCGCTGCCAAGCGGGACGACGCGGACCCGGGCCGTGTCGCCGGCTCCGAGTTCCGCCAGAACCTCGCGGGCGAGCGTGGCGGTCCATTCGCTGTTGGCCACCAGCCACCGGGCGTCGCCAAGAAGACGCCGGGCCACCGCTCGCTTGACGACCGAGGCACGGTACCGGTCTCGCAACCGGAGCAGGTCACCCCCATGGAGGATGATGCCGTAGGGGACGTTGTCCCGGCGCTGGAGCCACCATGCCACGTAGGCGGCAGGGCGGACGTTCCCGCACCACACGAAACCAGCCTCTCGCTCTGCCACGAGCTCTCGGGCCCGGCTCGCCCATCGCCAGAGCCCGGGCAGGGTCCGGAGCCGGCCCGCCGGTACGTCGACCCGGTCGACGGTCATTCCGCCATCATCCGTCCCCGGCAGTGTCCCCGTGGACACCACAATGCCGCCAGGATACCGCCTGGCGATCTCCGCCATCCACCGGGCAATCCCTCCGCCGATCGGCGGAAAGTCGAAGGCGAGCAGGAGGTCGGTCACCCTCGGCTCTCAATCATCCGTTCAAGTCGCCCCGCAAATCGATCGGCCGCCGCGGCAATGGTGACACCCGCCACGGCCAGGGCGTTCGCCGGGCCGCGCTCCATCGCCATTCGAATCGCCACGACCAGCGACAAATCATCCTCCAACCCGAAGTAGGTCACGCTGTCACCGAGATGTTCCCGGTGCGGCGGAATATCCGAGGCGACCGTCGGAATGCCGGACGCAACGCCCTCCATCGGCGTCAGCCCGAACCCCTCGAACCGGCTGGGCGCCACTACGACGGTCGCTTCGCGATAGGCCAGCCGGACCGCCTCGTCGCTGGGCCAATCAGTGTTCAGCACGAGCGGCACGCCGAGTTCCTCGGCCATTCGGGCCAGCGTATCAGCCTCGGGCCCCTGGCCGATGAAGCGGACCGACGCCCGCGGAACCAGGCGCGCCGCGGCGCGAAGGACGGCCGCCTGGTTCTTGTGCGGGACGAGCCGCGACACCACCAGCAGCCGCGGCGGCACTGACGGGTTCCACTCGCCCGGAGGAAAGCGTGCGGAGTCAAAGCAGAATGGCACGACCGCCGCCGTCACGTCAAACCGCGCCATGAGATCGGCGGCGGTGGCGCTCGACGGCGCCCAGACATGATCGGCACGCCGAGCCACGTACCGGAGCCGGCTGTAATAGCCGGGCCGCTCGTGATACCCCCCGATGATCCGCGGGACCCGGCGAATCCGGTGGCGCCACTCGAACACGACGTCAGGGCTGCCGGTCCCGAGCCGCCAGGGCGGGAGATCCCAGAGGTAGAGCAGCAGAGGACAGCGGTGGCGCCGGGCGTATTCATGCGCTTCGACCGCGCGCTGCCCGTCCATCGCCACCGCGAGCCGGGCCGGCGCGTCGCCCTCGGTGTCGATCTGAAGCCCCCGCGCCCGGAGCGCCGGTATGACCAGCGTGCAATAGTGGTTAGGCGCGAACCAGCGAAGATCCGCCATCAGACGAGCTCGTAGTTCCGGAATTCCAAGAACCGCTCGCCGGTGAGTCGTTCAACGAGGTCCGACAGGTGAAAGCGAAGATGCTCCCACTCGAAGAAGGGCTCGGTCACGCGCCGGTCCGGATCGTTCGCGTGCGCCTCGACCCACGCGGCGGCAACCGCCGGATGGGTGCCGCGGAACGGCCGGAGGCCCGGGAACCAGCGCAACAACGCCCGGTCCCCTTCATAGCCGGGGCGATCGGGATAGAGCGACCGATCCACGATGGCCCGCCCCCGGAGCGCCCGGCCGGAGCGTGTATACCCGTAATGGAACATCTCGGCGTCGACCAACCGGGCGCGCACCCGCCGGTTATCGGGGCCGACCCGAAACCCCTGGGCATCGCGAAACGGATGGACGTCAAGCACGGGATCGAGCCGGACCGCGCGCACCTCGCGCCGATACCAGCGGCGGTTCACGGCCTCGGAAAACGGATCACCGAAGAGATGGCGATAGCGGACCACGAGCCCTTCGATCCCGGGGTCGTCCCCCGCGCCGGCGAGGGCGGCGGCCAACGCCCTGGCGCCGTGTTCGTGCAGGACCTCGTCCGCCTGGATGTAGACGCCCCACGCGTGACGGCACGCCCGCATCGCCCGCAGGGTCTCGTCGCGGAGCACCGACTCGCCCCGGGAGAAATCCCATTCGCTCTCGACGATCCGGATCCGGGGATCATCGATCGACCGGATCAGGTCCAGCGTACCGTCCGTGGAGCGGCCCACATTCACCACCACTTCGTCGCAGATCGGGAGGATCGACCGGATGCTGTCGACCGCGGGGAAGTCGAGTTCGATCGCGTTCCGGACGATGGTGAATCCCGAGACCCTCATCGGAGCGTCTCACTCAGCATTTCGGTCAGCCGATGCCCCCAGGTGTGCTCGGCCAGGGCCCGCTGCCGGGCGGCGGCCGCGAGCGCCGCCCGGCGGGCCGGGTCGCCAAGCAGGTCACGGGCCAGGGACCGCAGCTCGTCGGGGGACCGGAACAGCACGATTTCCCGGCCGTTGGTGAAGTTCCTTGCGATGTCGGTCTTGGCATCGCAGAGCTGGACCGTGCCGATGGCGGCCAGCTCGAAGACCCGGCGATTGGCGCCGGTACCGTACCAGCCCCGTTCGGCGGGCTCACCGAAGAATTGGTGAACGTTGAGCGCCAGGTCCGCGTTGCTGAAGGCCTTGATGAAGTGGTCGCCGTAGAGCGGACCGGCCGGCCAATCGGGGCCCCAGACACGGAGCCCGAGGTCCGCCACTGACTCGAGCGCCGCCGCTCGCCCGGGCTCCCGCGAGCCCACGAAAGCGATCGCCGCACGGGGCCAGCGGGGATCGGGCAACGGGCGATGGAACGCCGGCTCGCACCCCTCCGCCAGATACCGGGCGTCCCTGCCTAACGCGACGTGCCGGGCCACCATGGAGGAATCGAAGGCGAACACCACATCGTACCCGCGGCCGATCCGGAGCGAGAGATCGAGCAGGTGGGGGCTGTCGGGAAACCAGTTGAACCAGCGCGCCCTGGCCGCCGGCTTGAGCCGTTCGATGGCCTCGGGTTCGAGACCGGCGCCCTTGAAGACCAGCACGACGTCGGGGCGGTGACGGTTGATCACCCGACCCAGGCGTCGCTCCAGGGTCCGGCCAAGAAAGCGGTCCAGTGTCCCAGTCCGCTCCTCGCAGGTGGCCACCTCGCAGCCTAAATCGCCAATGGCCCGGGCGATGGCGCCGCCGGTCCGGTGATAGCGCTGGTTGAACTTGGCGACGAGGACGACTCGCAGACCGGGGAACGCCATGCCCAGGGGCTAGTCCCCCGCCGGCTCCGGCGAGGAGGACGGCGCGTTCGGCACCAGGCCGACGGCTTCGAGGATCCGCCGCATCCGGTGCATCTGGGTGTGGCAGGCCAGAACCTTCCGCCGGGCCGCGGCACCCAGTTCTTCGGCCACCGCCGGCGCCTGGAGGAGCTCCTGAACCCGTTCCTTGAGATCCTTGGCCGAGGTGAAGGTCACGACCTCGCGGCCTACGTCGAAATACCGGGGGAGGTCCGCGCGTTCGTCAACCACCTGCGGTACCCCCATCGAGGAGAGCTCGAAGAGCCGCTGGTTGCACGACGCGCCCACGCCGCTCTTGTCTCCGAACCCGTGATGCAGGTTCACCGCCACCGACGCGCCGCCATAGGCGCGGACGAACTCGGCCGTGCTCTTGATCTCGCCACGGCAATAGTCGCGGAGCGAGGTCCGGCGCCAACCCGGCCCCCAAAGCGCCAGGCCGAATTCGAGCAATTCCGAGAGGTGCCGCTCCCGTTCCGGCGTCGCCCCGCCGGCGAAAACGACATTGGCCCGGTACTGGTCGCGGCTTTTGACCGGCCGGTAGACCGATGGGTCCGCGCCGAGCGGCAGGACTTCGACGGTCTTGCCGAACGACCGTTCGCAGGCACTGGCCACGTCGCTCCCGACCACGAAGGCCGTATCGTACGCCCGCGCCGTCGGCAGGATCTCGTCGATCCGCCTCATGTCGTCGGTAAACCAGTTGGCGAGCTTGACCCCGGTCGACGACCTGAGGACCTCGACCAGGCCCTCGTCGAGTTCGTACCCGCCGGTCACCAGGACCAAGTTGGCGTCGGCCACCTCGATGCTCTTGAGCAGACGTGACCGGAGATCGCTCCCACCAAGGAACCCGAGCAATCCGGGCCGCCGGCGAAGATCGAAGGTCGTGACGTCACAGCCGAGCCGTTCGAGGGCCCGGACCCGCTGAAACGAATGCGCATGTTCGGCGTCGTCGAACGAAGCGATCAGCAAGACCGACGGTGCGGTCACGCCATGTCCTCCATGGTTCGGAACTGCAAGTCATAGAGCCGGCGGTAGAGACCACCCCTCGTGAGGAGGACCGCGTGCGGGCCCTGCTCGACGATCCGGCCGTTGTCCAGGACCACAATTTCATCAGCATGCTGCACGGTCGCCAGTCGGTGGGCCACGACCAGCACGGTCCGGTCCTTCATGAGGCGGTCGATCGCCTCCTGTACCAGGCGCTCGGATTCGGTGTCGAGCGCACTGGTCGCCTCGTCGAGAATCAGCAACGGCGGGTCACGGAGGAGCGCCCGGGCAATGGCGATCCGCTGGCGCTGTCCGCCGGACAGGCGGGTGCCGCGTTCCCCGAGCAGCGTGTCGAATCCGTCCGCCAGCTTGTCGATGAATTCGAGGGCGTTGGCCGCCCCGGCCGCGTCCCGCACCTGTGTCGCCGTCGCGCCCGGCCGCCCATAGGCGATATTGGCATGCACCGTGTCGTTCAGCACCACGGTTTCCTGACCGACCAGCCCGATGGTCTGGCGCAACGAGGCCCGGGTCAGTCCCGCCAGCGGTACCCCGTCCAGCCGGATCTCCCCCCCGGTCGGATCGTGGAAACGCGGCACCAGCTCGAGCAGTGTGCTCTTGCCCGCCCCCGACGGTCCGACGATCGCCACGACCTGCCCCTTCTTCACTGGGAACGATACGTCGGTCAGGACATCTTCGCCGCCGTAGCTGAACCGAACCCGGTCAAAAACCAGGTCCCGCTCAAACCGGGCGGCCCTGGCCCCGGGCTGATCCTGTTCGGCCGACTCCCGGTCGAGCCACGAAAACACCCGGTCGGCACTGGCCAGCGCCAGCGCCATCGAGGTTGGAAACTGGGCCAGCGACTTGATCGGCGCCATCATCTTGAGCGCGATCGCCAGGAATCCGATGGTCGCCTCGGGGCTCAGCCGGGCGCCGATCACCGCCGGATTGGCCGCGGCCCAGATGATCAGAATGATCACCAGCCCGCCGAACACCTCACTCACCGGCGACGTCAGCGACGAAAACCGCTGGGTCCGGATCAGCCGCTTCCGGTATCGGTCGGCCTGATCCGCAAAGGCATCACCTTCGATACTCTCGGCTCCGTAGCCGCGAATCAGCTTGATCGCGGCCAGCCGCTCGGTCACGGTCGAGGTGAGCCGCCCCCGTTCCTCGGCCCATTCGCCGGCGTAACGGCGCAACCGGCCGAGCAGTTGGCGGATCCCGAGTACGAGAATGGGTGCCGCCGCCACCGTGATCAACGTGAGTCGCACCGACATGAAGGCCAGGATCACCAGCGAGATAACGATCAGGACCACGTTCTGAAAGAAGGCCGCGAGTGCGGCGGTTACTACCTGCTTGCACTGATCGGCATCCGCGATCACGGCGGAAATCAGCTGTCCCTGGCGGGTCCGCTGGAAGAAGCCGAGTTCGATGGTGAGGAGATGCCGGTAGAGCTTCACCCGGAGGTCGCGGACCAGTCCCTCCTGCACCGCCACCGACAGCTGGTTCGAACCGTAGGTGAACGCGTTCTTGAGTACCAGCCCGACCATGAGGACCACGACCAGCCGCGCGCCGACCACCGACGGGCTCGCCCCCGAGAGCAGGGAGGCCAGGACGCGGTCCATCACCGCTTCGAGCCTGGTCCCGGACTGCGCCAGGCTTCCGGCGGTCCCGAACAGGGTCTTGAGCAACGGGATGAGCACCACAATCGTGGCGCCGTCGAGCACCGACGCGATCAGAGTCGCGGCGAGGCCGGCAACGAACAATCCCCAGTATGGACGGGCGACCTGAAGAAGCCGGATGCCGGCGCTCTGCTGCATGGGAGGAAGCTAATAGGACGTTATCTTCCCCCCGACTGTGACCAGGAAGATTCTGCTCGTTCGGTTGAGTTCGATCGGCGACGTGCTGCTGACGACGCCGCTCCTGCGCGCCCTCAAGACCCGTCACCCTGACGCCCGGATCACCTTCGTCACCAAGACCGCACTGCTGCCGCTGCTCGAGCACAACCCGCGAATCGACGAACTGATCGGATACGACCCGGCCAGGCCGATCCGCCCGCTGGCCCGGTACCTGGCGCGCGCCGGGTTCACCGACCGGCTCGATCTTCACGGAAATCTCCGAACCAGGCTGCTCCGCTGGCTCGTCCCGGGCCGCTGGCACGGATACCCCAAGCACCGTGCGGCCAGAAGCCTGCTGATCCGGACCAAGCGGAACTGGTATCGGGATACCCGGCCCGTTCCCGAACGTTATTTCGACGCCGCCCGCGACCTCGACGTGACCCCCGACGGCAAGCCGCTCGAGATGTTCATCGGGCGGGACGCGATGGACCAGGCCGTCCGCCTTCTCCGCGAGAGGGGGATCGGCCAGGGCCGGGCGCTGGTCGCGCTGGCGCCGGGGGCCCAGCACGCCACCAAACGGTGGCCGGCCAGACAGTGGCAGATCCTGGCGGCGACGCTGACCGAACAGGGCACCGATGTCGTCGTGTTAGGCGGCCCGGCGGAATCGGCGCTGGGTGAGGACATCGCCACGGCGGCCGGCGACCGGGCCGTGAGCGTGGCCGGCCTGGTGGGCCTGGGCGTGTCGGCAGCGCTGCTCAAGCAGGCCCGATGTGCCGTGACCGGCGACACCGGCCTGATGCACCTCGCGACGGCCGTGAGCACCCCGGTCGTCGCGCTGTTCGGACCGACCGTCCAGCCGTTCGGGTTCTTTCCGTACCACGCCCGGGCCACCGTGATCGAGCGGGATCTCCCCTGCCGGCCCTGCAGTGCCATGGGTGGCCCGGTCTGCCCGCTCGGGCATCACCGCTGCCTGGCCGACATCACGACGGGCGAGGTATTCGATGCCGTCCGACGGCTCCCCCGATGACCGCCCTCTCACCCGTCTCCAAAAGCCTGGTCGAGTTGATGGCCGGCGCACCCCGCGGCCCCCGGCGGGAAGGGCTCTTCGCCCTCTGGCTCACCACCCGGCTTATCGAGGACCTCGGCCACCCGACCATCGACCGCACCATCCGCCGGCGGGTCGCCTTGCTCGAGAAGCGCCTGTCGAGCCTCGGTCTGTCGCAGACCATGCGAAAGGGCATCTCCACCACCCTGATCATGCTCAAGGAGCCGGTCAGGCCCGACCCGGCAACGCTCCTGTCTCAGCTGGCGGCCCCCGCCCGGGACGGGGTCGGCCCCGACGCCGCCGACGTGCTCAACCGGGCCGCGCGGGCCCTTCGCTAGCCTCGCGCCGCCCCCCGCCTTCTCTTAAGTTGATCCCCGGAAACCGGGCAAGGACGAGCCATGGCTGGGCACAGCAAGTGGAAGCAGATCAAGCGCAAAAAGGCCGTCACCGATTCGCGGCGGGCGGGCGTCTGGACCAAATGCATCCGGGAAATCACCGTGGCGGCCAAGGCCGGCGGCGGCGACCCCGGCGGCAACCCCCGGCTCCGGACCGCCCTCGACGCGGCCCGGGCGGTGAACATGCCCAACGACAACATGGAACGGGCGATCAAGAAGGGTACCGGCGAACTTGAAGGCGCGGTCTACGAGGACGTGACGTACGAAGGATACGGTCCCGGTGGCGCCGCGATCTACGTCGAAGGCACGACCGACAACGCCAACCGGACGGTGGCCGAGGTCCGGCATGCGTTCGCCCGGAACGGCGGCAACCTTGGCGCTACGAACTCGGTGGCCTGGATGTTCGACCGGAAGGGCCAGATCGCGCTCGACGCCACTCGCTCCCCGGAAGACCAGGCCCTCGAGGCCGCCCTCGAAGCCGGCGCCGAGGACTTCGCCAGGGAAGGCGACCTCTACATCGTCACCACGGCTCCGTTTGACCTCCACCTGGTCCAGGACGCGCTCAAAGCCAAGGGATACATCGTGGACTCGGCTGAAATCGCGATGGTCCCCAAGAACACCGTCAAGGTCGAAGGCGACGACACCACCAGGCTCCTCAAGATGGTCGAGATGCTCGAGGAACTGGACGACGTGTCGAAAGTGTTCGCCAACTTCGACATCGACTCGGATACCCTGGCGGAAGCGGAGGCGTGACGGCGGGCCAGGGCCTCATCCTTGGCATCGACCCCGGCACGGCAGTGATGGGGTACGGTGTGGTGATGCCCGGCGAGCCCGGCCGGCCGGCGCGACTGGTCGAGTGCGGGGTGATCCGGACCCTGGCCAGGAGCCCGCTGCCTGATCGGCTCCTCGTCATCCACGAAGGCCTCCGGGAGCTGGTGGAGCGGCACCGCCCGGCCGCGCTGGCGGTCGAGGACATCTTCTACGGGACCAATGTTCGAACCACCGCCGTGCTCGGCCACGCTCGAGGCGTAATCCTGCTTGCCGGGGCGTTGGCGGGGATACCGGTATTCGAGTACCCGCCGGCGACGGTCAAGAAGGCGCTGGTGGGCCGAGGCGGCGCGATCAAGCCCCAGGTCGGGTTCATGGTGGCCAAACTCCTCGGACTCAAGTCAGCACCTTCCCCGGCGGATGCGGCCGACGGTGTCGCGGTGGCCCTCTGCCATGCGATGACCGGCCGCTGGGCCAAAGGCCTGAAGGGCGGACCAACGGTGGGACGGAAATGATCGCAGTCGTCAGTGGCGTCCTGGCCGACCGAAGCGGCGATACCATCGTCATCCAGACCGATGGCGGCGTCGGCTACGCCGTGACCGTACCGCTCGGCGTGTTCGAACGGCTGCCCGCGCCGGGATCGCGTTGCGCCCTCCACACCGAACTCGTGGTGCGAGAAGATGGCTGGACGCTGTTCGGGTTCGATCGGGCCGGCGACAAGGAGATCTTCCGCCGGCTCCTCGGCGCCAGCGGATTCGGGCCCAAACTCGCGCTGGCGCTGCTGTCGAGCCTCGGGCCGGACCGGACGGTGCGGTCGATTCAATCCAAGGATATCGCGGCACTCTCCACCGTCCCCGGCATCGGACGGAAAAAGGCTGAGCGGCTGATCCTCGAGCTGAACGACCGGTTCGCCGACGTGGCCGTCGATGCGGCACCCCGAAAGAGTTCCGCCGGAGACCAGGCCGCCCGCGCCCTGGCGGCACTGGGTTATTCTCCGGTTCAGGTCGACGAAGCGATTCGCGCCGCCGTGTCCGCCGACGGCGCCGCCGATTCGGGCGCCCTCATCAGGCGCGCCCTGCAGATCCTCACCACGCCCAAAGGAGGACGTTGATGGCTACCACGCTCGCCCGGCCGCCCCATGTGACGGCCGAATGGCTGTGCACCAAGTGCGGCGTCAGCAACCGCAAGTTCCTACCGGTCGGTACGGCCGTCGCCAACGATCGGTGCGTCTCGTGCCATGCCAGGCATGCCATCTGGCCCGGTGAACGCCCGGTCCGCTGGAACTCGGAAGCGAAGTAGGCGCACCCCGTGTCCCGGGTCGAGATCACCACACCCGACGAACTGCCGGAGGAACGCGGCGCCGACTCGGCGCTTCGCCCCTCCCGGCTTGATGAGTTCATCGGCCAGGACCCGGTCAGGTCGTCGCTCCAGATTGCGATCGACGCCGCCTTGGCCCGCCGGGACACGCTCGATCACATCCTGTTCTTCGGCCCGCCCGGACTGGGCAAGACCACCCTCGCCATGCTCATGGCGAAGGAAATGGGTGTCCAGATCAGGACCACGTCGGGACCGGTGCTCGAGAAACCCGGCGACCTGGTCGGGTTGCTCACCGGGCTCGGCAAAGGGGACATCCTCTTCATCGACGAGATCCACCGGCTCCGGCCAGTGCTCGAGGAGTTTCTCTACCCCGCCATGGAGGACTTCCGGATCGACGTCCGGATCGCCGATGGGCCCAACGCCCAGACGATCCCGATGACCATCGAGCCCTTCACACTGGTCGGTGCCACGACCCGATTCGGCCAGCTCACCCCGCCGATGCGGGCCCGCTTCGGCATTGTCGAGCGGCTCAATTTCTACGGCCCGGACGATCTCGCCCGGATCGTCGCCCGGTCGGCCACGATCCTGAACATTACGACCGAGCCGGCCGGCGGGATGGAGATTGCCAAGCGGAGCCGCGGGACCCCGCGGATCGCCAACCGGTTGCTCCGCCGGGTGCGGGACTACGCCCAGGTCCGGGCCGGTGGCGTCATCACGGCGGAGGTCGCGGCCGCGGCCCTGGCCCGGCTCAACGTCGACGAATTCGGCCTCGACGACATGGACGCCCGGATCCTCACCACGATCATCGAGAAGTTCGGCGGCGGACCGGTCGGCCTGCAGACGTTAGGCGCGGCGGTCGGCGAAGACAGCGGCACCCTGGAAGAGGTCTACGAACCCTATCTCCTCCAGCAGGGATTCCTCGAACGCACCCCCCGCGGCCGGACCGCCACCGCCATGGCGTACCGCCGGTTCGGCATCACCCCGCCCGCCGGCCAGAGCACACTCTTCGGGTGACCGGACTCCGCACCGCCGACTTCGACTACGCGCTGCCAACGGAGCTGATTGCCCAGACGCCGGCCGAAGTTCGCGGCACCAGCCGCCTGCTGTCGATTCGGGACACGGCCCTCACTGACCTCACCTTCGATCAGATCACCACGCTCATACCGGCAGGGGATCTCCTGGTGCTCAACACCACCCGGGTCCGTCACGCCCGTCTGCCAGGCACGCGCAGGTCGGGGGCCCCGGCCGAGGTATTGCTGATCCACCCGGCCGCCGGGGACGGCTGGATCGCGATGGGAAAGCCGGGCAGCGCCCTCAAGCCGGGAAAGCGAATCACCCTCGGGCCCGGAGCAGAAATCGAGACGGTCGAGGTCCTCGATGGGCCCAACCGCCTGGTCCGGTTCATCGGGCTCACGGCGGATCAGGCCATGGAGCGCTACGGCCGACTCCCGCTGCCACCGTACATCGAGCGCGACCCCTCCGCGAGCGATGATGATCGCTATCAGACCGTCTACGCTGACCGCGAAGGCAGCGTAGCCGCACCCACAGCGGGGCTTCACTTCACCCCCGAGATCCTGGCCCGCCTGGAAGCCGGCGGCGTGGAGATCGGGCGGCTCGACCTCGAAGTGGGGCCGGGCACCTTTCGGCCGGTAGAGTCAGAGGACCCGTCGCAGCATCCGATGCATCGCGAGGCGTTCCTGATCCCGGAACGGCTGGTCGAGCAGTATGCCGGGCTCCGGCGCCGGGGCGGCTGCCTCTGGGCGGTGGGTACCACCGTGGTACGCGCCCTCGAGTCGGCGGTGACGGACACCGGCCTCGTCGCGGGCCGCCACGAAACGTCGCTGCTGATCCTGCCCGGGTACCGGTTCCGCGCGGTCGACCGACTGATCACCAACTTCCACCTGCCCCGGTCGACCCTCCTCATGCTTGTCAGTGCGTTCGGCGGCGTCGAGCCGCTCCGGGCCGCCTATCGACATGCCGTGGCGGCGCAGTACCGATTCTTCAGCTACGGCGACGCCATGGTGGTGATCCCATCGATGCCTTGATCCGGTTACCCCAACCGGCGAGGGCGCCCCTGCACGTCGTCCTCCTCTACCACGAGCGGCTCCCGGTCGAACGGTACGGCGGCACCCCACGCGTGGTCGTCTGGCTGGCCCGTGGCCTGGTGGAACTCGGCCACCAGGTGAGCCTGATCGGCCCGCCCGGTTCGCGGCTTCCGGAAGCCCGGCTGATCCCCGTCGATCCGAAGGCGATCGGAAAGCGAGGCTTCGACGTCCGACCCCACCTCCCCAAAGGGGCCGAGATCCTCCACGCCCACATCCCGTTCGAACCCACCGACCTCCCGTCCCTCTGGACCATGCACGGCAACCCGACCGGCGGGATCTATCCCGCCAACATGGTCTGCCTCTCCGCCGACCACGCCCGCCGGCTCCGGTCGCGGACGTTCGTGCACAACGGGCTCGACCAGCGGGAATACCGTTTCTCCGCCGTCAAACAGCCGTTCGACCTCTTCCTCGGCCGGCTCAACTCCGCCAAGGGATGGCAATGGGCCGTCGAGGGCGCCCGCCGTTCGGGCCAGTCCCTGATTGTCGCCGGGGGCTGGCGCCCGTCACTCCGGCCCGGCCTCAAATTCGTGGGCGAAATCGGCGGCGACCGGAAACACGGCCTCCTCGCCGATGCCGCCTGCCTCTGGATGCCGGCCCAGTGGGAAGAACCGTTCGGGCTCACGCTGATCGAAGCCCTCGCGAGCGGCACTCCGGTCCTCGGCACCCGGCGCGGGTCGCTCCCCGAGATCATCACCCCCGAGGTCGGCGCGTTAGGCAGTACCCTCGACGACCTGGTGGCCGCCCGGCCGGGGCTCGCCAGCATCGACCCCGAGGCCTGCCGGGCCCGGGTCCAGCGCCACTTCAGCCACCTGACCATGGCCGAGGCCTATCTGGCCGTCTACCGCCACCTGCTCGACACCGGCACCCTCCCAGCCCATCTTTGACCCCCGCCATGTTCGAATTCGACCTCACCCGAACCGACGGCCAGGCCCGGGCCGCCACCCTCACGCTGCCTCACGGCACCGTGCAGACCCCCGCCTTCATGCCGGTGGGTACGTTAGGCGCCGTCCGGGGCCTCCACCCCCTCGAGGTCGAACGCGCCGGGGCCCAGATCATCCTTGGCAATACCTACCATCTCCACCTCCGGCCGGGCGAGGACGTCGTGGCCGCGCTCGGCGGCCTGCACCGGTTCACCACCTGGCCGAAGCCGATGCTGACCGATTCCGGCGGGTTCCAGGTCTTTTCCCTGGAGACTTTCCGCAAGATTTCCGAGCAGGGCGTCGAGTTCACCAGCCACGTCGATGGCAGCGCCCGCTTCCTGTCCCCCGAAAAGGCGATGGAGATCGAGTGGACCCTCGGCGCCGACATCGCGATGGCCTTTGATCATGTCGTCCCCGGCGGGGCGTCCCGGGATCTCGCCGAAGAAGGCATGGAGCGCTCCCTCCGGTGGCTCGAACGCTGCCGAACCCGCCACGCCGAGCTCGCCGACGACGGTGCCACCCAGACGCTCTGGCCGATCGTACAGGGGGGCACCTACCAGGACCTCCGCCTCCGGTCGCTCGAGGGGACCCTGGGGCTCGGACCCTGGACCGGAATTGCCATCGGCGGGCTCTCCGTCGGCGAGCCCAAGCCTGTGATGCATCGGGTCTTAGATGAACTTGGGCCCGCCCTGCCTCGGGACCGCCCCCGTTATCTTATGGGGGTGGGATTTCCCGAAGATCTGGTCGAGGGAATCGCCCGCGGAGTGGATCTGTTCGACTGCGTGGCGGCCACCAGGAACGGGCGGCACGGGAGCGCCTGGACTATGGGCGGCCGGGTCAACATCCGGAAGACCACCAACCGCATGGACGACCAGCCACTCGACCCGGGTTGCGACTGCGACACCTGCAGCCGGTTCTCGCGCGGTTACCTTCGCCACCTGTTCGTGGCGGAAGAAATGCTCGGACTCCGACTGGTGTCCCTGCACAACATCCGGTTCCTGGTGCGAATCGGCGAGCAGGCCCGCTCGGCCATCCTCGAGAACCGGTTCTCGAGCTGGCGCGCCGAGTGGATGGCTCGGTACCTCCAAAGTGAGACGGTATGAATCAGAGTCTGTTCGCACTCTCGTTGATGGCCCCGACTGACGCGGGCCCGTCCGGCATGATCGTGCTGGTGGTCCAGTTGGTCGCCCTGGTCGGCATCTTCTACTTCCTCCTGATCCGGCCCCAGAGCCAGGCCCGGAAGAAGCACGCCGAGATGCTGGCCGCGCTCAAAAAAGGTGACGAGGTCGTCACCGCCGGCGGGGTGATCGGCAAGGTGAAGGAGATCAAGGACACCCGGATCACGATCGAATCGGGTACCTCGCAGCTGGTCGTGGAACGGAGCCGGATCATTCAGATCGGCAACGAGGTGTCCCCGACGGCAGGACAGCAGTAGCCATGGCGCTCCGGGACATCCACCTCCTCGGCTCGGCCCCGCTTCGGGCCCGCGCCAGCGAGGTGCCGGTGGTCGATGACGCGCTCCGGCAGTTCATCGAGGACCTCTTCGAAACCATGGACGCCGCCGAGGGGGTGGGCCTCGCCGCCAATCAGGTCGGCGTGACGCAGCGGGTGGCGGTCGTGGGCGTCGAGGAGGTCCGGTTCGCGATGGTGAACCCGGTTATCGTGAGCGCCGAAGGCCGGGCCCGGGCCGAAGAGGGGTGTCTGTCGATTCCGGACCTCCACGCCGAGGTGACCAGGCCGGAGCGGATCGTGCTCGAGGCACTCGACCACGAGGGCAAGCCGTTCCGGCGCGAGCTCGAGGGATATGTGGCCCGGGCGGTCCAGCACGAGATCGACCATCTCGACGGGATTCTCTTCCTCGACCACCTGAGCCTGCTCAAGCGGGAGCTCCTGATCCGGCGCTGGAAGAAGGAGAACAAGGGCGGGAGCCTGATCCGCAAAGTCGTGCCGGAGGACAAGCGGAAACGCTGATGCGGATCGTGTTCTTCGGCACGCCCGAGTTCGCGGTGGCAAGCCTCGAGGCGCTGGTCGAACACCGCGAAAACGTGGTTGCCGTCGTCACCCAGCCCGATCGCTCCCGGGGCCGGTCCCGTTCCAACCTGCAGCCGCCTCCGGTCAAGGACCGGGCAACATCGTTAGGCATTCCCGTCATGCAGCCGGCCCGGCCCGCCGGCCCCGATTTCCTCGCCGAACTCGAATCGTTCCGTCCCGACCTCGGCGTGGTGGTGGCGTACGGCCATCTCCTCAGGCCCGAGATCCTGGCGGCGCCGCGCCTCGGCATGATCAACGTCCACGCCAGCCTGCTCCCGGCCTGGCGGGGCGCCGCCCCGATTCAATGGTCAATCGCCCACGGCGACCCGTGCACCGGCGTCTCCATCATGCGCATGGAGGCCGGCCTCGACAGCGGACCGGTCCTGCTCGCCCGGGATCTGCCCATCGGCCCCGACGACACCGGCGGCACCATGACCCGGAAGCTCGCCCGGCTCGGGGCCGAGGCCCTGATCGAAGCGCTGGGACCTCTGAAGGATGATTCCGCGGTCTTCACACCGCAGGACGCCTCGCGCGTCACCATCGCCCCCAAGATCGGCCGCGACGTGGCCAGGATCGACTGGACGCTCCCGGCGCTGGCAGTGGCCAACCGCATTCGGGCCTTCGACCCCGTACCCGGCGCCTGGACCACAGGCGAACCCGGCGAAATCAAGTGCTTCCGGCCCCGCGTGGTCGATGGCGCAGGAACTCCGGGGACGGTCCTCGACTCGACCACGCGCCTGGTGATTGCCGCGGGCGATGGCGCCGTCGAGCTTCGCGAGGTTCAGCCGTCGGGCAAGGCCCGGATGGCTGCCTCTGCCTGGCTCCGGGGCCGGCCGATCGCCGCCGGTCACGTGCTCCGTTGAAGCAACTCCTTCCGGGACTCCCGCCCCGGTTCGCGGCCTGGCGGATTCTCCACGATGTTCGCCATGGTGTCCCGTTCGACGTCGCCCTCCACCGAGCCATCCGCGACCTCGAACCCGATGACAAACGGCTGGCCCACGAACTGGCCGCCGGGGTCTTCCGTTCCCGGAGCACGCTCGATACCGCGTTAGGCGTCGTCGTGGAGCGCGGCCTGGCCAGCGTCCGGCCCGACACCCTGGACGTGCTCCGGATCGGCGCCTTCCAGATCCTCCACCTCGACCGGGTTCCCGAACACGCCGCCGTCGCCACGACGGTCGGGGTGGCCCGCCGCCTCGGCGACCGCAAAGTGGCCGGGTTCGTCAACGCCGTCCTCAGAAAGCTGGGCACGCGGCGGGAGGCGGACGCCGCCCCGCCACCCGTGGCGGATCTGGCGGAGCGGCATTCCCATCCGGCCTGGCTGGTCGATCGCTGGGTGGCGCGCTTTGGCCCGGAAGAGACCGCCCGGCTCCTTGAGCGCAACAACACCCGGCCCTCGCTGGTCATCCAGCCGGCGCGCTGGTCCCGGGCCGATCTCGAGTCCGCCTGGCGCGCCCAGGGGATCGAATTCCGCCCGGCGCCCTTCGATGCCGGCCTGGTCGTCACGGTCCGGAAACCGGCCGACCTGCCCGGATTCCGCGAAGGTGGTTTTCAGGTTCAGGACCCCGCTCAGCGACTGGTCGTCCGCTACCTGGCCCCCGCGGTGAAGGGCCTCCTTTTCGACGCCTGCGCCAGCCCCGGCGGCAAGGCGATCGCCTTGGCCGCCCCCGGCCGTTTCGTCCTCGCCGCGGACCGAACCCGGGTCCGGGTCAAGCGGCTGGCTGAGAACATCACCCGGGCCGGCGGGCCGGACATCGCCGTGATTCAGGCGGACGCGCTCCACCCCCCGATCCGGCGGGCCGACGCCGTCCTCCTCGATGTACCCTGCCTCGGCACCGGCACGCTGGCTCGGAATCCCGACGCTCGCTGGCGAGTCACCCGCGAGGCCATCGACACCCTCCGCGATCAGGCCGCCCGGTTCCTGGCCCGTCAGGCCGACGTGGTCGCTCCCGGAGGACTGTTATTATTCGCCACGTGTTCGCTGGAACCTGAGGAGAACGAAGAACAGATTGCCCGGTTCCTCGACGCCGACCCCCGGTTCCGGCGCGAACCGAGCGAGAATGTGCCGGCGGAATTGCTGAACAGCGACGGAGATCTGCTGCTGCTACCTCAACGCCACGGGACCGACGGTGCGTACGCCGCCCGGCTCCGCAAGATCGCCGGATGACCGAACCCGCGCGCCGGCGGCGGCTCCCCCTCCCCCGCACTGTTGCCGGGAGACGGCGCCTGTCAGCCGCTCTCATCCTTCTGGGCGCCGCGACCGCCGGCTACCTCGTCACCTGCTTTGCCTATCCTCGCCCCGTGTTCCGCCGGGATCATGCCGTGGCTCGCGTGATCGGCCTTCCGGTGGCCGAGGCCGAGCAGTTGCTCCTGACGCAAAACCTCCGGGTCAAGATCGAGGGCGAGGAACAGAATCCCGACGTGCCGGCCGGTTCGGTGGTGTGGCAGGATCCGCCGGCCGACCTGATCGTCCCGCAGGGAACCACGGTCAGCCTCACCCGGAGCAGCGGGCCGGCCGCGGTGCCGATCCCCGACGTGGCCGACTATGACGCCCAGTCGGCCACCAAGATCCTCATCGCGGCCGGCCTCAAGGTCGGGGACATCGATACGGTGCCGAGTCTGGCGGAGCCCGACATCGTGGTCGGCACCCGGCCCCCAACCGGGAGCGCCGCCGCCCCGGGATCGACCGTGGCGATCCTGGTGAGCCGCGGACCGAGCACCCTCGAACTGCCTAACGTTGTCGGCCTCAAGTTCGACGAAGCCAGAAAACAGCTCGACCAGGCCGGCTTCCGGGTCGGCCGGGTCTCGAAAGTCGAGCGTCGCGGCCCGCCGGGAACCGTGGTGGACCAGGCCCCCGCCGCGGGGAGCCGCGCCGCCCGCTCAAGCCGCGTGGACCTGACCGTGACGGAGATCAACTGATGCGCACTGCCCGAATCGCTCCCTCGGTCCTGGCCGCCGATTTCGGCCGCCTTCGCGACCAGATCGCCCTCGCCGAGTCCGGTGGTGCCGACTGGATCCACGTCGACGTGATGGACGGCCACTTCGTGCCGAACCTGAGCTTCGGCGCACCGGTCATCAAGGCCGTTCGCGCGGCGACTCAACTCCCGGTCGACGTCCACCTCATGGTGACCGCACCCGAGAACTACATCGCCGAATACGCCGACCTGGGTGCCAACGTCTTCACCTTCCACCCCGAAGCCACGATCCACCTCCAGCGCCAGCTGGCGGCCGTGCGGGACCGGGGCATGAAGGCCGGGCTGGCCCTGAACCCGGGGACCCCACTCTCAGCCATTGACGAGGTGGTGGCGGACCTCGACCTGGTCCTGGTCATGTCGGTCAACCCGGGGTTCGGCGGCCAGGGCTACTGGGGTCCGGCGACGGATAAGGTGGCCCGGCTCAAGGCGTTACTGGCATCCCGTGGATCCCGGGCGGTGATCGAGATCGATGGCGGCATCACCGCCAGAACCATCGCCGCCCCGTTCCTGGCCGGCTGCGACATGTTCGTCGCCGGCACGTCGGTTTTCGGCCAGCCTGACCCGGCCGGGGCCATCGCCGGCCTCAAGGCCGCCTGCCCCGCGGGAACCCCGGCCTGAACCCGGGAGCGGAGGCTCGACGGAGCCGCAGCGCCTGAGGTATTCTTAGGGCATGCGGAAACAATGGGCCTTCGTCATCGCGATCGTACTGGGGCTGGGGATCGGGGCCTGGGCCCTGACCCACTATGGCAACCGGGGTCTGCCCGCCGAAGTCGGCAATGACGCGCCGAATTTCCGGGCCCTCAATCTCAAGACGCAGGACACCGTCTCCCTCGCCAAGACGTACAAGGGCCAAGTCGTTCTGGTGAACATCTGGGCCACCTGGTGCGTGCCCTGCCGCCAGGAAATGCCGGCGATGGAAAAACTCTATCAGGAATTCGGCCCCAAGGGGTTCAAGATCGCGGCCGTCAGCATCGACGAAGGCGACACCCGGGACGTCATCAAGTTCGCCGACGAATTCAAGCTCACCTTCGACATTCTGCACGACGGCGATGGGTCGGTTCAGAAGGCCTTCCAAACGTACATGTACCCGGAGAGTTTCCTGATCGACCGGAACGGCGTCATCGTCAGCAAGAAGATCGGGGAACACCCGTGGGCCTCGGAGTCGAGCCGCACGCTCGTGGCCCAGTTGCTCGGCGTCAAACTTGGCCCCGCGCCCGCCGTCCCGGCCGAATCCAGGCCCGGTGGCTGACCTCATCCTCGGCATCGAGACGAGTTGCGACGAGACTTCGGCCGCCCTGATCGACATTACCGACGGGCGGCCGTCGCTTCGAAGCCTGGTCATCCTGTCGCAGGACGTTCACCGGATCTTCGGCGGCGTGGTGCCGGAACTCGCCAGCCGGGAACATGTAAAGACCCTCGACCCCGTGGTCACCAGGACCCTCGCGGACGCCGGCGTCACGGCGCGTGACATCTCCGCCATCGCGGTCACCGCGGGTCCCGGACTGATCGGGGCGCTCCTCGTCGGCGTCATGTACGGGAAGGGCCTGGCGATGAACCTCGGCGTTCCGATGATCGGCGTGCATCACCACGAAGGCCACCTCTTCGCCCCGTCATTTGAAGACCCCGGATTTGCACCGCCGTTCGTGGCCCTCCTCGTCAGCGGCGGCCACACCATGCTCCTCGACGTCCCGGCCTGGGGCGAGTACCACCTGCTCGGTGAGACACTGGACGACGCTGCCGGCGAGGCCTTCGACAAGGTCGGCACCCTGCTCGGTCTCACCTATCCGGCCGGGGCCGCGGTGGAGAAGCTCGCCGCCACCGGCGATCCCGGTCGTTACAAGTTTCCCCGGCCGCTGCTCAAGGATCAGTTCGACTTCTCCTTCAGCGGCCTCAAGACCGCCGTCCTCCGCGCCGTCCGGGCCAGCACGGATCTCGAACGCGACCGGGCCGATCTGGCTCGTGGGTTTCAGGATGCGGCGCTCGACGTACTGGTCGAGAAGACCGCCCGGGCCGCGCGCGCCTTTGACCGGCACCGCGTGGCGATTGTCGGGGGCGTGGCCTGCAACCGGACCCTCGCGGAGCGGATGCGGGCCCGCCTCACCGATGTCGTCGTGAGTGTGGCAAGCCCCCGCCTGAATACCGACAACGCCGCCATGATCGCGGCCGCCGGCGCCTGGCACCTGGCCCGTGGCGTACGAAGCGACTGGCACCTTGAACCCTTCGACTGGCGTCCGATGCCCGGTCTGGTCCGGGCCGCGGGTACGACCGTCTGACCAGGAACCGCATGACCACCGTCTATCCACTCGTCTTCCGATTCGGCTCGTTCGAAGTCACCGGCTTCGGCATCATGATGATGCTGGCCTTCGTCGTGGGCGGCTGGCTGGTCGCGCTGGAGATCAGACGCCGCGGCTGGAACGAGGATTACGGGGCGGACATCGTCGTGGCCGCCGTCGTCGGTGGCATCATTGGCGCCAAGCTCTGGTACGTGGCCCTGACCGGCGACCCCGGCGCCCTGCTCTCGCGCGGCGGACTGGTGTGGTACGGCGGATTTCTCGGCGGTGTGCTCGCGGTCATTCTGAACGGCTGGCGCCGTCAGGTCCCGATGCGAATCACCGCCCACCTCGTGGCGCCCGCTCTCGCGGGCGCGTATGCGCTGGGCCGGGTCGGCTGCTTTGTGGTGGGTGACGACTACGGCCGGCCGACCGACGCCTTCTGGGGCGTCAAGTTTCCGCAGGGCCTCCCACCCTCAACCGCCGGCAACATGGCGGCCCTGTTCCACGTCCCGATTGCCGCCGACATCCCGACCAGCACGGTCCTGGCGGTCCATCCGACCCAGCTCTACGAAGTCACCATCATGCTGGCGGTATTCATGGTGCTGTGGCGCTGGCGGTTGAGTGACCGGCCGATGGGATGGCTCTTCGGGGCCTACCTGGCGTTCGCCGGCACGGAACGCTTTCTGGTCGAGATTCTCCGCGCCAAGGACGACCGGCTGCTCGGCATCTTCACCCTGGCCCAGGCCACCAGCATTCTCGTGCTCGCCGTGGGCGTCGTGGTCATGACCCGCCTGACCGCCCCCGATCCCCAGCCCGGCGAATACCTGCTCCGGAGGCCGACCTAACGCGCTGATTTCGCTGGACGCGGACGGACGCGCGGTCCCGCGGAGGAGGCGGGCAGCGCCGGATCGGCACCGGCGGCCCGCCGCGGAACGACCATGAAGGTCCAAACCAGCGCGGCGACCGCCAGGGCCACCAGAACCCCTTGGGCAACCACCGATTCCCAGGTCGGATAGATCCCGAACGTCGGCGAGCGGAACATCCCGGGAATCGGCGTCGTCGAAACGAAGCCGCCCTCCTGGAGCTCGGCCATCGCCGTGCCCGCGAAGACGAAGGCCATCAGGTAGAGGAAACCGCTGGTGATCGCAAAGAACGGCCGGAGCGGAAGCCTGACCCCGTACCGGTTGATCGCGATGTAGATCACCGCGAGCCCCACCGCCGCGGCCAGGAAGCCGCCAACGATCGGCGCGGCCGTTTCCGCCGTCCCGCCCGACACGGCCAACGCCTTGTAGAAGAGCACCGTCTCGAATCCCTCGCGATACACCGCCAGGAACGCCACCGACGCCAGCGCAAAGATCGACCGCCTGGAAAGCGCGTCGGACAGCCGGGTCTTCACGAACTGGTTCCACTTGGCGACTTCCATCTTGGACAGAAGCCAGTAGCTCACCGAGAACAGCATGACGGTCGCCACCACCATCGTGGCGCCCTCGAGGGCCTCCTGGTGCGCGGGCCCCAGCCGGAACACAGTCTCGAGCGCGAATGCGGTGACAAAGCTCATCACCACCGCGGCGCCGACGCCCAGATGAATGTCACGGCGCCGATCCGAAGCGCCGACCTTCACCAGGAAGGCGATCAGCGCCCCGATCACGAGAATCGCCTCGAGGCCTTCGCGCGCCAGGATCAGAAACGATTGCACGAAGAGCGCGACCGGCGTGAGCCGGGTCCCCAGGGTACGTTCCGACCGCTCCAGAACCCGAATCAACTCCTCGCGAACCTCGGCGAGACGGCCCGGCTCCGACTCTTCCCGAAGCCGCGCGAACGCCGCTTCGGCGCGGGTGACCAGCGGCGCGTCCTTGACCCGGATGTCCCGCTCGAGGCCCTCGAACGCCATGTAGGCCTCGATGGCGGCACTCCGCGCCGCATCCTTCTGGCCCGAAGCCGCCAAGCGGAGGACCGTGTCGATCCGGGCCCGGACCAGGGCGAACCCCGGGCCGTAATCCGTGCTCCCCCCGCCGACCGCCGCGCGAACGGCGGCTACCCGGGCCAGGTCGGTTCCGCCCAGCGAATCAAGCAGCGCCGCATCACTGAGCGCCGCCGAAACCGGGAAAGCCGTCAGCGCAGCCGGCACGGCCCCGCGAGCGGGTGGTAGCCGCAAGGTGCTGGCGTAGAGGGCCACGGCCCACCGGTCTTCGAGCGACAACGTGCTCTCGAAAGGCGCCATCCCCGTCCCGGCGACGCCAATTGTGATGCGGCGGTAGAAATCGAGAGGACTGGACCCACGAAAGAACACGGCATCGGCAAGCCGGGAGGGCGGCGGCGTCAGCGTTCCGGCGTTGGGGCCGTCGCCCTGGCCCCCGACGCCGTGACAGGCGGCACACTGGCCCCGGTAGATCGTTTGGCCTCGGGCCAGAGAAGGGGCTTCCTTCGGATACTCATCGAGTGTGACCTGAAGGGTCCGGGCGAGGTCATCGACCATCCGAGCGACGGCAGCATGCAGCGAGTCTGGCGCCCCGATGCGGTTGACCGTCTCGATCATCCGGGTGAGGTCACTTACCGCGGCCGTCGCAACCGACTGGGGCAGTGAGGCGGCGGCCTTCCGGGCTTCGCCCAGGAACAGCTTGGCCTCTTCGACCTCCGCAGACAGAACCACCTTGCCGTCCTTGACGCCAAGTTCGTACTCCTCGGCGGCGAGCCTGGCGCTGGTGGCCACCCGGCGAACCACCTGTACCGAGTCGACGGCGCGGGGCGGCATGGCGGTGGCCACATTCGGATGCGTGGCGACGACTATGTAAATGAGAACGAGTTTCAAATAAGTTTTCGACATCGCCGTCAAAGTAGAGTGCGATCATCGGAATAGGAAGTCCCTACTTTTCGACGATTGCCACCGCCGCCGCAGACAGTTCCGAGTGAGTCAGCGACACATGGATCCGGGCTCCCGGCTCGCCCGCCAGCACTTTCTCCGCCGACCCATGGAGACTGACCGATGGTCTCCCGTGCACGTCCCGGACCACCTCGATCTCCTTCCAGCCGACCCCGCGCGCGCCCGGCAGCGCCTGTAAGGCCTTGTAAACGGCCTCTTTGGCTGCCAGCCGAACGGCCAGGTGGCGGGCCGGATATCGCATCCGCCCAACGTAGTGCTGCTCCTCCTCAGTGAGGAGCCGACCCAACACCCGCTTGCGATGGGCCTGCAGCATCGCCTCGGCGCGCTCGACGTCCACCACATCGATGCCGATCCCGATCAAGGCCATGGAAGACTCCAGAACCACACGGCCACCGGGTCGAGCCAGGCCGGCCGAGCGACCTGCCCGCCGATGGCCAGGGCAAGCCAACCGAGCGTCAGCGCAACGACGGCGCCCGTCACGGCCCACGGCCAGAGCGGCGGCCGCCAAGCATCCACTGTCCGAACGGCCGAGGAGAGGGCGGCAAGCTCACGACCCACGAGGATCTCGAGCTCGTCCCAGGCGTCGTCGAGCGCCACGGCCCAGCGCCGCAAGCGGTCGGCTGGTTCGGTTCCGGCCCCGCTCCGGGCCAACGTCTCGAGCGGAATCCCGGCCGCCTCGATTCGTGCCGCCACGACAGCACTGGCCTCCGCGTCAGGGAGCAGCGCCATGGCCCGGTGCACCGGGAACCGGCGACGGGTTGCCGCAGCGAGCAGGCGCTCAGCGTGGGCGCCGAGCAGGGTTTCCGTCGCCAGGCCAGCGACTCCACGCCACCAACCGATCCAGACGCCGGGTGCCAGCAACGCCGCCGCGCCGTCCTGGTCGCCGGCCTCGATCTGTTTCCGCGCTTTGGACACCTGTTCGAACACGCGCGACACGAGATCGAGCCGGATGCGGTCGAGACCGACCGAGGGATCGGAGAACTGACGGGTAACGTCCGTCATCCGCCCCAATAACGGCCCGATCTCCGGCAGCGTGGGGACGGTCATCCCGGCCCGACTCCGGACCAGGAGGGTGGGGCGCCATTCAGGGCGGCGACTGACACCGCGGCAACCTGTCCGGTCCTGGCCTCGAACCGGGTGACGAACGCCGCGAGTGCGTCGGGGCTGAACGCGGCCCGATCGAGGCCCATCGCGCCGACCGCCCGCTCGATGGCCTCCGGCGTCCCCTCGACCTCGACCAGGCAATCCATCCTCGGGTACCACTCGATCCGGACCACGGCGCCGGCCAGGTCGTAGTACACGACCCGGCGATCGACCGCATGAACCGGCGCGTAGCCTAACGCTTCGACCACCGCCTCCGCCTCGGCGCCGTCCGGCGTGGCCAGCTCATGTTCCTGGCGTCGCTTGTATCCGCCCTCGACGGCCACCGGCCCCTTCCACCCCAGAACGGCGTAGCCGGTCCCGTCATCGGCGAGGAAGCGCCGAATCCGCAGCACCTCGTCCCGGGCCAGGAGCGTACCGTCGCGGTCGAACCGGCGGTCCGCCATGAGGCCCCGAAAGCCCGGCACCGCGCCGGCCGCCCGGAGCCGGCCTTCGAGCAGGGTCGGATCGGCCACCACCGCTTTCAGCTCGAGTTCGATCACGCCGGGTCCCCGAGGATGGCCGCGCGCACCTGTTCGGTGTCGGCAAGGTCATTGAAGACGTACGCGGCCCCGGCGGCCGCCAGGTCATCGGCACGGTAGTGCCCGGTGGCAACACCGATGGCCGTCGCGCCCAGACTGCGGCCGCAGGTGACGTCGGCCGGGGTGTCCCCGATGATCACGACCTCGGGCCCGCGCGGCGAGCGGCCGAAATGCGGTGCTGCCCGGTCAGCGGCGATCGGAGGGAGTTCGGCCCGGACCGCGTGGTCGGATCCGTAGGCACCGACTCGAAACTGGCCCGGCGGGATGCCCGCGGCCGTGAGTTTGATGGATGCCCCACGCACGATGTTGCCGGTGAGCAGGCCCACCACCACGCCAGGGTCGGCGCCGAGGAGGTCGAGCAGGGGATGAATCCCCGGCATGACGGTGGCGAGGTGCGCGTTCGCCCCCAGATCGGCTTCCAGGTGCTGGAGGTAGCGATCGAGCACCAGGTCGATCCGCTCCGGTCCCCCGAGCGGTTCACCGGCGGCCTCGAACAGTTCGACGACGATCTGGGGATCCGTCTTGCCGTCGAAACGGACCGCATCAACGGTGCCGGTCCCGACACCGATACCGGCCACATCGCTGAGAGCAGCGAGGATGGCCCGCCGTCCCGCCCCGCCCGACAGGAGCAGGGTACCGTCGATGTCGAACAACACGAGACGTCGCTTCACCCGTCGGTCTCCTGGGCCGGCGGCGCCGGATTGCCGCTGCAGGCTTTGCAGCGAACCACGCCCTGGAACATGCAGATCAGACAGATGAAGGTGCCGCATTGCTCGCAGGGGTACCCCTCCGAGGCCCGCTCCTCCCTGCCGCAGGCCCGGCACGTCATTGCGTCCGTCGCCGGTGTCCTGGCTGCGCCGTCCATGGCTCCTCCTAGTCGGTGATGTTGTAGAGCTTGATCTTGTTGATCAGGGTCGCCCGGGAGATCCCCAGTTCCTTGGCGGCCCGGGTCCGGTTCCCGCCGTGGTAGCGGAGCGTCCGGTCGATATGCTGGTGCTCCAGCGCATCGAGCGTCATCGGGGTATGACGCCGGTCGCCGAGGCCCGCCCGGGCGCGGAACTCGCCCGGGAGATGTTCGACGTTGATCGTCGGCTGCCCCTTCCCCAGCAACATCGCCCGTTCGAGCACGTTCTTGATTTCCCGGACGTTCCCGGGCCATGAATAGCCCAGGAACCGTTCATGGGCGTCGATCGCCAGCGCCGGCGGTCCGTCCGGCATCCGCGCCTTGAGCCGGTCGTGCAGGAGGGTGATGAGGCCGACCCGATCCTCCTGGCTCCGATCCCGAACCGGTGGAATGGCAACCGGCATGACACTCAAGCGGTAGAACAGATCCTCACGAAACCGCTCGGCCTCGACATCCTGCGAGAGGCTCCGTCGGGTCGTCACCATGATCCGGGTATCGACGCTGATGTCGTCGGTCCCGCCGACCCGCCGGAACGCCCGGGTCTCCAGCACCCGAAGCAGCTTCGGCTGAATCTCGGCCGGGATATCCCCGATCTCGCGAATCAGCACGGTGCCCCCGTCGGCGATCTCGATCAAGCCCCGGCGCCGTTCGGTGGCGTCGACGAAGACGCCGCGCTCCTGCCCGAACAGCAGGGCCTCGAGCGCCGGCGAATTCATCCCGGTGCAGCGCACCTCGAAGAAGGGCTTCCGGCTTCGGGCACCCAGGTCATGAATGGTACGGGCCACCCAGGCCTTGCCCACGCCCGGTTCACCCGAGAGGAGCAGCGTCGTCCGATCACTTTGGGCCAGCAGGCCCATCTGGAGGGCCAGCTGGCGCATCGGCGCCGTGGACCCGAGCGAGTCGAGCCCGTCGCGGTTGGCCGACGCGCCGAGCAGTGCGGTCACCACCCGCCCGGTCCGGGTCGTCGCGGCGACGCGCGACCCCGCCGTGAGGAGGGCCTGAATGTCCGCCCCGGTGTCGACGACGTGGAAGGCGCCGGCATCGAGCCCGCGGGCCGCGGCGGCCGGCTCGGGGCGGTCGGCGAAGAGAACCACGGGCGTGTCCGCGGCGCCTAACGTCGCGATGGCCCCGGCCTGTTCACCGAGTGAGAGCGCCAGGAGGACCACATCGGGGCGGGTGCGGGCGAGCGTGGCGGCCCCGGCCTCGACGGAAAGCTCGCGGATCACCTCGTGGCCCGTCTCCTCGAAGCGGGCGCCGATCGCCCGGAGGATGGAGGGTTCGTCATGGACCAGCAGAATCGAGTCGGTCATCGTCGTCACCCTGAAAAGGTCGACCGGTTGAGTTGCGCTCCGACAATGGAGCCGGACGTTCGGTGTTTCATACCGGTGGCGCCACCACCCGAATCGCTCCGGGTTCCATCACGGCCGTGACCGGCGTCAGGCCGGCCAGGTCACCGTCGTACTGCACGGGTTCGGGGTCCTCGGTTTCGACCGTCACCACGGTCCCCCGGACGTGCAGGAGATACGGAGTCGGTCCGGTTTCGAGCAGCACGTTGGCGAGCGCCCGCGTCACCCCCCTGAGTGCCTGCCACGGGGAATCCGCGGCCAGAACCAGGACATCGAACACGCCGTCATCCGGCGCGGCTTCGCGGACGGCGCGGATGAACGGCGGGATGATCTCCCCGCAGTTGAGCACCATGCAGACGGACGCCTCGCGTTCGAACCGTCGCCCGTCGACCGTGACCCGGAACCCGCTGCTGCGGATCAAAGGGAGCTCGCGGAACAGCGACCCGAAGTAGCCGCCGATCCCGAGTCGCCGTTTATCCTCGAGGACCGTCCCGCCCATGATCCGGGCATCCACGCCCGCTCCACAGGCAACACCGAAGTAGTGGGTCCCGTCCCCTCGCTCGATCCGGCCGAGGTCAATTCGGCGCGGCTGACCCCGGATGATCAGTTCCGCCGCCTGCACCGGACTCGTCGGTACCCGGAGGTTGCCCGCGAGGAGGTTACCCGTACCTCCCGGTACCAGGCCCAATACGGTATCGGTACCAACCAGGGCGGCAGCGGCCTGCATCGTGGTGCCGTCCCCGCCGAAGACCGCCACGACATCGACGCCGTCGGCCACAGCGGCGGCCGAGAACCGCCGGGCGTCGAGCGGGCCTCTGGTTATACAGAAGTCCACATCCCAGCCGGCGGCTCGAAAGATCCGGATGACCGTCGCGGCGACTTCGGGGTCGTGGCGTGCCGCCACCGGATTCCCGATCAGAAGGACGCCGGCCATCTCAGTACTCCCGGTCCCATTTGATATCGGCGCCAAACTGATAACGGCTCGGCCGAACCAGAATCCCGTTGGACTGCCCAAGGCAGGACTGAACCGGTTCGGCCGCGACCTGGAATTTGAGTGACGGGTTGAGCCGGTACTCCAGCGAGGCTCCGAGATACTGGCGGTTGAACTCGAGGCGCTGGAGGCAGCCGCCGAGATTGACTGTCGCGAAGAGTCGCCGGCCCAGCTGACGTCCGAGCGAGAGTGTGGTGACCGTCCCGCCGGTCGCGAGCAGGCTGTTGCCCTGGGCAAGCCCGGCCCGGATCTCCACCAGATCGAAGGCGGCGTTCGGCGACGAAATCAGGGCCCGTTCGATCTCGGAAGACAGGACGGTCGACGCGACCGAGGCCAGCATCTGCGTGGTATTCCGCACATTGAAGAAGTCATTGCCACCGGCCAGCAGCGTATTCGACGTGGTCCCGGTAATGAGCAGTGCCAGGAGGTCTCGTTCCGGAATCGGCTGTCGCCCCGGCTCGGTGGTGAGGTTGAGCTTCGGTACCAGGAGGGTGCCGGTCACCTTGGCAATGACGGGATAGTCGTCCCCGCCGCCGAATGCGGTTCGGACCACGTACCGCGCTGCGATGTCGAGGTCGGCGTTCAGATCGGGCGTGTTGAAGTAGCGGACCGTGCCTCGATCAACGGCGAACGTCCGGTACACCGGGCCGAGTTTGAGGGTATAGGTCCCGCGCGGCGTGGTGAACTGGCCGCTCACCCGGTAGTCGCCGCGACGCGATCGCCGCCGTTCCTTGTTGACCGTGACCTGGCCCTCGAGCTGGAGGTTCGCTTCGCTGGACCGCAGCCACACGTCCTGCCCGACCCGGAATCGCAGATCGTGGATCGTGAGCGAATCCAGGAACCGGCTCTGGAATTGGGCCCCGAGCTGCTGGGCCCGAAGCGCGGTGGTGTCGACCAGATCGGCGTTGGCCGGATCCTCGAGGTTGACGATGTCCTTGGTGATCAGGTCGGCAAAATACAGCACGCTGGAGGTAGCCCGGGCTTCGCCGGTGAGCACCGGCCGCTCGATGGGCCCGCGGAGGGCCACCTCGCCGGTGGCCCGGAGCCTCAGGTAGTCGGGTACGTCAATGATGGCAAACTCCCGGGCATCGAAGTCGAGTCCGAGAATCGGGTGGGTGAGACGCTCCAGCCGGACCACCCCGCCAATCCTGAGGTTGCCCGCGCCACTTCCCACCGAGATCGAATCCGCGACCAACGAGTCGCCGGTGAACCGGACCGCCCCGTTGATCGGCCCGTAGCTGACGCGGAGCGCCGGCACGTACATCGAGCCATCCCGGACTCCCACCCTGCCTCCGAGGCGCGGGGCGTCCCAGGTGCCGCCAACCTGGGCGTCGA
>JANMXA010000019.1:0-23771 GCA_031394255.1 Gemmatimonadota bacterium
CCACTGCCACTACCATCGGCCTTATCGTCGGATTCGTCGTGCTCGCGGCGTTGACGATTGGCTACATCGGTCTGCCGCCCGACCAGAAGCGCGTCGCACGAAGTCCGGGGTTCTGGCTCAGTCTCATCGTCGGTTTCCTCGGATACGGCAGCGTCTACGTCGGCCACGGCCTATGGCGCGTGGTCGGTGGAGTCGTCGCCCTTGCTACAGTGTTCTGGATCAACCGCGCCTGGCCGGCGTTTGCTGGCGGTCGGTCCGATCCGCACACGCTGCGCTTTCTCGTGCGCGACCCCGCCACGGGGGAGTTCCTCCGACAGGCGCCGGTGTCTGAATTGGTGTCCTTCCGCGCTCACCTTCTTGGGCTCGCGGTCTCGGATGCCGAGCGCGCGCCCCTGCTGGCGAAGGTGGACGCAGCCATCGCGGCTCGTGGCCAGCCCCGCAGCCCTGGTCAGGGGCCGAACGCCGGGGCTCCATGACAGGTGCGGCTGCCCAACAAAGCGTTGCAGCGGGCGGACGCCCCAGGGCTCCGTTTGACAAGTCGCGGCCGCGCCTCGATGTTGAATCGGCGGTTGGCGCGGCCGCTCACCTCCGAGCGGCGCCCGCCGCTGAACGCTAGGCGTTAGGTGGCAGCCCCAGCCCCCAGGCACCTCTAGCAATGTCACTCTGCTATCTCTGCGGTAAGCCGATCGACGACGAACCCTCGGCCGATCATGTGCCGCCACAGCAGCTTTATGCCCCGCGCATACGGCGAGCGCACAACCTTGACCGGCTCGTGACACTGCCGACGCACGCAGCCTGCAACGAAGGCTTCGGTAAGGACGAGGAATACTTCACGTGGTCCCTCGTGCCCCTTGCTGGGGGTACCATGACTGCAGACGCACTGATCGCCGACAACGGAGAGAAGTACAGGGCCGGTCAGCGCCAGGGTCTTGGTCGGAAGGTCTTAAGTGAGTTCGATCATCGCCCCGGCGGCCTTTTCTTGCCGGACGGTAAGATCGTCAAGCGCGCGGACCGATCCCGCATCAGCAAGGTTCAGTGGAAGGTCATTCGGGGGCTGTTTCACATCGAGACCGGGGGCGTGCTGCCGGAGGGCGTCGACTACCTGATTGAACCCCGTGAGCCCGAGCATCAGGGAACGTCCGAGATGGAGGAGTTCTGGGAAGCCGTCAAGGCACAGCCGTCGAAGGGCCAATACCAAGGTGTCTTCGCGTACAAGTACGTCCGCCTTGAGGCCTCGCTAGGAACGGAGACGGCGGTCGTGCATGTTTGGGGCACGCTTTACTGGGACAGGCTGATGATCTTTCTCGCACATCTCGATCCAGACCCAAAGCTCGGGCCTCCGCCGGCCAACGTCGCCAATGCTGCCACCTAACACAGGGTTGCAGGCGGACGGGCGCCCGGGCGTCAGTTTGACAAGTCGCGGCCGCGCCCCGATGTTGATCGGCGGACGGCGCGGCCGCTCGGTTCCGTGTGGGCACCCGCCGCTGAACACTAGCCGTTAGCCAGCAACCAGGCATCGTCGCGATGACTGACCTCACCCCCGGCCTCCAGTGTCTCGTTGGCGAGCCACTTAACGCCGTCAGCTTCGTCATGGACTACGTTGAGCTCCACTTCAACGGCTCCTACCTGCGATGCTTGACGCCGCCGACGGTAATGCGCGGTGGCGCGGCGGTGACCTTTCCACATGCCGGCTCGCGTGACGCGCTGTGCGGCCTGATCGGTCACGGCGTCAGTGACATTCGGGCTGTGGACGGGGGCGAGCTCCTGGTTGTCTTTTCTTGCGGGGCGGTTGTCACCGCATCGCTGTCGCACGATGGGTCTAGTGCGGAGGTGCTCCATTTTCACGATCAGGTGACCGGCCGCACTGAGTTCTGGTAGGATCAGGCGACCGGTCGCGTCGCCTAGGTCATTCGCGTGCGAGCGGGTCAGCGCGATGCCTTGGCGGGCCCCTGATCGCACGCATCCGCGCGCCGTTGCTGGCTAACAAGCGCTTTGCGGCTGGCGGCCGCACGGGCTTTGCCTTGCGAAGTCGCGGCCGCGCCCCGATCTTCGTCGGTGGATGGCGCGGCCGCTTAGCTCCGTGTGGCGGCCGCAGCTGAAAGCGAATCGTTAGGCGGCAATGCGACGATCTCTGATCCACGCGATTCTGATCTCAACGGTTATCCCGGCGGGCGCGTGCCATGTCCTGGGCGTCCCCGGGCCCGACGCCAAGGTGGTCAATACCATCGCCGCGGCCCTCCGCATCTCGCTCGACGCGCGCGACTGCGGCCCGGCGGGCCCCTTGCCGGAGCAGGCGCCTGGCCGTCCCCCGTACCGCTTGTGCTCATCGGCCGGCCGGGGATGGCGAGCGACCCATATCATCGATGCAGACGGCCGAGAGATCGCGCTCCGCTTCCTGGGTCAGCAGATTCGACGGGACTCTGCAGGGCGTACTGTCATAGATTCGGTGCGGAGCGCCCTCCAGCAAGACCTCGGGCCCGGTCTCCTGTGCGAGGCCTTCCGGTCCCGGTGGACCATGACCGACGACGTCGTCGTGCTGGACTGGGAACCGACCAGCGATGTGGTGCGCGGCCCGCTCGCTGACTGGGGCCGGGTCCGAGTATCGGTCGGCATGCACCCTGCGGAGGCTGGGTGCTAGATTGCCGCCTAACAAATGTTTTGCAACAGACGGCCGCCCAGGGCTCTGGCTTGCCAAGTCGCGGCCGCGCCCCGATGTTCAATCGGTGGATGGCGCGGCCGCTCAGATCCTGGTGGCGGCCGCAGTTGAAAACAGGTCGTTAGACAGCCGACCCACCTTTAGGCGCCCACTGTGATCCAGCTCCAATACAGCATCACCCGCGGGGAGCTGGCATCGTGGTACTGGCGCAGCATTCGTCGGAACCGGCGCCATCGCCGGCTTTGGCTGTTGAGCGTTGTCGGGTGGGCGGTACTTGCCTTCATCTACTGCCGTTGGACCATCCGCACGACACCGGTTTCTTCGCTGGCGTCCGCGATCGTCGTCGGTGGGCTGGTCGCCTGCCTCCTGGCGCTCTATCCACAGCTTCGTTTCCGTGCTCAGATCCGTACGCTCACCGTCGGGCCGGAGGGCTTGTCAACGACGATCGCTGGCCGTTCGGAGCACTATCCCTGGAGCAAGATCGCCGCCGTCGAGGATACTGGGGACCGAATCGTCATCACCAATAGGAATCTCAATGCCTTCCTTGTCCCTGCGCGAGCCTTCAGCTCAGCCGATCACCGAGCCGAGTTTCTGCGCGCAACTAGCGCGGGCCTCGCGGGCATCGGCTCCCCGTCGGCCGCCTAACCTGCATTGCAGCGGACGGTCGCCGCAGGGTTCCGTTTGACAAGTCGCGGCCGCGCCCCGATGTTGAATCGGTGGATGGCGCAGCCGCTCGATCCCTGTGAACGGCGCCCGCCGCTGAATGCTATCCGTTAGGCGCCTTTCGCGCTGTGTCGAGGAGCTCGCATGATCCGCTTCATCGCACCCGTAGTCGTGCTCAGTGCGGTTGCCGGTTGCCGGTCGGACGGCCTAGACACCAAGCTCAGCACTGAGCTTCAGCGTGCTCGGCTCGCCGTGCGTGACTGGCCGCCACTGCCAGGTTCAAAGGAGCCTTCCACCACTAAGCCGCCCCAGACGGCGTGCGCCCTGCACCTTGTCGATGAGACTACGGGCACGATCTACCAGGTCGCCCAGTCCCGAAAGGCGAAGCCCAACGGCGGCTCGGACGATCCCACTACTTGGCCGGAGCAGGGCGACTACTCGGTCCACCGCCCTGGCGGAGACGGCCGTGGCGGGGCCGCTCTTGTCCGTATTGAATGCGGGACATGGAAGGTTCTCGGAATCGTGTCGTCGCCAGCCCCCCGGTGACCCACTTGACCCCGTTCACCGTCGAGCGCCGCCGATGGCCAGCAACGGCACCTAACACTGTTTTGCAGGCTGACGGCCGCACGAGGCCCCGTTTGACAAGTCGCGGCCGCGCCCCGATGTTGATCGGTGGATGGCGCGGCCGCTCGGATCTTGGTAGGCGGCCGCAGCTGAAAACCAAGTCGTTAGGTGGCACAGACGCGTCGAACCCAGGATGTCCTGAGTTCACGGCGCGAGGGAGATGGGACGCACCGCTAGCCATAAACGCTGCCGGCAACGGCGGCATCCGACTTTGTGACGAGGGCACGTCCGTTCCGTTCGACTCAGAGGTAGCATATGTCCGCGATCGCTGTCACGAGGATTGGCAGTCTGGTGTGCTTGGCGGTGCTCGCACAGCCCGCTTCCGGTTCGTTGGAACCTGCACAGTCCGTTCGGCAAGTGGCAACGCTGCGAGAGGCACGAGCGGCGCACACTGCCACGACCCTCCCATCTGGACAGGTCCTGATTGTGGGAGGAATGGCCGATGGTGGAGGCAGCCTTGCTAGTATTGAGGTTTTCGACCCGGCTCATAACACGGTTCAGGAGTTCGGCTCGCTTGCTGAGCGGAGAGCTGGCCACACCGCGACATTGCTCGGTGACGGTCGCGTGCTCATTGCCGGCGGCTACAACGGCGAGTACCTGGCATCCCTTGAGATCTTCGACCCGTCAACAAAGCGCTTGCGTTCGGCTGGCGCTCTCCTCGAGGGGCGAAGTGAGCAGACGGCGACTCTCCTGCCGGACGGCAGTGTCTTGTTCGTTGGTGGAGTCGGCCAGGGTTGGACGTTTCTCCGCAGTGCTGAACTGTATGACCCGAAGACGGGCCGTTCGGAGTCGGTGGGCTCGATGACCGTGCCACGAGAGAGCAACACGGCCACACTCCTTGCGGACGGCCGCGTGCTGATCATCGGCGGGCACAGCGGGCGGCGCCAGAACATGGAAGTGTACGCCAGTGCGGAACTCTTCGATCCGCGAACGCGTCGATTCGAGGCGACCGCCGCACTCGCGATAGCACGCCACAAACACGATGCGATCAAGCTGGCGGATGGCCGCGTGCTGGTGGTTGGCGGCGCGGACCGCACCGATCGCGTTTACTACGCCACGACCGAGATCTACAGTCCGCAGACCGCAACGTTCCAGGCAGGCCCCTCGATGGTGAACCGGCGATACAAGATCGCCAGAACGTCCATCCTGCTGCCGAACGGGGATGTACTCATCACGTCTGGTGCGCCGGCCGCTGAGCTTCTTGAAATCGAGCGATGGAGATTTCGCGAGGTCCCCGGCCGCTTGCCTGCCGCATACCGGTTTGCCTCAGCAGCGTCTCTCCACGATGGCGACGTTATTGTCGCCGGAGGCTACTCTGACGACAACCGGAATACCGCTGGCGTATGGCGGTTTAGGCAACAGTGAGTGCCACCTAACCAGCCGATGAAGCCGACGGTCGCCTTCGGCGCCCGCAGCTTATCGGAAAGTCGTTAGACGGCAGCACTCGCCGCCAGCATCCCGAGACGAACAAGATGCGAGCATCCCAAATGTGCGCAGGGTTCGGAGGGCTGCTCTCGCTCCTTCTTGTTCCGCATGCGTGGTCGCCCGGCCGGCCGACTCAAAGCACCGGCAGGCTCGTCCTCGCGATCCGATCGCAGGTCGACGACGCTCCCCTAGCGGCCTCCGTTCAGGTGCGTGGCACCGGCCCCCAGCGGTGGCTCGTCGCGGATAGCACCGGGCACCTCAGCGTCAGCCTGCGTATAGGCACCTACACCATCCGCGTTCGAGCGCCTGCCTACTTGCCGCGGGATACCGTCGTCCACGTCGGGCCGGGGACCAGCAACCGTGTTGCCGTTGTCCTGGCGACTACATGTCGGCACGACTCCCTCTCGGCCATATCGGACATCGCGCGTGACCAAGCCCGCCTTCTGCGATTCGGGGGCGTCGCACCAGTCGTCTTGGCGCCTCAGACCGCCAAGTCTCTCCGCCAGCACTACCACGCCGAGTACTACGAGCTCGGCGACAATGAGCTTGAGGCAGACGCGTGCCTCGCGCAGAGCAATCGCGTCACCATCCGGTACATCGACGGTCGGTACGGTCGGGCCTGGCGGGAGCTCGTTCCCCGGGCCGACAAGCTCCCGTAGCTGGGGCTGCCGTCTAACACGGGTTTTGCAGGCAGACGGCCGCCCGGGAGTCCGGCTTGCGAAGTCGCGGCCGCGCCCCGATGTTCAATCGGTGGATGGCGCGGCCGCTCAGATCTTGGTGGCGGCCGCAGCTGAAAACCAAGCCGTTAGACCGGCCGTCTCTCATTGCGGCGAAAGTTGCGAGGTTTCATGGGTATCGTGATGCGAACTGAGACGCGCGTGCTTCTGGGAATCCCGGCCGACGACCTCGCTGTCATCATGCGCGCTCTCGAGGCGAGCGCAGCCGACGCTGCCCTCCCGGACGGCGTTCGCGCGCCAGCACATCGCTGCCTCGATGAACTCCGGCGCACGCTGGACGAGTGTCCCCTTTCGCGGGAAGCTGAGCGCACCGATGCCTGGGCTGACGGAGCCTCCGTGCAGGTTCGAGCGATCAATGTCTGGGGCGATCCCGTAGATCTTGGCGTGGATGAGGCCCAAAACTTCCTCGCCAAGCTCTCCGCTGCGGTGCGCGAGGCAGACGGATGAGCTGTGTGCGTGGCGGTCTAACTAGCCGCTGAACCTGTCGAGCTTGTCGGTCGCTTCGCTCCCTCTGGCGCTCGCAGGTTAGCGCCGGTACGTTAGGCCGCAGACTCAGTTTGAGTCACCCCTGCTTTCCCCTAGCTTGGCTCCGCTAGATTCGAGCAGGGCAACCGATCTACCCTGAGAGTGACTCGTGCGAAAGCTGATCGTCGGCGCCCAAGTGTCCATTGATGGCGTCATGCAAGCACCCGGGGGCCCGACCGAAGATCCTACCAAGGGATTCCAGTTCGGTGGCTGGGCGATGCCCTATTTCGACCAAACGTTTGGCGAAGAGATCGACCGCCTCTTCCGAAACTTCGACCTTCTGCTCGGCCGCAAAACGTACGAGATCTTCGCCGCATACTGGCCGTATCATGATGAGAACGGCCCCAATGGCGGTATCGCCAAACAGTTCAAGCAGGTCAAGAAGTACGTGGTGTCTCGCGCCGGCGAGGTTGACACGAGCTGGGCGGGCTCCGTTCTCTTGGGCGACATCGCCGCAGTCAAGCGCCTGAAGGAGGAAAACGGCCCGACCCTAGTGACTCAAGGAAGTACTGAACTCGTCCACGCACTCCTGGCCGCAGACTTGGTCGACGCCATGAGCATCTTCACGATCCCCATCGTGCTCGGTAGTGGCAAGAAGCTCTTTGCCGACAGTTCGGCTCCCCGTTCGTTCACGCTTGTTAGATCCCGCGTCTCCCCCAATGGGCTCATCGTAGCCCATTACGAGCACAAAGGTCCACTCAAGGCAGCCGATACCGCTCTCGACCCACCGAGCGATCGCGAGGTCGCACGTCGGAGGCGAATGAAGCGCGAGGGTTAAGCTTTTGCCGGACCGGCTGCGGCCTAATACTATTTAGCCCGCACCGCGGCGGCCGGTGCCCTGACCTGGCATCCCAAGGCCCTCCCGGTTGCGGCCGCCGCCCGGGCCGGAGCAGATTACGGCATGACACAGCCAGCCTTCGATTACACCAAGCTGTCGACCAAGGAGCGCTTGGAACTCATCGGCGAGATCTGGGACAGTCTCGATGCGGAGCTGCCTCCCCTCTCCCCTGAGTTGCAGCACGAACTCGACCGTCGCCTCGCCGACTACGAGCAGAATCCAACTGAGGGTCGACCAGCCGCGGAAGTCATCGCGCGGATCCGGGCAACCTTGAGGTGAGTTGGCCCGTTCGGGTCAAATCGGTCGCCGAGTCCGAGTTCGCCGAGGGTACCGTTTGGTACTACCTCCGTTCCAAGAAGGTGGCGGAAGCGTTCATCGCCGGGGTCGAGGAAACCTTGGCACGGATTGGTGACTCGCCCGACCTCTACCCAGTAGTGCACCGAACCATTCGGAGGGCAGTCGTGCCCTCGTTCCCCTACGCCGTCTCCTTTGCCAAAGGAGCGACCGAGTGCGTTGTCGTCGCGATCCATCACGGCAAGCGAACTCCTCGGCGTTGGATGCGGCGGGGTGCGGGCTAACCCGGAATTGAAGCCGACGAAGGCGCTCTGCGCCTTCGCAGCTTAATTCCTATTCGTTAGGCAACATGCCATCCCAACCGATTGAGGGGAACGACCCGCCCGGCGACGATCCCAGCCGGGTTCGGTCGGCCGTCACCCTTATGCGCTTCGCCCGGGAACCATCGGGGCATCAGCTCGACGGGCCGGCGAGCCCTCGGTGCCCCAGCGGCCCGGCGGTCGTAGTGGCAAGCACTCGGCGCCCAACGCGATAGATTCCGGGACCCTCCACCCCGAGCTGCCATTGTCGATCCGCCCACTGGCCACCGCCGTGGCCGCCCTGCTTCTGGCCGCGCCGGCGGCTGCCCAGACGACGGCCCAGGCCGACAGCGCCGCGAAAGCCGCGGCCAAGGCCAACACGCTGCCGCTGATCACCACTCGGCAGCTCAAGTTCACCACCTCCGAAGCCACCTGGCTCTCGCTCGATCTTGCCCCCGACGGGAAGACGCTGGTCTTCGAGATCCTGGGCGACCTCTACACCCTGCCGGTGTCGGGAGGCGCTGCCACCAGGATCACCAGCGGCTCCGCCTACGACATGCAGCCGCATTTCTCGCCCGATGGACGCCGGATCGTATTCGTGAGCGACCGGAACGGCTCCGAGAATCTCTGGATTGCCGACGCCGACGGCGCCAACCCGCGAGCCCTTACCACTGGCGAACGGGACAACTACGTCTCCCCGGTGTGGACGCCCGACGGCCGCTACGTGGTGGCCACGAAGGACAACCAGCTCTGGCTTTGGCACGTCGACGGCGGGACCGGGGTGCAGATGACCGGCCGCAAGCCTAACGGCGCCGCCGGCCCCGCCACTCCCGGAGCGGCGGCCCCCGGATACCTCGGCGCCGCCTTCGGCAAGGACGCGTCGAAGCTCTGGGTGAACATTCGAGGCGGGCTCGGCGCCAGCTTCGGAGGGGATGACGACATTCTCGACGTGGCACCGCCAGCGGCGGACGACCCCCGCAGCTCGGCCCGGATTCCCGGCCCCTGGCAGATCGCCGAGGTGGACCGCGAGTCGGGCCGGCCGCTGATCCGGACCCATGAGCTCGAGGGTGCCCTACGCCCGGTGCCAAGCCCCGACGGGCGCTGGCTGGTGTACGCCACCCGGTACGACGCCCGCGAGGCGATCCGGCTCCTCGACCTCACCACCGGCGAGGAACGCTGGCTCGCGATGGACGTGCAGCGCGATGACGCCCAGGGCGGTGGCACCCGCGACCGCGACATCTACCCGGCCTCGGCGTTCACGCCGGACTCACGAGCGCTGTTGACCAGCTTCAACGGCAAGATCTGGAAGATCGCGGTTCTTAGCGGCGAACGGACCGAAATCCCGTTCACCGCTGAGGTGGATCAGCCGCTGGCACCGCTGGCCAAGTTCGACTATCCGATCAACGACACTACGCTCACCGTCACCCAGATTCGCGGGGCCCGGCCGTCGCCGGACGGGCGGCGGATTGTCTTCGCGGCGCTCGACCGGCTCTGGATGGCGGATCTGCCCGCGGCGCCGGCGGGCGGCGGGCCGGCTACGATCCGGAACGCGCGCCGGCTCACCCAGGCGTCGGTGGTGGAGCATGCCCCGGTCTGGTCGCCGGACGGGCAGTGGATCGCGTACGCGGTGTGGAATGATTCCACCGGCGGCGACATCTACCGGATCAAGGCCGATGGCGGCGTGCCCGAGCGACTGACCCGGCTCTCGGCTTACTACGATAAACTCGCTTGGTCGGCGGACGGCGCCCGGATCGTGGCGGTCCGCGGCTCGCGGCTCCATCGTCTGCGCACCTTCGAGGACTTCGGCACGCTGAGCGGCGCGGGAGAGCTCGAGTACGTGTGGCTGCCGTCCGCGGGCGGGGAGGCAACCCGGATTGCGTGGATGGGCGGTGGCGCCACGGAAGAGGGCCGCAACGTGCCGCACATGGGGCCCGATCCTGCTCGGATCTATGTGTGGGAAGGGGCGGCCGGGCTCAAGTCGCTTCGGTACGACGGCACCGATGCCAAGTCCGTGGTGAAGGTGACCGGCCCAATCACGCCGGGATTCCGTGGCCTGCCCGAGCCGGCGGTGCCGGACGAGGTCGTGCTCTCGCCGGATGGGACGCGGGCGCTGGTGCACGTGGCGCGGAACGTCTATCTGATCACCGTGCCTCCGATGGCGGGCGAGGGCGCCACGGTGGCGGTGACGCCCGGATCCGCGATGCCGGCCCGTCGGCTCACCCGGATCGGCGGGGACTTCATCGGCTGGCGCGCCGACGGGAAGGTGGCGCATTACTCGATCGGCCGGAGCTACTTCCAGGCCGACCTTGCGGCGCTCGACCTCGCGGTGAACGATTCGGCGGGCCGCGCCCGGGGCCAGGCCAACAGCACACCCGCGGACACCTCGGCGAAGAAGGGACCGGCCTACGAAGCGCCGAGGGTGGATGTCGAGATCGTGGCGCGGAAGGACAAGCCGGCGGGCTCGGTGGTGCTGAGCGGTGCCAGGATCATCACCATGAAGGGCGACGAAGTCATTCCCTCGGGCGACATCGTGGTCACCAACAACCGGATCACCGCCGTGGGCCCGAAGGGCTCGCTCAAGGCGCCGGCCGACGCGCGGGTGATCGATGTGACCGGGAAGACCATTCTCCCCGGGTACGTCGACATCCACGCCCACACCTGGGTGTCATGGGGCGTCCATCGGCGCCAGGTGACCCAGTTCCTGGCCCAGCTGGCCTACGGGGTCACCACCCAGCGGGACCCGCAGACCTCATCCGAGGACGTGCTCACCTATCAGGATCTGATGGAGACCGGCGAGCTGATCGGTCCTCGGCTGTATTCGACGGGGCCCGGAATTTTCCCGATGGACAACATCAAGAGTCTCGACGAGGCCCGCGACGTGGTCCGCCGCTACTCGGATCACTACGACACCAAGACCATCAAACAGTACCTGGCCGGTGACCGGAAAGTCCGTCAGTGGGTCATCACCGCCGCGCGAGAGCAGGGCCTCACCACCACCACCGAGGGCGGTTCGAACTTCACCATGAACCTGACCCTGATGCAGGACGGCTATCCGGGGCTCGAGCATTCGCTCCCGATCAGTCCGTTCTTCAAGGATGTGGTGGAACTCGAGAAGACCAGCGGGATCACTTACACGCCTACGCTGATCGTGAGCTATGGCGGGCCGATCGGCCGGGACTACTACCTCACCCACACCAACCTCGACACCATGCCGCGCCTCCGGCGGTTCACGCCGCACGAAGAGCTCGACAAGTGGAAGTCGGTCTCGTTCAGTCGGGACGACCAGTACGTCTTCCCGCTCCACGCCCGGCAGCTCACCAAGCTGGTTGAGGCGGGCGGCCGCGTGGGCCTGGGTTCGCACGGGGAGGTGCAGGGAATCGGGGTCCACTGGGAACTGTGGATGCTCGGTTCCGGCGGGATGCGCCCGATCGACGCGCTTCGAGCCGCGACGCTGCATGGCGCCGACGCGATCGGCCTCGCGAAGGATGTCGGGTCGCTCGAGGTCGGGAAGATGGCGGATCTCCAGATCCTCGACCGGGACCCGCTCGAGAAGCTCGAGAACTCGACGTCGATCCGCTGGGTGATGAAGAACGGTCGGCTCTACGATGCGGCGACACTCGACGAAGTCTGGCCCCGGAAACGGGCCCTGCCGAGCCAGTGGTGGTGGCGTCTCGAACCGCCGGACGCGGGCCGTTAGGCGGCGGCCCCGCGCCTCCCGTAGCGGCCGGCGTCAGCCGGCCGCCGCCGCGACGATCCGCCACGGTAGGGTCGACCCCGCGTGGTACGGGACCACCGCGATACCGTCCGCCGCGATCCGTTCCGGGACCACCGTCGGTTCGCGCATCAGCGTCACGGTTCCCTCGTTCATCGGCAGCCCGTGGAATCGCGCCCCGTGCTCGGACGCGAACGCCTCGAACCGGTCGAGCGCGTTCTCCTCGTCGAACACGGTGACGTAGGACTCGAGCGCCACCGGGGCGTTGAACACCCCGGCGCACCCGCAGGCATGCTCCTTGGTTTCCACCGCGTGCGGCGCCGTGTCGGTGCCCAGGAAGAATTTGGGATTCCCGGACGTCGCGGCCTTCCGGAGCGCCAGCCGGTGTTTTTCCCGCTTGAGGATCGGCAGGCAGTACATGTGAGGGCGGATCCCGCCCTGGAAGATTGCGTTGCGGCTGAACTGGAGGTGGTGGGGGGTGATGGTGGCGGCCACTCGGTTGCCGTGGCCGAGGACGAACGCGACGGCCTCTTCGGTGGTAATGTGTTCGCAGACCACCTTGAGGCCGGGGAAGTCCCGGACGATGCCCGACATCACCCGCTCGAGGAATACCGCCTCGCGATCGAAGATGTCGATGGCCGGTTCCGTCACTTCGCCGTGCACCAGGAGCGGCATCCCGATCGTTTCCATCCGCTCGAGCACCCGGTGAATCGCGGTGACGTCGGTGACCCCGTGGGCCGAATTGGTGGTGGCGTGAGCGGGGTAGAGCTTGCAGGCCGTGAGAACGCCGCGGTCGAAGCCGGCTGCGATGTCGGCCGGGTCGGTGCCGTCGGTCAGATATGCCGTCATGAGCGGCGTGAAGGTCCGTCCGGGTGCCAGCCGCGCCAGAATCCGGCCGCGGTACGACTCGGCCAGTGCGGTGGTAGTCACCGGCGGTGCCAGGTTCGGCATCACGATGGCCCGGGCAAACTGGCGCGCCGTGTGGTCGAGCACGTGGGCCAGCATGGCCCCGTCGCGGAAATGGACGTGCCAGTCGTCGGGGCGGCGGATCTTCAATTGGTTCATGGGTCGATTCTAACAATGGGCCGCTCCGAGAGGGAGCCGATCATCCTTGGTGCCCGAGGCTGGCCGCGATCCTGGCCGCGAGGTCCGCGGGGTCGAACGGCTTCTGGATCATGTCGGTCGGCGCGGGGCCGAGGTTGTAGCGGTGAACCAGATCGTCGGCGTGTCCCGTCATCAGGAGCACCGGGAGGTCCGGCCGGAGGGTGCGGGCCCAGGCGGCGAGTTCGGGGCCGTTACCGCCCGGCATGACCACGTCGGTGAGGAGCAGGTCGATGGTTGCGCTCGACTCGATGATCGCTCGCGCGGTCGAAGGACTGCCGGCCACGAGGACCCGGTAGCCGCGCTGCATCAGGGCTCGCCGGATCACCTCTCGCAACGCCGCGTCGTCCTCGACCGCCAGGATGACCTGTTCCGGGGTCGCTCGCGTCGGCCGGGTCGGGGCGGCGGTCGGCTGAGGGGGCGGGGCCGACGGTGGCCCGATGGTCGCCGGCAGGAAGACCGTCACGCTGGTTCCGAGTCCGGGCTCGCTGTCGATCACGACCTCACCGCCACTCTGCTGAACGATGCCGTAAACAGTGGCCAGCCCGAGGCCGGTGCCCTTGCCGACCTCCTTGGTGGTGAAGAAGGGCTCGAACGCCCGGCTCCGGGTCTGGTTGTCCATTCCCTCGCCAACGTCGGAGACCCGGAGCACCGCCACGCCCGCTTCGCCGCCAACGAATTCCGGCGGCCGCTCCGGATCCTGGTCTTCGAGCCGCCGGGTCGCGACGGTGAGATGGCCGCCCCGGGGCATCGCATCGCGCGCGTTGAGGGCCAGGTTCACGATGACCTGCTCCAGCTGGCCGCGATCCACTCGGACGATGATCGGGTTGTCGTCCAGGTCCATCACGATGGCGATGTCTTCCCCCAGGAGACGGACCAGGAGACGTCCGGTCTCGCGCACCACCTCGTTCAGGTCCAGTACGTCGGGGTTCAGGTGCTGCCGGCGGCTTAAGGCGAGGAGCTGGCCGGTCAGCCGCGCCGCCCGGTCGGCCGCCTGCAGGATGCCGCCCACCTCCTCGATCCGTTGGTCGTCGGGGCCAAGGCTGATCTTGAGGATGTCACTGTGCCCGATAATGGCCGTGAGCAGATTGTTGAAGTCATGGGCGATGCCGCCCGCGAGTTTGCCGACCGCTTCCATCCGCTGCGTGTGCCGAAGCTGTTGCTCGAGGAGCCGGCGTTCCGTGATGTCGTGGAGGCTGACGATCACCTCGGCCACCTGGCCTGAGCCGGTGTCGAACCGGGGATCGGCGTCGACCAGGAGCCACCGACGCGGCGCGCCGCCGGGGGCCTGGACCCCGATCACGAGGTCACGCACCGCACGCCCGGTCGCGAGTGCCAGCGCGGCCGGATGGCCCTCCGGCCCGATCGGTTGCCCGTCCTCCGTCGTCAACTCCCAACCCGGCCGGGTCAGCGCCGACCCCTCGATTGGGCCGTCGAGCTGAAGCAGCCTGACCGCCGCCGGATTGGCGACCGAGACCCGGCCGTCAGGCCCAATGATCGCGATGCCGACCTTGAGATGCGCGATGGCGTCGCGAAACCGCGCCGCATTGCGCTCGGCATCCAGCTCCCGGGCGAGCTGTACCGTCTGGCGTTCGGTCAGACGCTCGCGAATCATGATCAGCAGGGTAACGAACACTGCCGTCAGCACGAGCGGCCCGAGCGGTTGCGTCCAGGGTCGCAGCGCCACGGTGAGGAGCAGGAGATAGACGAATCCACCCAGCGCAACCGGTAGCCAGTTGCGGGACGGGCGGGCGGCTCCCACGGGCCCGTCCCCGGTCAGGTTCGGGACCGGTGCCCGGCTGAATGCCTCGGCCGCCCAGATCATGCCGACGTAGCCGGTGAGGTAGATGACGTCGGGCCAGTCGACCGGGACGCCGGGGATTCGCGGTGGTGAAAGCTGATCAATCAGGTCGGCCGCAAGGTAGGTCATCTGCGCGGTCGCCAGCAGGCGAAGGATGCCTCCGGCTTGAGGATGCCGCGGAGCCAGGAGCATCGGCACCAGTGCCGCGAACAGCACCAGGTCGCCGACCGGATAGGCGTAGAGCACCACCTGGTCGAGCATCCCGGTATGGGTTCCGATCTGCGGGACGATGATGTAGAGCCAGGTCATCACGACCGCGGCGGCAACCGCGATGGCCGTGTCGATCAGGAGCCGCCAGCGCACGATCGGTCCGGGCCGATGGGCGCGGAACGACAGCACCGCAAAGGCCGCGGCGGGATAACTTGCCAGATAGAGCGCGTTGTTCCACGGATAGGCCGTCTCGGTGCCGAGGCGCAGTTCACTGCCGGCGGTGACCAATGTTCCCAGGGCCGTCAGGGCGAACGAGATGGCATAGCCGCCGAAGGCACGGCGGGTGTCCCGGTGGTCCGAAGCCCGGTGGTCCGAGGCCCGGCGGGCCCGAAAGAAGATCCAGGCAGTCACCGCGCTGAGCGGGATGAACCCGACCAGGCCGACGACCCGGCTGGCCGCAAGGGACGGGCTGACGATCGACTGGGCGATCAGGTACGCGATCGCATAGACCGCCATGGTGCGAGCGACCGGACCCATGGGAACTGGGAGGGCGTCTGGATCGGTCGGCGCGGTCACGGTTGCCAAGGTGAGGCCCGGATGGCGTGAAGGATGAATATGAACTTGGCCAACCTAGCTCTCAGTCCGGGTGGGCACCATACTTGCCCTCTCGATGCGTGGCCGGTACCCGGTCAGCTCAGTCAGGAGAATGGTCCGAATGACGGCTTCGACACGGTGGCGCGGCGGCTTGGGCGCCGTGGTGCTGGTGCTCCTCGCGGTTCCGCTCTATGCCCAGCGGCAACTGACACTTGGCCTGGGCCTCGGGCCGTCCGCTACCATCGTGGGCGCCCACCTGACACCGGCCGTGGCCATCATGATCGGGCTCCGCAATCCCGACAAGGCTGTGGCGTTCAGGCTGCAGACGCTGCACGCGGGCCGCGGGTTCTCGGTGCCGTTCGTACCGGGCGGGGTCGGGGGGGGCCGGTTGTCGGTCGGGCGCCTGCCGGATGAGCCCAAGACCAATCCGCAAACCCCGGCGTCGCCCACGGCCACGACCGTGGACGAGTTCGGCGGCATGTCGGCCGAACTGGTCATTCACCCGGCCGGGGTGGATCGGTGGGAGCCCTATATCTTCGGCGGGCCGGGGTTCGGCAAGTCGTTCGGCTCGTCGAGCGGATACCGCTCGGGGTTCCGCCTGGCGGCTTCGGTGGGCGTCGGGATCCAGCGCCTCCTGGGCGACGGCAACGCGGCGCTCTTCGCCGAGGCGCGTTATCTCAACCAGTTCATCGCCGACGGATCGGTCCGCTTCGTTCCGTTTACGTTCGGCGGGCAGCTCTTCATCCGGATCTGACCCGGCTCTTCACGCCCCATCCGATCAGGCACCAGATCGCCAGCGCCAGCCACTCGTCCCGGGAGAAATGTCCCGGGACGAACGGCAGCACCTTCATCAGCACCATGATCCCCGTCACGCCGACGCCCGCGATCGCGATCGCCCGCCCGCGCGCGGTTGGCCCAAGCTTGAGGTAGGAGGCGCACGCAGACAGCCAGCCGAGCGCCACGGTCACGGCCGCGACCTCGGTGACCGGCACCAGGATCGCCCCGCCCAGAAACACCCCGGCCGCCGTGGCCGCCCCGGTCCAGAGAATGGCGGTGGACGGGGTCCGGTTGACCGGGTGAACCCGCCCGACTCGTTCGTCGACCAGCCCACGCCGGCCCAGCGCAAAGAGCAACCGGCTCGACGCCACGAAGGTGCCGTTCATGATCTTGAGGAGTGAGACCAGCGCCGCCCCCATGATCACGTTCACGATCCACCGCTGCCCCACGGCGTGCTCGAATGCCGCGGCCGTGGCGAAGCGCTCGCCGAGCAGGCTCTGCCACGGCGCCAGGTAGCTCACCGAGGCGATCACCAGGAGATAAAACACCGTGCCCACCCCGATGGCGAGCGCCATCGCCCGCCCGAACCCCGCGGCGTCGAATTCGGTCGTCGCCTCTTCGGAGGATTTGCTGATCGACTCAAAGCCCGTCATGAAATAGGGGACCACCTGCAGCATCAGCAGCACCGACACCCAGGGAGAGCCGTTGAAGGCCGGGGTGAAGTTGGCGACCGAACCGTGGGGAAGGCCAAGCAGGATGACGCCGGCGATCAGGGCGAGGACCAGGGCGGTGGCCCAGTTCTGGAACGTGGCGCTCAGCTTGATGCCGCGATAGTTCATCGCGGTGAAAACGGCGGTGAAGGCGAGGCCGATGACCAGATGGGGCAGGTACACCGGGCTCCCGCCGACCCGATAGAGCTCGATCGAATTGAGCGCCGGAATCAGGTATCCGGAAATCCGGCCGATCGCGATCGCCTCCCAGGGGCAGACGATCAGATAGGTGAGCAGCATGATCCAGCCTGTCGGGTAGCTCAGCCCCGGGGAGAAGGCCCGCTCGACGTAGGCCACTTCGCCGGCTGCGTCGGGCATCAGCTTGATCAACTGGCCATAGACGTACGCCACCGGCAGCAACGCCGCCCCGCCGATCGCGAAGGCGATCAGTCCGCCCGCGGGGCCGCCCCGCTTGAGCCAGTCGTCCATCACCACGAGCCAGCCCACCCCGACCATGGTGCCCCACGCCAGCGAGAAGTAGTGGGAAGCGCCGAGTTTCCTGGCGAGGGTGGTCATAGGATGCAGAGGATTTCGTGAAGGAGATTCGCGGCCAGAAGCGAGGTGATGCCGGCGCTGTCGAACGGGGGTGACACCTCGACCAAGTCGGCTCCCACCAGACGGAGACCGGCCAGGCCGCGGACCAGCGCGAGAATCTGGGCGCTGGAGAGGCCGCCCACTTGCGGCGTGCCGGTACCGGGCGCAAACGCCGGGTCGACGACATCGATGTCGAGCGAGAGATAGGTCGGGCGGCCCCGGAACCTGGCCAGCTGGTTCTTGAGCCCCGCGACGCCCTTGGCGTGGAACTCTTCCGCGCCCACCATCATGATCCCGTTCGCCCGGGCGTAGTCCAGATCATCCTCCGCGTAGAGCTGCCCCCGGAGCCCGACCTGCAGCACTCGGCCTTCGGCGAGGAGCCCCTCTTCGATGGCGCGGCGCACCGGCGTGCCGTGGCTGTATTTCATGCCCCAGTACTGGTCCCAGGTGTCGGAGTGGGCGTCGAGCTGGATCAGGCCGACGGGGCCATGGGTGGCGTGGATCGCCCGGAGGATCGGGAGCAAGATCGAGTGATCGCCGCCGACTGACAGCGGAATCACCTTCGCGTCGAGCAGGGTGCTGATCCCGGCCTCGATCCTCCCGAACGAGTCGTCGATCGAGAGCGGGTTCACCGGAAGATCGCCGTAGTCGGCGATCCGTTTCCGGGTAAAGGGATTGATGCCGAGCGCCGGGTTGTAGGGCCGGATCAGCGCCGACTGGTCCCGGACCTGGCGGGGGCCATGGCGGGCCCCGGGCCGGTACGAGGTGCCGCCGTCGAACGGTATCCCGACGATTGCCACGTCGAGTTCGGCCGGATCGGTGATATGAGGCAGTCGCAGGAAGGTCGAGATCCCCGCGAACCGCGGGCTGACGAGGGCGTCGACGGGGGCCGGAAACGGCTTGGCCCGCTTGGGGGTTCTGGGCATCGGCTCGCGGGAGTGGAGGCTCCGGATGCTACCGTCCGGGCCGGGGTCCCACAACCCTGGACCCCGGCCGGCCGCCGGGGTCGTTGCCGGACTCCCGTTGGGGCGCTACCCTAGACGGGCATTTCCATCCCAGTCCGTCCCGAAAGGCATCGATTCATGACGACCTTCCAGCTCCTGATCGGCGGCAAGTCCGTCCCCACCGCGGATCACTTCGACATCAAGAACCCCTCGACCGGCGAACTGGTCGGCCAGGCCCCGTCCGCCACGCCGGCCGACCTCGACCGCGCCGTGGCCGCGGCCCAGGAAGCCTTCAAGACGTGGAGCCGGACCTCAGACGCCGATCGGAAGGCCGCCTGCCATGCCATCGGGGCCGCCCTCGAGAAACACGCCGACGAACTGGCTCGGCTCCTGACCCTGGAACAGGGCAAGCCGCTGAACGGCATGGGCTCCCGGTTCGAGCTGGGTGGCGCCCAGGCCTGGACCCACTACACCGCCGAGCTGGAACTCCCGGTCGAGACGCTGCAGGACAATGCCAAGGCGAAAATCGAACTCCATCGGAAGCCGATCGGCGTGGTCGGGTCGATCACCCCGTGGAACTGGCCGCTGATGATCGCGGTCTGGCACATCATCCCCGCGGTCCGGACCGGCAACACGGTGGTGATCAAGCCGTCGCCGTACACGCCGCTCTCGACCATCCGGATGGTCGAGATCATGAACACGGTGCTTCCGCCGGGCGTGGTCAACGTGATCACCGGCCCTGACTCGATCGGCGCCCTGATGTCGACCCACCCGGGAATCCAGAAGATCGTGTTCACCGGGTCGATCGCCACCGGCCGGAAGGTTATGGGAAGCGCGGCCGATACCCTCAAGCGTGTCACCCTCGAACTGGGCGGGAACGACGCCGGCATCGTGCTCCCCGACGCCGACCCCAAGGCCATCGCCGAAGGACTCTTCTGGGGCGCCTTCATCAACAACGGCCAGACCTGCGCGGCCCTGAAACGGCTCTACGTCCACGACAGCATCTACGACGCCGTCTGCAATGCTCTGGTCGAGGTCGCCAAGAATGTCCCCATGGGTGACGGGCTCGACGAGAAGAACGTCCTCGGCCCGATCCAGAACAAGATGCAGTACGACAAAGTGGTCCGGCTGGTCGAGGAGGCGAAGAAGGCCGGGGCCCGGATCCTCACCGGTGGCACCGCGCCGGGCGGACCCGGCTACTTCTATCCGATCACCCTGATCGCCGACGCGAAGGACGGGATGAGCATCGTCGACCAGGAACAGTTCGGCCCGGCGCTCCCGATCATCCGGTATTCGGATGTCGAGGACGCCTTGAAGCGGGCCAACGCCTCCGACAACGGACTCGGCGGCTCGGTCTGGTCCGCCGACCCGTCGCAGGCCAAATCCCTGGCCCAGCGCCTCGAGTGCGGTACCGCCTGGATCAACAAGCACGGCGCCATTCAGCCTAACGCTCCGTTCGGCGGGGTCAAATCGTCGGGGATCGGGGTCGAGTTCGGGACCCAGGGCCTTGAGGAATACACCACGATCCAGGTGGTGCATCAGTGAGTTCTTCGAAGGAGTCGGAACTTACCCTCCGCGGCCTGGCCCTCGGCGCCGTCATCGCCGCGATCTTCACGGCCGCCAACATCTATCTCGGCTTGCGGGTCGGCCTCACCATCGCGTCGTCGATTCCCGCGGCCGTGATCTCCATGGGTGTGCTCCGCGCCTTCCGGACCGGGTCGATCAAGGAAAACAACATCGTCCAGACCGTGGCCTCCGCCGGCGGGACGCTCTCGGCCATCATCTTCGTGCTGCCGGGCCTGGTCATGATCGGCTGGTGGCGCGGCTTTCCGTTCATCACCGGCTTCATGATTTGCGCCCTGGGCGGCATTCTGGGCGTGCTGCTCTCGATCCCGCTCCGGCGGGCCCTGGTGGTGAACTCTGATCTCCCGTTTCCCGAGGGCCGGGCCGCGGCCGAGGTCCTCAAGGTCGGCGCCACCGGCGACGAAGCATCACCTGACGCGATGGAGCGGAAGCGGGGGCCGCTGATCGTGCTGGTCGGTGCCCTCACGGCGGCGGGTTCCCAGATCATCAGCTTTACCGGCGTGGCGGCCGCGAGCCTTACTCAGTTCTTCCGGGTCGGCGGCGGAGCCAGCCAGATCACCCTGAGCTTTTCACTGGCGCTGTTTGGGGCGGGGCACCTGGTGGGGATCGCCGTCGGCCTCGCGATGTTCACGGGACTGCTGATCGCGTGGGCCGTGGCCGTGCCGATCATGTCGGCCGGCGTTCCCGGCGACCTGGCCGACGTGGCCATGACCGTCTGGCGCACCAAGGTCCGCTTCATCGGCGCCGGTACCATCGGTCTCGCGGCCATCTGGAGCCTGCTCAAGTTGCTCAAGCCCGTCTATGACGGGATCGTGGCCACGGCCAAAGCCGGGGCCGGCGCCAAGACCGGCGCCGAGGACGACCGCGATCTTTCGCTCGGCCTGATCGGCGCGCTGTCGATCGGGTGCCTGCTGTTGATCGGGTGGCTGCTGTACGACTTCATCGGGACCGGCGTGTTGTCCGGGCTCAAGTGGCCGCTGGTGCTGGGCGGGGTGTTCTTCACGGTGCTGATCGGCATCTTCGTGGCCACGGTGGCCGGGTACATGGCCGGCCTGATCGGGGCGTCGAACAGTCCGGTGTCAGGCATCGGCATCCTGGCGACGGTGGCGGCGGCGTTGCTCCTGGCGGTATTCGTGCAGCCGCGACTCGGCGGCCAGGAGGCCACCAACGCAATGGTGGCGTTCGCGCTCTTCTGCGTGTCGATCATCTTCTCGATCGCCACGATCTCGAACGACAATCTCCAGGACTTGAAAACCGGCCAGCTGGTCGGCGCCGCGCCCTGGAAGCAGCAGGTGGCGTTGATCGTCGGCGTGCTGGCGGGCTCGGCGGTGGTGCCGCCGATTCTCGACCTGCTGAACCACGCCTACGGTTTCCCGGGTGACCCGAACCGTGCAGCGATCGCCGCCGCGCCGCTCCCGGCTCCGCAGGCCGCGCTGATCTCGACTCTGGCGCGCGGCGTGCTCAACGCCCAGCTCGACTGGAACCTGATTGGTATCGGGGCGCTGATCGCTGTCGCGGCCATCATTCTCGAATCGGTGATGGGCCGGGCCAAGCTGATCAAGCTCTCGCCGCTGGCGATCGGGATCGGGATCTACCTCCCGATGGATGCAACCCAGCCCGTGGTGGTCGGCGCCCTGATCGGCTGGCTCTACGACCGCGCCATGGACAAGACCGACAACGCCGAGATGGCCAAGCGGTTCGGCGTGCTGCTGGCGTCCGGCCTGATCGTGGGCGAGAGCCTGCTCGGCGTATTGAACGCGGGGTTGATCGTGGCCACCAACAAGGCGACGCCGCTTGCGCTGGTGGGGGCGGATTTCGAGGGGGCGGCGCGGTGGATCGGGCTGGCGCTCTTCACTGGTGCGGTCGTGGCGACTTACAAGTGGGTCATTCGCCAGTCACGTCCCTAGCTGACGGCGGCCCAAGCCGGAACGACGACGTCACGATGGGCCGGGCGGTGCGCTCGGCCCATCGTCGCGTCGGCTACTTGCTCTTGATCGCTTCGGTCGAGCCGAACCGGAGCTTTTCGATCGCCCCGGTGGGGCCGGCCACGAAGACCACGGTGGCCTCGTCCTGCCCCTTGATGAAGAAGCTGGTCGTCGACTCGGCCAGCAGCGTCATGGCGGGGCCACCCGCGGCGGTCCGGGCCACGAGGTGGTCGCCCTCGCGGGTGATGAACAGGTTGGCTCCCGCCGCGATCACGTAGGTCCCGACGTAACGGTCGAGGATCTTCGGGTCGACCGAAATCGCCTTCCGCTCCGCCGGCGCCACGTAGTCCTCGCCGCGGAGCAGCTTGATGGCCGCGGTCGCGATGTTCCCCGGGGCGCCCGAGTTCGACATGTAGTACACGCCCACCTTGGCGTCGAGATCGCCCATCATGTTCGAACTCTGGCCCGGAATGCCGCCGCTGTGCTGGATGATGGTGTGGCCGCTCGCCGAGTCCTTGCTGACCATCCAGCCGAAGGCATACGTCCCGCCGAAGGGCGGCTCATGGGCCAGCTTGGCCGAGGCTTCCGAGATGATCCGCTTGCCCCGGAAGATGCCGCCGTTCAGATGCATCCCCAGGAAACGCGCCATGTCCTCGGCGGTGAGGTAGATGTCGCCGGCCGGGTAGACGTCGAAGTGGACCTGCTCCACCGGCGTCGGCTTTCCGTCCGCCCCGCCCGGGGCGTACGGCAGCGCCATCAGCTCCACCATGTCGGCCGACGGGTAGACCGGATGCGGCGTGTTGATACCGAGCGGCTTGAGCACGTTCTCCAGCATGTACTTCTCGTACTCGGTGCCGGAGATCTTCTCGAGCATGAGTCCGGCCAGGCCGAAGGCGAAGTTGTTGTATTCCCACTTGGCTTCCGGCGCCCGGACCGAGTAGAGCCCCGACACCATCTGTTCCAGCGTCTTGGGCAGCTCGCGGCCCCAGAGCGGCTTGGTCACCGCACCGGACGTGAGTCCCGACCAGTGGGAGAGGATGTGGCGGGTGGTGACCGCTTTCTCGCTCTGGAGCCGGTCCTGGACCTGGATCTTGTCGCCGAGATACTGGTTCACCGGCACGTCGAGGTCGAGCTTCTTCTGCTCCATCATCTGGAGCAGTCCGGTGGCGGTGGCGGATTTGAAGGTCGAGCCGGTGCTGTAGATCGTCTCCGGCGTGGCCGGGACTTTCATCCGCACGTTGGCGTAGCCGAAGGCGGCTTTCCAGACGATCGAGTCGCCGCGGACCAGGGCGATCGAGATCGAGGGGACGCCGCGTTCGCGGATCGCCTTCTCGATCAGACCGGTGAGGACGGTCCTGGTCTTCTCGAGATCGAACTTGGGGGCCTGGGCGGCGGCCGGAACGGCAACGGCCAGGGTAAGGAGCAGGACGGCGCGGGCCGGCGAGCGAAGCATGGTGTGGCTCTGGATGAGGACCGGCGAAACATGGCCGGTCCTCGCTGGAAAAACCATTGACCGGGTGGACCGGTGTTAGCCGATGTTGAAGCTCACCGACTCTGGTCCGCCAGGCTGACCGCATCACCAACCCGCAGCCACTTGCCATGCTCGGTCGGTGCGACCCGGGTGTTGACGCCCAGGTGATAGAAGTGGGTGATCCGTTCCGGCGCAGCCGCCCACGACGGATACTGGGCCCGCCGGAGTTCGGTGAAGCGCTTCTGGAATCCGGTCAGGTCGGCCCCGGTCAGCGAGTCGCGGGCCGT
>JANMXA010000020.1:0-40817 GCA_031394255.1 Gemmatimonadota bacterium
GGCCGGCGCCGCCGCGCAGGAGCTGGCGGGCCACCAGCACCTCGATCTGAACGATTTTCCGACCGGCCCGCCGGAAGCAGGGGAGGTGGACTGGGCCACCGCCCCGCTGGTGGACTGGCGCCGAATCCGGCTCCTCGGGAATGAGCCATCCCGGGCCGAGCGCTGCCGAACGTTAGGCGAATTGGTCAGGCTCTGGCGGGCCGGCGCTCCCTGGGCCAGGATCCGAGCCGACTCGGCCGCCGTGCTCGTTGCCACGTGGTGCCGGAGCCCCGCATGATCGAGATCAGAACGCTGGGACCGGCCGAGGTCACGGTCGACGGCGCACCGCCGCCGCCGGAACTCCTCTGGCGGAAGCACCTGGCGCTGCTGATCTATCTCGCCCGATCTCCGCGGGGAACTCGGACGCGAGACCATCTCCTCGCGCTGCTCTGGCAGGACAAACCCGGATCGGCCGCGCGCCATTCCCTGAATGAAGCGCTCCGGATTCTCCGGCGCTCGGCCGGCGAGGAGCACATCACCACGACGGTCGACCAGGTGACCCTGCACGGCGGCGTCGAACTCGACGTCGACCGGCTCGAACGGGCGCTGGCGGACGGGCAGGTGCAACTGGCGGAAGGCCTGGTGGCCGGGGAGTTCCTGGAAGGGTTTGCCATCCCGGGTGAATCGGGGTTCGAAGACTGGCTGGCGGCGGAACGGCGGCTCTGGCGGACTCGTTCGGTCGGCGCCCTGGTGGGCCGCGCCGCAGGACTGATGGAAACGGGCGATCACACCGCGGCCGTCCAGGTGGCTGAGCGGGCCGCGCGACTCGATCCCGACTCGGAGCCGGCAGCCCGGACCCTGATGGAGGCACTGGCCCGCTCGGGAGATCCCGGAGCATCCGCCGGCGCGTTCCGCCGATTCGCCGATCGAGTCCGGGAGACGTCGGGCACGGTGCCAACACCGGGCCTCTCGGCGCTCGCCGAACGGATCGCCCGAGGGGCGGGTCGGTCGCGAACCGTGCCGGCAGTGCCGAGCACACCAAGCCGGCGCCGGGCGCCGCTGGTGGGCAGAGTGGACGCGATGCGGGCATTGAACGAGGTCTGGTTCACGATCCGTGAGCGCCGCGCCGCACTGGCCCTGCTGCTCGGCGATTCGGGTCTGGGCAAGACCCGACTGCTCGAGGAGATCCGGGCCCAGGCCGTCATCGACGGCGGCACGGTGGCGGTAGCCCGGCTGGTCGAGTCCGATCGAGAGCGGCCGTATGCGGCGGTGATGGCGCTGGCCCGCGGCGGACTGGCCGATGCGCCGGGGGTGGCAGGGGCCCGCCTCCCGGCTCTGGCCGCGTTGGCCGGCAGCCTGCCCGACTGGGCCGACCGTTTCCCCGCAGCCAGCGGCGCGACGCCTGACACCCTGTCGGAGGCGATCTCGGAAATCTTCGACGCCATCACGCAGGAGGGACCACTGGTGGTGATGGTGGACAATGCCCAGTGGATCGACCCGGAATCAGCCGGCGCCCTCGAGCTGACGGCTCGCAATCTCGCCAGCCGCCCCCTCGGCCTGATGTTCGCGGCCGCCGGCTATCCACCCCGCGAAGAGCTGGATCGACTCCGGGCCGGACTGGGCCGCGACCTACCGGGACGGGCCATTCGGCTCGAACCACTCGCGGCGACCGACATCACGGCGCTGGTTGCGTGGGCCTTCCCGGCCTATGACACGGAGGCGCTCGACCGAGTCGGCCGGCGGCTGGGGCTCGAGACCGGGGGGTATCCGCTCTTTGTAATCGACCTGCTCGACGCCATCGCTGCCGGCATCGACTTCGGCGAAACCAGGCCCTGGCTCCGGCCGACGGACACCCTGAGCCAGACGCTGCCGGGCGAGCTGCCGGATACGGTGGTCGCGGCGATCCGAGTCGGGTTCCGGCGACTCACACCCGACGCGCAACTGGCAGCCGCCTGCGCTGCCGTCGGGCCGCCGCGGATCAATCCCGATCACCTCGCCCGGGTGGTCGACCTCACCGAAGACCGCCTGGGCCCGGCGCTGGACCAACTCGAATGGGCGCGCTGGTTCACGGCCGATCCGGTCGGCTACACCTTCGTCGCCCGGATCGTGCGGGAGGTGGTGGGGCGGGACTTCGTCACGGCCCGGCAGCGGCGGCAGTGGGCGGCCCACTGGGAGGCAGCCACTTGACGACGGCTTGAGGGGGGACGGACAGCTTGGGGTCACCCTAACCGGAGACACCCATGTCCTCCTTCAAGTACCCGCTGGTCCGTTTCGCCGTTCTCGCCGTGGCCGCCGGCCTCGCCGCTTGTTCCTCCCCCGACGCCACCGGGCCGTCCCCGGCCCCCGATGAGCCCTCGCTCCGCCGCGATGAAGGCCGGACGGCCACCGTCTCGGTCATGACTCGCAACATGTACATCGGGGCCGATGTCGATGCCGTGATTGCCGCCATCGCCGGCGGCGACCCGGCGGCCGCCTTCGCAGCCCTGGGCACGGCAATCCAGACCCTCGCCCTCACCGACTACCCCACCCGGGCCCGCGGGTTCGCGGAAGAGATCGGGCGCCGGCGCCCTGACGTGGTTGGTTTCCAGGAAGTCTCCAAGATCGACATCACCATTCCCGGCGATCCGGCGATCGACCTCCATCTCGATTTCCTGCCGGTACTGCTCCACGAACTCGAGGTCCGGCATCTGCCATACGCGGTGGCACGCCGGAATGCCAACTTCACCGTGGCTCCCTACGGCGGCGCGGTCAGCGTGGCCGACGAGGACGTTATCCTCGTGAACACCAGCCGGGTCAACGTGATTGGCACGATGGGGCAGGTGTTCAACAACAACATGCCGCCGGTCGGCGGGCTGGCGATCCAGCGGGGGTGGGTCGGCGTCGACGCCATGATCGGCGGCCAGCGCTACTCCATCGTCAGCACCCATCCCGAATCAGGCAGCAATCCAGGGCTGGCCCTGCTCCGGGCCGCCCAGCTCGACGAAATCGTCACCGCGCTGGCGGGAGCGCCGCGCGCCATCGTCATCGGGGATCTGAATGACGGCCGAGGCTCGCCGATGTACCAGGTGCTGCAGGGCGGCGGGTTCACCGATGCATGGCCGGCCCTCCGGCCTGGCGTCGCGGGCCTGACCTGCTGCAACGCGCCCGATCTCTCGAACCCCAGCCCCGCGTTCACGCAGACCCTCGACTACGTCTTTGCCAAGGGACTCGGCAACGGGAAGCCTGGGCTCCAGGGGTCGATCGAACTGGTGGGGATTCGGCCGTGGGAGCGACTCCAGGGTCCGGCGTTTCCGATCTGGCCGTCGGATCACGCGGGCGTGTGGGCCCAGTTCTTGACTCCGCCGGGCCGGGGCGGCGAAGAACACTAGCGGCCGATCCCTCGGCTCGATGGAAGCCCGTCTTCTCGATTCGGAAGGCGGGCTGTTTCATCGCTGGGACCCGGGCCAGCCCTGCGCGCTCCGGCAACCAAAGGAGCGAGTCCCTCGGGTTGACTGGCCCTGTCACACCCTGGGAATAGATTCCTGATCCCTGCCACGCCCGGATCAAATTTGACACTTCGGTCCTCACTTCGCGCGCTACTTGCCCCGACGCTCAAGCGCCTGCCCAGGGTCTGGTCTCTGGTCAAGCAGGCGGACCGGTCGATCGAGCGGACCCGGCATTCGGTGGCCCGGGTCCTGCCGATGGTGATCCGGCCGCAGCCCCGGCAACTGCACGTCGCCATCACGGCCCATTGCAACCAGCGCTGCATCGGCTGCCGGTATGGCCGCGATTTCATGCCCGGAAGCCAGTTGGAGTGGCCCATGGCGCGACAGCTGCTCGATGATGCCGCCGATGCCGGCTTCTGGCAGATCCGCCTCTACGGCGGCGAACCGCTGCTCCACCCCGACCTGGAACGGATGGTGGCTCACACGGTGGCGCGCGGCATGCAGCCCTATGTCACGACCAATGCGGTCCTCCTCCAGCATCGGATCGACGGGCTCTATCAGGCCGGCCTCCGGCATCTGAATGTCGGATTCTACGGAGTCGGCGCAAGCTATGACGAGTACGTCCAGCGCCACCGTTCGTTCGAACGCATGGAAGCCGGGATCGCGGCGGTCCGCGACCGGTACGGCATGGACGTCACGATGCGGATCAACTGGCTGCTGATGCGTCCCTCCTGCAACCTCGACGATCTCGACCTGGCGTGCCGTTTCGCCGAGCGGTACCGGCTCCGGATCCAAGTGGACCTGGTGCACTATTCACTCCCCTATTTCAGTGAAGGCCCCGAGCGGGAACTGCAATTCCGGCCCGAGGACCGGCCGAACGTCGAACGAGTCGCCGACGACCTGCTCCGGCGCCAACGGGAGCAGCCCGACCTCTTCTTCCACTCGGCGATCGCGCTCCGGTCAATTCCCGACTGGGTCATCAAGGGCCCGGCGATGCGGGTGCCCTGCGACGCCAGCCAGATGGTCTGGGTCGGCGCCGACGGCACGGTGCAGCTCTGCTACGTGACCTTTCCGTTCGGCAACCTGCACCAGACCCGGCTCCGCGACATGATGAACACGGCGGCCCACCGATGCGCGGTCCGGGACGCGTTCGCGCTCAACTGCCCGAATTGTCACTGCGGCTACGACACCCGGGTCGAGAAGGACGCCGCATCGGCGAGGCACTACGCCAAACTGCTCGGCCCGTCCTGACCACGGCATGAAGGCCGGCACCGCGAAAGTGCCATCGGCTGGAAATCATCCTGGCCAACGGCTCGGTCTGGGTCAGGAAGTCCCTGATTCTGCGGCACCATGACGCGATCACCGAACAGATTCGCCAGGCGCTCAACTGGGATTTCTATCTCGAGGCGGCCGCGTTCAGGCGCCTCGGCGGTTGTCCCGGGATCCCCGCCGTCGGGCGCATCGATCGCCGCCGAGGTGAGATCGAGATCGAATACATTCTGGGGAACGGGCTCGAACCGGCCGCTGCGACGGCGATGGGCGATGAGCTTGCCGACGGCGTCACGTCGTTGCTCGCCGAGGCGGACGCCGGCACGATTGAAAGCGTGATCGCGACGGTCGGCCGGGTGATCGACCAGGGTGTCGTTCCCCGTGACCTCCACCCGGTGAACTTCCTGCGGGGCCGAGACATTGGCACACTGTACCTCGTGGACTTCAATCTCGTCTTCCTGCGCCCCCTGCCCGGCTCGGTCGCAGCGGCCCTGCGCGTGACGGACCTGCTGCGCGGCTGGCTGACGGCCCCGCGGGAGGGGAGTTAGCTTCGGCTCAAACCCAGACGGGAATCGTCCATGCGCACCGCCACACTGCTCGCCGGCCTGCTGGCCGCCCTCACCTCGACCGCGGCGGCCCAGGCCTCGTCCGACACCCTGCCGCTCGCGGTCGCCACACGGCAGATCGAGGCCTTCAACCGCCGCGACCTCGACGCCTTCATGGCGCTTTGGGCCGACAGCGCCGTGGTCGCCGAGTTTCCCTCGGGCAGAGTCCTGTGGCAGGGGAAGATCACGATCCGGGAGCGGTTCGCCGGCGTGATGAAGGCGCCGGGCGCCCCCGTCGTTGACGTCGAACCACGAATCGTGAACGGCGCCTTCGTGGCGGACCACGAACGATGGCCTGCGCCCCCGGGCGCCCGGAACAGTGCGGTGTGGATGTACGAAATCCGGGGTGGGCTGATCCGCCGGGCCTGGACCGTCCGGCTGCCCTGACCCTAGTCGTCGAGACCCTCGGTCGCGCCGCCCAGATCACCCTGGACGGCGCGTTCGAGCCGGCCGAGCCGGGACTGGAACTGTTGCATGGCGAAGTCGGTGAACTCGTCCATCCGGAGGCCTAACGGCATCAGGTCGTAGCAGGCGAAGATCTCCGGAATCACCCCCACCGCGGGTTCAATCAACTCACCCATCCGGCGCTGGACCCGCTCCCAGAGCCCGGCGCCCTCCTCGTGAACCAGCCGGCTCAGCAGATACACACCGTAGGCGATGTGCCGGGATTCGTCCCGCTTGGTGAGCTGAATTCCTTCCTGCATTCCAGGCATGATGCCGTTCCGGGCCAGGGCCGCATGGTAGGCCCGGTACCCCGTCTCCGCCAGGACACCCTCGACGATCATGTTGTAGGTGACGCTCGCCATGGCAAGCGCCTCGTTGGAATCGTCGGTCCTGAGCCGATCGAGGGCCTGCGGCAACGCCTCCGCAAAGATCATCCGGTAGCACGGCGTGTGATACCGGGTGAGGTCAGACCGCTCCTTAGCCACTTCATCGAAGTACCGCCGGAACAGCTCGACGTGCTTGGCCTCCTCGAACAGGAACGACGTGAGATACATCCCCTCCTCGAGCCGGCCCTGCCGCGCGATGACCTGGATCAGCGGCAGCAGATCGACCGTGACTGCCTCCTCACCGGCCTGGAAGAGGCTGGTGAGCCGGAGCAGCACGTCTCGTTCGTCGGGTTTGAGCCGGGCCCAGTCCTCGCGATCGCGGCTCAGGTCGATCGTGGCCGGATCCCAGACGCCCAGCCGTTTGGCCTTCTGCCAGAGCCGCCAGGGGAACGATCCGGTATCGAGGCCGGCGGGACTGGTGGTAACGTATGCGCGGTTCATGCGATGATCTCCCGGATCGGTTTGCCTGAGACATCGGTGAGCCGGAAGTCGCGGCCCTGGAATCGATAGATCAACCGCTGGTGATCGAAGCCGAGCTGTCGGAGCAGGGTGGCGTGGAGGTCGTTGACGTCGGTCTGGCCGCTGATCCCCTCGTAGCCGATGTCGTCAGTCTCGCCGTGAGTGACGCCGCCCTTGATCCCGCCGCCGGCAAGCCACATCGTGAACGCGCCGGCATTGTGATCCCGTCCGATGAACGGATTGTCGGCGCCGGACCGGTTCTCCTGCATCGGCGTCCGCCCGAACTCCCCGCCCCAGACGATCAGCGTCTCATCGAGGAGCCCGCGCTGCTTGAGATCGGTCACGAGGGCGGCGATCGCCCGGTCGGTCTCCTTGCAGCGGTCGAAGAAGCCCTTGTTGAGTGCCTCGCTCGCCGACGCCCCATGGGAATCCCAGCCCCAATGGAACAGCTGCACGAATCGCACGCCGCGCTCGGCCAGCCGCCGCGCCAGGAGACAGTTGTTGGCGAACGACGTGGCGCCCGGCGTGGTGCCGTACATCTCGTGAATGGAGGCCGGCTCCTTCTCGATGTCCATCGCCTCGGGGACCGAGAGCTGCATCCGGAAGGCCATTTCGTACTGAGCGATCCGGGTCAGGATCTCGGGATCCTGCACCGTCTCGTGCTCGCGCTGGTTGAGCGCGTTGATGGCGTCGAGCGATTTACGGCGGAGATCTCGCGGCAAGCCCTTGGGATCCGACAGGAAGAGCACGGGATCACCCGAGGACCGGCACTGAACTCCCTGATAGACGCTGGGCAGAAAGCCGCTGCCGTAGACACTGGCCCCGGCGTCCGGCCCCACCCCGCCGGACAGCAGCACCACGAACGCCGGCAGGTTCTGGTTCTCCGATCCCAGCCCATACGTCACCCACGATCCGATGCTCGGCCGCCCGATCCGCGGGCTCCCGGTATGCACCATGAGCTGGGCCGGCGCGTGGTTGAACTGATCGGTCCGCATCGCCTTGAGGAAGGCGACATCATCGACGATCCGCGAGAAATGCGGGAGATGGTCCGAGAGCCAGGCCCGCGACTCGCCGTACTGTTTGAACGGCGCCTGGGGCCCCAGCATCTTCGGGATGCCGCGAATGAAGGCGAAGCGCTTCCCCTTCATCAGCGATTCGGGGCAGAGCTGGCCGTCGAGGCGCGCCAGCACGGGTTTGTAGTCGAACAGTTCGAGCTGCGACGGCGCGCCCGCCATGTGGAGGTAGATCACCCGCTTCGCCTTCGGCGCGAAATGCGGGGCCAGCGGGCTCAGCGGGTCGAGCAGATTCCGGGCAATCCCCGGCCCGGCGGTCCCCCGGGGCGGGTCGCAGCCGAGCAGCATCGCCAGCGCGGTGGCGCCGATCCCGGTGGCGCCCGCCTCCAGAAAATGGCGGCGCGTTACGTGGGCGAGCGACTGGCCCTCGAAGTCGTGCTCTTCGGGCATCGGCTACTCCTTGGTCACGAACTGATCGAGATTCAGAATGGCGTTGGCCACGACGGTCAGCGCCGCCTGCTCGGGCCGGAAGTCGACCGCGCCGCCTAACGAATCGCCGTCGCCGAGATGGTCCCGATAGTGCGCCAGCGCCGCCTGATACAGCGTCCGCAGCACCGCGAGTGACGCCTGGTCCGGCGTTCGGAGCAGCGCCAGCCGGTAACCGCGGCCGAGGGCCTGATCGACGTCGGCCGGTGTGCCGTCGCCCGCCATCCGCCGAGCCAGCGCGGCGGCCGCCTCGAGAAAAGCCGGATCGTTGAGGGTGACCAGCGCCTGCAACGGCGTGTTGGTGCGAACCCGTCGCGAGACGCAGAATTCCCGACTCGGGCTGTCGAACGTCAGCATGGCGGGATACGGCGCGGTCCGTTTCCACAAAGTATAGAGGGCGCGACGGAAGCGGTCCTGGTCGGTGGCGGTCTTCCAGACTTCACCGCTATAGGGGCGCTGCCAGACACCGTCCGGCTGGGGCGGCATGACGCTCGGCCCCAGCATCCGGTCGCTCAGCAATCCGGCCACCGAAAGCGCCTGATCCCGAATCTGTTCCGCGGTCAGGCGATAGCGGGGACCGCGGGCCAGAAGCCGGTTCTGGGGATCGCGCTCGGTCAGCGCCGGCGTGGTGACGGACGACTGGCGGTAGGTCGCCGACAGGACGACATCCCTGAGCAACGATTTGACTCGCCAGTGGTCGGTGGTTGTGAACCGAACCGCGAGCCAATCGAGCAGGGCCTGGTTCGACGGCGGCGCTCCCTGGGTGCCGAAGTCCTCGCCGGTCTCCACGAGGCCGATGCCGAACAGCTGTTCCCAGAACCGGTTCACGATCACCCGGCCGGGGAGCGGATTGTCGGGATGAATGAGCCAGCGGGCCAGCCCCAGCCGGTTGGGCTCGAGGCCGGTCGGCCGGGGCCCGATCGACGCCGGAACCCCGGGCTCGACCTCGGGCCCGTGCACCAGAAAATTGCCGCGCTCGAAGACATGGGTCCGGCGCCCGCGAGCCGGCGGCAACTCCTCCATCACCGGCGTGAGGGCTGGTGTCAGCTTGTTGATCCGCCCCCAGGTCTTGTCCCGTTCTTTCCGGGCCGCCGCCAGAGCCGGATCGTCCGTCACCTCGGAATAGACCCAGTCGAGCATCATCTTCTGCTCGCCGTCGCGCTCGGCCTCGGGTGTCCGGGCAATGCGGAGCACCTCGTTCTGCCAGGTGTCCTTGAGCTTGCCGGCCACCGAGGGCACCATGAGCTGGGTTTCCCATTGGCGCCGAGCTGCCTGGATGGCCGGCGTGGCGGTGAGACTCTCCGCCCGCGCCTTGAGGCCGCGGATCACCGCGTAGAGCGCCCGGCCCTCCCGCTCCTTGTCGGCCGGGAAACTGGGCAGGACCGGATGGTCGTCGGTCTGATCCCAGTCGGCGGTGTTGTTGAAATAGGCAAAGGCCCGATAGTAGTCCTGGTGGCGGAACGGGTCGTAGGGATGCCCGTGACACTGGGCGCAGCCCATCGACGTGCCCTGCCAGACCACGAACGTCGTGTTGACCCGGTCGATGACCGCGGCGGTCCGATGCTCCTCGTCATCGGTGCCACCTTCATCGTTGGTCATCGTGTTGCGATGGAATGCGGTGGCGGTGCGCTGATCGTCGGTCGGGTTGGGAAGGAGGTCGCCGGCCAGCTGTTCGACGGTGAAGCGATCGAACGGCATGTCACGGTTGAAGGCCTGCACCACCCAGTCCCGGAACTTCCAGATACTCCGCGAGGGATCTTTCTCGTAGCCCTGGCTGTCGGCGTAGCGGGCCAGGTCGAGCCACATGGCGGCCCAGCGCTCCCCGAATCGGGGCGACGCAAGCAATTCATCGACGTACCGCTCGTAGGCCTTCGGGTCCCGGTCGGCGCAGAGCCGGTCGGTCCGTGCCGGCGTGGGCGGGAGCCCGATCAGATCGAGACTCACCCGTCGGGCCAGCGCCGGGCAACTCGCCTCGGCGGAGGGATTCAGCCCCTCGCGGTCGAGCCGGGCCATGACGAACCGATCGAGGTCGGTCAGCGGCCACCCGGGCTTCGACACGGCGGGGAGCGGCGCCGCGATCGGCTTCACGTAGGCCCAGTGTGGCTCCCACGGCGCGCCCTGCCGGATCCAGCGCTTGATGGCCGCGATCTCGTCGGCCGAGAGCGGGTCGCGGCCCTTGGGCATCCGGTCGTGGGCGTCGGGATGAGTGATCCGGCGCACAACTTCGCTGGCATCGGGATCGCCGGGAACGATCGGGCGCTTGCCTGACTTGGCCGGTTTGAGCGCGTCCTCGCGGAAAAGCAGGCTCAGGTCGGCCTGCTGGCGGACGCCGCCGTGACACGCAACGCACTTCTTGTTGAAGATCGGGCGGATGTCGCGATTGAAATCGACCGCGCCGCCGGACGACCCGGCCCCGCGCACGACCAGGACAACAGCCAGCACCCCCGCCGCGGCCAGCCAGATCCGTTTGTTCATCGAGACGTCGCCGCCGGTTGAAGCGAGTCGGCCGCCACCGTGCCGCCGAGATCGATGGAAAGGCGCGGCAGGCTCCGCTTGAGACTGTCCGCCCCGGCGCGGGTTGCCTGGGTCTGCCAGAGGTAGAGCGACCGGAGCCGGCGCAGGCCGGCGAGCGGCTTGAGCCCGGCGTCGGTGACCCGGGTGCCATACAGGTTCAGATATTCGAGATACGGCAACTCGGCCAGCGCGGCCACGGTCCGGTCGGTGACCCCGGTGCGCTCGAGGTGGAGGCGGCTCAGGTGCGGGAAGCCGCCTAACGTTGCCGCGACGGTGTCGCCGGTATCGCTCCCGCCAAGGTCGAGCCAGGCGACCTGGGGCCCCAGGGGCCGGAGCAGATCGAGCCGGGCCGGGGCGCCGCGGGCATCGACGTCGAGAAAGTGGCTCCCGTTGGCCAGCGGACGAAGCACCAGCCCGGCGGCCCGTGCCGCGGCCATCGCCGCCGAATCGGGGGCGGCCACTCGGAGCGTGAAGATCCCGGTCGGGAGATCCGAGAGCCCGTAGCTGTCGAGCACTCGTTCGATCCGGGCCGGGCGGTCCATCTCCGCCAGCTTGGCCTCGCCCGGCGCCCCCTGATCGATCCACCACCGGAGCAGTTCAGCCTCGGCGATCGGAATCCCGCGATCGGGCGGCATCCGGTCCTTGTGACCCGGCGGAAGCCAGAGGCGAGCGATCAACTCGCTCTGCTCGCCCCGCCCCGGCACCACGACCTTCCCGTCCTTGCCCCCGGCCATCATCCCTTCCAGCGTGGCGAGCGAAAGGCCGCCCTTCTTGCGCTCCGGGTTGTGACAGGCCCCGCACCGCCGGTCGAGGATCGGCTGAATCAGCGCCCCATACGCTGACGCCGTGTCGAGCCCGCCGAGCGGCAGCCGAGCAAGGGCGTCCTTCGGGGCGAGACCCGCGGCCTGTCTGACGGGCGCGGGCAAGTTGTCGCTGAGATAGCCCTCGCCGTGGGTGAGGGTGCCGCCGAGGTGGCCGCCCACGACCAGGCCTGCGCTGAGCAGCCCGACCCCTGCCGCATATCCGCGCCCTGGTCCGGTACGGCGCCTCATGAGGTAAAGCCCGGCCGCCGCGATCGCCACGCCAATGCCGATCCAGCGGTGCCAGGCGAGCACGGTGACCGGATAGCCACCCCAGTCGGCGAGGAGAAGGCCGGCCGTCGCGGCGAGAATCGCGGCCCAGGTGCCGAGGTAGAGGGAGACCGGCACCGCGGGCTCGAGAGACGGAACCCGGCCAGTGCGCACCGCCAACTCCAGCACGGCCGCCAGCAACAGAATGCCGATCGGCAGGTGAACCAGTGTCGGGTGGAAGCGGCCCAGGAAGAGCCAGACATCCGACTGGCGGCCGGCCCCGGTCAGCATCACCACGGCCATGGCGCCAAGTCCGACTCCGAGACTCGCCTCCGACCGGCGCATCGGCCGGCTACTGCCGGGTCAGCTTGGTGACCCGGCCGTCCTCGATCCACTCGACCACGTAGATGCTGCCGGCCCGGTCGACCCAGAGCGCGTGGGGCGAGATGAATTTGTTCGGATAGCGCTTCTCGGGCGGAATGTTGGGGTAGCCCTTGAGGTCGGGATAGCGGGCCCCGAAGTCATCCCACGACGTGAGCGACTTGCCGTCCACGTAGTCGCCGAGATCGGCGACCTTCTTGTTGTTCCGATCGAAGATCGAGACCCGCGAGAACAGATCGGGTATGTAGAGCAGGCCGTCCCGGTGGAACGTGGTACAGGGATACCGCACGTCGGCCCTGGTGATGACTTCCTCGAGCAGCTTCCCATCGAGGCTGAAGTTCACGATCCGGACATTGCCGCGATCGGTCACCTGAAGCACCGGCGTGCCGTTTCGGGCGTCGATCTTGATGCCGTGCGGTTCCTTCAAGTTGGCGGGCTCGGTCCCGCGGCCACCGAAGGAATCGAGATATTTGCCGTCCTTGGCGTCGTAGACATGAACCCAGGACTGGCCGTAGCCGTCGGCCACGTAGAGCAACCCGTTGGGGCCTAACGCGGTTTCTGTCGGGCTGTAGGCCTTGTCCTGGGTGTAGATATCGGCGCGATAGGGACGGCCCGCCTGCCAGATGACGTCACCGTCGAGCGTCGTCTTCACCACTTCGGCCAGGTTGGTGTTGGCGAGGTACAGCACCTCTTCGTCGTTCTCCTCGGCCAGGAGCAACCCGTGAGCACCCTTGGCATAGGCCTGCCCCCACGACGAGAGGTAGTTCCCGTCGTGATCGAAGATCATGACCGCGTCCCGGCTCTGGTTCGCGATGAAGAAGCGGCCCTTTCGGTCCTCCACCACGCCATGGGTGTAGCCGAACCGCTTGCCGGCCGGGATCCGGGCCCAGTGATGATCCATCCGATAGACGTAGTCACCGCTACCGAGAAACATGGGAGCCTCGCGGGGGAGGAGCACCGACGCGGCGGCCGCCGTCGTCTGGAGGAACTGCCGCCGGGACGGCCCGGCGTTCCCATGATTGGGCAATCGCGGCATGAGCGCCAGCCCTCCGGGGTAGGTACCAAACGGGCGAGGGCCAGAACGGCCCCCGCCCGGCCCTGCGTCACCCTCGAACGTCAGGAAACCAGCGGCAGCTTGCGAACCGGTTTGCCGGTCAACGCCAGCAGCGCGTTGGCCACGGCCGGACCGATCGGGGGCGTTCCGGGCTCGCCGACACCGGTCGGCTTTTCGGTGGACGGCACGGTGTAGACCTCGACCACGGGCATCTCCTTGAGCCGAAGCACCCGGTACTTGTCGAAGTTGGTCGACACGACCTTGCCCTTCTCGATGTCGATCTTGCCGTAGAGCGCCGCCCCCAGCCCGTAGGCGATGCCGCCCTCCATCTGGGACCGGACCACGTCGGGATTGACCACGATCCCGCAATCCACCGCACAGACGACCCGGTGTACTTTGGGCTTCCCGCCTTCGAGCGAGACTTCGACCACCTCGGCGACGAAGCTCCCGAACGACTTGTGAACCGCGACGCCGCGAGCCCGGCCCGCCGGCAACTTGCTGCCCCAGCCGGATTTCTCGGCCGCGAGGTTCAAGACACCGAGCCAGCGCGGCTCCTTGGCCAGCAGGCCGCGCCGGAACTCGACCGGATCCTTGCCCGCCGCATGCGCCAGCTCGTCGACGAACATCTCGACCGCAAATGCGGTGTGGGTGTTCCCGACCGACCGCCACCACTGAACCGGAATCCCGATCGCCGGGGTGTGGAAGTCCACGTAGACGTTCCCGCCCACGTATGGCTGGTCCGCGGCGCCCTCGAACGAGCTCGAGTCCTTGCCGTCCTTGGGCGCCATCGGCGTCCCCATCATCACCGACTGGCCCGCGATCCGGTGAACCCAGGCGACCGGCGCGCCATTCTTGTCGAGACCACCCTTGATGTGGTGCATGAATGCCGGCCGGAAGTACCCGGCCGCAGTGTCGTCCTCACGGGTCCAGACCAGCTTGACCGGCGCCTTGCCCTGGATCGCCTTGGCGATCGCCGCGGCCTCGACCACGTAGTCACTCTGCCCGTTGGCCCGGCGGCCAAAGCTCCCGCCGGCGTAGAGCATGTTGATCTTGACCTGCTCCGGTTTCATGCCGAAGACCGCGGCCACCGCCATCTGGTCGAACGTCTGGAACTGGCAGCCATACCAAAGCTCGGCACCGTCCTTGTTGAGCTGGACGACACAGTTGAGCGGCTCCATCGACGCATGCGAGAGGTACGGGAACTCGTACATCGCCTCGACGGTCTTGGCCGCCCCGGCGAGCGTCTTGTCGGCGTCGCCCTCTTTCCGAATCTCAACGCCGGCCTTGGCGGCCAGTCCCCGGAGATCGGCAGCCACATCAGCCGAACCCTTGGTATTGGCCTTGGACGTATCCCACTCGACGATGAGCGCGTCGCGCCCCTTCTTGGCGGCCCAGAAGTGCTCACCGAGCACCGCGACGCCGTTCGGAACCTGCACCACGTCCTTGACCCCAGGCACGGCCTTGGCCTTGGTGGCGTCGAACGACTTGACCGTGGCGCCGAACAGCGGCGGATGCGCCACCACAGCCGTCAGCATGCCCGGAAGTTTGACGTCCTGGGTGTACTGCGCGGTACCGGTGCTCTTCTCCCGGGCATCGGTCCGCGGCACGCCCTTTTCCTTCCCGATATAGCGGAAATCCTTCGGATCCTTGAGCTGCGGATTCTCCGGCGCCGGCAGTTTGGCCGCGGCCGCCACCAGTGTGCCGTACTCGGCCCGGCGGTTGGACTTGGCGTGCACCACCACACCGGGCTCGGTGGTCAGTTCAGATTCGGCCACGCCGAACTGCTTCGCGGCCGCCGTCATCAGAACAGCCCGCGCCGCCGCTCCGGCCTTGCGATGCTGCTCCCAGGAATTGGCGATCGCGCTCGAACCACCGGTACCCTGCATCCCGAACAGCAGATTGGCGTACTTCTTCGCGTCGGCGCCGGCGCCCTCGACGCGGACCTTGGCCCAGTCGGCGTCGAGCTCATCGGCTACCAGAGTGGCGAGGCCCGTATAACTGCCCTCGCCCATCTCGAGGTGCTTCGCGATGACGGTGACGTTGCCGTTGCCGTCGATCCGGAGAAAGGCATTGGGTTCGAATTTCCCGTCGCCGCCGCCCGCGGCTCCGGCTTCGGTGCCTTTGCCCGCCGGCGCACAACCGACTGCCACCAGCAACCCGCCGCCCACGGCCACCGAGACGCGAACGAAGTCGCGCCGGCTCCAACCCGATTCAGTCCTGGCCATGGATCACCCCTTCTTCATTTCGGCCGCGCGGTGGATCGCGGCGCGGATCCGCTGATAGGTCCCGCAGCGGCAGATGTTCCCGTTCATCGCGGCGTCGATATCGGCGTCGGTCGGAGCCGGCTTGGCTTCGAGCAGCGCCACGGCGGACATGATCTGGCCGCTCTGGCAATAGCCGCACTGCGGCACCTGCAGCTCGACCCAGGCCTGCTGCACGGCATGCATGCCGTCGGGGGACAGGCCCTCGATCGTGGTGACCTTCTTGTCACCGACCGCTGAGAGGGGGGTGACGCAGGACCGGGTCGCAACCCCGTCGATGTGAACGGTGCAGGCGCCGCACTGCGCCATGCCGCAACCGAATTTCGTGCCGGTCATGCCGAGCACATCCCGGAGAACCCACAGCAGGGGCATCGTGGGATCGGCGTTCACGTCTTTGGGCTGGCCGTTGACGTTGATCGTGGCCATCGAACTCTCCTTAAGAATCACTGCTGATTGAGGCGGGAACCGCCATGGAGATTACTCCGAAGTTGCCCCGGCGGGAAGCACCGGCCTACCGGCCCCTCTTCGCCGCCGAAAGCCAGCCGTTTGGATCGTAAACCGCCCGGCCGCCGACCAGCGTCAGGACGCTCCGGGTGGCCGGCAACCCCTGGACCGGAACGGTGAAAATGTCCTGGGAGAGCACCGCCAGATCGGCCAGGAGTCCGGGCGCGATCCGGCCCTTCTCCCCCTCCTGGAACTCGGCCCAGGCCGACCCGTGGGTATAGGCCCGGACCGCCTCTTCCATCGTCAATTTCTCGGCCGGATTGTCGGGATGGATCACCGCCAGCATCAGATTGAGAAACGGATTCTGCGGCCCGTCCGAGGCCAGGCCGAGAACGATGCCTTGCGTGAGCAGGCTCTTCATTGGCTGGAGGATCGACATCCGGGCCGGGCCGTAACGCGCCGCAGCCACGGCTCCAAGCCCGAGGTGGGTCGGGTTCTGAACCACGATCATGCCCAGCTCGAGCGCCCGCCGGTACTGATCCGGGGACAGCCCCTCACCGTGTTCGATCCTGGGCCGAAGCCGGACCCACACCGAGTCGGGCGCCAGCTGGGTCAGGGTCGACAGCACGAGGCCCACCGCGCTGTCGCCGACCGCATGGATGATCGGCTGGTCGCCCGCGGCCAGATTTTCGGCCAGCATGGCTTTGAGGGTGTCGGGCGGGAAGTCGAGCCGGCCATACCAGCCGGGCCGATCGGAGTATGGGGCCCGGAGCGTGGCGAGCCGTTCGACCGGCGTCCCATCGAGTATGTACTTGGTGCCGGAAATGGTCACCCGGCCGCTTCGCCGAGTCGGGATCGCACGCCACGGCACGATGTCGCGGCCCGCGGGCGTGGTCATTGGGAGCCGGATGAGGCGGAGCCGGACCGGCAGATCGAGCGAGTCGGCCAGGCCGACGATCTGCCCCGGCTCGAGGGACGTGGTCATGTCCTGGATACTGGTAATCCCGACGCGAACGGCGGAATCCGCTCGGGCCCGAAACGCCGCCCGCACCAGCGAGTCGGGCATCCCGCCAGGAATCATCAAACGGAAGCCGGCGTATTCCTCGATCAGTCCCGTAAGCCGACCGTTCTTCCGTTCGAACCGCCCGCCGAGCGGGTCCTGGATCGTGTCGCCGATGCCGGCGGCCGCGAGCGCGGCGCTGTTGTAGATCTTGCCGTGCCCGGTCCAGGCGACCAGTACGACCGGGTGCATCGGCGCAATCCGGTCGAGCGTGGTGCGGCGGGCATTGGGATCGGAAAAAACCCGGTCGCCGACCATCACTTCGAGCCGGGTGCCCGCGGGATTCCGGGCGACCGCGGCGGCCAGGCTGTCGGCTACCAACGGGAATGGCGGCTCGGGCAGCGGATCGGTGACGGTCGGCACCATGACCGCCGGCTCCGCCGCGCCGATGTGATCGTGGGCGTCGTTGAACCCGGGCACCACCACGCGACCCTCGAGATCGAGCGAGCGGGCACCTTTGGCCGCCTTGGCCCGGACCCCGGCACTCGTCCCGACCGCGACGATCCGCTCGCCATGAATGAGAACGGCTTCGGCCCACGGCGTCTCAACCGACGACGTGAAAATCTTCCCGTTGTAGAGCACTAGCTCGGCGGTGCCGGGATTTTCGCCCCCGGCGCATGCGGCCAGGGCAAGGCCGAGGAAGGCCCATGGTGTTCGCATTCAGCCTCGCACGATCAAGGGGTTTTCGGCGGTGGCGGGGCGCTGGGGAGCCGGAGCTCCATCATCCTGAGCCCGCCCTTGAACTGTTCGGCGACCAGCACCGTTCCCCGGCCCGCCGCGACGATCAGGCCCTGGCCCAGCGTCGAAAAAACCCGCGACAGTGTTCCGCTCGTATCGACCACCTGATAGCGGCGCACCGAATCGACCAGCGGCTTCGATTTCCGGAGCCAGACCAGGCCGTCCGCGCCGGAGAACCCCCGCTCGAACGCCGGCTTGAACGGAGCGTACTGCAACTGCTTCGCCATGCTCTGGAGCTCGTCGGGAAACCGCGTGAGGTACTGCTCCTTGTCCTGGCGGGTTACCTCCAGCACGGGATCGGGCAACCGTTCGCCGCGGACTTCCTTGCCATCGAACACCACCGAGACCTCATTCCGCCGAATCCGTGCGATCCAGATCCGGCCATCCGGCCGGACGCCCCACCAGTCATTGCCGCTGAAGACCATCCGCTCGTAGCGTTTGCCGCGCGCTTCGTTGATCTCGGCGACGTCGAGCGGCGCCAGCCGGGCCACCGTGTCGAACTTCGCCAGCGCGGCGTCGGACCGCACAATGGCCGCTGAGTCCTTGAGCCCGCTGCCATCCGGGCCCGCCACCGGCGGCACCTCGAAGTAGTAGTGGCCCGCCGCGTCGCGAACCTTGGGCAGGACCCCGCGGGTGAACGCCGGTGCGGGCACCGTCCCGGCCAGCTTGCCATCGCTGGTCCAGAGCGACAACCGGCTCTTGGCCCAGTCGGCGATCACCGCGGTGTCACCGATCGCGAAGGCGCCATACGGTTTGACCAATTCCGGATTCTTGAGACCGCCCACCGGCGCGGCTTTCCTGGTGTCAAAATCAAGAAACAACGCCGCGTCGTGTTCGGAACCCACCACCACCCAGCGGCGGCCGCCGAGCCAGGCGGCCTCCGGAATGTTGGTCCACGGAATCACCACGGTGTCCTGCGCGATCGGCAGCGGCTCGACCGGCACCGCCTCGGCGCGCCGCGAATCCCGCCGGCCGCTGCACCCCAATGCCAGGAGGGCGAGGCCGGTCACGACCGCGGGTTTCATGTGCCGCTCGCCCCTTCGACTTCCACCGTCGACGGCGTCACCGGCTCCAGGGATTGACGGCCCAATTCGGTGTTGACCGCGGCCAGCCCGTCCAGAAGTGTCTTGAGCCTGGCCAGCTGACCATCGAGCGCGGCTGACAGCACCTTGAACACCTCATAGGACTGGGCCGTCGGTCTGGCCGACGCCTCGACCACACCGAGCAACGCCGCGATCTGGTTGTTCAGCTTGATCGGGTAGTTGAGTGGATCCTGGCCGCTCTTGTTCTTCACCTGGTAGATCTCCGCTTCCACGGCCGAGAGCTGATCCGCCAGCGGAGCCACCAGCTTGTCGAGCGCCACTTTCCCCGTGGCATTGGCGTGGCCCTGACGATCCTTGAGCTGGGCCTTCACGTTCCGGATCGTCCGGACCGCATTGTTCGCCTCGGTCGTCTTGTCGCGAATCCTGATCGCAAAGGCGAATTGCTCGTCCAGATCCGCCTGCGTCGCGTCACTCCGTGGATCCTTGAGCAGCTTGAAAGTCTGGGTCTCGGTCTTGTCGCCGGCGGTGATCCGGACGCTGTAGGTCCCCGGCGCCGCGATCGGGCCCGCGGTGCCGGCCGCCCAGGTGATCATCCCCTTGAATGCGACCGCATCCGGATAGCGGAGATTCCAGCTGAAGCTGTTGGCGCCCGCCTTGTTGGCAACACTCGGTGCCGGCAGGTATTTGTAGCCACTTTCGAACAGCTCGAAGAAACTCGGCCGAGTCACCACCGAGGGGTTCCGGGCGCTTTCGGGCATCACGCCCAGCGCACGGAGACTGTCGAGCCGGATCTGTTCCGAGGCCATCACCCGGTTGGAGTCCGCCACCCAGATTGAATCGAGCTCGCTGGTGAACTTCTTGATCAGCTGGCCCTTGGCGTCAAGAAACTCGAGCGCCACCTTCTGGCCCGGCTTCTTGAGCCAGTACTGAATCGAGATCTCGCCGAAGGTCTGGTACTGGTCCTTGGGCTGAAACAGGTGCACATCCTTGGCCAGCACCTCGCCGCGAAGCTGCCGCAGCGACGAGATGTCATCCATGATCCAGAAGCCGCGCCCATGGGTCCCGAGGACGATGTCGGCATCCTTGAACACGAGGTCGTGCACCGGAACCGGCGGCAGGTTCCGCTGGAGCCGCTGCCAGTTGGCACCGTCATCGAACGACACCCAGACGCCCCGCTCGGTGCCGGCGACCAGTAGGCCCTGCCGCACCGGGTCCGCACGAATCACCCGGGCAAACTCGCCCGGCGTGATGCCCTTCACGATCTTCGTCCAGGTCTTGCCATAGTCGGAAGTCTTGTAGAGGTATGGCGCAAAATCGTTGAGCTGAAAGCGATTGGCGGCCACGTAGGCGGTGCCCTTGGCGTGCGGCGAGGCATCGATGATCGAGATCCGGGCCCACTCCGGCAGATCCGGCGGCGTGATCTTCTCCCAGCTCTGGCCGCCGTTCCGGGTGATCTGCACCACCCCATCGTCGGACCCGGTCCAGATGACCCCCTTCTCCACCGGCGACTCGGCGATCGTGAACACCGTGCCGTAATACTCGACCGAGGTCTGGTCCTTGGTGATCGGACCGCCGGACGGGCCTAACGTTTTGGGATCGTTCCGGGTCAGATCCGGACTGATCGGCGTGAAGCTGGCGCCCTCATCAGTCGACTTGAAGACCACGCTCGAACCGACGTACATCGTCTTCGGGTCTTGCGGCGAGAAAACGATCGGGAAGGTCCACTGCATCCGGTACTTCGAATCGATGGCCGAGTGGCCCATGGGATTGAGCGGCCAGGGGTTCACGTCCTGGGTGAGGCCGCTGTTGATGTCGCGCTTGGTGAGGAGACCGCCATAGCTCCCGGCAAACACGATGTTCGGCTTGTCGGGACGGACCGCGATGTACCCCGACTCGCCGCCGCCCACGTCGTAGAAGTCGTTGAAATGAGTGCCGCCCACGCCCTGGCTCGAACCACACAGCGTACTGTTGTCCTGCTGCGCGCCACAGACCCGGTAGGGAAAATCGTTGGTGGTGGTGACGTGATAGAACTGGGCCGTAGGGTAGTCCACGTCGGTCCAGCTCCGCCCGCCGTTGGTGCTCACCTCGGCGCCGCCGTCGTCACCCAGAATCATCCGCTGGGGGTCGTTCGGCGCGATCCAGAGATCATGATTATCGCCGTGATGGGTCCGGAAACTGGTCGGGAAGGTCTTCCCGCCGTCGTTCGACCGATACCACGACACGTTCAGGACGTAGACGGCGTTCTCGTCCTTCGGATCGGCGAAGATCCGGCTGTAGTACCAGGCCCGCTGCCGGAGTTTCCGCTCCTCGTTGGTCTTCGTCCAGGTATCGCCGCCATCGTCGGAGCGGAACACGCCGCCGTCGTCCGCTTCCACCACGGCCCAGACCCGCTTCGGGTTGGCCGGAGACACCGTGAGCCCGACGTTCCCGATCACGCCCTTCGGCAAGCCGGCGTTCCGGGTCAGTTCCTTCCAGGTGGCACCGCCGTCGGTCGTCTTGAAGATGCCGCTCCCCGGGCCACCGCTGTTCAGCATCCACGGCTTCCGGTAGACCTCCCAGAGGCCGGCGTACAGCACTTCGGGATTGGACGGGTCCATCACCAGCTCGACCGCGCCGGTCGAGTCGTTGCCGGCCCGGTTCAGGATCTTCTTCCAGGTCTTCCCGCCGTCCACCGACTTGTAGACGCCCCGGTTCGAGTCCCTGGTGCTGAACACCGGCCCCACCGCCGCCACGTAGACAATGTCGGGATTCTTCGGATTGAGCCGGATCTTGGCGATGTGGCGGGACTGGGCCAGGCCAAGGTAGGCCCAGGTCCGGCCGCCGTTGGTCGTCTTATATACTCCGTCGCCGTGGGAAACGTTCCCGCGGATCGTGTGCTCACCCCCGCCCACGTACACGATGTCGGGATTGGACTCCGCCACCGCGATGGCGCCGATCGTCCCGCCGAAATACTTGTCGGTGATCGGCGCCCAGTTGTCACCGCCGTCGGTGCTCTTGAAGACACCGCCGCCGGTGGTGCCCATGTAGTACTCCTGGGGCCGGGCCACCGAACCCGCCACCGCCACGGAGCGACCGCCGCGCTGGGGACCGATATTGCGCCACGAAACCGAGCCGAATGCGGCCGTGTCGATCGCGGTCTGGGCCACGGCTACGGCGGGCGAGGCGGCGGCCAGGGCCACCACGAGGAAGCGGAACGTACGTATCATGTCGAGACCTGTCGGGACGGAAACGGGAGCATGCGAGCACTGGATGTTGCCCGTTTTCGGACCACTCCGCAAGGCATGGCGTCCACGGATCCGCAACCGGGGCGGATCCACCGGCCGCTTGCGCCTGCCGGACTCGCCGGTAGCTTGAAATCGACACTCCGAATCCCATCCCAGGAGGCCCCCATGCGACCAGCCCGGTACGCCGGCTTCGCGATCCTGCTGTCCTTCGCCGCGCCGGCCGCGGCAACCGCCCAGACCCCGGTCGCCAACCGCCTGACCATGGAAGATTTCCTGAACGCCGAGGCACCCAAGGATTTCTTCCGCGGTGGAGGACCCGAGATCTCGCCGAACGGGAAGCAGGTGGCCTACGCGCGCTGGTGGATCGACAAGATGAACGACCGCTGGAAGCAGTCGATCTGGCTGGTCAACGCCGATGGCACCAGGAACCGCTGGCTCGTGGACGCCGGCGGCCCGCGCTGGTCCCCCGACGGGACTCGGCTGGCCTATGTAACCCTGGGAGAACCTTCGGGCGCCCAGATCTTTGTCCGCTACATGGACGCCGAAGGGTCCGTCACCCAGATCACTCGACTCGAATCCGGCCCCGGGGGCTTGGTCTGGTCACCGGACGGCAAGTGGATCGCCTTCTCCTCGATGGTGAAGGAGGTGTCGACGTGGAGCACCGCCATCCCGGGCAAGCCGGCCGGCGCCAAATGGGCCGACGAGCCCAAAGTGATCGACCGGCTGCAATACCGGTCGGACTGGGCCGGCTACGTGGACGAGGGCCATACCCAGATCTTCGTGGTCTCGTCGAGCGGCGGGACACCGGTGCAGGTGACCGAGGGCCCCTGGAACCACGGCCAGCTTTCCTGGGCAAAGGACGGGAACGAAATCCTCTTCAGCAGCCTCCGGGTTCCCAAGGCCGAATATCAAGGACGGGAGTCGGAGATCTACGCCGTCAACGTCGGTACCAGAGCGATCCGCCAGCTCACCACCCGCAAGGGACCGGACATGGCGCCCGTCGTCTCCCCCGACGGCAAGCTGGTGGCCTATCAGGGCTACGACTGGACCGACGACACCTACATCACCAGCAAGCTCTACGTGATGGGGATCGACGGCTCGAACCCGCGACGAATCGACGGGTCCCTGGACCGGTCGCCGGAAAATGTGTCCTGGGCCGCTGACGGGAGCGGCGTGTATTTCGTGGCTCAGGATCGCGGCCACGAGCATCTGTTCTTCGCGTCGGTCGCCGGCGGGGAGCCGAAGCGGATCATCGACGGCGACCAGCTGCTGAGCGGCCTGAGCCTCTCGCCCACCGGCATGGCGGCCGTGATCCAGAACACCACCGCCTCCCCCGGCGACATCGCGGTCTTCGACGTGAAGACCCCGACCCTCCGCCGGATCACCGACCTGAATGGCGACATCCTGGCCGGCAAGCGGCTCGGCAGCGTCGAGGAGATCTGGTACCCCTCCGTCGAGGGGTTCAAGATCCAGGGCTGGGTGGTGAAGCCGCCCGATTTCGACCCGAAGAAGAAGTATCCCCTGATGCTGTCCATTCACGGCGGCCCTCACGGGATGTTCACCAGTGCGCTGAGCTACATGTGGTGGGAGTGGCAGATCTACGCCGGGATGGGCTATGTGGTGCTGTTCACCAACCCGCGGGGAAGTTCGGGATACGGCAGCGCGTTCGGCAACTCGATCAAGAACGCCTATCCCGGCAAGGACTACGACGACCTGATGGCCGGCGTCGATACCGTCATCAACCGCGGTTACGTCGACTCGAAGAACATGTTCGTCTACGGCTGCAGCGGTGGCGGTGTGCTGACCGCCTGGGTGGTGGGCCACACCGACCGCTTCACCGCCGCCTCATCGGAGTGCCCGGTGATCGACTGGGTGTCGTTCGTGGGCACCACCGACGGCCCGTTCTGGTACTCCAACTTCGCCAAGATGCCGTGGGAGGATCCCTCGGAGCACCTCAAGCGGTCGCCGCTCATGTACGTGGGCAACGTCAAGACGCCGACGATGCTGCTGACCGCCGAGGGCGATCTCCGGACCCCGATCGCCCAGGCGGAGGAATACTACATGGCGCTCAAGCTCCGCCAGGTGCCGACGGTGCTGGTGCGGATCAAGGATGACTGGCACGCCTATTTCAACCGTCCGTCCAACTTCCTGCACACGATCTCGTTCCGGGAGCACTGGTTCCAGACCTACAAGAACACCCAGACCTCCGTCCCCTGAGGGGCCTGCCCGTCAGGGGACCAGGAGCAGCGCCGGAAGGTGCGCCGGCCGGATCAGCGGAAAATGGCGGCGGTCGGTCGTGAGGACCGTCGTCACCGCGGTCCGCTCCGCCGCAGCGACGATGGCCGAGTCGACGAACCCAATGGCCGCATCTCGGTAGACATGCATGAGGTCGGCCGCCCGCGGCACGTCCTCGTCCGCGACCAGAGGTTCGAGGATGAATTCCCCCTCCGCGACCGCACGGACGAACGCGGTCTCGGCGTTTGACCCAAGATGCTTGGCGACCAGGTAGCAGACCTCCGCCAGAATCGGCTCGGGCAGCCGGATCTCCGCGGCGTGGCGCTCCCAATAGCTGACCACTCGCCGGTGCCAGGCATCACTCCGGTCCAATAGCGCATAGACCGCCCCGGTATCGGCGAGTACCGTCATCGGTGCGGATCCGTCCACAGCAGATCGTCGACCTTGGACGACACATCGCTCCGGCCACTGGCAAACTGCGCTGCCACACTTGGCAATTTCCCCTTCATGGTTCCTCCTTCGGCCAGATAGGCCGTGAGCGCCTCCCGAACGACCTGTGCGAAGCTTTTCCCGTGCCGATCGGCATACCGATGCGCCTGCTTCAAAAGCGCATCCTCGAGAAAAACCGTCGTTCGACGCATGACATATATATACACTCCATTGTATGTCTCCCGCAATACCGATGGCCGACCATCGCGATCAGCCACGCCGTAACGATGCACCCTGAACGCCCCCGCCAGGTAACCCGAATGCCGCAGCTCCTCATCATTCCAACGAGGAACCGCCGGTCCTATCTTTGGGCATGAGCGCCCCCCCGACCGACCTTCGGCTGGCCTCGACCGTCCTGCTTCTCCGTGACGGACCCGCGGGCGTCGAGGTGTTCATGGAAAAGCGCCATGTCGATTCCGGGTTTGTCGGCGGGGCGTACGTCTTTCCTGGAGGGCGAGTCGACCCGGACGATGCGATCGACGCCGCCCACTGCGCCGACGACGAGGCGAGTGCCTCCGGGCGCCTGGGCCTCGCCAGCGGGGGCCTGGCCCACCTCGTGGCCGCCATCCGGGAATGCTTCGAAGAGGCCGGCGTACTGCTGGCCTATGACCGCGCCGGCGCCCTGCTCGATTTTGGCGCCCCCGGGCTTGAGCCCCGCTACAAGGTCCTCCGCGACCAACTCAACGCCGGCACGGTCTCAATTCAGGAAATCGCCCAGCAGGAAAGCCTGCGCCTCGCCACCGACCGGATCGCCTACTGGTCCCACTGGATCACGCCGTTAGGCGAGTCACGGCGCTACGACACCCGTTTCTTCGTGGCCCGTGCCCCCGAGGGCCAGGTCGCGGCCCACGACGACTGGGAACTCACCAGCTCGGCCTGGGTCACCCCGGCCGAGGCGATTGACCGCGCCATGAGCCGAGAGTGGAAGATCATCTTCCCGACCCTCATGAACCTGAAGGACCTCGCCCGCCATGCGACCGCCGACGCCGCCGTGGCGTGGGCCGGGACCCAGTCGCTCCCGCTCCCAGCCAATCAGCCCCGGGTCCTGGGCGACCGGGTTCTTCTCCCCGGTGACGAGGGCTACGAAACAGCCGAGCCGGACTTCGGCAAGATCGACCCGAAAGTTCTGGCCCGTTCGTTCGCGTTGTCGGCGGAACGACGGGTATGACCTCGCGCGACGGGCCATCCGCGCCGATCGCCTATGATCGGGTCGTCACCTTGTCGCCGCTGGTCCGCCGAATCACCCAGAACAACCCCGGACCGTTCACCGGCCCCGGCACCAACACCCACCTCGTCGGCACGACCAGCGTCTTCATCCTCGACCCGGGCGAGGATCGCCAAGACGGTCACTTTGAGTTGATCACCGCCGCCGTGGGGCTGGCCACCGTGGCCGGCGTCCTCCCGAGTCACGGGCATCCCGACCACTGGCCGCTGGCCCGCCGCCTGGCAGAGCACTTCCGGGCGCCGCTGATGTTCCATGGCACCCACCAGGGGTTCCGCACCGATCGCTCGATCGCCGACGGCGACCGCCTCGAGGCCGCCGGCGTCCGTCTCGATGTGCTTCATACCCCCGGCCACACCGCCGACCACGTCTGCCTGCTGCTCGCGGCCGAACGGGCCCTGTTCCCCGGCGATCACGTGATGGGGTGGTCCACCTCCGTGATCGCTCCACCCGAGGGCGACCTCACCCTCTATTTCCGATCGCTCGAACGCCTGATCGCACTGCCCGGGGTAGACATCCTCTATCCGGCCCACGGAGCGGCCGTGACCGAGCCGTACGCCCGGATGCGCGAACTCCACGCTCATCGCGAGCAGCGGAGCCGCCAGGCCCTCGCGGCCCTCGAGCACGGCGAAAGCCGGATCATGCCACTGGTGGAACGGATCTATGCCGACGTCGATCGCCGGCTCTATCCCGCGGCGGCCCAGTCGCTGTTGGCCCATCTGCTGGCACTCGAGGCGGCCGGGGCCATCGAGCGTGGCCCCGGCTCCGCCGACCGCGAACCGGACCAGGTGACCTGGCGCCTTCGGACCCGTTGACTCGCCCGGCCGTTTGCACTGGGGCCTGCCAAGCGGCACTTTACAGCATGCGATTCCTCCCCCTGCTCCTGCTCCTTGTTTCCGCCGCGCCGATTTCGGCCCAGGCTCCCGCGTTCAACGTCGAAGAAGCGACCTTCGCCGACATTCACGGCGCCATGAAGGCCGGCCGCCTCACCTGTCGCGCTCTGGTCGAGCAGTATCTCCGCCGGATCGACACCTACGACAAGAACGGCCCGGCGATCAACGCGATTATTGCCGTGAATCCGCTGGCGCTCGCGATCGCCGACTCACTCGACCGGCGCTACCGGACCGGCGGGTTCGTGGGCCCGCTCCACTGCATCCCGACCATCGTGAAAGACAACTTCGAGACCACGGAGCTTCCGGTTACCGCCGGCTCGCTGTCGCTGGCCGGATTCGTCTCCGAGAAAGACGCCTTTCTCGTTCGCCGCATCAAGGAAGCGGGCGCCATCGTCCTGGCCAAATCGAACATGGCGGAATTCGCCTTCTCACCGTACGAGACGGTGAGTTCGATCCTGCCGGGTTACAGCCGGAATCCCTATGCGCTCGACCGGGTCACCGCAGGTTCGAGCGGCGGCACCGCGGCGGCCGTCGCGGCCAATTTCGGCGCCGTCGGCCTGGGCACCGACACCGGCAATTCGATCCGGGGGCCGTCGTCGCACCAGGCGCTGGTCGGGATCCGCTCGACGATGGGGCTGACGAGCCGGGGCGGCGTGGTCCCGCTGGTCCTCGGGGCCGACATCGCGGGGCCGATGGCCCGGACCGTGGCCGACGCGGTGGCGGTCTTCCAGGTGGTCGCCGGCGAGGATCCGGCCGACCCCGCCACCAGCGCGGCGCACGGCCGCCCGATCCCGAACTACGCCGAAAGCCTGGTGCGGGACGGGCTCCGGGGCGCCCGGCTCGGCGTGCTGACCCAGGCGTACAGTACCCCGACCACCGATCCGGAGATCGTCTCGGTATTCGGCGCCGCGATCGACGACCTCCGCCGCCAGGGGGCAACCGTCGTCGAATCGGTCACGATCGACAGCCTCGAGGCGTGGACCAAGGAGTCGGCCGGGACCTGCTTTCCCTTCAAGCGCGACCTGAACGCCTGGCTTGCGAGCCATGCCGACCGGGTGCCGGTCAAGAATCTCGAGGCCGTCATCGCGTCGGGCAAGTTCCATCCGTCGATCGAGGGCCGGCTCACCTGGAGCCAGGCGGCTCCCGACGGCAACCCCGACGAGACGCCCGACTGCCGGAAGCGGGAGGCGTTCCGGGCCAGGCTCCGCACGGCGGTCCTGGCCGTGATGGACCGCCTCAACCTCGACGCGCTGATCTACCCGACCTGGAGCAACCCGCCGCGAAAGATCGGCGACCTGAACACGCCCCACGGCGACAACAATCAAGTCTTCAGCCCGAGCACCGGCTTCCCCGCGGTGACTGTGCCGATGGGCTACAGCAGGGGCGGCCTGCTCCCGGCCGGCCTCCAGTTCTTCGGGCGGCCGTGGCGGGAAAGCGTGCTGTTCCGGCTGGCCTACGGCTACGAACAGAACACCAGACACCGGCACGCGCCGGCCACGGTGCCGCCGGTCAATTGATCGTGGGTTCGACCCGTGCCGTCCTGATCGAACGTCACGGTCCGCCCGAGGTGCTGGTGGAGCGCCCGGTATCGCTCGCCGATCCGGGGCCGGATGAGGTGCACCTCGAAGTCCAGGCTGCCGGGGTGAATTTCGCGGATCTGCTGATGCGCACCGGGATCTACGCCACCGTGCCGCCGATGCCGTACAGCCCGGGATTCGAGGCCGCGGGCACCGTGCGGCGGGTCGGGCCCGGCGTCACCGACTGGACGCCGGGTGACCGCGCCATCGCGCTTATCCGCTTCGGTGGCTATGCCGAGGATCTGATCGTGCCGATCCGGAATCTCTTCCACTACCCCGCCTCTGTAAACCCGACGGACGCGGCGGCCGTGCCGGTGGCGTTCCTCACGGCCTGGGTGGCGCTGTTTGAGTCGGCCCGGGTCCGCGCCGGGGAAACCGCGCTGGTGCTGAACGCGGCAGGCGGGGTCGGGACGGCGGCCGTGCAGCTCGCGGTCTGGAAGGGAGTCCGGGTGGTCGGCACGGCCGGGGCGGCCCGCAAGCGGGACTTCGTCGTCAAGGAACTCGGTGCCGCCGCCTGTTTCGATTCCACCGGGGACTGGGGCACCGAGGTCGAGCGGCTGGTCGGCCCCAGGGGGATCGATGCCGCCCTCGACGCGGTGGGCGGCGAGGCCACCCGCACCTGCCAACGATTGCTGGCGCCGTTAGGCAGGCTGGTGTTCTATGGCCTGAGCGACGCCATGCCCCGGCTCAGGAAGAACTGGATCGAGCTGATCCGCGCCTGGCTCAAGACGCCCCGATTCCATCCGCTCTCGCTGATCGAACCCAACATCGGGGTCTCCGGGATCCACCTCCTGCACCTGAAAGAGCGGGAAGCCCTGCTCCGTCCGGCGCTCGAACAGATCTTCGCCGCGGTGGCCGCGGGGAACCTCCGGTCGCTGGTTGACCGGACCTTCCCGCTCGACCGGGCCGGGGCCATCGAAGCGCATCATTACCTGCACGACCGCAAAGTGATCGGCAAAGTGGTACTGACGCGAACCGCCTAACCGGGATGACCATGCTACGCTCTCTTCGCACCATCGGAACCGCCGCCGCACTCGTGGCCGCATTCGCCGAGTCGGCCTCGGCGCAGACCAAGCCCCGGGCCCGGGATCTCGGGATCCCGCTCGACGGCACCCCCGGCGCCAACAACGCCATCACCGATGTGGCCGGGGTTGAGGTCGGGTACACCACACTGATCCGCGGCGAAGGCAAACGGATCGTCGGCCAGGGCCCGGTCCGGACCGGGGTCACCGCCATTCTCCCGCGCGGCAAGGCGACGCTCGAGCCGGTGTTCGCCGCGTTCTACGCCGGCAACGGCAACGGTGACATGACGGGCACCCATTGGATCGAGGAGACCGGTGTACTGGAAACCCCGGTCATGATCACCAACACGCTCTCGGTCGGTACGGTCCGCGATGCCGTGGTGGACTGGATGGTCAAGCGGAACGCTCCGGGTCCGTTCTGGTATCCGGTCGTGGCGGAGACATCCGACGGCGGCCTGAACGACATGAAAGGGCTCCATGTGAAGCCCGAGCATGCGTTCCAGGCACTCGAGTCCGCCCACGGCGGGACGATCGCGGAAGGCAACGTGGGCGGCGGCACCGGCATGAACTGTCACGGGTTCAAGGGCGGGACGGGCACGGCCTCCCGGGTGCTGACTCAGGCGGATGGCGGCTTCACCGTCGGCGTGCTGGTCCAGTGCAACTACGGCACCCGGACCCAGCTCCGAATCGCCGGGATTCCGGTCGGGCGCGAGGTGAAGGACGTCGACCCCTGCGTCGAGCAGCTGGTCGATCCGCCGCTCAAGGCCTTCGACGGGACCCAGATCCCACTCTGCAAGCCGGCCACCGGCGCCACCCGGCCCGCCGAAGAGCCGGAACAGGGTTCGATCATCATCGTGGTCGCCACCGATGCGCCGCTCTCGCCCGACCAGCTCAAGCGGGTGGTCCGGCGGGTGACGTTAGGCATGGGGCGAATGGGCTCGAACAACGGCAACGGTTCGGGCGACATCTTCATCGCCTTCTCGACCGCCAACCGGGGCGTCGACTGGGGGAACAGCGGCCGCTCGACCCTCCCGGCCCCGACCATGCAGCGACTGGGCTCAGGCCTGATGGATCCGATGTTCACCGCCACCGTCGAGGCGACGGAGGAAGCGATCCTCAATGCCCTGGTGGCGGCCGAGACGATGACCGGGGCCGACTACCGCCGCGCCTGGGCCCTCCCCCACGACCAGGTCCGATCCATCCTCGCCCGCTACAACCGCCTCGCAAAATAGTCTCCGAATGCCGACCGTAAGGGCGGGCGTAAGCCCGCCCTTCCCGCAATGATCTGTGGGGGCGGGCGTCAGCCCGCCCTCACGCGGGGGTCGTGGTGTGGGACTGGAAGAGGGCCTGGAACTCCGCCGGGAAAGGCGTGGGCTTTCGGGTGACCGGGTCGATCAGGACCTCGATGAACTCCGCGATCGCCGCACAGGTGTCGCCCACGAACACCGCCTGGCCCAGCACCACCGACGTCCGTCCGATCCGCTGGACCCGCGTCCCGACCCGGACCGCCGACCCGAAGTGAATCTCGGCCAGATACTGGATCCGGCTTTCCACCAGCACAATTACCGGCCCGCGATAGTCGGCCGTGCAGGGCTGGATCGGCAGTTCGAGCGCCACCCGCGCGTCCTCGAGCCAGCCGGCGAGGTTGACGTTGTTGACATGACCGAGCAGGTCGAGGTCACGGAAGCGGAGCAGCACCGGGGTCCAGTGGCGGAACCCGGCGGCCTCCTTGAGCGTGGGATCAAGCGGATCAGCCATCGGGCCTCAGGGCTGGAACTGGATGATCTGGTTCTCGAGCGGAATCGCCCGGCGCCGAGGCGACGGCGTTCCACCCTTCCAGGGTTCGGGAAAGCCCGGCGTCGAGCCGAGCATCGAATACTGGTCGAACAGGTACGGCACCCCCTCGGTCCCCAGCGGTGAGTTCCGATCTCCCATATGGAAGTGAAGGTGCGGAGCATCCGAGTTCCCGGAATTCCCCAGCAGGCCCACCACCTGGCCCGGCGTCACCTTGTCGCCGACTTTGACCTTGAGCGAGCCGGGGATGAGGTGGGCATAGAAGGCGTAGTTCCCGCCGCCGATGTCGAGAATTACGTGGTTCCCGCCTACCGTCTCGAGGGTGATCGGCACGGCGCGGTCCGGCGCCAGCGCCACGTTCTCTGGAATCCCGTCTTTCACGGCCACCACCGTCCCCGGCGCCACCGCGCGCACCGGATGCCGATAGCCGTACCAGTTTTCGTTCTTCGTTGAGTCCCCGTGGAAGAGATTTCCATCGGAACCGAACAGGACCCAGTCCACCGCATAACGTTGGGCGATCCGTGCCTGCCCGTCGATCGGAATGGCGGTGCGCCGGTGCCCGGACGCGTTGCCGGGACCGTTGCCGGTGAGCCAGGGCCCGCCCCGGAGTGGTGACTGGATGACCACCACCGGGCGCCGGTCCACCGGCACCGCGTATCCCGACAGCGTGTCCGTGGGCGGCGCCGCGAGCGAATCGGGCGAGCTCACCAGGAATCGGTGATCGAGCCGGGCCGGCACTCCGCCGTTGGGCACCGACAGCGCGAGGTACACGAGGATCTGGCGCCCAGCCGCCACGGTCCTGCCGTCAGCGGTGGGGTCGCCCATCTTGAGCGCCATCCCCTTCAGTGAGTCACCCTCGAAGGCGCCGAGGAGGGCGCCGCCGCCGGTCACCTCGAGACGGCGGAGCACCAGGTCACGGCGCCCGACATTCGTGATCCTCAGTTCGTAGACGAGGATGGAGTGATCGCCGACCGAGGCCGGGATCGGCGCCTTGGGCACCCGGATGTCGAAGGGAACGAGGCGGAGCTGGGCGGTGGCCGGAGCCGGCAGGACGGCGACGGCCAGGGCGGCGATCCGCCAGATGATTCGGGTCGAAGACATGGGTCGATCTCGGGTTTTTGAAGAGCCCAATAACGTTGAAATAACAGCGGAAGTTTCAACCAGGAACAGGGACGACGCTACTCCCGGAAGTCCGCGAGTTCCCGCCGGACACCCTTGAGCGCCCGACCCATCAGGGTTTCCACCGTCTTGATCGAGATCCCCAGCGCCGCGGCGATTTCCGGATAGGTGAGACTCCGGTCCCGGCTCAACTCGAAGACCTCGCGACACCGGGGCGACAGGGTCGCCACCGCACGGCGGACCGCGGCCATGATCTCCGCGTTCTCGGTCTCCTTGTCCGCCGGCGCCACCACCGCGGGCTCCTCGGCCGCCTGTTTGACCTGCCAGTCGGCCACCATCCGCTTGTGGCGGAGCTGATTCAGGCTCCGATTGCGGACCGCGCGGTAGAGGTACCCGACCAGATTGTCAGGCGTGCTGAGGCGCTCCCGCTGGGTCCAGAGCGCCACGAACACCTCCTGGACGACGTCTTCGGCCCCGTCCCGGGTCCGGACGAGGCCGTTGGCGTAGTCGGCGAGCTTGGCGTAGTAGGTCCGGAAGACCAGCTCGAAGGCGTCCCGGTCCCCGGTCCGGATCTTGTCGATCAGGTCGCGGGGAAGACTCGGTGCTTCGGTCATCGGCGGCTGTAGACTCGGGCTTTCATCGGATCTAATATGGTGGGGCCGACGGGGGGCCGTCAGGGTATCGATTCGCCCCAGTGTCACCGAGGCAGACCCCAAAGCAACGGCAGGCATGGACGATATGGACTCCGAACAGCTGGCGCGGTACCTGGCCGGCGAGGCTTCCTCAGCCGACCAGGCTGTGATTGAAGCCTGGGCGGCGTCCGATCGCGCCCACCAGGCGGAGCTCGCCCGCCTGCGGGCGATGTTCGGGACCAAGCCCACCCCTGCCACTTGGAACATCGACATGGCCTGGACCTCCGTGGCCCGGCAGCTCGACCGCGCCCGGGCGGAGGTCGACGTGATTCCGATCCGGCGGCCCTTCCAGGTCCGTTGGCTCGCGGCCGCGGGGGTGCTCCTGGCGGCTGGCGGCGGTGCCTGGTTCTACCGCCAGTCGGGTCCGGCCGAGGTGGCGTACCGGACCGCGGTCGGCCAGCAGCAGACCATCGAATTGTCGGACGGGTCCCGCGTGACTCTGGCCCCGGCATCGACCCTGACGATCCACGCCGGGTACGGGCGGAAGACCCGCTCCCTCTCGCTCACAGGCCAGGCCTGGTTCGAGGTCGATCACGACGCCAGCCGGCCGTTCAAGATCCAGGTCGGCGATGTGTCCATCGAGGATCTGGGGACCGAATTCGAAGTCGAAGCCCACTCGTCCGAGATCCGGGTCGCGGTGGCGAAGGGCTCCGTGGCCATCCATGCCGCCTCATCGACGCCGGTCCAGGTCGGGGCCGGAGATGTGGCCACTGTGCTGGCGGGCGGCCAGGGCACCGTGGCACATCAGGCTCCTGTCGAGCGGCTCACGAGCTGGCGCCAGGGCACCCTCGCCTTCGAAGACCGGCCCCTGGGCGACGTGGCGGACGAGCTGCGCCACTGGTACGACGTGTCGTTCGTGCTGAACGGCAACGCCGGATCCCGGCGCCTCAATGCCACGATCCCGACCAACCGGCTCGACGACGCCATCGAGACCATCGCAACGGCCCTGGACCTCCGGCACACCCGGAGCGGGAAGACCGTCACGTTCGTGCCCAAAGGCGTTCCATGACGCTCACGGCCCGGCTCTTGGCGATCACCCTCGCGGGGTGCGCTCTGATGCCGGGCCGAATGCTGCACGCCCAGACGGCCGTTCCAGGTGATCTGGGCCGCCGAATTACCGTTCATTTCGACCGAATCGACCTCGCCACCGCGCTCTCCCGCCTCCGAACAGTCTTCCGAATCCCGCTGGCGTTCAGCACCGAGGCCGTCCCCTCGGGGTACCCGGTCTCGATCGATTGCACTGAAGAACCGGTGGCCGATGTACTGAGCAAGATGCTCACCGGCACCGGCCTCCGGGTCATTCCGCTCGCCGGCGGCGCGATCGTGATCGCACCGGCTCCGGCGGCGTCGGCTCCGGCTTCGGCAGCGCGTTCGCCGGAGCCGCTGCTTGCCTCCGGGATCCGGGAACTCGACCAGATCGTCGTGATGGGAACACCCGCCGCGGGAGGGCCCGAACGGGACCAGCCGACCGCCGTCAGTGTGGCGCGCACGGCCGACTTCAAGGACGCTCATTTTACCCGGACCGCCGATCTGTTCCGCGCCGCGCTTCCCGGCGTGGTGCTCTGGGACCAGGGCCCGGGCGGAGCACCCGCCGAGATTGCGGCGGTGCGCGGAGCCAGCTCGTTCACGGCGCGCGGCATCAAGACCTACGTCGACGGGATCGAAGTCGCGTCCCCGACGTTGATCACCCTGATCGATCCGCGGAGCATCGAGCGGATCGAGGTAATCCGCGGGCCGCAGGGAGCCGCGCTCTACGGGTCGGACGCGATCAACGGCGTCATTCAGGTGGTCACCCGGAAGGGTAGTCTGGGCGAGTCGCCCCGGATGCAGGGCTCCGCCGCCCTCGCCGCCGGCCCGTTCAATCGCCAATCCCTGTCGACCATGCTGCGGCAGGATTATGCCGGCGGGCTGGCGTGGGGCGGCTCGCGCGCGTCGTTCGCGGCCACCGGCGCCTGGGGACGGGTCGGCTCCGGCACTTCGATCCCCCGGACCCAGAACTGGAGCGCCCACGCCGGCGGCCAGATTGCGCTGGGTTCCCTGCTCGTGAGCGCTGTCGCTCAGGGCGGCCAGTTCGACTACACCGAGGACAAACTCGGCGTGGTCCAGCTGTCGGAAACACCGATGGTTTCGTCGGCCGCCCAGGTGGACGTCGCGACGGTCGGCGCCACGGCGGTGCACCAGACCCGGCAATGGTGGCTCCAGACGATGGTCGCGGGGTATGACCGGTCGAGCGGGGCCCTGGGGTCGCGCCGGGAGTACCTGGCCGGCATCCGGCGTCCGTTAGGCGCCACCGATGAAACCGCCAGCCGGGCCTCGCTCCGCTACAGCTCCGCCTTCACCGCCGATCTCGGCCGCGAGGCGTCGCTGGTCACGACCGTCGGCATCGAGCACGCCCTCCTGGAACGGTCGCGGGGCGCCTGGGACTCGGGTGGCGCCGCCAGCTACGTGAGCCTCTACGACGATGAAATGCGAAACACCGGGAGCTTCATTCAGGCCAGGTTCCGGACCGGTTCGTTCGTTCTGAATGCCGGTACCCGGGCCGAGTGGAGCAGCGCGTTCGGCGCCAACTACGGCGCCGCGTGGGCGCCGAGTGTCGGGATGTCGTGGAGCCGGCCGGTGGGTGACCTGGCCGTCCGGCTGCGGGGCGGATGGGGCCGCGGAATCCGTCCCCCGGAACCCGGCATGAGTCGGGGGATGGAGTCGAGCATCATCCGGCAGCTGGCCAATCCTGAACTGGCGCCGGAGGCTCAGGCGGGCTACGAGATCGGCGCCGATCTCTACGCCGGAACCGCGGGATATCTGCGCGCCACGTACTTCGACCAACGTGCCACCGACCTCGTCCAGGCGGTCTTCCTTGGCGGGGGCCGTGGTTCGCTCCAGAACTTTCAGTTCCAGAACGTCGGTGCGATCAAGAATCGCGGCGTCGAACTCGAGGCGGGATTCCGCCGCGGCCGGTTCGGGGCCGATGCGCAGTTCTACGTCACGAGTAGCACCATCCAGAGCGTCTCACGGACCTACTCCGGGTCGCTCCGGATCGGGGACCAGTTGCCGGAAATTCCCCGGAGCTCGGGGTCGCTCCGCTTCACGCTGGCCGCACGCCGAGCCCAGTTTGCGGTCGGGGCGAACCTCCTTGGCCACTGGACCGGCTACGACTGGGGCCAGCTCGCCCAGGTGGCGGCCGGCACGGCGGAACCCAAACCCACCTACCGCGACTACCTGATTCGCTACCCCGGAATCGTCAAGCCGTACCTCTCAGCATCCTTCGACCTGACCCGGCAGTTCACGACCTACCTCAACATCGACAACCTGACCAACCAGGAACGCTACGAACGCCACAACGGCAACCCGCCCGCCGGCCGATCGGTGATGTTCGGGATCGAGGTCAAGCCCTGAATCGAGGATAGTGGCCGAAACGGACTGACCCAGGCCTCGGGCACCCACCAGCCGGTGGCGCCGGATCCGAGCAACTCCCTGATCATGGTGGTCTCCTCGCCGCGGAGCCGGCTTCCCGGCCGCGGGCCCAGGTCGAGAGAGTACGGAAACCGCCGCTGGACGTCGCGGCGGATCACCAGGTTCGCGCCGAATGGAACGTGGGCGGTGTCGAACGGTCGGGAGACCGGGCCGAGGTCAAGAACGGCAAAGGCTGAGCCGATTGAGGGGAGGGGAGCCCGGTGAAGAGAAGGTACCGTCCGGCCGCATCGTCAGCCGCGCGGTTCAGGGGGTGGGACTTGCCCGGCGCGGGCTCAGACACCATCCGAATCGGAAGTCGGCCCTTGAATTCCGCGACCACCTGGTCGGTGTCGTCGGGGCAATTGTTGTTGACGACCAGAATTTCCCAGGCGGTATCAGCCGGCACGACGAGCTCCGTCATCCGCTCAAGCGTCATCCGGAGGACACCGAAGCGGTTCCAGGTACAGATGGCGACGGTCCCGTCCGTGCTGTCGTCGATGCCAAAAGAGAAGGCACCAATATAGCTTCCGCCATGACCACGAACTCCACCCCAATCCAGACGTTCCGCCGCCTCCACGAGTCCGGATGTTTCGTCATCCCGAACCCCTGGGACATCGGGAGTGCCCGCCTGCTGGCCCGACTGGGCTTCCCCGCCCTCGCGACCACGAGTTCAGGGTTTGCCTGGTCGTTAGGCCGGGCCGACAACCATGTCACGCTCGATCAAGCACTCGAGCACTTCAGAGCGATGAGCGCTGCCGTACCGATCCCGGTCAACGCGGATTTCGAGGGCGGCTTCGCAGTCGAACCGGAGGCGGTCGGGGCGAACGTTGCCCGGGCCGCGGCGACGGGCATCGCGGGAGTGTCGATCGAAGACTCCACCGGCAACGCCGCGAACCCGCTGTTCGATTTCCCCCAGGCGCTGGATCGGGTTCGGGCGGCCCGGGCGGCGATCGACCGCAGCGGGACCGGCGTCCTGCTCACGGCGCGTTCCGAGGGCTTCATCACCGGCCGGCCCGACCTCGCCGAGACCATTCGGCGCCTCAGCGCGTTCGCCGAGGCGGGTGCCGACTGCCTCTACGCGCCCGGCCTGCGGGACCTCGGGGATATCACGGCGGTGGTTCATGCCGTGGCCCCGAAGCCGGTGAACGTGCTGGTGGGGAGCGGGTTTACCACGGTGACAGAGCTGGCCGGGATCGGCGTCCGGCGGATCAGCGTCGGCGGAGCGCTGGCCCGGGCCGCCTGGACCGGTTTCCTGGCCGCCGCCAATGAGATCGCTGAGCATGGCACTTTCACGAGGCTCAGCGAGTCGGTCCCATTCGGCACGATCAACCAGATATTCTCGGAACCCGAGCGCCGGCCCCCAAAATAGGAGTGTTGCGGCTCTCGCCAACGCGGCGGATCCCTGCGCGAACGCCGCCTCCCCCCCTCACGGCGCCCCATTTCCCAATGTCACAGGCATGTGCTATTCATTGGGTACGATGCCTGAATCGACCGGCAGGCCTTTCGCCCATTCCCTGCCCGGCAGGCCGCAGGACGAGTGGGAGCCCCTCGAAGTGCACCTCCGAGAGGTCGGCCAGCTCGCGGCCGAACATGCTGGCGCGTTCGGGGCAGCCGATTGGGGCGGCCTTGCTGGGCTGTGGCATGATTTGGGCAAGTATCGCCCGGAATTCCAACGGCGAATCCGAGGGAGCCGAGAGCAGGCGGAGCACGCTGGCGTGGGAGCGGCACTCGCTCAGCGCCGTGGGCTCACCCCATTGGCTTTTGTAATTGCGGGACACCATTCGGGGCTAGCGAATCCCCAGACCCGATCCGCCACTGGGGTTACGCCCTTGCGAGACCGACTCGAGGCGAACATACCTCTGCTCAGCGGCCTTGAGTCCTCTATCCCCGCTGACTTCTTGCAACCTAAGGTCACCCCCGCCCTTCCCGGGTGGGCTGATGTCGAGGCCACCGCGCCGCGGCAACGAAGGGAAGACGCGCTCCGTTCGACGGAATTCTGGACGCGGATGATCTTCTCCGCCCTTGTGGACGCCGACCGGCTCGCCACGGAGCGGTTCTGCACCCCCGACCGCCACGGACGACGCACCGGTGCTCGGGACCTTGGCCCCCTGCTCGATAAACTCAGCCAACACCTTGCCGGTTTCGGTGATTCCCCGCTCAACCGTCGCCGCCGGGCAGTACTCGATCAATGCCTTAGCACCGCGCCGAGGCCACCGGGCATCTATAGCCTTACGGTACCAACCGGCGGGGGCAAGACGCTCTCCTCGATGGCGTTCGCCCTGCAGCATGCCGTTTGCCACGGCCTCCGGCGTGTCATTGTGGCAATTCCATTTACCAGCATCATTGAACAGAACGCGTCGATATACCGCAGCATTTTCGGAGCAGCCAACGTAATCGAGCATCACTCTAACCTCGACGAAGAGTCGCTCCAGGCGGAGTACGGTGAGGCCGAGATTCAGAGACGCCTTGCAGTCGAGAACTGGGACGTATCGATCGTCGTGACAACCAACGTACAGCTGTTTGAGTCGATGTTCGCAAACCGGCCCTCTCGTTGTCGGAAGCTGCACAACCTCGCGCGGAGCGTCATCATTCTGGACGAAGCGCAGGCCATGCCAGCAGGCTTTCTTGTGCCTGTCTTGGACGCAATCCGCGAACTCACGACCAACTACGGCTGCACGGTCGTCCTAAGCACAGCCACCCAGCCCGCCCTGGTCAAGCGAGCTTCACTACCGGCTGGACTCGAAGGCGTCCACGAGATTGTCACCGATCCGGTCACGCTTGCCCGCACCCTGCAACGAGTCGACGTACACTGGCCGCGGCCGGACTCGCCGACACCACTGCCCGAACTTGCGGAACGGTTGCGAGCCGAGCGGCAGGTCCTTGCGATCGTGGACCGCCGGCGGGAGGCCCACGACCTTGCCATGCTCCTACCGGCCAGTGATCGGTACCACTTGTCGGCGTTGATGTGCCCTGCGCACCGAACCGAGGTACTCGGGCGCGCGAGGCAGGCGCTACTCAGCGGTGAGCCCTGCCGCCTGGTGAGCACGCAACTTGTCGAGGCGGGCGTCGACATCGATTTCCCCGTCGTCTTCCGGGCACTCGCCGGTCTTGACAGCCTGGTTCAGGCGGCCGGCCGTTGCAACCGCGAGGGGAAGCTCACCGATGGCGCCGGACGACCTACGCTCGGCCGCTTTGAAATATTCCGCTCCGAGTCTTCACCACCTCCTGGAATCCTTCGCCGAGGCCTCGAGACGACCCTTGTGATGCTCGCGCGCTACCCGGATGGTCCGCGATTCGGCGAACCGGAGCCGATAGAGGAGTACTTCCGCCTCCTCTTCGGGGCGGTCGACCTGGACGTCAATGGAATACAAGGGACCAGGTCTAGGCTTGAGTTCGCGGCGACAGCTGAAAACTTCCGCTTGATTCCGGATTCCACCTGGCCGGTGATCGTTCCATGGGGCAACGCGCAGGAGCGATTGGCGCGGCATCGGGCGTTTCCAACTCGCTCAACTTTCAGAGGCCTTCAGCCATTCGCGGTCCAGGTGTACGACCAACATTTGCGACTGCTACGCAAGGCTGGAGCGCTCGAGGAAGTCAGTGAAGGCCTCTTTGCCATCAGCACGGCCTTCGCCCATCTGTATGACCCTGCATTTGGCCTGTTGGGCAGCACCGATGCCTTCGCCAACCCTGAAGCACTCATCGCGTAACGCAAAGCGAGGACACCCATGACACTTGTGGCACGATCGCCGACCTTGTCCCTACGAGCAAAGGGGAACCTGGCCCTTTTCACCCACCCGGCCATGAAGGTGGAGCGGGTCTCCTACGCGGTCATGACCCCGTCAGCCGCACGAGGATTGCTCGAGGCGGTTCTTTGGAAGCCAGCGATCCAATGGCGGGTCCGGCGGATTGACGTGCTCGCCCCGATCCAATTCATGACGTTTCGGCGCAACGAGGTCAACTCAAAGGTGGTCACACCAGGGATGGATCTTGTTCGAGAAGGAGGTCACCTGAATCCATTTTGGGCAGACGAGGACCGGGCACAGCGGAATACTGTGGCGCTTCGGGACGTAGACTACGTGGTCCACGCAGACTTCGACCTGACGAACCGGGCGGGCACCGAGGACAATGTCACAAAGTTCGTCGAAATGTTCCGGCGGCGCCTGGACCGCGGGCAGCATTTCCATCAGCCCTACCTTGGTTGCCGGGAGTTCGCAGCCGACGTAGAACCGGTGGAGGGCGCACTCGCCCCGATCGACGACACCCGCGACCTCGGGATCATGCTGTGGGACATCGACTACAGAGCAGATGGCAACCGGGCTCGATTCTTTAGGGCTCGTCTCGACCATGGCACGGTACACGTGCCCGAGAACCCGGAGGCAACCTTCGGCTCCGGGGCAGCCGCATGATTCTTGAGGCGCTGTACCAATTGGCCCAGGACGAGGGCTTGGTCGTGGACTCCGACTTTGAGG
>JANMXA010000021.1:0-9156 GCA_031394255.1 Gemmatimonadota bacterium
GTACTCGACCACCCCGTCACCGGCGGACTCGACCGGCGGCTATGGCGCGCAGGTCTGGGTGAACGGCGTCGGCCGCTCCGGCGTGAGGCCGCCTCCGCGCCTGCCAGGGGATGCATTCTTCTTCCTGGGTCATGACCAGCAGAACGTGGCGGTGATCCCATCGCGCGGCCTGGTGGTGGTTCGGCTGGGGTACACGCCGGCCCGGGCCTGGGATCTCGATGGGTTCGTCGAACGAGTGCTGACGGCGATTCCTGAATGAAAATCAACGATCCCGGCGCCGGTTCTCCGGTTGCCTATCCTTGTGAGGTCCTGATGTCCGTTGTCACCCGCGATCGCCTTGTTCTCGCCGCACTGCTGGCCGCGGCTTCGGTACCAGCCCTTCAGGCGCAGGATCGCCCGGCCGACCGGCGTCGCTTCCTGGCGCCCACGTCGCAGACCACCGACGATCCCCGCCGGGTCCTGATCGGCAACGCCCCCCGCGGCCCCGACGGCGCGATCGTTCTGGTCGGCGGGCGGGTCTTCGACGGAACCGGCGCGGCGGTCCGGGAACTGAACGTGGTGATCGAGCGGAACAAGATCACCCGCCTCGTTCCCCCGGGAGCCGCCAACTGGCCGGCCGGCGCGAAAGTAATCGATGTGAAGGGCATGACGGTCATGCCCGGCCTGATCGATCTCCACACTCACATGACCGACGGCCAGATTGCCACGATCCCTCACCCACTGGTCGACGACATGGCCGATGGCGTGCTCCGCGGCGCAGAGCGGATGCGGTTCTACATCGAGAGCGGGATTACCACCGCACGCGACGTGGGATCCCTGGACGGAATCTTTCGGCTCCGGGCGTGGTCCTCCGACCACCGGCTGACCGGGCCCCGGATCTTCGCGGCCGGCCGGCTCATCACCGGCCCCGGCGGGCACAGCGCCGAAGGGCTCGGCTCCGCACCGGACCAGGGCAACTTCCGGATCGCGAACGGAGCGGACGACTGGCGGAAGGCGGTCCGGGAGCAGTTCGACAAAGGGGCTGATTTCATCAAGATCACCAGCCACTTCAGCCGGGACGAAGTCCGCGCCGGCATCGAGGAAGCCCACGCGTTAGGCATGCGGGTAACCTGCGACTGCGAGACCTTCTACATCGACTGGGCGGTCGACGCCGGCGTGGACATGATCGAGCATCCGCTCCCGCGCACCGACGAGGTCATCCAGAAGATGGCCGCGAAGGGCGTGGCCTCCGATCCAACCCTGATTCCCTATCAGATCATCTTCGATGACGACGGCGGCTATTTCGGTTCCACCTCACGCCGGTTCACCTTCGGCAAGGAAGCGAATCTCGACGTCCTGAAGCGGCTCAAGAGGGCCGGCGTGACCCTCGGCGTGGGAACCGATCTGGTCTCCGACTGGTACCGCCGGCTCCCGATGCCCTATATCGCGGAGCTCAAGAATCTGGTGTCGGTCGGCATCACGGTACCCGAGGTACTGGGGATCGCCACGAAGACCAACGCCACCCTGCTCGATATGGACGACAAACTCGGCACTCTCGAGCCCGGCAAGCTGGCCGATGTGCTGGTGGTGCGCGGGATGCCGGACCAGAATCTCGATGATCTCACCAAGGTCGAGCTGGTCATCAGGGACGGTGAAGTGGTGGTGCAGGGTGGCGTGGCCGTGATGCCGAGGCGAAGCCGGACCGATGCGGCGCCGGCCAAACGATACTGATCGCCCGGCGATCAGTCCCGGGCCTGGGTAGCGCCACCAGGTTCGGGATCGTGGGCCGGGTCTTGGTGCCCGGCTCCCGCCGCCGCCCCGACCGGTAGAGCCGGCGAACCATCTCCCCGCACGACAGCACCGCAAACACGCCGACCACCACCACTCCGGCACCCACTTCGACCAGACCCGACATCGTACCGACTCCGCTTGAGGACCCGGTCAATATCGGGAATTGGCGTTACGGTACAAGTTGGGAAAAAACCTTGGTACCGGATCGAGCTGTGGCGGTGACCAATCCGGAGCTCAGCTGTCGCTCAGCGCCGGGCTGGTGTCTCGATATCGGTCTTGCCCGAGGGCAGGGCCGGACCGGCCACCCGGGATTGGGGGTCGAGCGCCGAGGTCACCGATGTCGTGAACCCGACTCGTTCCATCTTCCCCCAGCCGTGTTTGCCCCTCAGCGCCGAGAAGGTTCCGGCCAGGCGCCAGAGCATCGTCAATTGCCGGTAGCCGAAATTCTCCGCTACCCCGAGCCAGATCAACCGAGCGAGATCGGCCGACTTGGGATAGCGGTGAAAGGAGAGCTCCTCCAGAGCCACTGCCGCGATCGACAGGACCGATCCAAGGACCACGGCGACCAGCAGGAACGCGGTGAAGTATTCCGATGACCCCCGACCGGACACCAGGGTGGCGATGAAGGCGGCGTACCCGGCCGCCTCGATCACCGGGCCGAGCATCTCAAGGAAGAAGTAGTAGGGAAAGGCGAACATCCCGATCCGTCCGAACCGGGGCCGGAACAGCATCTGCCGATGCTTGACCAGGGTCTCGATCAGGCCCCGCTGCCACCGGTCGCGCTGGCGTCGGAGGACCCGCAGCGTGGTCGGGCACTCGGTCCACGCGGCGGGGTCGGGGACGAAGGCCACGCGATAGGCGATGCCCCGCTCCAGACAGTACCGGTGGAGCCGAACAACCAGCTCCATGTCCTCACCGACGGTCGCGGTGTCGTAGCCGCCGACCGCCGCGACCAGGTCCCGCCGGAACAACCCGAACGCCCCGGAAATCAGCAGCGTGGATCCGGCCGCCTCCCAGCCGACTCGGCCGGCCAGGAAGGCCCGGAGGTATTCGAGGGCCTGAAGCTGGGCCAGAAACGACGACGGCAGGCCGACCTCCACGACGCTCCCGTCCCGCACCACGCAGCCGTTGGCAATCCGGATGACGCCGCCAGCCGCGATGGTGGTGCGATCCTCGAGGAACGGCCGGACGATCCGTGACAGCGCGTCGCGGTCGAGAATGCTGTCGGCGTCGATGGCGCAGAAGAGCGGGGTCCGGCAGCGATTGAGGCCGGCATTGAGCGCGTCGGCCTTGCCGCCGTTGGCCTTGTCGATGACCCAGAGGTTGCGGTGGCTCCGGCTGGTGAGGATCCCGCGGATTTCCGCGGTGGGAACGGTGCCGCTCGCCATCCGGTCGGCCGGCGTCAGGTCGAACGCCTCCGTCAGGCGTGCCAGGGTCCGATCCTTGGAACCATCGTTCACGATCACGACTTCGAAGGTCGGATACTGGAGCGTCAGCAATGACCGGACCGACTCGACGCAGGTGGCCTCTTCGTTGTAGGCCGGCGCGATCAGGGTGATCGGTGGCGCGCCGACGCTCGACAGCAGGTCGTCGAGGTCGAGGGCCCGGAGTCGGCGGACATGGCGGCGCAGCGAACGGAAGGCCGCCAGGCTGGACGTGACGTAACTCAGATTGAGGATCACGAAGTAGGCGAGCACCAGCCCGTTGAACCACCAGACGGCCCGCCAGATCGCCTCGGTCATGCCCGGCGGGCGGCGGCGTTGATGTCGTCGACCAGCCGGCGGGCGCCGACCGATTCCAGCGCCTCGACGACGCGAATTGGAACCCACGGCGATTCGTCCTGGAGAACCTCGGCGATCTGGGCGGCGGAGAACGCGGGATCGAGTCGCGCCACCGTCGCAAACGCGCGGGCCCGCACGGGCGCATCGGCGGACCCCACCAGCGGCCGGACGAGCGGCAGATGTTCCGCCCGTCCCGCAACAAACACCAGGCCGAGCAATGCCACCACCAGGTTCCGATCCGTCGCACCGGCCAGCAGTCGGGCCGCCTCATCGGCGGCGAGGGGGTCGCTCAGTTCGGCGAGCGCCTCCACCGCGATCACCCGTACGGCCGCCTCCGCCGACAAGTCCGCCATCAGAGCCCGGAGCGGCTCCGCCATGGCGGGCCCGACCCGGGCAAGCATCGAGGCGATGAGGCTGGGGCGCCACTGACGGAATCGGGCCAGCTTGCCCAGCACCGCCGTGGCGAGTTCGGGCGATCCCGACTGGGTCAGCGAGCGGGCCGCGGCCATCGCGACCAGATCGGAGGAATCATCGAGGGCGGCCACGATCTCGGCCCGGTATTGCTCCTGGCCCAGCGTGCCGATGGTGCGAATGGCGCGGGCCCGGAAGGACTCGTCCCGGTTGGCGATCCGCTGCACCAGAGCTCCGAGGTATGGAGCGGCGAGCTTCTCGATCAGGCTGCGCTCCGGGCCGTCGAGGCGCCGAGCGTAGCGCATGAGGTATTCGATGAAGTAGAACCGGTCAGCAGGCGCCACCAGGCCGTGAATCACCTCGTCAGGCTGGGAACCGGAGAGCACCGCCAGGATCAACGGGTCCCAGCCCTGCTCCCGACGGGCCCATGCACGGCTGGTCTCATTGTTCCTGATCCGAAACCGCACCGCCGTCCCGATCAGCGCGATCGCCATGAAGATCAGGGCGAGGATGCCGAGGGCCAGACCGAGGAAGACGCGGTCGCGGCCCAGATCATCGATCATGGGTCAAATTCTTGATCCGGGCGAGCAGTTCCGCGGGCGAAAACGGTTTTCTGACGTAGTCGTTGGCCCCCAGTTCGAACGCCCGGACCGCGTCCTGGGGCCCGGTCAGCGCGGTCAGCAGCATGATCGGCGTCCGGGCGTGTCGCTCGGTCTGGCGGAGCCGGGCCAGAATGTCGAAACCGTCGAGTCCCGGCAGCTTGGCGTCGAGAATAATCAGCGTGGCCGAGATCTCATCGGCCGCCGCCAGCACATCGTTCCCGTTGACCCGGTGCTCGACGACATACCCCTCCCGCTCGAGCCGGTCCTTGACGAGGGCCACGATCAGGGGATCGTCCTCGCCGAAGAGGATCGAACGTTGCACCGGCGCGGTGGGGGCGGGAGCGGGGGGCGGGGGAGCGACGGGGGCTGGGCCGGGCTCGAGGTCGCCGACGATCGCCTCCAGCTCGGCCACCATTCGCGCCAACCGGCTCGGCAGTTCCTTGGCGAGACTCTTCTCGACCAGTCCGGCCGATTTCGACAGGGCGCCGAACCCATAGCTGCCGCCGGAGCCTTTCAGCTGGTGGGCGATTCGCGTCAGCGCCGCGATCGAGCCGTCGTTGGGGGACGCCACAAGCGGCCGCAGCTCGGCCAGGGCACGACTCGCGGCCAGCCGGAACTCCGCCAGCAGTTCGGCCGGGAGCTCGCTCATGGGGCCGGCCGCCGGGCGGCGGCTTAGATGTCGGCCTTGAGTGCCTGTTAGCCTTTGTCGACCCCGTCCTGAAATTACTGCCGCTGGGCCGCCAGCCGGGCCACCCGCTCGGCCTCGGTACCGGCCTCCGGGGTCATCTCGGTCGAGTAGGAATCCATGACGAAGTGGGTGATGCCACCCGACTCCTTGAGATCTACGTTATAGACGATCGAGATCGGCGGTGCTGGGGGAAGGTAGGTCACATGGGCGACGTATCGGACGCCGGGTTCCCAGTGCAGGACCTCGATCCGGTCGTGTCGGGTGACCTTGCCGGCGCTGTCCTTGAAGATGGTGTCGAACCGCGACCCGAACTGATCGCTCAGTCCGTTCAGTACGACTTTCTCCATGTTGGGCCGCTTCCGGATGCTGGGCAGGAAGGACCAGACCAGGCTCGCCGGTGCCGCGATGTCGAGGACCACGCGGTTCACGAACGTGGCACGCACGCTGTCGGTCATGGAGACAGACCCCGCCGGCCGCGAATGGACGGGCCCCCGGCCGGCCGGAGCCAATGTGATGACCAGAAGCAGGGCGAGTGACTGACTGGCGTTCATCCGGTCCTCGAGCGAGAAATGGGGGGTGCGAATGTTCCTTTGAGTCTACCGGATCGGTGCCGGAACCCCAAGGTGGCCCCGCCCGCCGCTTGACGATGACTTGATCTGCTCTGGTAACACTTCTCTCCGGTTGCGACCGCCGCTACCAGGTATTTGCGAGTCCCCTACCAGACCGGAGGAGTTCCATGCGCCAGATCCACTTGCACCAGCGTCTCCCGTTGCGGTTCCCCGTTCGAGCCCTGTTTGGCCTGCTGGCCCTCGGGGCCGGGCCGACCCTGGCCTCAGCGCAGACCGCGCCCGTGGTCGAAATCGGCACCAGCCTGGGGCTTACCGTTGTAAACGCCAACGGCGGCACCCTCACGACGGTGGGCATTCCGGGGGCTGGGTTCCTGGGCCAACCGGCGATCTACCTCTCATTCTTTGCCGGGAAATCGGTGATGGTCGAGCCGTCGGTCGGCTTCACATTGATCACGGGTGGGGGCGAAACTGAGACCCTTGTGCATTTGGGGGGCCAAGTCGGGTATTTCTTTAATGGATCGTTCGGCAACTCACCCTATATCGCGGCGAACGTGAGCTCGGTGTTCGGAAGCTCAGTGGATGCCGCCCGGGCCGGGGTCGGCGGCAAGGTTGGCTATCGGACGGTGGTGGGCTCGAGCCTGGGCGTTCGGTTCGAGGCTGGCTACCGCCGGTGGTTCAGCGCCCACACGAACGAAATTACCTTCGGAATCGGGATCGGCGGGATCGTCCACCGCACCCACTAACGCCGTGGGAATCCATGGCCGGGCGCACGTGTACGTGGGTGCGCCCGGCCCGCCGCAGGTTCGTGGGGCCGCCGCATGGCGCAAGGCCGGCCAACTGGTGGGCCGCTTCATCGCTGGCTACCATTCCGATCGAGCCGCGCCTGCGTGCGTTCGGCGATTCCCAGATTCCGAGACGTGCCCATGAAAACGACGTACCTGTTCGCCGCCCTCGGCCTGATGGTGTCGCTGACGCCGCCCGCTGCCGCCCAGTTGCAGGTCCAGGTCCCGCCGATCGTGACCCACCGCCTGATGTCGAAGCAGGTGGGCGATTCCTTCGAGATCCGGGTCCTCCTCCCGCCGATGATCCCCGGCGAAACGACCCGGTTCCCCGTGGTCTACATGACCGACGTCCATGACGGCTTCATTACCGATGCCGACCAGCTGCGCCTCATGATGATGGGCGATACGCCACGGTTCATCGCGGTCGGGATCGGATATCCGGGCGCCTCGAGCATCATGCAGGCGACATTCATCCGGGCGCGGGACCTGACCCAGGTGCTCGTCAAGGATCGGGACGGCTCGGGCGGGGTGCCCACCGCGGGGGTGCTCCGGCCCGCCGTCACCAGCGGTGGAGCCGCCAGGTTCCTGGGCTTCATCCGGGACGAACTGATGCCGTTCATCGATGCCCGCTACCCGACTGATCCCAAGGACCGGGGCTACTGGGGCGACTCGCTGGGCGGGCTGTTCGGGTCGTACGTGCTCTTCACCCGGCCGGAGACGTTCAATCGGTACATCATCGGCAGTCCGTCGCTCTGGTGGGGCGACGAAGATGCCATCAAACTCGCCGAGGCGTACGGCAAAGCCCATCGCGACCTGGCGGCCAAAGTCTTCATCGGCGTCGGGGGCCTGGAAGAGATGGGCCCCGGAGCTTCGGCCCGGATGGTGACCAACGTCCTCCGGCTCGAGAAGATGATGCGGGCCTGGAATTACCCGAGCCTCCAGCTGACCACCCGCATCTTCCCCGACGAGAGTCACATCACGGTGGTCGGGATGAATCTGGTGCGCGGGCTGGTGTCTGTGTTCGGGCCGCCGTCGCCCGAGACCAGCCTTGCGGCCAAGTACGCCGAGATGACCAAGCAGACCCAATCGAAGCCTTGACCGACCCATCCTGGCCCAGCCTGGCCAGCAGGGGGGACGTTATTCCGGCAGCCCGCGGAAGATCCGGTCGAGCGGAATTGTCAGCGTGACGCCGAGGAATGAGGGGCGCCATTCGACCACATCTTTGCAGGGGCGATCTGGCGGCCCCCCCGCCCGAGAGACGAACAGCATCCGCTCGACCGGGTCCACCCGCCACGCCTCTTCGACTCCCAGCGCCAGATAGGCCGGTCGCTTGTATAGCCGGTCGTAGACCCGGGTCGACCGGCTCATCACCTCCACCGCCAGCAGGTGCGCGGCCGCCCGCTCCCAGGAAAGCCGGCCCGGCCCCGGGCGAAAGACCAGAATATCGGGCTCGAGCTGGGTCTTCGGTCGGAGCACGATGACGCCCGGGGCTGAAACCCGGATCGCCGGCCAGGGTCCCAGGAGCTCGGCCAGGACATGAGCGAGCTCGGAGGCGACCAACTGGTGAGGCATGCTTGGCGATGGTGTCACCAGCAGCATCCCGTCCAGCACTTCGTACCGGTTGCCGTCGTCTGGCCACGATTCGATCTCGTGGACGGTGTAGGTCGGCAGCGACAGTGAACGGATCGGCATGGCCATAATGTCGGCTCGGCGATAGTGGAATGGCAACTCGGCATCGCCCACGATGGGGGGGCCGGTCTACCCGGTGGTAACCGAATTGCCGCACGCAGGACCGATTCCTCGCCGAACCGGGGTCGAGGGGATAGTTTGAAACCGACTCGACCGCGAAACAGCCATGCCCACTCGCCGTGAATGGATCGCACTGACCGCCGGAGCCGGGGCGGCGCTGGCCCTCGGCCCGAACCTCCTGGCGCAAACTCCCGGCCTTCTCCGCAGGGCGATTCCGTCGTCCGGCGAGACGCTCCCGGTGGTCGGGCTCGGCAGTGCCAATACCTTCTCCCAGGTGGCCCGGAGCGAAGACCGGTCCGCGCTCCGCGAGGTCATGAAGGCGCTGACCGATCTCGGCGGAACCGTGTTCGATACTGCGCCGAGCTACGGCAGCTCCGAGGAGGTGGGCGGGGCCATCGCTGCCGAACTCGGGGTCGGGGACAAGCTGTTCTGGGCTACGAAGCTCAACGTGGCGCCCCGAGGGGGAACCGCTGATCGGACGGCGGCGCTGGCCCAGATCGAGGCGTCCTTCGCCAGGGCAAGGCGCAAGACGATCGATCTGATCCAGGTCCACAACCTGGGTGACGTGCCGACTCAACTCGCCATTCTCAAGGACTTGAAGCGACAAGGCCGGATCCGTTATCTCGGCGTGACCACGACGTTCGACGCTCAGTACGGCGGGCTCGAGTCGGTCATGACCAACGAACCTCTCGACTTCATTGAGATCGACTACTCCATCGCCAACCGCAACGTCGAGGATGTGATCTTGCCGCTGGCCCTGAAACGGAAGATCGGCGTGATCGTGGCGCTGCCGTTCGGGCGGGC
>JANMXA010000022.1:0-1622 GCA_031394255.1 Gemmatimonadota bacterium
TGGCGGGTCCGGTCGGCCGCTGGCTCGCGACTGCCCGGACGGTCGGCCGGGGACTCTACAATTTCGAAGGACTCCGGGCCTTCAAGGCGAGACTCCGGCCTGATCGGTGGGACCCGATCTATGTCTGCTACCCACTGGGACAGTCCAAGGCGGCCACCGTGTATGACGCCGTGGATTCATATACTAAGTGCAACAGGGCGGCGCCCGGGTCGCGATGACCTGCTGGGTGGTACCCTTCAGTCTCCGCCAAGAGATCGAACGGTCCCATGACGTACCACCAGATCACCGCGGCCGAACGCTACACCCTGACCCTGCTGCGACGACAGGGGCTCTGTGCGGCCGCCATCGCCCGGATCCTCGGCCGACACCGGAGTACGGTCGGGCGCGAAGTGCGCCGCAACACCACCCACCACGACGGCTGGTATCGCGCGGAGAAGGCCCACTCGTATGCCACCGCTCGCCGCGCCCGCTCCCGGCGGAATCAGCGCTTTGGGCCGGCCGCCTGGCGGCTGGTCCAAAAGGGGCTCGCCGATGAATGGAGTCCCGAACAGATCGCCGGCCGTTATCGGCGGGATGGCACTCTGTCGATCAGCCATGAGACCATCTATCGCCACATCTGGGACGATCGCGCCCGCGGCGGCGTGCTATACCTCCAGCTCCGCGGGGCCCGGAAACAGCGGCGCAAGCGCTATGGCCGCTACGACAGTCGAGGCCGGCTCGCGGGCAAACGGTCCATCGCGGACCGGCCCGCGGCGGCCACCGCGCGCACGCGCCGTGGCCATTGGGAAGGCGACACGGTCTTGGGCGCCGGCCAGGCGGGCCCGTGCGTCCTGACGCTCGTCGAACGCAAGACGGGCTTCGTCGCCATCGGCAAACTCCAGCAGCGCACCGGGGCGCAGGTCAATCAGCGCGCCCGCCGCCTCATCGCCGCCCAGCCCCATCCGGTCCGGACGATTACCGTCGACAACGGGACCGAGTTTCATTCCTATGCCGCGCTGGAATCGCAGGTCGCCACCCGCTTCTACTTCGCCACCCCCCACCACGCCTGGGAGCGAGGGACGAATGAGAACACCAACGGCCTGCTACGCCAGTATTGGCCCAAGGGGGAGTCGATGGCGCACCTCTCCCAAACCGACTGCAACCGCATCGCCACTAAGCTCAACCGCCGTCCCCGCAGACGGCTGGCCTATCGCACCCCGGAGGAATGCTATGTCCCCTAACGGCAACGGTTGCACTACAAACTTGATATCAGGCGGCTCAGACGTCCGACCATCGCGCTCTGATGGCGTCCGCGTTGCTACCGCCGGCCAATAGGATCTCCCGGACCTTTGCGGCGGCGTCCCAGGTGGCGAAGTCAATGCCACGCAGGCCATGGCCGGTTGGGTCTACAAAGAGTGACATGTCCGCGACCTGTCCGATCCCGACGGATCGAAGCTGCTCCTGAAGTTGCTCGGCGGCGATCAGCTGGGTGCCCGACAGTTCATGGAGCTTGCGGCACTCGCCACCGAGCAACTCGAGCTCCAGGGTGCAGTCGAGGAGGTAACGATCCGAGACATCTTCCCCATTTTGGCTGACGACCTGAGTGATTGGCGGCGAGCCGAAGAACGTGGGGGCTGCGTTTC
>JANMXA010000023.1:0-31683 GCA_031394255.1 Gemmatimonadota bacterium
CGCCCGCCCAGGCCAAGTCGTTCGGCGAGCTGGCCCAGTTGGCCCACGTCGCCTGGAACAAGCCCGCCGGCATGGAGCCGGGCCTCGAAGCCAACGCCTTCTTCGACCCGACCAACTTCGTGTTCCCCTACGGGACCCATATCTCCACCGTGGAAGTGGACATCGAGACCGGTGACACCACAATCCTCCGCTACGTCTGCGTCGACGACTGCGGGCCCCACATCAACCCGATGATCGTCGAAGGCCAGGTCCACGGCGGCGTGATCCAGGGCATCGGCGAAGCGATGCAGGAGATCGCCATCTACACCGATGACGGCCAGCTCGCCACCGGCACCATGATGGACTACGCGGTGCCGAAAGCGAGCCAGATGCCGAGGATCGAGTCGCACTATACCTACACGCCGACGCCGGTGAATCCGTTAGGCGTCAAGGGCATCGGCGAGGCCGGCACGATCGCTTCGGTGCCCTGCATCGTCAATGCGGTCATCGACGCCCTTTCGCCGCTGGGCATAACCAACATCGACAAGCCGCTGACGCCGGCCCGGGTCTGGGCCGCGATTCAGACCGCGAAGGGTGGTGCCGCATGATTCCGGTCTCGTTCGAGTACTCGAGGGCCAAGTCGGTCAAGGATGCGCTGAACGCCCTGGCCCAGGGCGATTGCAAACTGGTGGCCGGCGGTCACAGCCTGCTGCCGATGATGAAATTCCGGCTGGCCCAGCCCGCCAGACTGGTGGACGTGGGCGGGCTGGACGAGCTCAAGGGCATCGAGGCCAAGGGCCGAGGGGTCCGGATCGGGGCGGGAACGACGTACCGGGACCTGCTCGATTCAGCCCTGATCAAGGAGAAGTATCCGCTGATCATCGAGGCCACCAACGGCATCGGCGACACCCAGGTCCGGAATCGCGGCACCATCGGCGGCGGGCTGGCCCACGCCGATCCGGCCAGCGACATGCCGGCCGTGATGCTGGCGTTAGGCGCCACCTTCAACCTCCGCTCCAAGACGGGCAAGCGATCGGTGGAGGCGAAGGATTTCTTCCAGAGCGCGTTCGTCACGGCCCTGAAGGACGACGAGCTGCTCTATGACATCGTGCTGCCGGCGCCGCCGAAGAAGGCGGGGATGGCGTACGTAAGCTTCGAGCAGAAGGCGTCGGGCTATGCGATCGCGGCGGCGGCTGCGGTGGTGACCAAGAGCCGGAAGACCATCACGGCGGTGACGCTGACCCTGACCGGGGTGGGTGAACGGTCCTATATCGCCGAGGTGCCGGATGTGGTGGGCACCCATGGTGAGGATGGCGAACTGGACGCGGCGCTCTCGGCCGTGGCCGATTCGCAGATCGTGAACAGCGACATCCACGCGACCGCGGAGTATCGGGCCCATTTGGCCCGGGTGGCGGCCAAGCGGGCGATTCAGGCGGCGTTGAGCCGAGCCGGCTGACCACCGGAGGAGTCCACTGATGGGTCGAGCGGGGTCCTTGCGGCAGAAGGGCCCCGCTCTGCATTAATAGGGTTACCACCTGCCGGCGCGGTGTGACCACCTTGGGCGGATGACTTGCCGAGCGATCGCCGAGGAGGATAGCATATGGGCATGCCTGATGTGGTGCGACGGTGGACCCGCGAGGAAGTGCTGGCGCTCCCGGACGACGGGAATCGGTACGAACTCATCGACGGCGAGCTGCTGGTGAGCCCGTCCCCTCGAGCGGTCCACCAGATCGCGGCGCGGGCGCTCTTTCTCCGGCTCAATCCATTCGTCACCCACCATCGGCTCGGCACGACGTTCTTCGCTCCAGCTGACCTCGACCTCGGCCGGGGATACGTCGTCCAACCGGACCTATTCGTTGTTCCCGAGGTCGCGATCCGAAACCTGCTTGACTGGCGCAACTAGGGGGTTCCTTCCTTCATCGCGGAGATCCTGTCGCCTTCGACCGGCCGGGGCGACCGGAAGGTGAAGCGGCCGGCCTATCAGCGGGCGGGCGTGGGGGAGTACTGGATCGTGGACCCGGACTCGCGGTCCATCGAACGCTGGCAGGCCGCCGATGCCCGTCCGGAGATCTGTCTCGTCCGGGCGGTGTGGCAGCCGAAGCCGGACATCGAGCCGTTCGAACTCAACCTGGGTGAGTACTTCACCGAGATCTGGGGCGAGGGGCCGCAGGCCTGATCATAGGCCTTCGGTCGAAAAGTAGCGGCGCTTTGGATCCTGGGGACCGAGGCCAATTTCCCGCACCAGTCCCAGGGAGACGAGGGCGGCAAGCCGGGTGCGGGTGGCCCGCGGCGTGAGTCCGATGCTGCCCGCGATCTGCCGGGTCGCGAGTCCTTCCGGCGCCCGGACCAGCGCCACGATGGCCCGACCGGTAGCGTCAAGTGAAGCCGACGCCACCCGTTCGACCCGCAGGGTAACGCGGAACCGGATCCCGACCTCTTCGAGCACCGGTGCCAAGAGCCCGGCGTCCCGACAGGCAGCGATCATTCGTTGCACCCCGCTGCCCCACTGCTCCACCAGGCCAAGCTCGTGAAAGACCCGTCCGATCACCCGATTGCGCAACTTGGAAACGCCGAGCGGCAGATCCGCGACGGTGAGGCCAAAGGGGAGGAGTCCCGGATTCTCGACCTCTAGCCGGTCATCGAACACCGCGACGCGGATCGGAGCGCCTCGCTGCGAATAGTCGGCGTGGGCCACGGCGTTAATAACGGCTTCACGGATCGCCGCCGGCGGCAGCGACCAGCGATCGGCCCGGCGGAGTCGCCCGATCGCCACACCGTGCGTGGAGTGCTTTTCCACGAACTCGATGGCCGCGCTGACACCCAACAGCAACGGACCTCGGAACTCGGCGTGATCGGCGATCGTCGATCGATCGATGCCGCTGAAACGGCCCATTTGAATCCAGGCATCAGGAAAATGACGGAGCCGGTCGACACCGAAGAGGATGATTCCGCCGGCGGTGGGCACCTTTCGCCCCTGATGGGCGGTGACCAGTCGGAGCGTCTCCAGGTCCCGGCGCCCGAGCCGCCGGATCGGGGCAAAGGACTCGGAAGCCACTCGGAAGTCGATCGCTTCCGAGTCGAGTTCCGGCATCGGACGTTCGTCGAACGCCTCGCCCTGCGAGAACCGCTGCATCTCCGCGATGAGGGCCTCATCGGCCCGGCGATTGGTCGAACCCACCCGCACATACGTTCCCGCCTGACGGCCGGCCCTGGTGAGGTAGTGCGGGCGGGACGGGCTCGGAAATACCTGGACCGCCACGACCTGGGTCTTCCGGTAGGTCAGAACCTCGAGGTCCGGCAACAGGCGGGGTGTGATGGAGTCGCTGATCAGGTTGGCGAGCCGCTCCTCCAGAGCCATCGGATCAGCGACCCCTCGAACATGCCGGGTCCCGTCTTCCACACCGACAAGAACGGTACCGCCGGCCGTATTGGCAAACGCCACGACGGTCCGCAATAACCCCTCAGGCGACGAGACGTCGCGCTTAAACTCGAGGGTCTTGCCTTCGGGGCGACGGAGAGCGTCGAGGAGATCCATTACTCAGAAGTCTACTAGGAAGCCGCGGCCGACGCCAGGCTTCCGAGTCAATCGCCGAGGTCTGGGGTGACCCGGGCTAGTGGTTCGACGGATTCATCCGCTTGTCGCCCCGCTTCTGCTTTCCCTTGGTATTGTGGGTCTTGATGCCTCGCTTCCCGGCCGCACCCTTGCCGGTTTGGTCCGACTGAAGGGTCCGATTGGACTTCTGTCGCGTCGTGATCTTCTTCTCCATAGCCCTGCTCCCGGTGTGAGTCGTTTGCACTCCAGAGAGACGTCCGAGGGGATCGTCCCCCACACGCTCTTGCACAACCACCGCCGATCGGCGGTTGCCGCGGGGATCGTGCCCAAGGTGCGGTGAGGCAGGTCAGTGATCGGTGACGAGGCGGCCGGCCACCACCACCGCGGCCACCCGGCGGATATTCCTGATGTCGAGAAGCGGGTTGCCGGCGAGCAAGACCAGGTCGGCGAGTTGACCCGGCGCGATCGTTCCGAGCGAATCCGTCATCCGGAAATACCGGGCCGGCTCGACGGTGGCCGTTCGAATCGCCTCCGCGGGCGTTAGGCCGAGACTGTCGACCAGAAAAATCAATTCGTCATGGAGCGAATGGCCGGGATAGGAGAGCGGCACGCCGAGGTCGGTGCCGGCCAGCAATTTGACGCCTCCGGCCTTGAATCGCCGGAGGCCCTCCAGTCCCCGGGCGATCTGCTCGGCGTAGTACTCGCGAGGGGCGTCGAACGGCTTGAGCGCCCTTTGGGCCTGCCAGAACGCCCGCAACTGCGGCGTCACCAGCGACCCCAGTGAATCGCCGGGGTCGTTGCCGGCCACCCTGGCATCGATCAGACTGTCCGAGTTGGCCCGCAAGAACGAGGCGCTCAAGGTCGGGTCGATCCACATTTCGGCGGCGACGATGCCGCTGACGACGCGGTCCCGGCGAGCGGCCGGCATCTTCTCGAGGTCGCCGAGTCCTTCCAGATGCTCGATGCTCCGCATCTTGGCCGCCAAGGTGCCCGCGAGGCCGACATCGGGACCGGGCAGATGCCCCGCGGTGAAGAGCCCCCGCTTCCCTGCCGAGGCCATGAGAGCGGCGTAGGCCGCCTTGGGCGGAGAGTTCCGAACCTTGACCACGTCGACACCCAGCGCCGCAATCCGGGCCACGGCCCGCCGCGCCTGCTCCGGCGTGTCGACGCCGACCCGCTCGGCCATGAGTTCCTTGATGCCCGGCACGTCGAGGGAGCCGACGTTGTTCTTCCAACGCCCGTTTTCGATGATCGGGCCGGCCACCATGATCCGCGGCCCGAGCACCGCGCCCGCACGAACCTCCCGTCGCCACCGAAGGACCGAATCGAGACTGCCGCCCAGGTCCCGGACCGATGTCACCCCATACCGTACCAACGTCGCGAGCGACCCGCGGCCCGCCGCACCCAGGTGGACGTGCATGTCCCAGAGCCCCGGAATGACGAAGAGGCCGCGGCCGTCGATGAGCCGAACGCCGGCGGGCGCTGGTCCACCCGATGGGCCAATCGACTGGATCCGCCCATCGCGGATCAGAATGGTCGCGCCGCTGATCGTGGTCCCCGCGCCGACATCGACGGCCGTGGCCCCAGCGATGACCAGATCCTGGGCGACGCCCAGGGCCGGCCATCCGAGGGCCATGAGGATGGTCAACCCGCGAAGTCGGAGCATCGGTCGGCGAGTCATTTCGGGTCTCGGGCGTGCCACTCCGTCAGGAGCCCGGCTTCCCGGACCGAGGGCACACTTCGAGCGCGCACCGAAGCCACACTGGGATCCGGGTGGTCTAGCGAGCATACCCGCTCCGCCACGCGGCCAGGTGGCTGGCGATCACCACCAGCACGATCACCCCCGCCACCACCGGACGCCGCCCGAGCCACGCCCTATTCACCGCAAAGAACGCCGTCAGCCACACCGCCACCGGCGCCACCACGCCGAACCCGATCGCCAGCTTCTGGGGGCCCCCCAGATCGCGTTGAATCGCGCCGGTGATCCACTCGAAGACCCGATAGGCCACCACGCCGATCGCCAGATGAAGGACCAGGGCCAGCACCACCTGGGCCCGCCTTCCCATCGCCAGTGACAGGCCGTTCCGCCCCACCCCGATCACCAGCGCAATCGCTACGGCCAGCCATCGCATCGGCATCAAGATGATGATGGCCCCGAAGCCGGCCATCCCGCTTTTATCGCCGTGGAGGGGGTAACTGCCGAGTTCGCCCCAAGCCACCGCGAGTTGGGCACTCAGGAATGCGGCCACGACCAGCAAAAGATCAGCGACGATGGTCATCCGGGGATTCGGTTCGGGAACCGGTAAGATACCGTCGTTGCTACAGGCCAAGAGGACGGCTCCTTGTCGGGTTCGAGGTCCAAGGTCCACCCCAATAATTCACTATGTCAGAATTCGTGAAGATGATGGAGGCCGTGCCGCTGTCGAAGATCTTGTTCGGGAGCGACGCCTACAACGTGCCGGAGCTATACTGGCTGGCGGCCCGCTGGGGCAAGCGGTACCTGGCGCGGGCCCTTGGGGTGACCCAACAACGTTGCGAAAAAGAGCCCCGTTTCGCATCGAAAGGGTTACCACCTCCCGGCAGCGAGCCACCACCTTGGGCGGATGACTTGCCGAGCAATCGCCGAGGAGGATAGCATATGGGCATGCCTGACGTGGTGCGACTGTGGACCCGCGAGGAGGTGCTGGCGCTCCCGGACGACGGGAAGCGCTACGAACTCGTCGACGGCGAGCTGCTCGTGAGTCCGTCGCCCACCTGGGGCCACCAGATCGCGCTGGCGGCGCTCTTCCGCCGGCTTGATCCCTTTCTCATCCGCAATCGGCTCGGTACCGCCCTCCTGGCACCGGCGGACCTCGACCTCGGCCGGGGCTACGTCGTCCAACCAGACCTCTTTGTCATCCCCGAGGTCAACATCAAGAAGGTGCTCGACTGGCCCGACTCGGGGATCCCCTCCTTCATTGTGGAGATCCTGTCGCCGTCGACCGGCCGGGGCGACCGGAAGGTGAAGCGGCCGGCGTATCAGCGGGCGGGCGTTGGGGAGTACTGGATCGTGGATCCGGACTCTCGAACCGTCGAACGCTGGCAGCCCGCCGATGCCCGTCCGGAGATTTGTCTGGTCCGGGCGATGTGGCACCCCAAACCGGACATCGAGCCGTTCGAACTCGACCTGGGTGAATTCTTCGCTGAGGTGTGGGGCGAGGGGCCTCGCTAGCCGAGCAATCGCGAAGGGCGCAAGGGGCGACCTCGTCGGTCTGGTAACGACCGAAGTCTGTTCAGTGTCGAATTTTTCGACCAACCGTTAGGCGGTATCGTTATTGCCGAGCAAGGGGGGACTGAGAACGATCCCCCTTCCTCGTGAGGACCGCGGTCATGTCACACCCCCGCCTGCTGTCGGTTCGCCTTGCAATGATTTGCATGACTCCCGTTGTCATCAGCGGCTGCAACCCGGACGCCGGAATGACCGATCCGGCGCCGCTGGCGCCTGCGCTGTCGGTCGGCGGCGGGGGCAGCAACTCCCCGCCCACCGTTCACATCACCGCACCGGCCGCCGGCCAGTTGTTCGCGCTGACGGCCACGGGAGCGGTGGTCAATCTGACGGCGAATCTCACCGACCCCGATGCGTTCGATGCACATACCTGCGCGATCGACTGGGAAGCGGGAACCACTACCGGCACGGTTGTGGAAGCCGGCGGCTCGGGCACCTGCACCGGGCAGTTTGCCTATCCTGCCGCGGGAGTCTACACGATCGGGGTGACCGTCACGGACCCACTGGGCGCAACGGGTCACGACGAAGTGATGATCGTGGTCTACGATCCCAATGGCGGCTTCGTGACCGGCGGTGGCTGGATTTCGTCACCGGCCGGCGCCTACCTGGCCGACCCGACCCTGGTTGGGAAGGCGACATTCGGCTTCGTGGCGAAATACAAGCCCGGAGCGGCGACCCCAAGCGGTAACACCGAATTCCAGTTCCACGCCGCCGGAATGAACTTCCACGCCACCAGCTACGATTGGCTGGTCGTGTCCGGCGCCAAGGCCCAGTACAAAGGCGTCGGGACGATCAATGGCGCTGGGAACTACCGGTTCATGTTGACCGCGTGGGATGGACAGGTCTCGGGCGGTGGCGGCGTCGACCGGCTGCGGATGCGGATCTGGGACGATACCGGCATCGTGTACGACAACGAACTCGGAGCGGCCGACAGCGACGCCCCCACGACCGCGCTGGCCGGAGGCAGTATCGTGATCCACAAATAGCCGCGGCGTGCCGTCGGGCGGATCACTTGCCCGGCAATCGCCGACGAGGATAGCATTGGGTCATGGCTGACCTGGTGCGGCGGCGGACGCGCGACGAGGGGCTGGCGCCGCTAAGCACCCGGATGGCGCGGGGCCGGGCCGCCTGAGTATCGTCGGCCTGGTACTGGCGGCGGGGTCGGGCACCCGTTTCGGCGCCGCGCAAAACAAGCTGCTCGCCCCGTGGCGAGGACGGTCGCTCATCGAGCACGTCCTCGCCACGGTCGTTTTGGCTCGGAAGGCCGGGCTGCTGGCCGACGTGGTGGTGGTCCATTCGCCGGCGGTGCCCCGGATCGGCGAACTAGCCGTGGCCGCAGACTGCGACGCCGTGATGGTGACCCGGGACCGGCCGGCGATTTCCGAGAGCATCAAGGCGGGGTTCGTGGCGCTCGAGGCGATGCACGACCTGCGCGGCGTGACCGGCGCGCTGCTGATGCTGGGGGACCAGCCTCGGCTCTCGGTCGAGGCAATTCGCGCCGTGGTGGGCCGAGCCGGCGAGTCGATCGGTGCGCTGGTCCGGCCGCGCTACTCGGCGGCACCCGAGGTGCCCGGACATCCGGTGCTGCTGGGCCGGGCGCATTGGAAGCTGGTGAGCCAGACCGATGGGGACAGCGGGCTCGACCGGATCGTGGCGGACGGCGGGCTGGCGTGGGACCGGGTGGATGTCGTCGGCGCCAACCCGGACGTCGATACCGCCGCCGACCTGGCGGATCTGGGCTAGAGGGCCGAATCCTGCTCGATCCGGCGCAGGCGGTCGGTGATTTCCGGCTCACCTTTGGCCTCGACGAGTGGCGCCAACCGTTCGTAGATCGCCGGCCAGTCAAGCCGGCCGGCCTGACGGCCGGCAATGCCCCGAATGTCGGCCCAGTCGCGGTCCCGGGCGGCAAGCGCTTTCAATACCACCAAGTCCTCGGGCGAACCATCTCTTCCTCGTAGGGCAACCCCCCGAGCCCGATATCGAGGTCGACCCCGCCGGTCGTACGAAGCAGGAGGACCCGGCTCTGAAGTGCGAACTCGCGAGCACCGGGCATCCGGGCCGGGAAGAGGCCGAGGAGCGCGTCGACATACCCTGCCTCGTCGCCGAAGCCCACGAAGAGCGTGAGATCCGCATCCCGGGTGACCCGGGTCTCGCCCCACCGGGCCACGGCCAGGCCGCCGATGAAGCAATACGGCCACTGTCGCCGTTCGAGTTCGTCCTGGATGGACCGGGCTGCGTCAAACAGCTTGATCATGGCCGCAAGATCGCAAAGAGCCGTTGTTGTTCCACCAGACCCGAGCCTAGTCGGGGGGCGGCACTGGCCACCGCGAGGTCAAATGCGTCGGACAACGCGCTCACCGCCGCGACCGTGTCAAGCTTCAGGAGGTCGTCCCGGCGAAGTTGCTCGAGCATCGCCCCGGCGTTTCGCCAGTTTTGTACCCATCGCTTGAGGTCGAGGCCCCGGGCCGGCGTCATGATCACTCTTTCGAATCGATTTGTAGGAAAGCTAACCGATGGGAAACCTCGATGTGGCACAAAGCAGTAAATTGTTTCCATGACGGCTAATTCACCGGAACGGGACCCGGCCCCAATCGTTCGCAGCTCCGAGACCGGGCGGGCGTATCGGCTCGACCGACTGATCGGCAAAGGCGGCTTCGGCGAGGTCTACCTCGCCACACCCGACCCGCTCCGGGGCCTCCCCTCGCAGGTCTGCGTCAAAATCAGCGATCACATCACCGGCTGGCTCCGCGAGGCATACTTCGCGCAGCTGCTCCACCGGGAACCGCGGGCGCTCACGGTGTACGACCGGTTCGTGGAAGTGGACCGGCTCCGGGTCCGCTACTGCCTCGCGATCGAGTACGCCGAGCATGGCGACCTGGGGACATGGCTGGCGGCCAAGGGCGGACAGCCGGAGCGGATCGTCCGCCGGGAGATCGCCGGCATCCTCGGCGCCCTGGACGCGCTCCATCGGGGCCAGGCGCTCCACCGCGACCTCACCCCGTTCAACGTGTTCGTCTGTGCCAACGAGCAGCTGAAGCTGGGCGACTTCGGGATCGCCACCCACCAGATGAGCCGGCGGGGCGTGACGGCCGACGCCTTCAACCTGCTGGCCGCGCCGACGGAAATCGCCTGGGGCAAGGTCCGGAAATGGCAGCAGCGCGACGACATCTACCAGGTGGCTCAACTGGCCGCGATGCTGCTCCGGGGCGACATCACCAGTCCGATGCGGAGTCGCGACGTGCGGCGGCTGCCGTGCAGCGATCACCTGAAGGAAGTCATCCATCGCTGTCTGGGCGCGCGCGGCAAACGATACGAGGCGGCGGGTGACCTGATCAAGGCCCTGCGCCACCGGCCGAAGGCCCTGGCGACCGGCCGGGTGAAGAGCCTGGCCGGCTGCCGGGTGTCGTTCACCGGTTTCCTGAGCCGTCCGCGGAGTGAGGCGATTGCGGCCGCCCGGCGGGCCAAGGCGATCGTGCAATCGAAGCCCGGCCAGTCGACCGATGTGCTGGTCCGGGGCCGGCCTAACGCTCTCCAGATCGCGGGGACGTCCGGCGGTGTCAAGTTGATGGACATCAAGCGGATGGCGGCCGGGGGGCACCGGGTCACGATCATCGGCGAGACGCAGTTCTGGAAGCTGGTCGCGCCCAAGCGGCGGTCAAGGTAGACCAAATCATGGAGGTGTCATGAGCCAGGTGTTCGCCGCGCTCGCGATGTTGCTCATCTCGACGCAGGCCGTGGCCCAGGCGACGATCAAGCGGTGGCCGATCATCGATATGCACATTCATGCCGAGCCGCTGTCGGAGTTCGGCGGTGGCCAATTGGCGGCCTGTTCGGGCGACCAGCGACTGATCATGCAGGCGATCGACCCGAGAGCGCCGGCCAGGCCGCAGGACCTGATGTCGTGCCCGAAACCGATCAAGGCATCGGCGACGGACGCGAAGGTGATGAGCGAGACGCTCGAGATGCTCCGGCGCTACAACATTCGCCGGGCGATTACCATGGGCTCGCTGGAGGACGTGACGACATGGGCCGGGGTGGGCGGCAGCGGGATCATCACCGGCCTCAATTTTTCGGACCGCGGCACGCCCCCAGACGAGTATCGCCGGCTGTTTGCCGCGGGCCGGTTCAAGATGTTCGGGGAGATCGGGCTGCAGTACCGCGGGCTCCGCCCGTCCGACCCGGCCCTGGAACCGTACTTCGCCCTCGCGGAGGAACTCGACATTCCGGTCGGCATCCACATGGGCGAAGGCCCGCCCGGAGGTGCGCACGTACTCGGGCCTGCGACGTATCGGGTGGCCTTGGGCAGTCCACTGCTGCTCGAGGAGCTGATCCTCCGCCACCCGAAACTTCGGCTCTATGTCATGCACTACGGCTCGCCCTTCGTGGACGAGATGATCGCCATGATGTACTCGCACCCGAACCTGTACGTGGACATTGCGGCCAACGATTGGGGGTTTCCGCGCCGCCAGTTTTACCGCGCCCTCGAGCAAATGATCGATGCCGGGTTCGAGAAGCGCATCATGTTCGGCTCCGACCAGATGGTGTGGCCGGCAGCCATCGGCAAGGCCGTCGAAACCGTGGCCAGCGCCCCGTTCCTGAGCCAGTCCCAGAAGCGCGACATCTTCTACAACAACGCCGCGCGGTTCTTGAGGCTCAGCCAGGAAGAAATAGCCCGCGATCACGCGAGGGACCCGGCGGACATCGCCAGGGCGGCACGGCGCTGACAAGGAGAGGTTTCAGAACCGCCGGCTCCAGCTCACTCCCGCCGACGGCAGGATCGAGAACCAGGTTTCCCGGTCGCGCTGGAGTCTCAAGCCACCCGCCGCATCACGGACCCGGAAGACGTCATAGCCTAACACATTCTCATGATTGGTCAGATTGATGGCCTCGATGAAGAAGCGAAATTCGCTCTTCGGTGTCTGGACCCGCCGCGTGAGCCGGAGATCCATTCTGGTATAGGACGGCAGCCGGCCGCCATAGAGCGAGTCGGGCCGGACGGCCAGATCCCTGGTCCCGTTTCGCCGGGTGACCGGCACGCCGATTTCATCCGTGAACGGCCAGCCGGAGTGAAAGGTGAAAGCCCCGGTGGCCGTCCAGTCCCGGAACAACCGGTAGGTCAGGTCGACGTTCAGCGCGTGGCGCTGGTCCTGGGGGCCCGGATGGGTCGGGTTGAACGGCGGCTTAAGCGGATCGTTGACGTGGTCGATCCGGCTGACGTGTTCCTCGACGAACGCCAACGAGTAGCTGGCCCGCAGATTCAACCGCCGCCCAAGCCTGCCCTCGTGAAACAACTCGATGCCCTGGGACGTCGACGAGTCGGGATACACCAGGATCCGGTCCTCCGCCGACTCCGGAAACACGTTGAGGCCGCTCTTCCAGTTCCGCAGAATCGGGCGGAGTTTGGTGCCCTTCTTGTAGTACGCCTCGGCGCGGAATGATCCCCCGCCCGCGTAGCGATGCTCGAAGCCGAGGGTCCATTGCGACGTCCGCTCCGAGGGGAAGTAGCGATTCAAGCGATCGAAGGCGTTCTCGTCGGCGATGCCCTGACGCTGTCGATAGAGACCCCATCCCGCCCGGAGCGAGCTTCGGTCCGAAAGCCGGGTGAGGGCGTGGATCCGGGGACTCCAGTCCCGGTCGTGGCTGTAGTCGGCACCATCGTACCGGAGCCCGGCCTCCAGGGTCAGCGGATCGAGTAGTTGGATCCGGTTGCTGACGTAGGCGCCGAACGTGGTTCCGGTGCCCGTCCTGGCCCGCCGGGTCACGCGGGGGTAGTAGCCGGTGGTATCAGGTACCGGACTGTCGGGGTTCTGGGTAACGCGATTGGTCCAGTCGAAGGTGGCGTCCAACCGTCGGAGGTCGTAGCCCCAGTCGAGGATCACCCGATTCGACGGTTGGAACTCAAAGTCCTGTTTGAGGCCGACGAGCGAGAAGTTCCGTTTGCCATTGACGCCGTAGAACTCGACCGGTCTCTTCGCCCCGACCTCGTCGCCCTGACGGGTGGCTTTGACGGACCCGACCGAGGCCAGCGTCCTGGCAGTGACATGGGCACCGAGCCAGGACCGAAGGGTCAGCCAGGCATAGGAATTCCCATAGCTGTTGTTGGCGGTTTCCACCGTTGGAATCGAGTCGTTGAAGCCGGTGGTGCCCCTGATTGTGAAGCGGTAGGTGTCGGCGGCGCTCAAGACGCTGAAGGCGAGCGTGTGGTTGGGGTGAAGCTGGTAGCGCACCGTCCCGAAGACGTCGTAGTAGGTCGGGGCCTTGGTTTCCTTCTTGTTGATGAGACCGAGCAGGAGGTCGACGAATCCGCGCCGGCCCGACACCAGCCAGGAGCCCTTCTTGCCGAAACTCCCCTCCGCGAGCGCGTGGGCATTGGTGAAGCTCGCGCCCAGGGTAAGCCGAGTCCCGTCCTGCTTCGGGGTGCGAGACGAAATGTTCATCACGCCGCTCCGCTTGTCGCCGTAGTGGGCCGGGAAGCCGCCGGTCATCAGTTCGACCCCGTCGATCGCGTCGACATCGATGATGCTCAGGGCACCGCCGTCGAAATCCTTCAAGTGGAACGGTTCGTAAATTTCCAGGCCGTCGAGCAGGATGAGCGTCTCGTCGGCTCGGCCGCCCCGAATGGAGAAGTGGGCGCCGTAGTCGCCCGAGGCCAGGCCGGGCACTCGGCTGACGGCGCGAAACAGGTCTTCCCCGAACGGTGCCCCCTCGAGCTGGGCCCGTGACAGCGCCTGCCGGCTGGCCGGTGCGGCGTCAAGCATCGAGAACGAACCGGGGGTGACCGTTATTTCGGCCAACTGGAATGGAGCCGGGCTGATGGACAGCGCCAGGCGAATGGTGTCACCGGCGGCCACGACGAGGCCCTCGCGAACGACCGGCAGAAAGCCGATTCGGCGGACCTCGAGGGTATAGGATCCACCCGGCACCGCCCGTAACACGAAGTGACCTTTCTGGTCCGACGTCGTCTCGAGGCTGGTACCCCTGAGGGCAATCTGGGCCTGGACCACCGGGCGGCCTGACGAAGCATTGATCAGGTCGCCGACGATCGAGGCGGCCGGCGGCGGAGACTGGGCCGCGGCCGGGGCCGAAAGCAGTGCGACGAGCGCGGCGGTCTTGCATCGGGTTCGAACCAGCACGGGTGTCAGCCTGTCGAGGGTGCCTGAGGAACCCGCAGAGGCCGCATTTTGTGACAGCCATTCTTGCCGGAACGGACGCCGAATCCTAGCTTGGGAGTGGGCCGCGCCTCAGCCGCATTCAACCCCGACTGCAACGACTGGCATCCTGTGACCGCTCTGTTCGCGATCGTGATCGGCATCGGTAGCCTGACGCAGGCTCCGAGCGCGTCGATCACCGGGGCCGTGCGCGACGAAGCCACCGGCCGGCCACTCGCCGGCGCGGTCGTCACGCTGCCGGACCTCGGGCAGCGGACCACGACCGACTCGGCGGGGCGCTACCTGATCCGAGAGGTCCCGGCCGGCACGAACCCCCTCGTCTTTCGAGTCATAGGCTATCTGCCCCGGACGATCCACGCACTGGTCCCATCGACCGGCACGCTCGAACTGACCGTGACCCTTCGGGCCGTTCCGGCCCGGCTCCAGACATTGGTTGTCCACGGCGCGCCGGCGTTCCGGGGTATCGAGCAGACCGGCGGGCTCGATCCCGACCGGGTCGTGTCCATGGCCGCGGCCAGGAACCACCCGCTGCTCGCTGAACCCGATCCGTTCCTGGCGCTGAGCGGCGGGCCGGTGTCGGTGGATCCGGAGTCGCCCAGCGGCGTCCATGTCCGGGGCGGGGCCGGCGACCACACAGCGTACCAGGTCGACGGCATTCCGGTCCTGAGCCCGTATCATGCGGGCGGCCTCTTCAGCGCCCTCAACCCGGACGCCGTGGCATCGGTCCGGCTGACATCGGCCGCCCGAACGCCGGACCAGCCGGACGCTCTCGCGGGAGTCATCTCGGCCACCACCCGGTCCGCCGGCAAACGCCCCGAGGCACAGGGGAGTCTCAGCACCGGGCAGGCCCGCGCGACCGTCACCGGTCCGCTCGGACCGAACGGCGCCGGTTACCTGGCCAGTTTTCGTTCCGGGTTTCCCGCCGCGTTTGCGCCGGCCGGCGACGCATCGCACGTGCGAGGCTCGACCAGTGACTGGCTCGCCGCGCTGGAAGCTCCCCTGGCCGGTGGCCGCCTCAAGGTTCTCGGCACGGGTAGCGACAATGAACTCGGCGTTGCGGCCGGAACCGAACCGGTCGCGGCGGACAACCCGGCGCTCCCCCGGCATGGGTTCGAATGGGGCAACCGATCGTTAGGCGCGACCTGGCAACAGACCCGGGCGGCCGTCACGACCCGGCTGGCCGTCTGGAGCGCCACGAGCACCGCCGCCTCGCAGTGGGCCGATCCGGCGGCGCCGGCCGACCTCCAGGCCGGCCGCAGCGATCTTGGCGGGGTGGCCACCATCGAGCGACCGGTCGCGGGCGGCACCGGCACCGGGGGTCTCCGGGTCGAAGTCCGCCGAGTCCACTACCGCACGACGGCGGCCTCCTCAGGGTCCTTCGAGACCGGCAGCTCGGCCCCGCTGGTTACCGGGTTTGCCGACCACCGCCGGCCGATCGGCGATCGGTTTGCCCTGACGGTCGGCACGTCGATCGCCCTCACCCGCGCGGACGTCATGGTGAGCCCGAACGCCTCGCTCCGCTGGCAGCCTCATCGCGGCCTGGCCCTCACGGCGAGCTATGCCCGCTTCCATCAGCTCGCCCAGTCGGCCCGGAACGATGAATCGATCGTGGCCCGGATCTTTCCGGCCGATCTCTATCTGGCCGGCGGCACCAACGGCCTTCCGGTGGCGACCAGCGATCAGGGCCTCGTCACGTTCGACTATCGGCCATCCGCGGCAACCCGGGTCACGGCCGAGGTCTATCACCGGCACCAGCGGGGCCTCCTCCTCGCGGCGCCCCGGGACGCCCGGCCCTTCGCGGCGGGCGCTTTCGCGGTCGGATCGGGGCGGGCGCGGGGCGCATCGGTCGAAGCGGCGTTCAGCACCGCCCGGATCGGCGTGCTGTTCAGCTACGGCATTGACCTGGTCCGCCTGACCTATGGCGATTCGACCTACGTACCAGGGTACGGGGCGACTCACAAACTGGAAGGCGGCCTGATCCTCTTTCCCGGCCCGGCCTCATCGATCCGGCTTGGCGTGGCCGGCGCCTGGGGCAGGCGAGGCACCGGCGTTGGTGGCGCCTTTGAGTGGGAGGGATGCAACCTGATCGATCGCGGCTGCGAGTTCGCCGGCAGCCCCGGATACGCGGGGGTGGTTGGAGGTACCAGGCTGCCCCCGTACCTCCGGGTCGACCTGGGCCTTCGGCATCAGTGGCGCTTCGATTGGGGGGGCCGCAACGTCCAGATCGGCCTGTTCGGCACGGCCACCAACCTGTTGGGCCGGAAGAACGTCCTGACCTACGCGACGAATCCAGCCGGCGACCGGATTCCCATCGAGATGCGCCCCCTGGCACCCCTGGTCATCGGCCTCGACTGGCGCTTCTGAGCGGGCATCGTGTCACAAACGCCGGGAGATCGGGGTTCCTTGAGCATGACCGCCAAGGAACTCCCGGCCGGGATGACGTTCCCCGTGCCTGATTCAGCCACTCCCTTCCACGAGGAGTTCGTCACGCTCTTCACGGAGCGGTTCGGGGGGCTCTGGCGTTTTCTCGATCGGCTGTCCGGCGACCCGGACCTCGCCTCGGACCTGGCGCAGGACAGCTTCGTGAAGTTGTACCGGCGAGGTTCGCTCCCCGACCGCCCGAACGCGTGGCTCGTCACGGTCGCCCTCAACCTGCTTCGCAACACCCGCGCCACCGCGAGCCGCCGGCTTCGGCTCTTGACGGTTGAGCGGGCCTTGCACGTGCACGCCGACCCGCCGCCCTCTCCAGACGGCGCCGCGGTGGCGGACGATCGACGCCGCCAGGTCCGGCGGGCGCTCGACCGGCTGCCGGAGCGCGACCGGCAACTCCTCCTGCTTCGGGCCGAGGGGATGAGTTATCGCGATCTGGCCGACGTCCTCCAACTCAACGAGGCCAGCATCGGTACCCTGCTGGCACGGGCCAAACGGGCCTTCCGGGAGCACTGTGATCGGGAGCACGGCGATGACGCCTTCGACCCATCTTGACGACGAGCAGGTTCAGCGGCTCCTCCACCATGAGCTCACCGCCCGGGGCGACGCGCTGGTGCGCAATCATCTCGCCGACTGTCCGGCCTGTCGCGAGCGGGTTGAGGAGGCGAAGGGTGAGGACGATGCGGTGATGGCGCTGGTCGGCCGGGTCGACCATGGGCGGCCGCGGATCGACGCGGCAACCGTGATCGCCCGAGCCGGACGGCCGGCCTCGACCGGGAGCCGGTGGGCGGCGGCCGGGCTGTTCGTCGTCGGTCTGGCCGGCGCCGCGTATGCCATTCCCGGCTCGCCGGTGCGGGGTTGGCTTCGGGCGCTGGTTCGGCCGACCCCGACAACCCAGCCGCCGGTCGCGCCACCGGCCGCGGTCCTGCCGACGACTGGGGGCATCGCGGTGGCACCCGGCCCGGCGTTCGAGGTGCAGTTTCTGAGTGCCCAGGCGACGGGTGAAATCAGGGTGACCCTGACCGACGGTCCCGATCTCGTCGTCCAGGCCCGAATCGCCGGGCCGTCGTTCACGTCCAACGCTGATCGACTCGTGATCGACAACCGACACTCGACGGCCGACTTCGACATTGCGGTTCCGCGCGGGGCGCCCCGCATTGAGATTCGCATCGGCGAACGACGGGTCTTTGCGAAGCGCGGCGCCACGATCACATCCGCGGCGCAGGACAGTGCGCCATTCCGAATTCCACTCTCCACGCGTTCGCCATAGAACTCAAGGCCCGATCCAGTCGTGATGCTCGACACTGCCCCCCCGCGGCAGTATGATCCTGGAATGCGCAACTGGTCCGCTCCACTGGTCCTCCTCGCGACCACGCTGATTTCGCCCCGACCGCTCGCAGCACAGGTCCGGGCGCCCGGCCCCTCGGATTACCCGACGCTCGCCCGGGCAATTCTCAAGGAACTGATCGAGATCAAGTCGTCGGAGACCGGGGTCGGTTCGACGCCCGCCGCGCTGGCGATCGCACGGCGATTTCGAGCGGCTAGTTTCCCGGCCGCCGACATCAAGGTGCTGGGTCCCTATCCGCGCAAACAAAACCTGGTGGTCCGGCTGCACGGCTCGACCAAGGCCAAGCCGATCCTGATCATCGGCCACCTCGACGTGGTCGAGGCCCGGGCCGAGGACTGGTCGCCGGGGGTGCCGCCGTTCCAGCTGACCGAGCGGGACGGCTATCTCTACGGCCGCGGCACCCAGGATATGAAGGGCACGGTCGCGGTGTTGGTGACCAACTTCATTCGCTGGAAGCGGGAGGGCTGGGTCCCGAAGCGCGACCTGATTCTGGCCCTGACGGCGGACGAAGAAGAGTACGGGGACGGCGACGGGATGGCCTGGCTGGTCAAGCATCACCGCGACCTGATTGACGCCGAGTTCTGTCTCAACGGCGACAGCGGCGACTACCTGACCAAGGACGGCAAACCCTACTTCGCCTCGGTGGCGGCCGCCGAGAAGCGGGAAACGATTCTGCGGCTCGAGACCACCAACCGGGGCGGGCACGGCTCGCTGCCGCGGAAGGACAACGCGATCAACGAGCTGGTGGCCGCGTTGGCCAAAGTGGCGGCGTTGCGATTTCCGGCGATGCTGGACGATGTGACCCGGGTCGAGTTCGGCGAGATGGCCAAGCTCGAGACCGGCACGGTGGCCGGTGACATGGCGGCGATGACCCGCATGCCGGCGGACCCGGCGGCCGTGGAGCGGCTCTCAGCCGATCCGTTCTACAACGCGCTGCTCCGGACCACCTGCGCCGCGACCATGCTCGAGGCCGGTCACGGTCCGAGTGCCTTGCCGCAACGGGCCCGGGCGACGCTCAACTGCCGGGTCCTCCCGTGGCACACGCCCGCGGTCATGCTCGAGACACTCACCCAGGCGATCGGCGACACCGGGGTGAAGATCACCTGGCAGTTCCTGGAGACCGAAGCCCAGCCGGCTTCTCCGCTCAAGCCGGAGATTTTCACGTCACTTCGAACCCTGGCCGCCAAACTCTGGCCCGGCGTCGTCATCATGCCGAGTCTCGACACCGGCGCCAGCGACGCCCGGTTCCTCCGCGCGGCCGGGATCCCGTCCTACGGGGTGGCCGGTCTCTTTCTCGAAGAGGGCGACGTGCGAGCCCACGGCCGCGACGAGCGGATCCGGATCAAGGACTTCGTGGACGGCGTGGCCTACTACGACCAGTTCATCAAGACGCTGCTCGGCCAGCGCTGACCGGAGGCCGCCTCACCGGAACGACAGCGTCCCCCGAAGACCAAACCCCGCGGGCGACACGACCGGCACGAAACGAATGGACGCCTGGCCGGTGCCCAAGGGCACCGACTGCCAGACCGGTATATGGCGGAGCGCACCCCTGATCGCGCCGCCCACCAGGCCGACGACCCCTCCGGTCACGCCCAGGACCAACGCCATCGTGCCGCGGTCGTAGCAGAGGAACTGGCCGGTGCAATCCCCACCGAAGGCCGCGCCCAAAGCAGCGCCGGACAGACCGCCCACCAGGGCCCCGACCCCGAGACTCTGGAGAACCGCGCTCTTGGTCCCGACCTGACGATCGAGCTCGGTGATAGCAGTCCGCGGCAAGGTTTGAGGCCCGGATCCCTCCACCACCGTCAGCGAATCCGAGGTCCAGGAGAGGAATCGCGCCGTGAACCGCCGGCCGGCGGCGGTGATCCGCACCGGGTCCCCGACGACCGGTGCCGCCTGGGCCGCGAGATCGCCCCACACCATCACGGTCACAAAGCAAACCAGACTCAACGTCTTCATCGCCGCTCCTTGCTCGAGATACCGGCAATCAACCCGGACATCGTCAAGTCACAGTCAAGCGAGCTCTCAGGCGCTCCGGTATTGGTCGATTTCCACCACGTTCAGTCCCGGGACCTGGGAGAACTCCCGCCAGTTGAGCGTGGCCAGCCGGTGCCCGTGAGCCAACGCCGTGGCTCCGATCAAGAGATCATGCACCCCGTGCGGCGACCAGCGCTGCTCCGGCAGGTCTTTGCGCTCGCGGCCCGGGCTCCGGCCCAGATCGTCTCGATCCAGAAGCTGCAGGGACAGCTGCATGACAAGGGGGCGATCGTGGGGGCAGTGGGCGTTTGAGGTGAAGACCGGAGAGTTCGAGGCCCGGGACCTGGCCAGCCTGGTTGAATTTGTCCGGCGGTTTCCGGCCTATCGGCCGCTGGTGCTGTGCGACGATGACCGCCTAACGGTTGCCCAGCGGGTCGGTATTCCGGGCATGTCGTGGCGCCGGTTTCTGGCGGGCGACCAGCTGACCTGACGCCGGCCGGGGTCGGGGCTGGCCGGCTGTCTCGGCGGCGCTGTCACCGAAACGAGAGCCTCACGCCGACCCCCACACCCGCGGCGGACACCACCGGGGCAATTCGAATCGAGGCCTGGCCTGATCCGACGGGCACGGGCTGCCAGATCGCGCCATGGCTCAGGGCGCCGATGACACCGCCGACCACAACGCCCATGGTCGCGCCCGCTATACCCCCGGCCAGGGCCATCACGCCGTGGTTGAAACAGAGCCACGCATCGCCGTTGCAGTCTTCGCCGGCCAAGGCGCCGAGCGCGGCCCCCGAGAGGCCGCCAGCCAGGGCACCGATCCCGACGCCGCGCAGGAACCGGCTCTTTCGTCCGACCTGACGGTCCAGCGACACCAGCGATGCTCTGGCCAGGCGGTCGACATTGTCACCTCGGGCCACGGCCAGCGAGTCACCCGACCAGGAAAGCAGCCGCCCTTCGAACCGCTGCTCGGCGGTGGCAACGCGGACCCGGTCGCCGACGGTCGGCGTCGCCTGGGCCGAGAGCACAGCGGCGCCGGCCATCAGCGCTGGAGCTGCCAGCAGCAACCCCCTGCGGAACACACATTGCAGCTTCATTGGAGCTCCGTGACTGAGACGACCCCAATCAACCTGCCACTCGTCAGGCCGGAGTCAAGCAACGCGGGATCGCCCCCCGCCGTCCTCGACAGAGCCCCGGTTGCACGCTATCATCACACTGCTGCGATCCGGCCTGAGCCTGCCCCGCCCTTCACCACACGAGTCAACGATGTCCGTCAGCGCGCGCCTTCGCTCCGTCGCTCTGGTTGTCCTCATCGGTCTGCCCGGGCGGGCCTCCGCCCAGCCGATCGCGGCCCACCCGCGGGTGAAGGAGGCGTTGGCGGCGTACGAGAAGTGGCTCGACGGGGAACGCGCGTTCAAGAAGATCCCCGGCGTTGCTTCCGCACTGGTGGTCGACCAGGACGTCATCTGGCAGGGCGGGACGGGGTACGCCGATCTGGCCCGGAAGACCCCCGCCACGCCGAACACGCTCTACAGCATCTGCTCCATCTCCAAACTGTTCACCAGCATCTCGGCGCTGCAGCTCCGCGACCAGGGCAAACTCCGGCTCGACGATCCGGTCGCCAAGCATCTGCCGTGGTTCACGCCGAAGACCGCCTATCCCGCGGACGGGCCGATCACCATCGAAGGACTGTTGACCCACGCGTCGGGTCTCCAGCGGGAGTTTGCCGACACGCTCTGGATCGAACCCAACATGGCGTTCCCGACCTATGACGAACTGGTCAAAGGCGTGGCGGACCGCGAGGTGGCGTACCGGCCCGAGAAGTATTTCCAGTATTCGAACCTGGGGTTCACCATGGTGGGCGCGGTGGTGGCCGCGGCATCGGGGCAGTCGTACGCCGACTATGTGCGGGCCAATGTGATCGGACCGCTCGGCCTCACCAACACGTTCTCCGAGATGCCGCCGGAAGAGCGCGGCAAGCGGCTCGCCATGGGCTACAGCGGAATCGACCGCGACGGGAACCGCCATCCGATGCCGTTCTACCAGACCAACGCGATGGCGCCGGCCGCGGGATATGCGTCCACCGCGCTCGATCTGGCCAAGTTCGCATCCTGGCAATTCCGGCTCCTGCAACAGGGCGGGAAGGAAGTGCTCGCGGTCAACACCCTGCGCGAGATGCAGCGGGTGCATTTCGTCGATCCGGGCTGGGAGACGACGTGGGGCCTCGGCTTCGAGGTCTGGCGGCGCGGGGACAAGACGTTCGTCGGCCATGGCGGGAGTTGCCCGGGGTACCGGACCCAGCTCACCATGAAGCCGGACGAGAAGATCGCCACGGTGGTGATGACGAACACCTTCGACACCGATGCGTTTGCCCTGGCGCAGCAGGCCTACGAATTCCTTGGCCCTGCCGTCAAGGATGCCCGGGCCGACTCGATGCACACGACGCCGGCCGCCGATGCCACACTCGATCGCTACCTCGGCAGCTACTGGAGCTTCGGCGGCGAGATGGAAGTGATCCGGTGGCAGGGCGGCCTGGCCACGATGCAGGTGCCGAGCGACAATCCGGTCAAGACGATCACGAAGTACCGGAAGGTCGGGGAGCACACGTTCAGAGCCATTCTGGCCGACGGCGAACTGGGCGAGCGGATGACGTTCGACCTGGGGCCGGACGGCAAACCGGTCCGGGCCCGGTCCAACTACATCTTCCCGCGGCTCCGCTGACAGAGAGACGGGGCCGAGCGATCGGTGGCCCATTCGATGTACCTTGAAATTTGAACGTCGCACGTTCAAATTACATGGTATATGCGAAAGGTCTCGCGGACGGCCGCCCTGGCGACCACCGAGCGCCTCCTTCGGCGCTACCCGGTGGTGGCGATCCTGGGCGCCCGCCAAGTCGGAAAGACGACACTGGCCCACCAGGTGCTTGCCCGGTACAAGGGCGCCTCCGAGCGTTTCGATCTCGAAGACCCCGCCGACGTCGCGCGTCTGGCGGATCCGATGGTGGCCCTCCGCGGACGACGAGGGTTGGTCGTCCTTGACGAGGTGCAGCGACGGCCCGAGCTATTTCCGGCGCTTCGGGTCCTGGCAGACCGGCCGCGGACCCCGGCCCGGTTCCTGGTGCTGGGGAGCGCCTCCGAAGCGCTGCTCCGGCAAAGCTCGGAAAGCCTGGCGGGACGGATCGCGTTTCTCGAGCTGGGCGGGTTGGCCCTCGACGAGGTCGGAGCCGGGCGACTGGGGCTCCTCTGGCGGCGGGGGGGCTTTCCGCGATCGCTCCTGGCGTCAACCGACGCCGAGAGCACCGAGTGGCGGCGTCATTTCATCCGGACCTTCCTCGAACGAGATGTTCCCGCGCTGAACAGCGGGGTGCCGGTCGACACTCTTCGCCGGCTCTGGCACATGCTGGCTCATTACCATGGACAGGTGCTCAATACGTCCGAACTCGGCCGGGCCCTCGGAGCCAGCCACACCAGCATTCGGCGATACCTGGAGTTCCTGGCAAATACGTTCGTCATAAGGGTTCTGCAACCCTGGTCGGCCAACCTCGCCAAGCGCCAGGTCAAGCATCCCAAGGTCTATCTCACCGATTCCGGCATCCTCCACACGATGCTCGGCCTGGTGACCCAGCGGGATCTCGACCGCCACCCGAAGGTCGGCGCCTCGTGGGAAGGCTTTCTGCTCGATCAGGTGATTCACCTTCGGGGCGCGCGAAGAGATCACTGCTTCTTCTGGGGTACTCACGGGGGGGCGGAGCTCGATCTCCTGGTCGTGGAAGGGAGCCGCCGAGTCGGCTACGAGTTCAAGCGGACGGTGTCCCCGTCCGTGACCCCGTCGATGCGGGCCGCGATCAGCGACCTGGGTCTGAGCCGGCTGGATGTGATCCATGGCGGATCGGAAACCTTTCCGCTCGCCAAAGGGGTCCGCGCTGTCAGCGCTGGCAGACTGACAACCGACCTCTAGTCTTTCTTGTGAGGAACATCGAGATGATCCGCCGGAGCCCGATACCGTGAAGGTCGTTGCCGTCGGGGAGTGCACCGTCGATCGTTACCTCACTCAGCAGGTCGACACGGTCGGCGGCATCTCCCTCAACTTTGCCGTGAACGCCCGCCGGGCCGGCGCCACCGCCGCCTTGGTGAGCGCCGCCGGGACCGACTCGGGCCACGACGCGATCAGCGCCCTGCTCGCGCGGGAAGGCGCGGATGCGACGCACCTGCACCAGCGCCCTGGCGCCACCGCGTCACAGGCCATCCACCTCCGCGCTGGCGAGCGGATCTTCCCGCCGGGCGGCTACACGCCCGGCGTGCTGACCAACTTCCAGTTGTCTGACAACGACCGCGCCTTCATCGCCGGCTTCGACATCGTGGCCGCACCGCTGTTCTCGCAAATCGAGCATCTCTTCCACGCCGCCATGCAGGCCGCCCGCCCCGACGCCCTCCGCGTGGCCGATCTGCTCAATGGCGCCGACCTGGGCCCCGGCCTGGCCCGCATCGATCCGCATCTCCCGACCATCGACCTCCTCTTCATCAGCGGCGACCACCACACCATCGACCTGCTGCTCCCGCGATCGCGCCGGGCCCACGGCCTGATCGTGGTCACGATGGGCGCGCGGGGCAGCGCGGCCCTCGATCACGGCCGGGTGACCACCGCGCCGGCCGTATCGGTGCCAGTGCAAGACCGTGTCGACACCACCGGCTGCGGTGATGCTTTTCAGGCCGCCTTCACGGTGGCTTGGCACCGGAACCACGACATTCCCGCCGCGCTGCGTGCCGGCGCCCTCCAGGCCAGCCGCGTGATCCGCCACCTCGGCGCCCTAGGAGCGTAGCTTTCCGCCAAGTGGTCAGCGGGTCAGTCTGAGAATCGCTACGGAGGCTCCCTATCGAGTGTCAGGTCGCAGCGTCGGCCTTCAGAGTTGGCTACTGGGGCCTGGTCTTGGAACGGTGCTCATCAAGGACAAAGAAGATGTAATTCATTGCGTATTGCACGACAGCCTTTGATTTCAGCAGTCGCTTCGCTGAGTCCAATAGCCGTGGCGTTGTTGCCACCGACCACGACGCCTTGGACCGTATCAAGGGCCGCCTGACGAACCGCGCCTGAAGTCCCCGGGAGGAACACGACAATGAGAACTCGCTTCAGCTTCGCGCCGCCAGCAGTCCGGCTGCTGTCGTGGTAGAACCACCGTGGCGTGACCGTCGGCATCGCGGCCGGGAAGCCGACGATGACCTCGTTGGTCCGGAGTTTGAGATGGATCTCACCCGCGGTCACCGGACTCAACACCTTGATCCTCAGGTTCCGGACCGTCGTGGAATCGCCCGCCGATAGACTGGCCGGGCCGCCCACCAGCCAGACCGCGTTTCCGTCCCGATAGAGACTGTCTGCCGGGGAACGGGGCAGGATGGTTGACCGGGGCTGGTCGACCGGCTCCGTCACCACGCGCCCAGTGTCCGGGAGCTGGACCGAAATCGGCTGCTCGACCGCCTGCCCGCTCGTATTCTTGACCCGAATCGGAATCGTGAGGATGCGACTTCTGCTGTTCCAGGTCGCGGTTCCGCCGGCGACCGTGATCAGCCCCGCACCACATTCCGGCGAGGGGAAGGCGACGACTGCCGTTCTGGTACCGGTGATTGCGAACCGCAGCTGACCACAGGCGGGGGCAGCCGACACCACCAGCGCCGACGCCATGAGCAACGGTCGCCCGGGTGCGGGTTTGACCGGGGGCAAACACGCGATGCCGACTCCACCGAGCAGCAGCATCTCAGTCCATATTCTTGTTCGGCAATTGGATCGGCCTGCAAGGCTCATTCCGGCCTCCTCCGGATCTCCGGGCTGGCGGCCCCGAGCGTGAGTGCTCGAGGAGCCACAACAGGCTGTCACCCGAGCACCGCGGACGAGTAGTTTTCAATCATGAGGCGCTTCTCATCGCTCTTCCCCGGCCCGAAGCCGATCATCGGCATGATCGCGCTGCCGCCGCTCCCCGGCTATCCGGCCTTCACCACGATGGACGCCCTGGTCGGCGCGGCACTCGCCGACCTCGCGGCGCTCGAGGCGGGCGGCGTGGATGCGGTGCTGGTCGAAAACGATTTTGACCAGCCCCACACCTTGGTGGGAGGCGCCGAGATCGTGGCGGCCATGACCCGGGTGACCCGTGAGGTGGTGAGCCGCGCGCGGGTGCCGGTCGGCGTCGAGGTGCTGCTCAGCGACTGGCGGGCCTCACTCGCGGTGGCACACACCACCGGCGCCCGCTTCATCCGCCTCGACTTCTTCGTGGACCGGGTCCAGAGCAAACTCGGCGTCATCGAGCCCGAGCCCGACGCCATCATGGCCTACCGGCAGAAGCTCGGCGCCGATTCGGTGATGATCTTTGCCGATCTGCAGGTCAAGTACAGCACCATGGTCGATGGCCCGAAGCCGATCGGCCAGTCGGCCCGGGAGGCGGCGGTCGCGGGCGCGGATGCGGTGATCGTCACCAGCACCGAGACCGGCCTCGGGCCGAGCGAGGCGGATCTCCGCGCGGCGCGGGAGGGTCCGCTCCCCATTCTGATCGGGAGCGGGCTCGACACGATGAACGCGGGCCGCCTCTTTCCGCTCTCGGACGGCGCCATCGTCGGGACCTCGCTCCGAAGTGGGCGGCAGGCCACCGACCGGGTGGTCCTTTCGCAAGTCCGTTCCGTGATGCAGGCCGTCCGGGCCACGTGACGGGTTCGTCGCCGCTCCGCCGACACCTGGGGCTCGCGGCCGTCGCCGCCATCGTGATCGGCAACATGCTGGGGTCCGGCGTCTTCTTCACGCCGGGCGAACTCGCCGCCGTCGCCACCCGGCCCTGGCAGGTCCATTTCATCTGGGCCCTCTCCGGTCTCATCACGCTCTGCGGCGCGCTGACGCTGGGCGAGCTGTGCACCCTGCTGCCCGAGGCGGGGGCGAGTTATCACATCATCCGCGAGGCCTTCGGGCCGTTCTACGGCTTTCTCCTGGTCTGGCTCGAGCTCTGGGTGAGCGGGCCTGGGGCGGTGGCGGGGATCGCGGTGGCGTTTGGCGAGTTTGCCCATCGGATGACCGGCACCATCCCGCCGGTGGCGTGGGGTGCCGCGGCGATCGGGTTCTTCGCGCTGGTGAACCTGGCGGGCGTGCAGTGGGGGGGCCGGACCCAGGTGCTGCTCACCACCATCAAGGTGGCCGGCATCGCGGCGCTGATCGGCGGGGCGCTGCTGCTCGCGGCCCCGGCCGCTGCCTCAGCGCCCGTGGCGGTGCCAGAGGCCGAGCAGGGGCTTCACGGCTTCCTCCGCTTTACCGGGCTCGGCATTGCCGCGGTGCTGTTCACCTATGACGGCTGGATCGACGTTTCCCATGTGGCGGGTGAAGTCCGCCGGCCCGGGCGCGATCTCCCGCTGGGACTGGGTGTCGGCGTCCTGGCGCTCACCCTGCTCTACCTGGCCGTGAACCACGCCTATCTCCGGGTGGTGCCGCTCGCCGCCATGCGGGCGGCACCCACCACGGTGGCGGGCACCGTGGCCACGGCGGCGTTCGGCCCGGCGGGCGGGCGGATGCTGGACGCGCTGATGGCGGTCTCGATCTTCGGGGCGTTAGGCGGGCTGGTGCTCACCCTGCCTCGACTGTTCTACACCCTGGCGGCGCAGTACTCGGGCGCGGGCGGTGCGGCGGGCGGGTTCTTCCGGCTGTTGGAGCGCGTGTCGCCCCGGTCCGCGGTACCGGCGGGTGCGATTCTCTTCAGCGCGGCCTCCTCGATTGCAGCGCTGCTCGTGTTCGGGTCGTTTTCCCGGCTGGTGAACTTCTTCGTCGTGCCGCTCCAGGCGGCCAACATCCTGATGGTCGGGGCGATTTTCCGGTTCCGCCGACGACCACCCGCAACTCCGGCCGGCGACCTGACCATCCGGCAATACCGGACACCGGGCTACCCGGCCACGCCGATCATTTTCATGACGGTGATGGCCGTGTTCCTGGTCACCGCCATCGTGGCCCGGCCGGTGGACACGCTGGCAGGTGTGGCGCTCGCGGCCACAGGGATCCCGGTCTACCGGCGCCTGGCCCGCACTGGTGGTTGAGGGCCGTCCCATCGCAGGGTAGCTTGGGAGACCTCCCACCGGACAACCGGCAATGACCACCTCGGCCCTGCGCGTCCCCACGGTCCAGGACTACGTCCGCCGCTACCCTGGCGTGCCGCACGAGGTGATTCTCAAGGAAGACCTCCTCCGACTCGGCATTCGCTTCACCCCCGCCGCGATGGAAGCGGCCCGCGGCTGCCGAACTCAGGCCTACTACCTCTTTTCCTACAACATCTCCAGCCACGCCGACATGGGCGAGGGTGTCAGCACCGCGGCGCCCGAGGACCTGATCCTCCACGGCGGGCCGTACGGGCTCAAGCGAACCCGGGTCCGGGCGGTGCTGAATCACCAATCGCCGTATGTGGTCGACGTGATTGAGGGGCGGATCACCATCCTGGAACAGGGTGCGGCGGTCGCGGAGGCCACCTACCCCAGCAAGCCGGCCTACTACGGCCGGACCTTCCCAGACGGGCTCCACTACGAGCAGGTCATCCCGCTGCTCTACGACTCGTACGCGTTCATCACCACCTTCCGCGCCTGCCACTACTGGGGCGACAAGGAAGAGTGCCGGTTCTGCGACATCAACTACAACCTCCGCGAACTCCGGAAGCTCACCGGCGACCACGTCACCGCCGACGCCATCAAGGACAAAGGCCGGCTGGTCGAGGTGCTGGGGGCGATGGCGGAGGAACCGGACCCCTCCAAGCGGATGCTCACCATCCTCATGACCGGCGGCTCGATCGTCCGGTCGGTCAAGGGCGGGGCCGACAACGCCACCGATTTCAATCTCCCCTACGTCGAAGCCATCCGCGAGCGACTCGGCCGCCGGATCCCGATCGTGATGATCACTGAGTCGCAACCGATCGAGAACGTCCGCCGGTTCCGCGACGCGGGCGTCACGTCGCATAACGCCAACCTCGAAGTGTGGGACAAGCGGCTCTTCCAGATCATCGCGCCCGGCAAAGAGAAGTACATCGGGTACGATACGTGGGTCCGCCGGCTGGTGGAGGCAGTGGCGGTGATGGGCGAAGGCGGTGTGAGCCCGAACATGGTGTCGGGGGTCGAACTGGCCAAGCCGTGGGGCTTCGACACCGTCAAGGAAGCCGTTGCCTCGGCGCGGGAGGGGTTCGAGTACCTGATGGAGCGGGGCGTGGTGCCGCATCTCGACACGTGGTGTGTTGAGCCGGGCACCACACTGGCCGGGCATCCGCCGGTGCCGCTCGATTTCCTGATCCAGGCGGATCTGGCGTGGTATGAGACGTGGCGGAAGTACAAGCTGCCGCCGTTTGCGGGGTACGGGCCGGTGGGCGGTGGGCCGGGGGTGGCGGTGTACGGGAATACGGGGTCGGTGGACCTGGGCGGCTGAATCGCAGCCGACGATCCCGAACCGAGAGCAGCCTTGCTGCCGATTGGCCGCCAGACGTACCTTGTACCGTACGTCCAACAGACCGGTTCAAATGCCCAAAGTACCCCCGATCATCCCTATCACCGACTTCCGCCAGGACGCCGCCCGGGCCCTCGATCAGGTCCGGAAATCCCGGGCCCCAGTGGTCATCACGCAACGGGGCCGCGCCGCCGCGATCATGCAGAGCGTCGAATCCTATGAGCAGGGCGAGCGCGAACGGCAGCTCCTCCACCTTCTTGCGGCGGGCGAGCATGAAATTGCCCTTGGGAAGGGCCGGACCCTGGACGCCGTGATGGCTGATGCCGATCGCCTCCTTCGCGACGCCGGCGCGTGAAGGTTCGGTTCACCCCGACCGGGGAGCGTCAGTTTCTCGGTGTCATCACATTCATCCTGACCGACCGGCCGACGGCCGCTCGGCGGTTTCACGGGCGGGCCCTGGCAGCTCTCCGAAAGCTTGAGCGATTCCCCGACGCGGGGCGTCGAATCCCGGAGTTTCCGGAGTTGCCCTACCGGGAAGTCATTCTCCGCCCGTATCGGTTCTTCTACCGGGTGGTCCGGGAAACGGTCTGGATCGTGGGGGTCTGGCACGGCGCACAACTGCCCACCGAGCCCAATGCTCCAGACGAGGCCTGACCAAACGGAGCGGTAGACGGAGCGCGACCAGTTAATGCGCCGCCAGGCCTCGCCTAGAACCCCGCCGGCCGCTCCCCCGTCGCCCCCATCTTCCGCTCCATCGCCACCGCCACCCTCCCAACCAGCCCATCCTCAAACAACCGCCCCATCAACGTCACCCCATACGGCACCCGCCGGGCCGGCGAAAACTCCGGGAGCGGATGCGCCGGATCGGGCGCCCAGTCCGTCCGCGCCCGGACGATATCGATGAACCCCGCCCGGAAGGTGATCGACGGATGGCCGGTGAAGTTCCCGATGGTGAGCATCTCGTCCCGCATCGACGGCACCAGCAGCAAATCCACCTCGGAAAAGATCCGCGCCATCTCCGCCGCCACCTTCCGCCGGAGCCGGTCGGCCTGGACAAAGTCCACCGCCGAGAGGAACCGCGCCTGCCGGAACAGATTGGGCCAGGCATCAGACACCTGCGCCTTCATCTGATCGTCCTTCCCGCTGAGCGTCAACTCCTCGAACGCCGCCGCCGCCTCGCCGAAGAGCACCACGTTGAGCGACCCGTATGGCCAGTCCGGGAGCTTCACCTCCACCGGCTTCATCCCCAGCGCCTCCACGGCGGCCAGTGCGGCACGATCAACCTCGGTGGCAGGCGCTTCCTTCATCCATCCCGGGAAGTACCCCACCTTGAGCCCGGCCACGCTGCCGCCCGCCTCGAAGTCGAGCCGGCTCGGCACTGACGCCGCGTCGCCCTGGTCGGGGCCGCTGATGGCCTGGAGCACCAGCATCGCGTCCTCCACGCTCCGCGTCATCGGCCCCAGCTTGTCGAGAGACCAGCAGAGCGTCATGGCGCCCGTGCGCGGGACCCGGCCGTACGTGGGCCTCAAACCCGTGACCCCGCAGCGCATGCTGGGCCCGATGATGCTGCCGCCGGTCTCACTCCCGATCGAGAAACCCACCAGCGCGGCCGCGGTCGCGGAACCCGGCCCGGCGCTCGACCCCGACGAACCCTCCTCCAGCACCCACGGGTTCATGGTTTGCCCGCCGAACCAGATGTCGTTCAGCGCCAGCGCGCCGAGACTGAGCTTGGCAATCAGCACCGCGCCGGCCTCATGCAGGCGCCTGACAACCGCGGCATCCGTGGCCGGCACCCGATCACGAAACGGCTCGGCACCCCACGTGGTCGGGATGCCCGCCGTGTCGAGCAGATCCTTCCCGCCCCACGGAATCCCGTGCAGCGGGCCCCGGTAGTGGCCGGCCGCGATCTCCTTGTCGGCCGCCCGCGCCTGGGCCAGCGCCAGATCGCGGGTGACGGTGATGACGGCGTGGAGCTTGGGGTCGAACTTCGCAATCCGGTCGAGATAGATCCCGGTCAGCCGCTCGGAGGTGATCTGTTTCCGCTCGATCCACCGCGACAGCTTTGTCACTGGCGCAAACGCAATGTCGGCCTCCGAGGCCGGAAGCGGCCCCGGATCATCCTGACTCCGGACAAACCGGTCCTTCGCCGGACCCGACGGCCCGGCGATCGCTGCGGGATTCCACACCGTAGCCGGTGCCACCGAATCTTCGATGGCCAGCTTCCTCGGCCCCGCCCGCCGCTCGAGGTACGGCGCCATCGACTTCTGCCAGTTGCCCGCCGCCTGGGCCCGCTCGGCGTCGGTCAGGGTGACCTGCATCAGCTTCTCGGCCTCGGCAAACGTCTTGGCCGACACCTCGGGCCCGACTGGCGGCGCAGCACCAAAAGCCGGCGGCGTGCCCGGCGCCGCTTCCTGAACCCCGGAAGAACCTGAAGGACGGCAGGCAGCCGCCGCACCGAGAAGCAGCGGGGCCCGAACCAGAAAATCGCGACGGGTGGACATGGTTATTTCTCCTGGTCCCAGAGAGC
>JANMXA010000024.1:0-9426 GCA_031394255.1 Gemmatimonadota bacterium
TTCCCGACTTACACGCTGGGGAACATCTACGCGGCCCAGCTCTTCGACCGGGCGAACCGCGATCTGGGCGGCGTGGAGCAGGCCTTCGCCCGGGGCGATTTCACGGGGCTCCTGGGCTGGCTCCGCGACCGGATCCACCGGCAGGGAAGCCGGCATTCAGCGCGGGAGTTGGTGGCGCTTGCCACCGGGGCGCCGCCCACGCCGGAGCCGCTGCTTAGATCACTCACCAGTCGATATGGTCGCCTGACTAAGGCGTGGCCGCCCTCCTCTCTTTGATCAACTGCGATTACGGGCAGCGTGATACCGATGTTCGCCAGCCTCTGCGCCGACGCTTGGTGGTCCTACCCGCCAGCAACGAGTGGCGCAGGCTCACGACGGCCCTGGCCTCGCGGGGTCATCTGAACGATGCCTGTCGCCGGCCCTGGCCGGTCGCCGTTGAAAGGTCTCGGGGACACCTTACCTCGGGATCTGGTGGCGGTCGCCACAATTGCCCCTTTGCAGTCGACAGACGCCAAGACTTCCCCGTTGGCGCGGGAGACATCGTATGTGATGTAGCACCAGTACAGATGACAGTCAGAGACGGTCGCGACACAGTTCGCGTATGCTCCGTTAAGACTGGACAGGCAGCCGTGACCCAGAACCCGCCCGCCACCATCAGTATAGGTCTTGCATTCACTCCAGCTGCAAGCTGCAGCTGGCTTGGGTGTTCCGGTGCAAAGCGCCACCAAGGTGAGTACTCCGACTAGCCAACGCATCGTCCCTCCTCTGAGTTGAGATTGGCATGCCTGCTAACCTCTATGAGGCGAAGGACGCCTGTTGCCTAAACTGGCACGAGTTCACCATTGCCAACTCTCGCCCTCCGGCCGTCTCGATCGAGGCGTAGCCGCAGAGATTGATGAAGCAGTACCACGTTCCAGCCTGGCAGCCGAATCCGGCGAATCCGCTCAGACAGGCGTAGCCCAACACGTGCCCCCCGGGGTCGGTGATCTCGGAGCATTTCTGACTGCAAGGCAAGGCGTCGGCCTTTTCGGACCGTACGATCAGCAGTGCCCCGCTAAGCGCAGCGATGGCCAGAAATTGTTTGCCGTACCGTATTGCCATGACACGACTCCCTTCCCGTTGCTGCCGGATCCAAGTGAGCCTACGGACGAAACTGCAACTGGGAGTGAACGAGTGCCGGCTCACCACCAACGCTCCCAATAGCCCAGAGAATGCCATCCGGGGTAAGGCCAAAGGGGAAGTCCCAGCCGGCCGGAGCCGCCATTGACTCGACGAGCGTGCCATCCGCTGAGTACAGATCCCAAAAGAACCCAGCATTGGCTGTGGCGCCGAGTCGTGTCACCAGTATCTGGTTGCGGCTGGCCGAGAATACCAGGCCTAGGTTCTGGATAGGCTTTGCCGAACGGCCGATCTGAATTCCGGTTGGACCACGCCGAATGTCAAACGCCGAATCGACAATAGTCGTCTTGACCATCGGGGCACGAATCCGCGCGACCTCACGACCCGAGCCGTCGAACACGGCCACGTCCGCGGGAGCGGCCCTTGAATAGGCGATTCGACCGTTGCCAAGCACGCTAACTGTTCCGGATCCCCAATGTTCCAGCACCATCGGGTCAATTGCCCGCGGCAAGTCACCAAACGACCGAAGGTAGGCCAGCGTGTCACTGAACACGTGGACGCCGAATCCGCCAGCCTTGCCGCCACGGGGCGCGTACCCGGCGATGGCAATCGAGCCATCCGGCAAGACTCTCATGTTGTTCACCTGGGAAAGTCCGAGCGGCACTAGCTTTCGCCTGATGAACTTGCCGTCGGTCCCGAGCCACGTAATGGCCCGCTGGGACATATCGTAGATCAGGAGTCTGCCGGAATGGTCTGAGGCAATTCGACATGGCAACTCGAATTCACCCGGACCTTGACCTTTCCGGCCCATCCGCCACAAGAGCTTCCCCCGCGGGCTATAGCAAAGGACCCTGGTGGACGAATAGTCGATGGTGCAGGCGGATCCATCCGGTCGGACGGCGCCATCAATGAGCATCCCGAGGTCGTCTTGGAGGCCAACAGAGACAGGCTTAGCCAAGGCAAGTGCACTACGGCCCGGCCCCGGTGGAGCGGCCATTTGGGCCATCGCGGTCGACGGCCCGTTGACTGAGTAGGCAAGCAGCACCGAAAGAAGGATGCGCATGGTAGCCAAATTAGGAAACGCGCTGGCCGGGCGCAACTATTAGATCTTATAGGGGATCTTGTCGGGGGCGACGCTAGGAGCGTGTATCGCCCCAATAGCCCGCGCGAAGCCCGGCCCGCAGCTCTTGAGTCTCGCGAACGGATCAGTTGACCGGCTTGACCACTCGATAAACGCGAACGTGGTCGACATCGTCGCCATCGCGCCAGCGGGCGATGATCCGGTCGCCGGTAACCTGGTAAGGCCTGACCCTCGGCGGCAGCGTCACGGTGGCGATCAACGCGCCGGTTGAATCCGCGACGAGATACCTCCGGACAAACGTCCACGGCCGCTGGTACTGTTCGAGCCAGACCGCACCGTCATCCGCGATCACCAGATCGGTAAAGAACGGCATCCGGGCCGCAAAGCGCTTGCTCCGCATCGACGCGAACATCGCGGCCCGCATCCCGAGGTCGCCTCCGGCCGCAGTGGCCAGGTTGGTCGAGTCAAACCGGAAGAGGTCGCGCTTGTCGGCGTCGGTGATGGGCTGGTCGGTGGCCCGCCACCGGACGATCCGGCGCGCCCGGGTGCCGAGTCCGACGACGGAGAACTCCGCGGTCTCCGTGTCGCCCAGATAGAGGCGGCGGCCGGCAAGTTGAAACTTGGTTTCGTTCCCCATGCCGACGCTTTCGCCTCCGATCATGCTGTGGCCGCCCTCCGTGGTGGCGATCGTGTAGAGCTCGGCCCCCTTGCCGATCGCGACCGTGTCGATCACCGTGCCCGCCACCGTGGCCCGGACGAACGGGACCGGGTTTTGGTACGCCACGCCTTCCTGTTGCGGCTGCGAGCCCCGGTAGAATGAGACGATGGCCGTGTCGCGACTCTGGAGGCCCAGCGTCTGGCTCGGCATGCTGCGGTTCGGGCGGGGAAGGGGCACCGTTCCAACCGGTTCGGCCCCGCGGAGCAGCGTGGCCCGGCCTAGGCCCAGATCGAGCACGTACGACGTGTCGGCACTGAACGGGCTCAGGGTCCAGGGCATCTGGAACTCGTCGGGGCCTTGCCCCCGCCGGCCGATCGTGCGGACGAACCGCCCGGTGGAGTCGAAGACCTTGAGGTCGGCCGCGCGGGTATCCACCGCCACGATGTTGCCGCCGGCAACCTGTCGTACGACGCTGATTCCCACCAAGGCCCCGGGTGACCCCGCGCCGTCCTGGGCACTGACCAGCGGCACCGAGTCAACCCGCCAGGCCGGGAGCCTGGCGAGCGGCTGGCGGTTCTCGACGATCTGAACCCCGGCGCTGTCACGCCGTACCACGGACTCGTCCCTGCCAACCGTCGACCCGCCACAACCAGCAACCACCGGCAAAGCCACCACGATCCACCCAAGCCGAGCCATGGTTCCTCCTCAGGGCTGATGCACCTCGAATCGAATCGGCTGAGCGCCCTGCCACACCACCCGCCGGCCCAGCTCACCCAACTGCTCGGCGCCCTCAACAATCGTCATGACGTGATTCCCCGCCAGCGGCCCGAACTTGCTGGCAAACCGAGTGATCCCGTAGGGAAACAGAATCTCGGTTTCGCTCACGGCCTTCGGATACAGAAGGAGCTGGCCCGGCTCCGGCGACTCGGTGGCGTTCTCGACGCCCACGCCGGCTTCGAGGTCGCCTAACGGCATCCAGGCGGACTCGCCGCTCCACCGGGCCTGCATGAGATGGCCCGAGAGCGGGAGCAGCTTTCGCAGGGCGGCTACCGAGGCGGGGGCGCGGGTCTCTTCGAGCCGGGCGATGAAGACGAGATCGCCCACGGTGATACGGATCATCGGCTATACCGCTGGTGACGGGGTTGAACTCGGGGCAGGACGCTTCCGCTTCGGCGACCGGCGACCAAGAAGCATGACCGGCACGATCCACATGGCGCCAATCGTACCGGCGACGGTGCCGCCGGCGGTGGCGAGGGCGATCGATCCGAACAGGCTGTCGACGTCGGTTCCCACGGCGAGTGGAATCAGACTCGCCAGAGTGGTGAGGGTGACCAGGACAATCATCCCGGACCGGTCTCGGGCGGCCCAGACGATGTCGGCGGCGGAGAGCCTGGCCATCGCGCGGCCGATCCCGCGGCGGCGGCGTTCGAGGGCGGCGTCGACCAGCAGGATCGACTGATTGACCGCGAGCCCCACCACCAGGATCACTCCGACCGCGGCCTCGCGGCTGAAGGCCGTGCCCGTGGCCCAGAAGATTCCCGCGACGCCCGCCAGCGCCAGCGGCAGGCTCAGGAACACCATCCACGCCGCCCAGTTCGAATCGAACACGAACGCGACCGAAAGGATCACCAGCACGATCCCGATGGCGAACACCAGCCAGAGACCCTTGTCGCTCTGGTCTTCCTGCCATTCGAACTTCTCATCGTCCACGGTGTAACCCGCCGGCACCGAGATCGACTTCATGAAGGCCTTGTGCATCCGGTTGGCCAGCTTCTGCGGCCCCCGGAAGTCGTAGCTCATGATCCGGACGTACTGCTGGTCCTCACGGGTGATCTGGCTCAGGCCCTCGCGCTCGGTGACGGCCGCGAGGTCGCTCACCCGGATCGGGGCATCCACGGCGTTCGGGACGATGGCGTTCTTGAGATCGTCGAGCGAGCGTTCCTGGGCACCCTTGGCCTTGACGCTCACCGTGATCTCATCGCCCTCGAGTTCGAGTTTCTGGCCACCGACGGCTCCCCGAACCTCACGAGCCACCGCGGCCGAGAAATCCTGGGCGGTGAGTCCGGCACGGGCCAGCGCCGGCCGGTCGGGCTCGAGGGCCACGCTCACCGCGCGCTCGGACCGGAAGAAGCTCCCGGCGTTGATGTTGACGTCCCGAACCCGGGGGATGCGCTCGAGTCGAGTCTTCAGGTCGCGGGCCAGTTGCTCGACCCCGCTGAAGGAGTAGCCGAGGATCTTGACGCGGAACGTGACCGAGGCGCCGCCGCCGCCGTTGAAGAAGCCCGGCCCCCGGCCCCGCACGAAGATCGACGCCCCGCCGACGAACACGGCGCGCTGCGTCATTTCCTCTTCCATCTGGGCCGGAATCGGCCCGAAGCTCTCGGCCTTGGTGAACGTCACCCGGAGCTGGCCGAATCCGGGGAAGCCCCGGGACTCGACCCGCTCCACCCCGGGCCGTCTCACCGCGATCCGCTCGAACTCGGCCATTGAGAGATCGACGCTCTTGGGATCGGAGCCGCGCGGGAAGGTGATGCCGACGAAGAGCTCCGATTTCTGGCCGTACCAGTCCCCGAACGACGATCGCGGTACCCGCTTGACGAACCCCCACGTCAGCACGCCCAACACCGCCGTGGTCAGGATCAGCGTGGGCCAGCGCCAGCGGAGCAGCCGGATCACGGTCCGGGTGTAGAACCGGAACGGGCCGCGGAACTGCATCCGGTTCATCCCGTGTCCGGCGCCGACGGCCGGAATCATGATGACCGAACTCACCACCGACCAGCTCAACGCAAAGAGGAATGCGCCGGCAAACGGCATGAAGGCCGCCCGGGCGTTTCCCTGGAGGTACAGGAACGGAAACAGGACCACAGCGGTCGTGAGCGTCGAGCCCATCACCGCCGGCGTGATCCGCCGGCCCGCCTCGGCCCGGCCCTCGATGGTGTCCGGCGCGTGGCGGAGCCGCTCCACGACCACCAGGCCGTTCTGCACCAGGATGCCGACGCCCATGCCCAATCCCGCCAGAGTGAGAAGATTGGCGGGGATGTTGAAGAGGTAGAGGCCTAACGCCGTGCCGGCGATCGACACCGCGGCGCTGCCCATGACCAGCCAGATCGAGGTCAGATTCCGGAGCGTCAGAGCCAGCACCAGCATGACCGCGCCGAACGCGATGGCGCCCCGGAGCAGGAGGTCGTTCAGCTGCTTCTTGAGTTCCTTGCTCTCGTCGCTTTCGACTTTGAAGGTGATCCCCGGCGGGAGAATCCGCCGGATGTCTCCCATCGTGGCCTTGATCCGGTCGGCGGTGTGGATCGCGTCGGCGCCGGCCAGGCGGGAAATCTGCAGCGTGACGGCGGGGACGCCGTTGATCCGCGCAAACCGTCCCCGGTTGTCCTCGTCCGGCCGGATCGAGGCCAGCTCGTCCAGCCGGAAGACTCGGCCGCTCGGCGACCGAACCACCAGCCGCCCCAAGTCGTCGAGGGCCTTGGGCGCGTCGCGGAGCGAGACAGTGATGACGCTGGCGCCCCGCCGTTCGAGGCCCAATGCCTGGACCACCCGGGCGTTGCCGACCGCGGCGCGGAGCAGATCGGGATTGACGCCGAGCTGCCGGAGCCGGATCGGGTCGTAGGTGACGGCCACGCCCGGCTCGGCCGCGCCGGACAGACCCACGCCGGCCACACCGGGCACCGCGGTGACGCGGGGCAGGATCTGGTCCCGGGTCAGCTTGGTGAGGGTGCCCGCGGTGTAGGGTCCGATGATCGAATAGGTGAGGAGTGGTTGCTCGTCCAGTTCCTGCGGGGTGTAGTTCGCCACCGTGGGCGGCGTGGCACCGATCGGGAGTTGCTTCCGGAGCAGTTCGATCCGCTCGTGAATCTCGAGCCGGGCCAGCGTTACGTCGGTGTTGGGTTCGAGCTCGACTTCGAGCCTGGCGTTCCCGTCACCCGATTCGCTGGTGATCTTCTTGACGCCGCGGACCCCCTGGATCGCCTCTTCGAGCGGCGAGGAGAGATAGGTCTCCACCAGTTCCGGCGAGGCCCCGAACCAGTCTGCCGTGACATTCAAGCGCGGCAGCTCGACCTGGGTCTTGGTGGCGAGCGGCAGCTTGGTGAACGCCACCGCGCCGGCCAGGATCAGGGCCGCGCCGCAGGACCAGACCACCGCCGGCCGGCCGGCCGCCCAGTGAATCATCGGGCCACCACGGCCCGCGCCGCCCGGGCTTCCTTCCGGCGCTCGAGCCAGGCGTAGGCGGTCGGGAGGAGGAAGAACGTCACCGCGAGCGTGGTGATCGACCCGCCGATGACACCGGCCGCGAGCGGCTGATAGAGCTCGCCACCGCTGCCCCAGCCGAACACCATGGGCAGGACGCCGGTGATGGTGGTGATCGAGGTCATCGCGATGGCCCGGAGCCGCTGATGCCCGCCCCGGATGATGGCCTCATCGATCGGCAGGCCCTGCTCCCGGAACCGCTGGATGGCGTCGAGCTTGACCACCGCTTCGTTGTCCGCCATACCGATCATCACCACGATGCCGATCAGGGCCACCGCGTTCAGGCTCTGGCCGGTCATCCAGAGAAAGAGAATCCCGCCGGCGCCCGCGAGCGGCACCGTGAGCATCACGATCAGCGGCGTCGTGAACGAGGCGAACTCGCCGGCCAGCACCAGGAACACCAGCGCGATCGACAGCACCCCCACCAGCGTCAGCTCCTTCGTGGTCCGGGCCTGTTCCTCCTGGGCGCCGCCCACGGCCACCTGAATTCCTGGCGGCAGGTTGAGCGCCTTCACCTTGGCCAGCACGTCGTCCGCCGCTTTGCCGAGCCCGCCCCGTTCGGCCACCGCTTCGACCACGCTGACCGGCCGCTGATTGATCCGGACCACTTCGATCGGGGCCCGGACTTCGGTCACCGTCACCAGCTGGCCTAACGGTACGCCCTTGATGGTGGTGGCGAGCGTGGTGTTGAGATCTTCGTTGGCGCTGCCGGTAAAGCGGACCCGGATCGGGGTCCGCCGGTCGGTCTCGCGGAAGTCTCCGGACTTGACGCCGCCCAGGCCGCCCGAGAGCGCGTTGGCGATCTGGGTGGAGGTCACGTTGAGCCGGGCCATCTGGGCCCGGTCGAGGGTGACTTCGACCGTGGGCTGGGTACTGGCGTAGGCGTCCCGGACGTCGGACAGGCTGGGCAGGCCGTTGAGGCTGGCCCGGAGCTTGTCCGCCCACAGGGCCGCCTCGGTCAGCTTGGGCGCCGCGACTTCTATCCGCACCAGCCGGCCCTCGCGGCCGATCAGGCTCCCGAATTCCGACTGCCCCGCGAGATCGATGGCGAGCGAACCCTTGGCCAGATCGGGCACCGCCAGCCGAAGCTTGTCGGCGAACGCCGCGGCGTTCTTGCCGCCGGGCGCCGGAATCAGTAGCTGGGCCGAGGCCGAGGTCCCGGGGTCAGCGCCGGCGAGAACCTCCTCGTCGGTGGCGACCCCGATCCTGCTGTAGATCCCGCTCGAGCCGAGCGCCTTGGCCGCAGCCTCGATCCGCTTGGCCTGCCGTCCGGTTTCCTCGAGCGCCGTGCCTTCAGGGAGCTTGAGGTAGGCCACCGCGATGCCCTCGTCCACCCGGGGGAGAATTTCGCGGGGGAGCTGCATCGTCACCCAGACCGTGGCCGCCGTGATGGCGCCGGCGATCAGGAAACAGGTGCCCGGCCGCTTGAGCGACCAGCGCATGCCGTCCTCGTACCAGCGCTCGAGCACGTCGCCGATCCCGACCAGCCAGGTTTCGCTGCGACCCATGACCTTCTTCGGCGCGCCGACCTTCCGGCTGTCGGCGCCTAACGCCATCAGCACCGGCATCAGGGTCAGGGCCAGCACCAGTGAGGCGCCCACCGACATCACCACACTGAGCGACAGATCCCGGAACAGCGCCGCCGCCAGCCCCTGCACGAACACGATCGGTCCGAACACCAGCAGGGTGGTGAGCGTGCCCGCGATCAGGGGGCCGGCCACTTCGTCGGTGCCCTTGAGCGACGCCTCCCAGCGGCCCATCCCCTCGTCCATGTACCGCCCGGCCGCCTCGGCCACGACGATGGCGTTGTCCACCAGCAGGCCCACGCCGAGGGCCAGCCCGCCCAGCGACAGGATGTTGATGGTGACGCCCATGGCCTGGAGGAGGGTCAGCGCCACCATGACCGAGAGCGGCACCATCAGGGTGATGGCCAGCGAGCTCTTCCAGTCGCGGAGGAAAATCAGAATCACCAGGAGCGACAGCGCCCCGCCCAGCACGATCTCCTGGATCAGGTTCGAGAGCGCGTCGGTGACGAACTGGGCCTGGGCCGCCACCACCTTGATCTTGACGTCGGGGAACTCGGTGCCGAGCTGCTCGATGGTCTTGTAGATCTCGGCCGTGGCCGCCACGGTGTTGGCGCCCGCGTCCTTATATATGACGAGCCCCACGGCCAGATGGCCGTCCAGGGTGGTGACGGTGGTCGGGTCGGCGAGTCCCAGGCTCACGGTGCCGACGTCGGCCAGGGTGATCCCGCTCTTGGGCGGGCCCACCGGCGTCTTGGCGATGTCCTGGATCGACTGGAACTCGGTCA
>JANMXA010000025.1:0-25670 GCA_031394255.1 Gemmatimonadota bacterium
CTACGCCCGTCGAACTTGACCGGGCCGCCCAGTCGGCCCGGGAGGTGACGTTCCGGTTCGGAGCCCAGCGGACCGCGTTGGCTCAGCGGGTGTCGAGTGGGGCGGGCGTCGAGGCCGAGGTCCAGAGCCGGGGCCTGGGCCTGGCGCTGGGCGAAACCGCGGCCGCGGGGTTGTCGCGGCGCGCCGCCGATCTGCTTCGCCAGATCGCCTGACCCATGCCGCTCCGGATTTCACTCAAGGCCGGCGAACGGCTGATCATCGGGGGAGCCGTGGTCCGGAACGGCCAGACCCGCACCGATCTGCTGATCGAAAATGACGTCCCGATCCTAAGGGCCAGGGAGGTCATGTCGCTCGACGAGGCGACCAGCCCCTGTCGCCGGATCTATTTCGCGATCCAGTTGATGTACGTGGACCCGGAGCGGCTGGCCGAACACCAGCAATTGTACTGGCAGATGGTTCGTGAGGTCATCGAAGCGTCGCCCAGTACCAACGCCTTGCTTACGGACATCAGCACCCGGATCAGCGATGGTCAGTACTACCCGGCGCTCAAACTCGGGCGCAAGCTGATTGCCTACGAAGAGGAATTGATCGGTCATGCCGAATCCAGCGCTTGAAGCCTACGCCAGCGTCGACAAGATCACTGCGAGCGGACGGCAGCTCGAGGCCTCGGCCCTGTTTCGGGCCGCCCGGGCGCTCCAGTTGGCCCAGGATCACTGGGGCAAGGAAGGGGCGCAGTCCCGCCTCGACGACGCCCTCAAACTGAATCAGCGGCTGTGGACGTTCTTTCAGGCGGAACTCGGGGCGGATGACAACCCGTTGCCCCTCGAACTCAAGGTCCATCTGCTCAAGCTGATCGAGTTCATCGACCAGCGGACGTTCGATGTCATGGCCTTTCCCGCCCCGGAAAAGATCACGATCCTGATCAACATCAACCGGAACGTGGCGGCCGGCCTCTCGGCGACCCCGGCCGGGGTTGCCGCCTAGCCTGGATCCCCTCCGCCCCCTAAGTTGCCTGGACCCACCCTCGGGACGGGTCCATGGCGGTTGAACGAGTCGGTCTCGGAATCATCCTCGCATTGAGCCTGGCCGCGCCGGTCGCGCTGCGGGCTCAGGACACCGGCCGGGTGAGCGGCGTGGTTCGTTCCCCTCAAGGCGGCCCGGTTGAGGGCGTCGAGATTCTCGTTCAGGGCGCCCCGCTGAAAACTCTCTCTGCCGACGATGGTCAATTCATTCTCCGCGGACTTCCCCTCGGGCGCCAGGTGCTGATCTTCCGCCGGATCGGGTATCGTCCGGAGGCGCTGGCGGTGGAGGTGACCACGGTTCCCAGTCCCCTCGGTCCCGTCGTGATGGAGCCCGGCGCTTTCAAACTCCCGGACATCGTCGTGTCGGCCCGCTACGCCAAGCCGGCCCGCTACGCCAACACCATCAAGTACGATGATTTCTACCGCCGTCGGAAGATCGGCGGCGGGATCTTCCTCGACCGGGATCTCGTTGATCAGCGCTTCGTCGGCAACACCTTTCAGATGTTCGTCGGAATGAGCGGCGTTCATGTCGACGTCCAGCCCCCCGGCGTCGGGAGCAAGCTCTGGTTCTCCCGCTGCAACGAGTCTCCGCCGGCGATCGGCGTCTGGGTGGACGGGGTCCGCCAGTTGCCGCCGTGGGGTATTGGAAGCGGGTATGGCCTGGGGGCGGGCCGGGGCCGCCAGGGCGCGGCCCCCGGTGCGGCCGGGGCCATTTCCGACCAGGGGGCCAGTCGGGCCAGCGACCTCCGGAGCCGGTTCGTCGAAGAGGTGATCAACTCGGTCAGCCCCGCGGACATCGAGGCGATCGAAGTCTACAAAGGGCCGAGCGGCCTGCCCGGCGAGTTCAACCAGGGTGACAACTGCGGGGCCATCGTGATCTGGACCAAGGAGGGCGGGGTCCGCCAGGAGGCGGCCCCCGGGACAGGAGCCCGTTAGGCCGCCGGCCTAACGGAGGTAGTCGGAGAGGCTGAGGTTGATGAGGCGGCCGGTGGCGGAGTAGGACGCCTGAATGGTGGTCTGAAGCGAAAGCAGCTTCGCCGTAGCCTCCTCGAGTCCGACGTCTTCGACAGTGCCTCGCAGGTTCGCCAGGTCATTCCGCATACTCGCGTTGCTCTTCAACGTCGATACGATCTGATTGCCGGTGGTGCCGGTCTGGGCCGTGGAAACGAGCAGATCCTGGCTCCGGTCGAAGACTGCCTGAACGGCCGTCTGGACCTGGGCCGCGGTCTGGTTATTGGCCGGGTCGACGGCGTCGCGAAGGGCCTTGAGGGCGGCGATCGCCGGGCCGATGAACTGGTCCCCGGTGTGGTTGGGCGACACCTTGACGCCATCCGCGACCTCGATCTGTCGCTGCCGGGTTCCGCCCTGATAGTTGCCGTAGGTCGCCCCCGCCGTCAGATCGAATGCCGGCGTCGAGGACTTGTCCCCGGCCAGGATGTACTCGTTGCCGATCCGGGTATTACCGAGCGAGATGGTCTCGTCGAGCAGCCGGGTCAGTTGATCGGCCGCCACCTGACGCTGGGTCGATTGGGCCGCCGTGTACGGCGGATCCCCCTTCGCGAAGCTCAGGGAAAAGTCACGGGCCTGGCGAAGCAGGTCGTCGACGTGCGTGACGACGGCCTCCTCGGTGCCGAGGCGGACCTGGGCGCCCGTGCTGTTCTTGGTGTACTGGTCGATGGCCCGGGTGCCCCGTTGGGCCCGGATCACGGTCGAGGCGCCCAGCGGATCCTGGTCCACCCGGGTGAATCTCTTGCCGGATGCGATCTGGCCCTGGAGCTCGGCCAGACGGCCCAGGTTGCCCTGGATCTCCCGGAGACTCTGATCCCGTCGCATCGCTGTCGTAATCCTCATCTTGCCTCCCCCAATGGCCCCGCCGTTGGCGGCCCAGGTATATTGATTATCGACAGTTACTTAGCAAACCTTGAGCCAAGGTCCGAGGGGCATGGCCACAATTCTCTGCGTCGACGACGAACCGTCCGTTGGGGTCGTCCTTGAGGCGGCTTTATCCAAGTTGGGTCATACACCCGTCCTCGCCAATAGCGTGGATGAGGCCGTCAAGGCCGCCGGCCGCCAGCAGTTCGATCTCATCATCTCCGACTACCGGATGCCCAATGGCACCGGGATCGACCTCTTGTCCACCCTCGAGAAGGAGGGACATCAGATCCCGGTCATCATCATGACCGGGTATTCCTCCGTCGAGCACGCCGTGATGTCCCTCCGGAGCGGTGCGATCGACTACCTGACCAAGCCGGTCCGCCAGGAGACCCTCCGGATCGCCGTGACCCAGGCCCTCGAAGTCATCCGCCTCCGGAAGGAAAACGAGACCTACCGGCAGGAACTGTCGGGCCTCCGGGGGAAGCGGCAAATTCTGGGCGAGAGCCAGGCCATGCGCCGGGTACTCGAGGTCGTCGCGACGGTGGCACCGACCAAGGCGACGATTCTGTTGCAGGGGGAATCGGGAACCGGCAAGGAACTCGTGGCACGGGCCATTCACGAGCAAAGCCCCAGGCGGGATCGGCCCTTCATTACCATCAACTGCGCCGCCATGCCCGAAGGCCTGGTCGAGAGCGCCATCTTTGGCCATGAGAAGGGCGCCTTTACTGGTGCCACCGCCCGCACCGCGGGGGCGTTCGAACGCGCCAGCGGCGGTACCCTCCTGCTCGACGAAATCTCCGAAATGCGGCTCGACCTCCAGGCCAAATTGCTCCGTGTCATCCAGGAACAGGAGTTCGAGCGGGTCGGGGGGCAGCAATCCGTCCGGGTCGACGTTCGCCTGATCGCGACGACCAACCGGGATCTCAAGGTCGAGGCGGAAGCCGGCAAGTTCAGACAGGACCTCTACTACCGTCTCAATGTGGTGCCGGTTCACCTGCCGCCGCTCCGCGACCGGGTCGAGGATATCCCGGTCCTCGTCCACAACTTCATCAGCCGCGCCGCGGCCCAGCTTGGTGTAGAGGTGGGGGGCGTGACGCCCGAGGCCGTGGCCGTTCTCCAGCAGCGGCCGTGGCCCGGCAACATCCGGGAGCTGATGAATGCCGTTGAGCGAGCCGTGATCCTGTCCCGAGGCGGCGTGCTCCGGGCCGAGGCGTTCATGGAGGACGCGAGCTCAATCGGGGTGCGCTCGTGGCCAACGCCCACCGCGGCGGTCGCGGCAGCGCCGGGCGGGGCGGCCCCGGTGCCGAATCCGACTCCTGCGGGCCCGGTTGTGGACTCGGTCAATCTCGAGGAACTCGAGGCCGCCGCAATCGTGCGCGCCCTCGCGGCCACCGCCGGCAACCGGACCCGTGCGGCCAAGTTGCTCGGCATCAGCGAGCGCACGCTCCGCAATAAACTCAACAATCCCAAGCCCGCCAAAGCCTGAGCCATTGCCGCCGTCGGCGGCAACTGCTTCCGGCTGATCTTTCCCCCCGGCGAATCGATCGCCGGGGCTCCCGCGGCTGAGCCGGCCGGTTCGCCGCGCGCTAATCCCAACAATTGCAACGAGTTCCCGAAGAGCCGGACCGCCCGGCGGAGTTGCCGACAAACGGGTATGGCGCTTGCCCGTGGGAGGTCCGGCAACTCATCTCTTCCGGGTCAGGCAAAATGATTCGTGGACTGTTCGGACAAAACTCTCTCTCGTCCCTCCTGCGCGGCGGGCTCGAGGAAGCGAGCGGGACTCAGCGCGGGATCGGACAGCGGGTGTCCGACGCCCTGGCCACCAGCACGGCAACCGGATTCACCGAGGTCAGTCAGGCCGCGATGGCCAAGGCGAAGCAAACCGAATCCGATATCCAGCGTGAGATGGCCTCGCTCGCCGATACCCAGCTTCGGTTCGAGGCGGACGCCCAGCTTCTCCGTCAGACCTATCAGCGCCTCCGGACTGCGATCGGCAAGAATGGCTAACATCCCTGATTTTCCCACGACGCCACGGCCGATGCGCACCTTCATGCGGTCGCTCGCGACCAGCGCCCAGGGCATGGCGACCCAGCAGAAGTTCCTCGACATCATCGCGGAGAACATCAGCAACGCCGAAACAACTCGGACGCCGGAAGGCGGCGCCTACAAGCGCCAGGTGGCCGTGGCCACCCGCGATCCGCGGACCGGCGAAATCGGGGTCCATGTGGTCCAGGACGGCCACGAAGGGCGGATGATCCACGATCCGGCCCATCCCGACGCCGATCCGAACGGCAATGTCTTCTACCCTAACGTCGACCTCAATACCGAAATGGTCGATTTGATGCTCGCGCGCCGGCTCCACGAGGCGAACCTGTCGGCATTCCAGACCGCCAAGCAGATGCTGCGGCGGGCTCTCGACATCTGAGGCTGATCCATGCGCGTTGACGGCAATTCCGCCATTCAGGCCTATGGCCAGGCTCCGGTCGGCAAGTCGGCGCCGGTGGGCGCGGCCAAGCCCGCCGGCGACCTCACATCGGTACTATCGGCCGACGAGCTGAATTATTTCGCCGAGCTCGAACGGCTCGGGCCCCTGACCTATGGCCGGAACGGCAAGACCGGCCAGGCCCATGCGCCGCCGCCGGTCCTCGGCCAGCGGCTGGATGTGAGAGCGTAGTCCGATGACCGCGCCCATTGGCCCGCGGTCGGGCCTCCTTTCGCCGATCGAGCGCAACGGTGGCGGCATCCCGCTCGAGAACGGGGGGCCGTCGTTTGGCGACCTGTTCAAGCGGGCGTTGAACGACACCTCCGGCATGGAAGACAATGCCAAGAACGTGATCAACTCGTTTCTCCGCGGCGAGCCGGTCGAACTCCATCAGGTCATGGCGGCCAGCGAAGAAGCCTCGATCTCTCTCGAGCTGCTTGTGGAAGTACGCAACAAGCTCTCCGAGTCCTACCGTAGCATCATGAACATGCAGGTCTAATGGCCAACGATCTCGTGCAGCAGATGGGCGGAGCGGTCGGACGGATGCCTGCGCAGCGGCGCCTGGTGCTCCTTGGCGGCTTGCTGGTCGTCATCGCCGCGGTGATTGGCGTCGGTATGTGGGCCGCCGAACCCGCCTGGGTTGTCCTCTATAGCGGTGTGACCCTCGGTGACGCGGCCCAGATGACCGATGCGCTCGACAAGGCCGGCGTTCGAAACAAGCTCGCCACCGACGGGTCGCAGGTCCTCGTGTCGAAACAGGACTACGCCAAGGCCCGGGTACTCCTGGCCAAGTCTGACCTGCCCGGCAACGGCCGGCCCGGTTACAAACTGATCGACCAGCAGAACGCCCTCGCCAACGACTTCATGCAGCGCGTCACGTTCCAGCGGGCGCTCGAGGGGGAACTTTCCCGGAGCATCAGCGGTACCGCGGGAGTCGAAGTGGCCGACGTGCACCTGACCATGCCGGAGCCCAGTGCGCTGCGTCGCAACGACCGGCCGTCGAAGGCGGCCATCCAGCTCAAGATGCGGAGCGGCATGCAGCTGGCGCCGGGCGCCGTGCAGGGGATCATTGCGGTCGTCAGTAGCAGCGTCGACCGGCTCCTGCCGGAAAACGTGGTGGTCACCGACGAGAGCGGCCGGTTGCTGTCGGCCTCGCCGGATGACGGCAGCACCTTCGGCGGCGCCGGCCGGCAGATGGAGATGCAGCAGTCGGTCGAACGGTATCTGGCCGGGAAGGCCGAACGGATGCTCGAGACCGTCGCGGGGCTGGGCGTGCCCCGGGTACAGGTCAGTGCCCATCTGAACTTCGACCAGGTCGAGCGGTCAAACGAGTCCTTCAATCCCGACGGCCAGGTCCTGACGGCGGAAGGACGGAGCGAAAGCCAGGCGGCCCCGGACGGTTCAGGCGGCCAGACCATCGTCAACAACACCTATCAGAACTCACGAACCTTCGAGAAGATCCTCACCGCTGGCGGTGGTATCACGAAGCTGTCGGTGTCGGTCGCGATCGACGAGCGGTCACTCACGGCCGACACGACGTCGACCACGCCGGTGGCGGACCGCCTCGCCAACGTCGAAGCCTTGGTCAAGAACGCCATCGGGTTCGACAGCGCCCGCGGCGACCAGATCGCCGTCAAGGCAATTCCGTTCGAGGTGGCGACCCGGGATTCCGTCGCGGCCCCGGCGCCCAAGAGCATGATTGACCTGGCCGAGCGATTCGCCCGGCCGGCGGTCGGACTGATCGCGATCATTGCGCTGCTCGTGGTGGCGTTACGCACGCTCAAGACACTGCAGACGATGCGCCCGCCGGCGAGCCTCGCGTCGCGGGCCGCCCAGGGACAACTCTCGGCCGGCGAGCTCGCGGCCACGACGATTCCGCCGCTCGGCCCGACGCCGGAGAACGTGCTGCTCAAGAACCGCGTGGTCGAGGAGACGGGTGAGAAGCCCCAACTCATGGCTCAGGTCGTGCGCGCCTGGATGACCGAAGGGAACCAGGCCTGAGGGCCTGACGGAAACGGACGATCATGAGCACCGCCCTGGCACCGACCTCCTCCAAGGACGCGACCCCGCTGACCGGCATGCGGAAGGCCGCGATCCTCTGCATGACCCTGGGCAAGGACAGCGCGGCGGAGATTCTCAAGCTACTCACCGCGTACGAGGTCGAGGAACTGTCCCGGGAGATCGCCGTGACCCGGGCGGTAGAGCCGGAGACTGTCCAGAATGTCCTGACCGAGTTCCGGAAGGTGTTCCAGGCAGCCGAGGCCGCGGCGATGGGCGGCGTGATGGTAGCCCAGGAGATCCTGGAGAAAGCTCTGGGAACCCAGCGAGCCAAGGTGGTCCTCGAGAAGATCCAGGAACAGATCACCGACACCGGGCTTCGCCGCCTCAAGAAGGCAGCGCCCGACCTGCTGATGAACGTCCTCCGGGGTGAGCATCCGCAGACCATTGCCTTGATCCTGGCCCATCTCGATTCCCGGCAGTCCGCCAGCGTCGTCGCCTCGATGGACCCGGCGCTTGCCGGGGACGTCCTGTACCGGGTAGCCCGGATGGACAAGATTTCGCCCGAGATCCTGGCACTGGTCGAAATTGGCCTGACCAACAAGACCGACTTGAGTCTGAGTCAGGAAATGACCACGTCCGGAGGGCCGTCCACGGTGGCCAAGGTGCTCAACTTGACCGGCGGCACCCTGGAAAAGACGTTGCTCGAGGCCATTGATCAGAAGAGCCCGGAAATTGCGACCCAGGTGAAGAACCTGATGTTCGTCTTCGAGGATCTGAAACTCCTCGACGGCCGGGCCATCCAGCGGTTGCTCCGCGAGGTCGACGGTAAGGAACTGGCGCTGGCCCTCAAGGCGGCGAGCGACGAGCTCAAGCAGCACATCTTCACGAACATGTCGGAGCGGGCCGCGGCTGCGCTCAAGGAAGAGCTCGAGTTCATGGGCCCCGTCAGGGTTCGCGACGTGGAGGCGGCCCACACCAGGATCATCGAGGCGTTGCGCAGCCTCGAGGACCAGGGCGAGATCATGGTCAGCGGCCGCGGAGGCGACGACGATGTCATCGCCTGATCCATCCTCGGTTCCACCGTGGGCCCTGGTCACCGAGGCGCCCGGACAGGGTCCCTGGGGCCTGCCCGATTTCGATGCCGCCGGCCGCCTTGCCTCGGATGGGCCGCCCGATCCCCTCGAACTTGCCCATCAGCAGGGGTACCAGGAAGGCGTCGCCGAAGGAGTAGCCCAGTCCCGGCGGGAGATGGAGCCGGCGCGCGATGCGCTCGTGCGGGCCGTCGGGGAGATCCGGCGCGAAGTCGGCGCCGCCCGGCAGCGGGCCGAGGCGAACATCTATGCGCTGGCCCTGACCCTCGCCCGGTGGCTGATGCTGCGCGAGGTCGAGGCCGATCCGGCGACCCTCGAACCGCTGATCAAACGGGCTGTCGCGATGCTCCCGGCCGGATCGACGATCGCGATCCACGCGAATCCGGCGGACGTCGAAGCGCTGAGCCAGGGGCTCGACTTCGTCGAGCCGGACGGGCGCAGCATCGCGGTCCATTGGGTCGCCGACGTATCGCTCGATCGGGGCAGTTTCCGCCTGGTGAGCCCCGAACGCATCATCGACGGCCGCGTGGATGTGGCCCTGAGAGCCTTGTATGAGCGACTGGCAGGGGAGTGATACCGCCGTCGCGCTCGCCGCGACGCCCCGGTTTCTGGTGCATGGCCGCGTCACCCGGGTCATCGGCCAGATCGTGGAGGCCACCTCGCTCGAGGTGGCCGTGGGGGAAGTGTGCCGCATTCACGTCAGCGAGGACAACGGCGTGCTGGCCCAGGTCGTCGGCTTTCATGACCGGGGCATCATGCTGATGCCGCTCGGAGATCTGGATGGCATTCACCCGGGCGACGTCGTGGCGCCGTTGGGCCGGTCCCTGTACGCCGAGGCCGGCGATGGTCTGGTCGGGCGAGTCCTGAATGGCCTGGGTCGCCCCATCGATTCGAATCGGCCCATTGGCCTCACTCGGCGCTATCCGTTGTCGGCCGAGCCGCCGAGTCCGCTCGAACGCGATCGGATCCGGGCGCCGCTGGCGACCGGTGTCCGGGCGATCGATGGCTTCCTCACGGTGGGCCGCGGTCAGCGAATCGGAATCATGGCGGGCAGCGGGGTCGGCAAGAGTGTGCTGCTTGGCATGATCGCCAGGCATACCAGCGCCGACGTCAACGTGATCGCCCTGCTTGGCGAACGTGGGCGCGAGGTGCGCGAGTTCATCGAGCGGGACCTGGGGCCTGAGGGGCTCAAGCGGAGCGTGATCATCGTCGCGACCAGCGACCAGGCGGCGGTGGTCAGGGCGACAGGCGCGCTCGTGGCGACCGCGATCGCGGAGTACTTCCGGGACGCAGGCAAGGACGTCCTGCTGATGATGGACTCGGTGACCCGCGTGGCCATGGCCTGGCGGGAAGTCGGCCTCTCGGTCGGGGAACCGCCCACCACGAAGGGGTATCCGCCGTCGGTCTTCGCCAACCTGCCGCGGCTGCTCGAACGGGCGGGCACCGGCAAGCGCGGTTCGATTACGGGGCTCTACACCGTGCTGGTCGAAGGGGACGATTTCAATGAACCGGTGGCGGACGCGGCCCGTTCGATTCTCGACGGCCACATCGTGCTGTCGCGCAAGCTCGCCAATCAGAAACATTTTCCAGCGATCGATATTCTCGACAGCGTGAGTCGAGTGCGCGACCAGGTGACGTCGCGCGACGACCTCGACGCGTCGAATGCACTCCTTGCGCTCGAGGCCACCTATCGGGCCCAGGAAGATCTGATCACCGTCGGCGCCTACAAGGCCGGTACCGACCGCCAACTGGACACCGCGATTGCCATGCGGCCCGACCTGCTCAGCATCGTCCGGCAACGGCCCGACGAGAGCAACGACATCGAGACCACCCGGGCGCTGGTACGCGACCTGTCCGGCCGGACCCGTCAGGCGATCGGGGCCACGCCATGAAAGCCTTCCATTTTCGCCTTGATCGCATCCTTCGGCTGAAGGAGGAAGCTGAGCAGCAGCGGGCTCGTGCCATGGGCGAAGCCGCCCACGCCGAAGCGGCGAGCGACCAGCGCTGTGTGGATCAGGCGGCGTATGTCCAGCACGTCGGTGACCGTGTGTCGGGAGCTACCCGCGTGCCGACCAATGCCGGCGTACTCCGGGCCCTGCACCTCACCGCCGTGGCCGCGCTGCACCAGCTCGAGGATGCGGAGCGGGCCCGGGTGGAAGCCCGAAAGGCGGCCGACGATGAGCGGATCCGCCTTGCCGAGGCGCAGCGGGAGCGGCGGACACTCGAGCGGCTGAAGGAGCACCAGCGTGAAGCCTGGGGCAAGGAGCTTGCGCTCGACGAGCGGAAGACGATGGATGAAGTCGCCGGCCGGCCGCGGGGTCACCGGCAATGAAGCAGACGCTGATTCTCGCTCTGCTCTCGTTCATGGTGGCCGTGGGCGGATCGACCTGGTTTGTCACCAAGGTGATGCCACCCCGGGATGCCCCGGCGGTTGCCCTGGGGAGAGACACCGGATCCGCCAAGGCATCGACCGCGCCGAAGAAACGGAGCAAGCCGGCCACGGAGGAGCGCAGAACAACGGCGCCGGATTCGACGGCTGCGGACACTTCAGGCGGGAAGGGGCCGGCCAAAGCCGGGGATCCCAAACCGGCCGCCCGACCGGCGGACCAGGCCGCTGGCGAAACCGAGGCGGCGACTCGAGCGAAGAGTGTCGCCAAGATCTTGGCCCAGATGAAGCCGAAGGAAGCAGTGGCAATCATGGCGAAGCTGACGGATGACGAGGTCGATCGCATCCTCCGACAGCTCAACGCCAAGCAGGTGGCGGCCTTGCTGGCCGTCTTACCGGGTGAGCGCGCCGCCTCGATGAGTCGACGGCTCCTCGAGCCCAAAACGGGCCGCGAAGGAGGAAACTAAAGTGACCGCTCCAATTGGCATGGCCGCCGTGGCGTCGGCCGATAGCGCCCAGGTGCCGGCCGTGCCCCAGGCCGACGGTGACGATGGCGGGTTTACGGCCACGTTTGGGGCCGCGATGGCGGCTCAGCAGACCGGGCAGTTGGCCCCGATCATTCCTGATCCGGTGCCGACCCAGCCGCTGCTCCAGCTGCTCACCGACGGTGAGTGGCGGCCCGACGATGTGAGTCTGGCGAACGCAGAGGAATCAAACCCGGAGCCGGGTTCGGGCGCCAAGGCCAATCCCGTCCATGAGGCGGGCATTGTGCCACTCGAGAAGAGTCTGGCCAACTGGTTCGCGGCCGTCGGGCGCCGCGGCGGCAGCGCCGAGCGGGCCGTCGTGCCGGTTTCGGGCGATCCCGCCGAAGTGAACACTGAAGAGGATCCCGCCAATCCGAGCTCCGGGGACGCGGTGGGGCCGGCGAAGTCCGGCGGCCCGGAGTCGGCCGTGCTGATCGTGGTACCTCCGAATATCCCTGCCTCGGGGAGCAGGACGGACGGAACGAGTCCATCCGTCACCGCCGACGAGGAAACGCCTGGGCCGGATGCCGCCGCGGCCGATCGCACCGGCGGCCGTGTCTGGCGTGGTACCGCCGACGGACAACGTACCATCGAGCCGCCGAGACGGGCGCCCTACGGTGAGGATGCGCCAATGACCCGAGAGCCAGTCATCGAAATCGCCGGGTTCACGTTTCACGATCCGGCGGAGGAGCGTGGTCAGGGGAATCACGCGCCCGGCGGCGCGTCACCCTCGGCTGAACCCACGCCCGAATTGGCGGCCCGCATCCGTGAACACCGGATTACTGGCGGCAACCGTGACCTGGCTCAGGAAGCCTTGCGGCGGATCACAGCCCCGGAATCCCGCCCCGGCGAGGAGTCTGCTACGACCACCGGTCGGATCCGCCTCGCTCAGGAGGCACCCAAGGCGGCGGCACAGCGGACGGCGTTCGGCGGCGAACGCGACAACGCTCGGAGTCGGCATGAAACCGAGCCGGCGCCGGCCACCGAGGTGCCCGTGCAGTGGGGCGAGCGGCATGGGGCTGACGGCACGCCCAGAACGGTACCCGTCGCATCGGCCGCGGCGCGCCCGCTAGTCGACACCGCGACGACCCCCGGGCCCGAGCCGATGGCGGCAACGGCGACGGACCCCGGCGAACGGATCGCCCGGCGGGTCGATCACCTCATGCTCGACCTCAAGGACGACCAGGGCGACTACGGCAAGCTCCGGGTATCGGTGAGCGGGTCGAACGTCCGGGCCACGATCATGCCGAATGATCAGGCGATGGCGGATCGTCTCAACATCGACCTCAGGCAGTTGCATCAGAGTCTGACGGAACGGGGATTTCCCGAACCCAAGATCACGGTTCAGAACCCGGTCTCGACCGAATTGCCACGCTGGAATCCACTCGCCCGCGAGGGTGTCGCCGATACGGCCCCGACCGACCACCGATCGCCCGGGCGGCACGGGCCGGACGATGAACAGCAGGAACGATGGAACGGTACGAAGGAGCAGCAGCGGGAACGGCGTGAGCAGGGCCGGACCCCGGACCAGCCGCGGCAGCAGAAACGTGATTCGAACGGGAGGGATGCATGAGTTTCTCAATTCCCGGGCTTGCGGGCGCCGGGTCAGCAACGCAGCCGGTTGTCCCGAAGGACAAGTCGGCGCTGGGGCGGGATCAGTTCCTCGAACTCCTCGTCGCCCAGCTCCGGCACCAGGACCCGCTGAACCCCATGCAGGCCGACGCCTTCGCGGCCCAGCTGGCCCAGTTCTCCTCGGTCGAGCAGTTGACCAAGCTGAACGATGCCTTCGCGGCTCAGGCCAGGGATACCAGCGCCCGGGCGACGCTCGATCGCACCGCGCTCGGCGCCTCCCTTATCGGCAAACATGTCATCGCCGAAGGAGACCAGTTGTCGGTCGCCGCTGACGGCAGCACCTCTTTCCGGGTCGATGTGGCCGGCGTCGGTGGTCAGGCGACCCTGACGCTGCTCGACGCAAACGGCCAGACGGTCGCGACCCGCGCCCTTGGCATCGTACCGGGTGGTGGTCAGCTGGTCAGGCCGCCGACGGATCTGCCGCCCGGGAGCTACACCTACCGGTTCGAGGTCGCGTCGCCCAAGGGCGACCCAGTCAGAGTGAGAACCTTCACCGACGGTGTCGTCGATGGAGTGACGTACGAAGCCGGCGCGGTCATGCTCAAAATCGGCGGCCACCGGATCGCCATCGACAAGATTTCCGAAATTACCCCCTGAAGCAGGAGACAGACTACCATGATGCGAGCACTCTTTGCCGGCGTGTCCGGCCTCCGCAACCACCAGGTGCGGATGGATGTTATCGGCAACAATATCGCCAACGTGAATACCGTGGCGTTCAAGTCGTCACGGGTCACGTTCGCCGAGTCCTTCAACCAGTTGCTGCAGGGCGCAACCCGGCCGCCGGCCAACTCGGGCGGCCGGAACCCGACCCAGATCGGCAGCGGCATGAACATCGCCAGTATCGACACCCTGTTCACCCAGGGGACGATCCAAGGCACCGGCGTCAAGACCGACGTGGCGATCAGCGGTGATGCGTTCTTCGTAACCAAGGGCAACGGGAAGACGTTGTACACCCGCGCCGGCAACTTCCAGTTCGACGCCAACGGCCGCCTCGTGGCGCCGAGTAACGGCTTCGTGGTCCAGGGCGTCAATGCCGACCCGCTCGGCAATTTCTCGTCCTCGTCCGCCGTGACGGACATTGATCTCACGCTGAACCGGAAGTCGCCGGCCCGCGCCACCCAGGCGTTGAGCCTTGCCGGCAACCTCAACCTGAACCAGCGGATTACGGCCACGGCGCCGGCTCCGGTGTCCGAACCCCACCAGATGTCGATCACCGTGTATGACACGGCCGGCCAGGCCCACAATCTGGTCATGACCTTCAAGCAGGTCTTTGCCGGCGGTCCCCCCGCGTTGCCGAACAACACCTGGACTTACTCGATTACCTCGGCCACCGGCACCGTCGAGGGTCTCGACAACGCCGCGGTACCCGCCGCCACTCCGCTCGATGCCGATCAGGGCCTGGTGACCTTCAATGCCAGCGGCCAGATGACCGACTTCAGCAATGGGTCGGTCAGTCTCTCGGCCGAGCCGGTCCGGATCCGGGTCAGCCCGACCTCCGGCGGCACGCCGTTCGACGTCGTCCTGAACCCCGGCAGCGTCAACGACATCAACGGGCTGTCCCAGTTCGCCAACCCGTCCAACGCCGTGTTCACGGCCCAGGATGGGTATACCAGCGGCGACCTGCAGGACATGTCGATCGACTCGACTGGCGTCGTGACCGGCTTCTATACCAATGGTGTCAGCCGGCCGGTGGCCCAGATGTCCCTGGCCAGCTTCAACAACCCGACCGCGCTACTTCGCCGCGGCGACAACATGTTCGAGCCCTCGGCCAACTCGGGCGTGCCGGTGCTCGGGTTCGCGGGCACCAGCCAGACGTCGACGATCACGGCCTCCGCACTCGAGTCGTCCAACGTCGACCTGTCGGAACAGTTTACCGAGATGATCACGGCCCAGCGTGGTTTCCAGGCTTCGGCGCGGGTGATCACGACGGCCGACGAAATGCTCACGGAACTCGTCAACCTGAAGCGGTAATGCATCTCTGACCTGAGGGCGGCGGATTCCGCCGCCTTCCGGTCTTGCCGCGCCAACCGACCCCGCGAGCGCGGCAACAATCGCCGACGAGGAAGCGGCAGAGAATTCCCACTCGGGGTCATCCCTTCCTGCAAGCCCGCCGGAGTCAGTTCCGCTCGAAGTCGTAACATCCTGCGCCACAACGAGTTGCCTTGCCGGGCAGGCGATGGGCAATAGTGGTACGGCCGTTGCTTTTCAGGTCCCCGGCAAGTCGTCCGTTTGTACCGCCAAACCCATCCAGGTACCTATGTCAGAGGAAGCGAACGCACCACCAACGCCCGAAGGTGCCGAGGTCAAACCGGCCAAGGGACCCAACAAACTCATGCTGCCGCTGATCGTGGCGTTGATGACCATCGCCGGCGGCGTGGTCGGGGTCTGGGTTGTGGGCCCGAAGCTGAGTGCCCGGGCCAACCTGCAGGCGGGTCTCGAAGCCGCTGGCAAAGACGAGAAGCCCGCAGAGGGGAAGGAAGGGGAGAAGGGCGGCGAAAAGGGGCCGGTCTTCAAACTCGACAACCTGATCGTCAATCCCTCGGGGTCGCAGGGTGCCCGGTTCCTCATGGTATCGGTCGCGGTTGAGACCGTTGACGGCAAGCAGGACGAAGAGCTCCGGGCGAAGGAATCGCAGATTCGCGACCTGGTCATCTCGCTGCTCGAAAAGCAGACGATGGAGAGCCTCAGCGCCCCCGGGATCCGGGACTCCCTCAAGGCCCAGCTGTCCGACACCATCACCATCATCGCCGGGTCGAAGACCAAGCTTCACGTCTTCCTGCCCCAGTTCGTCATCCAGTGAACCACGACGCCCGGCACTTGGCATGACCGGCCCCGACATCCCTGGCGGGCGTACCGATGCGGACGCCCTGACCCAGAAGGATATCGACCAACTGCTCCAGGCTGGCGGCGGTTCGGCCGCCACCGCCCGGGCCCGGATGCCGACCGCCGAGGTCCGTCCCTACAACTTTCTCCGGCCGCCCCGGATCTCGAAAGACCGCCGGCTTCAGCTTGACGCCATCTTCTCGCGCGTTGCTCTCGCGACGCAGTCGATGCTCTCGTCCCGTCTTCGTCAGCCGATGGACGTGTCGTACACGATCGAGCAAGCCACGTTCTCCGAATATGTGCTGGCGCTCGGGAATCCGTGCGCCGCGTTCGTGTTCGATCTCGGTGGTACCGAGGGCGGGCAGGGCACGGTCGACTTGAGCACCGATCTCGCTTTCTACATCGTCGACCGCGTCTTTGGCGGCCCCGGCGAGGGGACGCGAATGGAGCGGGGACTCACGCCGCTCGAACGGACCGTGACCCGCGGTGTCGTCGACAAGATGCTCAACGCCTTCCGCGAAGCCTGGCAGGATCACGTCGTGTTCCACCCCGAAGTCACCGGCTTCGAATCGACGCCCGACATGCTCCAGATCTCGTCGCACGAGGACAACGTACTGGTGGCGAACCTCGAAGTGCGCGCCGGGGCGTTCTCCTCGCTGGTGGCAATCTGCATCCCGCTCCTGGCCCTCGAAACCTTTCTCGGCGAGAAATCCGGTGGGCGGGCCCCGACCAGGCAACAGCTCTCGCCGATGCAGAAGGTGGCGGTCGAGTCCTCGGTGCGCGGATCGCAGGTCGATCTGATCGCCCGATTCCCCACGATCCGGCTGTCGGCCCGCGAAGTGGCGCAGCTCCGGGTCGGGCAGGTCATCCAGACCACGCAGCCGATCGACGCACCAGTCGAACTCCATGTCAACGGCTCGCGGCGCTTCTTCGGCCAGCTGGGACAGTACCGACGCCAGCTTGGCCTCAAGGTGACCGATGCAGCTGTCGGCGATTCTACCAACGCGCTCCGGGGCTCCCGGGGGCGTATCAAAACGACCGCATAGGAACCAGGCATCATGGCAACGTTGAAGGATGTGGCGGGACTTGGGGTGGCCGGCGGCGCCCCGGCGTCGCTCGAAACGCTCCTCGACATGACGCTGCCCGTGTCGATTGAATTCGGCCGGACCAGCATGACCGTGCAGGAGGTGCTCGGCCTCGGCACCGGCTCGGTGATTCCGCTCGAGCGCATGGTGGGCGAGCCGATCGACATCTTCGTCAGTGATCGCAAGCTCGCCGAGGGCGAGGTCGTCGTGATCGGCGAGCACTTCGCGGTCCGGATCACCCGGATTCTGGTCGACCAGGAAGGCGATGCCGCCTGATGGGCAACGGCGTCCTTGGCCTGCTTGGCGCCACCGCCATGACGGTGGGTCTCCTCCTGCTCGCGATCAAGCTGCTCCACAAGCTCGATCGGCGCGGGGTGGGGCATGGCCGGGTACCGATGCAGATCCTCCAGCGGCTGCCGCTTGGTGCGAAACAGGGCGTCGTGGTGGTCCGGGTCGGCCAGCGGGTTCTGGTCCTGGGGACCAGTGACCAGGGACCGTCGCTGCTGACCGAACTCCGGCGCGAAGACCGCCTCGCCGCACTGGCGGATCCCAACGCCGGCGTACCACTGGCCGCGGCCCGGGACCCGGAGTTGAAGCGGCTCTTGTCCCGGCTGTCCTTGTTTGGGCTCATGGCCCTGACCCTGGCGGGGACCGTCAAGGCCCAGAAGCCCGCCGCACCCAAAGACAGTGGACGCAAGGTCGCCATCTCGGCCCCGGCCTCCGTGGCGCCCAAGCAGGTCACCTCGGCGCCGGGGTCCGGCTCGATCAAAGTCGCGGCGCCCGACGTTCCGTCCGTCAATGTGCAGATCGGCCAGGGAAACGAGCAGCTCAAGCTGAGCGGCAGCGTGGGCCTGGTCGTGTTCCTTGGCGCGCTGACACTGCTGCCGGCGGTCGTCCTGCTGATGACCAGCTTCACTCGGATCCTGGTGGTCCTCCACTTTCTCCGTTCCGCCATCGGAACCCAGGGCAGTCCGCCGGGCCAGCTCCTGGTGGCAATGGCGGTGCTGCTCACCGGTGTCGTAATGCACCCGGTGCTCGAGGAGGCCAACCAGATCGCGGTCCAGCCGTACCTCAACGGCCACATGAGTCAGGCCGACGCCTACCAGCAGGGCCTGGCGCCGTTTCGCCGCTTCATGCTGGCGAACGTCCGCGAGAAGGACCTGGCCGCGTTCACTGAGATGACCGGCGTCGCCGAGGCGAAGACCGAGGACGACATCCCGACCCTCACCATTATCTCCGCGTTTGTGACCAGCGAGTTGCAGACGGCGTTCTGGATGGGGTTCGTGATCTTTCTCCCGTTCGTGGTGGTCGACCTGATCGTCGCCACGTCGCTGATGAGCCTCGGGATGTTCATGGTGCCTCCGGTGATGATCTCGCTCCCGTTCAAGTTGCTGCTCTTCGTCCTTGCCGACGGCTGGTCCCTGGTGGGCCAGAACCTCGTGGCAAGCTTTCACCGGTGATCTGATGGGTGCCGTCCTCGCCGCGGAGCTGATCCGCAAAGCCGTAATGCTCACGCTGATGGCCTCGGCGCCGCTGCTGCTGGCGGCCCTCGTGGTCGGCCTCCTCGTGACACTGTTGCAGGCCGTGACGCAGTTGCAGGAGCAGACGCTGACGTTCCTGCCGAAGCTGGTCACCATGGCCGTCATCTTCGTGATGGTCCTCCCGTGGCTGATTCGCCAGCTGACCGAGTTCCTCGTCGTCGCGCTCCAGACCTTACCCACTGTGGGGGGCTGATGGGCTCCACCGCGATGTCGATGCTGGCGCCCGGCAACTGGCCGGCCTTCGTCCTGATCTCAGCCCGGCTTTCGGGACTCTTCCTGCTGTCGCCGTTCTGGTCGATGATGACGATCCCGAAGTCCGTCAAGGGTGCCGTGGTGGTGGTCCTGGCGGCGTCGATGGTGCCGGGTTCGCCCAAGCCGCCCTTTCCCGACCAGATCGTGACCATCCCGATTCCGCTGATGCTCGAATTCACGATCGGGGTCGCGATCGGCCTGGTGGCGTCGGTCGTGAGTCACGCTCTCCTGATCGCCAGTGAAGTGGTCTCGCTCCAAACCGGGCTGTCACTTGGGCAGGCGATCTCGCCGAACATCGACCTTGGCGGGCCGGCGATCGGCCAGTTCTACGGGCTGCTCGGGCTCGCCGTCTTCGTGTCGATTGGAGGCCCGGTCCAGATGATCGACGCGGTCGGCCGGAGCCTCGCTCAATATCCGCCTGGCACGACGCTGATGCTGAATGATGGGGGCGCCGGCCTGCTCAAGGTGACAGGATCGATCTTCGCCTACGCGGTGCAGATCGCGGCTCCGGTTATGGTCGCCCTCACGGTGACCAACCTCGCCATGGCGATCCTCAGCCGGGCGGTGCCGCAGCTCAATGCCATGGCCATGTCGTTCGCGATCACGGTCGGCGTGGGGATGATCATGATCGGGCTCTCGCTGCCCGTGATGGTTCGCATTCTTGGGCGTTGGCTGAGCGAGGTGCCCGTGTCGGCGGACAGCCTGCTGCAGACGATGCTTCGCGCGGGGGCGAATTAGCCCATGGCCGACGAAGAAGCCTCCGACAACCGGACAGAGGACCCGACACCTCGGCGGCGCGAACAGGCGCGCGAGGAAGGAAAGGTCGCCAAGAGCCCCGAGTTCGCGGCGGCGGTCATGCTGCTGGCCGGGACGTTCTTCCTGGCCAACTTCGGCGGGCGGGCGGTCGGTCGCTACGTGCTGGAATTGTTCGCCGTGGCGCCGAATTGGCTTCTGGTCGAGCAGCCCTCGGTCGTCGGCGTGACGGAACTGGTCAAGATGGTGGCCTTCCGGACCGCCGTCGCGCTGGCCCCTCTCGGCTTCGGTCTCTCGGTGGTGGCGGTCGCAGTCGGACTGTTGCAGACCCGCGGGATTGCATCATGGAAGCCGCTCGAGCCGGATTTCAGCCGGATCGATCCGATGAAGGGCTTCGCCCGGATCTTCGGAACCGAGGCGGCGGTGAACCTGGTCAAGTCCGCCCTCAAGCTGGCGATTCTCGGCGTGGTGACGTACGGCGTCCTCAAGCGGGCCTGGCCCCAGTTCACCGCGCTCGGAGACGCCTCACCCAGCGACATCGTCTCGGTGCTCCATTCGTCCACCATCAAGATGAGCATGACCGTGGCCCTCGCCTTTCTTGCGATCGGCGGGTTCGACTACGGCATCCAGTTCTTCCGGATCGAGAAAAGCCTCAAGATGTCGCGCCAGGAGATCGTCCAGGAACATCGGGAGCAGGAGGGCGATCCCCAGATCAAGGCCCGGATTCGCCAGATCGCTCGCCAGCGGGCCCGGCAGCGGATGCTGACCCAGGTACAGCAGGCCGATGTGGTCATCACCAACCCGACCCATATCGCCATCGCGCTCCGGTACGACGCTGCCCAGGGTGGGGCGCCGGTGGTGGTGGCGATGGGCGAACGAAAACTGGCCGAGCGTATCAAGCGGATCGCCAAGGCGGCCGGCGTTCCGATGGTCGAGAACAAGCCCCTGGCCCGCGCCCTGCTGGCTACGTGCAAGGTCGGGGCGCCAATCCCGCCCGCTCTCTACGTTGCGATCGCCGAAATCCTGGCCTACGTCTACCGGCTGCGCCAGCGGTTGCCCGCGGCGCTGGCTGAACGGCGGGCCAAATGACCGCCCCGGCCCTCGGTGGCGCCCAGCCGGTCCGTCCCGATCGGGCGCCCGCGCCATCCAAGTCCGGCACCACCCGAGGCGCGGCGGGCGCTGGTCCGTCCACGCCGCTGAAGCCGGCGGTCTCGCTTACCGCGGAGACCTACCTCGCGATCGGTGTCGTTGTCATCGTGTCACTGCTGATCGTGCCGCTCCCGGCCATGGCGCTCGACGCGCTCCTCGCACTCAGCATTGGCCTGTCGATCCTGGTGCTGCTGGTCGCCGTGTCGTCCAACGATCCGCTGGAGTTCAGCGTCTTCCCGAGCCTGCTGCTCCTGATCACGCTGCTCCGCCTCGGCCTCAACGTCAGCAGCACCCGGCTGATCCTGAGCCATGCCCAGGCCGGCCGGGTGATCGACGCCTTCGGCAACTTCGTGATCGGCGGAAACTACGTCGTCGGCCTGGTGATCTTCCTGATCCTGGTCGCGATCAACTTCATGGTCATCACCAAGGGCGCCGGCCGGATCGCCGAAGTGGCCGCCCGCTTCACCCTGGACGCCATGCCGGGCCGTCAGATGAGTATCGATGCCGATCTCTCAGCCGGCCTGATCGACGAAAACGAGGCCCGTTCGCGCCGCGAGGAGATCAGCCGGTACGCCGATTTCTACGGCTCGATGGACGGCGCGGCCAAGTTCGTCAGGGGCGACGCCGCGGCCGGTCTGGTGATCACGGCAATCAATCTGGTCGGCGGGTTCATTATCGGGATGACCCAGCAGGGCCTGACCGCCACCGAATCCCTCGCGACCTACACCAGGCTCACCGTCGGCGACGGTCTCGTAACCCAGATTCCGGCCCTGATCGTCAGCACCGCGGCCGGCATGCTGGTGACCTACGGCTCGTCCAATCCCGCGATGGGTCCGACGATCGGGAAGCAGTTGGCCCGGTCGCCGAGGACCATGTACATCGCCGCTGGCATTCTCGCCGTCTTCGCGATCGTCCCGGGCCTTCCGCCGATCCCGTTCCTGCTGCTGTCCGTGGCGTCGGCGGTGGTCGGATATCTCGTGGGCACGACCCAATCGGCCGCAGCCGAAGCCGAACGCGTGCGGGTGGTGGAATCGACCCCGAATCAGCCGGCCCACGCCGCGCCCATCAAGGAATTGCTTGCCGTCGAGCCGCTCGAGCTGGAAATCGGCTACGCCCTGGTTCCCCTTGTGGACGAGGCCCAGTCCGGCGACCTGCTGAAGCGGGTGTCCCTCATGCGTCAGAAACTCGCGGTCGAGCTCGGCATCGTCATTCCACCGGCCCGGATCCGCGACAACATCCAGCTGCCCGCCACGGAGTATGCCATCAAGGTGCGCGGTGTGCGGGTTGCCGGCGGTGAGGTAATGCCCCGGTTCCTGCTCGCCCTCAACTCTACCGGCGCCGCCCCTCCGATTGAAGGGATCCAGACCACCGATCCGAGTTTCGGCATGGCCGCGGTGTGGATTTCGCCCGACCTCCGGTTTGAGGCCGAGTCGATGGGCTACACCGTGGTGGAGGCGAGCGTCGTGCTGGCCACCCATCTGACTGAAACGGTTCGCCAGCACGGCGCGGATCTGCTCACCCGCCAGCACACCCGGGAGCTGCTCGACGGCGTCAAAGAGAGCCATCCCGCCCTCGTCGACGACGTCGTGCCGAACAAGTTGTCCCTGGGCACCGTCCACCGGGTGCTCCAGCGCCTGCTGCGGGAGGGCCTCCCGATTCGGGATCTCCTCAGCATCCTCGAGGCGCTCTCCGACGGCGCCGACCAGACCAAGGATCCGGAGATGCTCACCGAGCACGTCCGACGGGCCCTTGGCTCGGTCATCCTGCAGCTCTACGAACAGACGGACGGCAGCGTCCGCGGCATCACCGTCGGCCCGCGGCTTGAAGCGGCATTGATGCAGCTCTTCAGCCCGCGGCCGCTCCGCGAGGGCGGGCGGACGATGGACCCCGATGAACTGACTGACGCGCTTCGTCGGCTGAACGACCTCGTCACCATCCACAAGAACGAAGGCCACTGGCCGGCGCTGATCGCGCCGCCCAGCCTCCGTATCGGCATCCGGCGCCTGATCGAGCCGGTATTGCCCAAGCTGCCGGTGCTGTCGTTAGGCGAACTGCCGACGCAGGCCCCGGTGTTGAGCCTCGCCACCTGGGAGCTCGCCCGTGCCAATTAGAACCCTGGTCGGACCGAACGTCGCGGCCCTGCTCAAGCAGGCCCAACTCGTCATCGGCGCCGACGCCGTCATCCTCCATGTGCGCCGGATTCGGACGGCCGATGGATCCCTCTTCGAGGTCGCCGCCGCCGATCCGGCGAGTGCCGCCCGCAGCGATGTGGTCGCGCGCTCCACGCCGACGGCGGCGCTGGAGATGATCGTGCCGGCCCAGCCGGCGAAGGGGCCGCTGATCGTGGCCCTGGTCGGCCCGACCGGCAGCGGCAAGACCACGACGGTCGCCAAGCTCGCGACCCATCCCCGGGTGTTCGGTAATCGTCGGGTCGGTCTGCTCTGCCTGGACACCTTCCGGATCGGCGGAATCGACCAGCTCAAGACCTACGCCGAGATCGCCCGGCTTCCGTTCGAGGTGGCCTACAGTCCCGAGGACCTGGCGCGGGCCCGAGGCAAGTTCGCCGACTGTGACGTGATTCTGGTCGACACCCCCGGCCGAAGCCCCCGGCAGCGAAACGATCGTGAATCCGCCGGAGGCCTGCTGGAAGCGCTGGCGCCCCAGGAAGTTCACCTGGTGATCCCGGCCGGCACGGCCCCCCGTCTGGCTCGGATGATGGTCCGCGAGGCCCGGACGCCACGGGTCACCCATCTGCTGGTCACGAAGTGCGACGAGGCGCCTGACGAGAACGGCGTCTTTGACCTGGGCATCGATCAGGCCTTGCCGATCCGGTGGACCACAGACGGGCAGGATGTGCCGTTCGACCTCGCCTCCGCGGATGAGGCGATGCAGGCGATCCGGGTCAGCCGCCAGAGCGACAACGGCGGCTACCGCGAGGCGGTGGCGTGATGGACCAGGCGCTTTCACTCCGACAGCTGGTGGCGGAGCAGGCCAGCGAACGACCGGACCCGGTCGGGCCACCGGTCCTGGTATTCGGGAGCGGGAAGGGCGGGGTCGGCAAGTCCGTAATCTCGGTCCTCGTGGCCCAGGCGCTGGCGGCCGGTGGCGCGCGGGTACTGCTGGTGGACGGGTCGCAGAACCTCGGCCACTTGCATGTGATGCTCGGCGTCGCCGTCGATGCCCGCCTGGAGCAGGTCCTCCGCGGCGAGGCGGAGCCGGCGAGTCTCCTGGTCCAGGTGACCGACCAGCTCTGGCTCCTGCCCAGCGACTCGGGCGCCGAGTCCCTGTATGCCTTGCCGGCGCTGGATCAGGCTCGGCTGCATCACCGGCTCGCATCCCTCTACGACGGATTCGATGTCGTGGTGGTGGATGCCGGGTCCGGGCTCGAAACAGTGGTCCGGCTGGCCACCATGGGCGGTACCCGGCTGGTGGTCGTGACCGTGCCCGAAGTGGCCGCGCTCACCAACGCCTACGCCCTGATCAAGCTGGTCCACGCCCAGGTGCCGTCGCTGCCGATCGACCTGCTGGTGAATCGCGCCACGGGCCCGCACGACGCCGCCGAGACGGCTGACCGCCTGACGGTGGCGGCAGGCCGGTTCCTGGGCCGCGAACTGGGTCCGATCGGTGGTCTCGAGGAAACCCCGGCGTTGCGCGAGGCCATGCGTCGCCCGGGAGCATTGCTGGTCGACTCGGCGCTGGAGCCCCTCCGGGCCCAGGTCCGCCGCATGGTCGTGAATCACCTCGTCCGGCGGGCGGAAGCCACGCCGGATCTGATCAACGCGGGAAGGCCGGAATGACGAACACTGCCGTAACCGATGCCCTCTGGAGCCGGTACGCCAATCATCGCGATCCCGACGCCCGAGCGCAGCTGCTCGACCGGTACCTTGGCCTGGTACACCACTGTGCCCGCGACATGGCCGGCCGGGTCGGCCATGCGGTCGAGTTCGACGACCTGTTAGGCGCCGGGACGCTGGGGTTGGTGCAGGCCCTCGAGGGGTTCGATCTCTCCCGCGGCCTCGCCTTCAGCACCTACGCGATGCGACGCATTCGAGGCTCGATTCTCGATGAGCTCCGGAGCCGCGACTGGCGTCCGCGGAGCGTCCGGACCAAGGGCCGGCAGCTCGCCGCCATGGTGACGGCGCTCCAGACCCGGTACGGCCGGGCACCCGGCCCCGACGAGGTGGCCCAGGCCTTGGGGGTAGACGTGGCGACCTACTACCGGATGAAGGAGGACGTCGATGGCGGTGTCATGGTGTCTCTCGCCGGCACCGTTGCCCGGGGTGGCGATGACGCTCTCAAACTCGAGGACACCCTGGCCGACCCGACCGGAGACGATGCCTTCGAGGACGTCGGCAAACGGGAGACGCTGGCCCGGCTTCGGCTCGCGATCCAGCGGCTTCCCCCGCGGGAACGCACCGTACTGTCCCTCTATTACTACGAAGAACTGAACCTGAAGCAGATCGCCGAGGTGCTCCACGTGACCGAGTCCCGCATCAGCCAGATTCGGACCCAGGCACTCAAGCGGCTCCGCGAGGAACCCCTGGTGCGGGAGGATGACGAATGACCAGGCGATTGTGGGTTGTGGTCGGCGTGGTGGTCCTGGTCCTGGGCGCCGGTTCGCTGTTGACCCGGGCCCAGGCTGACCGGGCCCGTACCATCAAGGCCCTCGATGTCGTTGGCGCCAACGTCGAATGGACTCTCCGTCACGTACCGCTCCGCACGGTTGCCCTGGCGACGGGCGGGCTGTTGCTCACGGGCGGCCTGCTCGAGCTGCTTCGGCGCCGCCGCCGACCCAGGACTGGCTTCGCCGAACCATGGCGCACGGTGATCGTCCTCGGTCGCCAGGGCCGAAGCGCTTCAGCCATTGCCCAGGTGACGGGCCTGTCTCAGGACGCGGTTCGGATTGTATTGGCGCCGGTGGCGGTCGATCCGTCCCTGTCGAGGGGCAAGAGCTTCCGGTCGTCCCGGCCGGCCGACACCGCGACACCTCCCCGGGAACCGCCGAGCGGGTCGCGGTGAACTCGTTGCCGGCGGGAGAGTTAGGCAGCGCGACG
>JANMXA010000026.1:0-12048 GCA_031394255.1 Gemmatimonadota bacterium
CTCGACGATCCTGACGAGCAACAAGACCTTCGAGGAGTGGGGGGAGATCTTCGGCGATGAAGTCATGGCCGCCGCCCTGATTGACCGCCTCCTCCACCACTGCCACATCGTGAACATCCGGGGGAACAGCTACCGGCTCCGGCACCACGCCGACCTCCGCAGCGCCCTCCGGAGTCCCCCCGCCAAACCCAAAGAGAAGGGCGGACCGGAGGCCCAGGCGTCCTAAGACTCGCCCTCACCCCGAGTGTACAATTTCACCCGGAATATTTGTGCAATTGGAAACCGTTATTGACAGCGGCCGAGCCAGACCCGGCGGAAGACCGTCCGCCGGGCTCCGGACGCCCAAGCCTCCCCGGTTCAATACATGAGTGTAGATCATCGTCGTGCTCACGTCCCGATGCCCCAACAGCTCCTGAACCGTCCGGATATCGTACCCGCCCTCCAGCAGGTGGGTCGCAAACGAATGTCGAAGGGTGTGGCACGTCGCCCGCTTCCCGATCCCGGAACTGGCCACCGCGGCCGCCACCGCCCGCTGCACCAGGGTCGGATGGAGATGATGGCGCCGGCGTGGGCCGGTGGGCGCCTCCCGAGGCACGTACCGCCGGGTCGCCGGGAAGACCCACTGCCAGGGCCACGCCGTCACGGCACTCGGCACCTTCCGGTCCAGCGCCCCCGGCAACGCCACCGCCCCGGCCCCGGACGCCAGATCCCGCCGGTGCAGCGCCGCCACCCGGCGTAAGTGCGCCTCCAGCGGCCCGATGGCCCGCCGCGGCAGGACCGTCACCCGGTCCTTCCCCCCCTTCCCGGCCCGGACGTTCACCTCCCCCCGCGCCAGGTCCACATCCTTCACCCGCAGCCCCAGTGCCTCCCCCAGCCGGAGCCCGCCCCCATACATCAACAGCCCCACCAACGCCGTCGGTCCCCGCAACTCGGCCAGCACCGCCTCCACCTCCGACGGCGTCAGCACCACCGGCCGGCGAACCGGCTGCCGCGCCCGCATCGCCTCGATCGGCGCCCCGAGCGGCCGACCCAGCACATGCCGGTACAGGAACATGATCGCCCCCAACGCCTGACCCTGAGTCGACGCCGCGACCCGACGCTCAACCGCCAGGTAGGTCAGGAACTGCCCCACCTCCACCTCGCCCATCTCGGCCGGATGACGCAGGGCGTGATAACGGATGTACCGCCTTATCCAACTGGTATAGGCAGCTTCGGTCTTCCGGCTATAGTGGCGGGTCCGTAGCGCGTGGACGAGTTGGATAAGAAGCTTGGGGGCCATCCGCCCAATATCCCCGGCGGCCTTCCGGCGCGGTAACCAATCCGACGCAACGCACCATCATTCCCACGGCCACTCCCCCCTTTGTCCCGGCGGATGACAGCTAGTGGCCGATCGCTCGCCAGAACCACGCCGCCCGCCGCGCCGGTCGGCCCGAGGCGGCCTCGACCCGATCGGACGACGCAAAGATCCGCGTCACCGCGTTCACCCCGAACCACCGCAGCGGCTCGATCTCCCACCGCGGCGACCGGCGCCCCACATAGGGGAGCCGCACCAGCTCCGAATCCCGCCCGAGCACCAGATCCGCGAGGGCCCGCGCCGACAGGTTCGACAGCGCCACGCCATCCCCCACGTAGCCCCCCGCAAAACCGATTCGGGTTCCCTGATCCAGCCGGACCGAGGGATACCAGTCCCGGGGAATGCCGAGATTGCCGCCCCAGGCGTGAGTGAAGCGCACATCCCTCGGCACCCCGGGCAGCAGGTCGAGCAGGACTCGCCGCAGCATGGCGTGTACTCGAGGGTCGCAATCGAATTCGGCCGCGACGCGTGAGCCGAAATGGTACGGCGCGCCCCGGCCGCCGAACGCGATCCGTCCGTCAACGGTCCGCTGACCGTAGACCCGCAGGTGCCGTTTGTCGCTGAAGGTCTCCCGGGCCGCGAGCCCGATCCGGTCCCACACCTCGGCCGCCAGGGGCTCGGTGGCAACCATCAGGGAATACATCGGCACCAGATCGCGATGGTATCCGGGAAGCGATGGGGTGAATCCTTCGGTCGCGAGGAGCACCGTCTCCGCCGTAACCGTTCCGTGGGTGGTGGTGACTCGCCCCGGAGCAATGGCGGTGACCCCGGTGTTCTCATGGATGGAAACGCCCTGTGCCTCGACCACCCGCGCGAGCCCGCGGACCAGCTTCGCCGGATGAAGGGCCGCACAGTTGGAGGCGAGGGTCCCGCCGAGTACCCCGTTGGCGTGGAGCCGGCTCAGGGCTTCCTCCCGGGGAAGGAGCGCCAGACTGGCTGGGCTCACTCCCCAGCTGCGCGCCGCCTCGACCTCCGCCTGCGTCCGGATCCACTGGGCCTCGTTCCGCGCCACCGAGACGTACCCGCCTTTGGCGAAGTCGCAGTCGATCCGTTCCGCTGCCGCCACCCGCCCCACTTCGTCGACCGCGTCGTCGAGCGCCGCCTGGAGCCGCGTCACCGCCTCCCGCCCGCCCTCCTGCGCGATCCGGCGCCGGCTGGCTGGGAAGATCCCGGAGCACCAGCCGCCGTTCCGCCCCGACGCGCCGAACCCCGCCACCTCCCGCTCCAGCACCACAATCCGCAGGGTGGGCGCCTGACGATGGAGGTAGTACGCGGTCCAGAGACCGGTGTACCCGGCGCCGATGATCGCGACGTCCGCCACGAGGTCCCCCGGAAGGGGCGCCCGCGGAGCGAACGACTCGCCGGCGGTCAGATGCCACAGGCTCAATTCGGTCAGGTCGGTCATCGGGTCGTTAGGCGGACGGTGGCGGCGATGGCTCCTCGGGACGCCCCAACTTGGTCCCCGGCCCGGGGCCTGTCAATGTCGGGGCGCCGGGCGTCTCATCGGTGTCGGATTTGCCAGCCCCCTCTGGCCGGAATAGACTTGATGACCATCCCGGTACAGCCCATTGGCGATCTCAGCGCGCCGTTCCATCGATAGAAGGAGGCCGAATGGCGATTGATCCAGCCGCGACGCCATCCAGGCGGCACTCCGCCCTCGTGCGAGTCACCCACTGGATCACCGCCTTAAGTTTCCTGGCGCTCCTGGTAACTGGCATTGAGATCGTGATCTCCCATCCCCGTTTCTATTGGGGCGAAACCGGCAACGTCCTCACCCCCGCCCTCTTCCAGCTCCCGATCCCGGCCTCGCGCAGGATGGTTCAGACCGGCTACGCCTACGTCCTGCCCGACCAGAACGGCTGGAGCCGGTCGCTGCATTTCCAGGCGGCCTGGATCGTGGTGCTCGCCGGCCTGCTGTATGTGATCGCGAGCGCGCTGAACGGGCACCTGCGGACCAGCCTCGCGCCCGAACCCGGCACGTTATCGTGGCGGGAGATCAGGGCCTCGATCGCCAGCCACCTCCGCTTCGCGCGGCCCGGCGCGGCGGAAGCCTGGTCCTACAACCTGCTCCAGCGGCTGAGCTACCTGGCGGTGATCTTCGTCCTCTTCCCGCTGATCATCTGGACCGGGCTCGCGATGTCTCCCGCGTTCGTGTCCGCGCTGCCCGCCACGGTGAACCTTCTGGGCGGCGTGCAGTCAGCCCGGACGATTCACTTCTTTCTGACCGTGGCACTGGTGCTCTTCCTCCTGGTCCACGTGGTCATGATCTGGCACGCCGGCTTCACCAGTCGGATGCGCGCCATGGTCACCGGCCGGGCCGCCCCTCACACCGTGCCGCCATCGGAGCACTCATGACCGACCCATCTCGCCGCAGACTCGTCCGGACCGGGCTCGCCGCCACCGCGGGGATTCTCGGTCTCGGCGCGGCCGCGAAGGCGGCGCAGGCCTTCGGACTGATCCCCCCCGACGGCGCTGGCGTCTGGGGTCTCGGCCAAACGCTGACCTACGCCTCCCAGCGACTCATCACCCGGCACTCGCTTGCCCGCGAGTTTCCCCGGAGTGAGATCTCGGCCCGGCCGCTCGAGAACTCCGTGGCGCCACTCGGTGATGCATTCAAGAAGCTCGAGGCCAGCGGCTTCGCCGACTGGCGGCTCACCGTCGACGGCATGGTGAGCCACCCGGGCACGTTCTCGATGGACCAGCTCCGGCGCTACCCGGTGCGGAGCCAGATTACCCAGCTGGCCTGCGAGGAAGGCTGGTCCTACGTGGCCGAGTGGACCGGAGTGCCGCTGTCTCATGTGCTGGAGCTGGCGGGCATCCGGCCCGAGGCGCGGTTCGTCGTTTTCGCCTCGATCCAGCCGGACTGGTGGGACAGCATCGACATGGCCGACGCCCTCCACCCCCAGACCCTGCTGGTCCACGGCATGAACGGCGGCCCGCTGTCGGTCGGCAACGGGGGGCCGCTCCGGATGAGGGTCCCCCGCCAGCTGGGCTACAAGAGTGTCAAGTACGTCAACCACCTGACCGTCACCGACAATATCAAGGCATTCGGATCGGGGCGTGGATCGTCTTCGCCGGATACCGGCTACTCCTGGTACGCAGGCATCTGACGCGGGAATGCGGGCGCGAACACCGCGCCGATGACCGAGGCTTGCCTCATGCGCTGCTCCCCATCCCGCCCGTGCTCCCGGCGCCTCCCCGCCCGGCGCCGTATTATTGGTGCATGACCATCACTCGACTTGCCTCCGCCCTCGCCGCGGGCCTGCTGTTCACCGTGCCCGTGGCTGGCCGCGCCCAGACCATCCGGCTGTCCTACCCCGCAAGCGCCCACGTCGGCCCGATCACCGGCCGCGCCTTCGTGTTCATCGCCCGCACCGACAAGACCGAGCCGCGCCGGCAGGCCGGCACGTCGCGCTCGAGCGAGCCGTTCTTCGGTGTCGACGTCACGGCCCTCAAGCCGGGCGAATCGGTGACGTTCGACTCATCCATCCCCGGATTCCCGGTTCCGTCACTCGACCGGCTGCCGGCCGGCGAGTACTACGTGCAGGGATTGCTGCTGCCCTACACCGAATTCAAGCGGGGCGACGGTCACACCATCTGGGCCCACATGGACGCCGGCGAAGGGCAACGTTTCAACAACGCCCCCGGTTCGCTGGTGAGCGAGGTGATCCGGGTCCGCATCGACCCGGCGCACCCGAGGGCCACCGCGCTGACGCTCGCCCGCGTGCTCCCCGCCGTGGCGACCCTTGCCGACACCCGGTGGGTCAAACGCGTCCGGATCACCTCCAAGCTCGCGAGCGCGTTCTGGGGCCACGCCATGCCGCTCGGCGCGGTCGTGCTACTCCCGAAGGACTATGAGACAAACCCGGCCAAGCGCTACCCGGTGGTCTACACCATCGGCCACTACAGCGACCGGCCGCCCTTCGGGTTCACCTTCGATGGCTGCGACCAGCCCGAGTCCGCTGAGGCCAGACAGGCCCGGCTCGCCCGCTCGGCGCGGGAACCCGGCTGCGAGTTCCAGCAGGCGTGGACGTCGGGACAGGTGCCGGAGTTCATCGGCGTCTACATCCAGCACACCACGCCCTACTACGACGACAGCTACGCCCTCAACTCCGCCAACAACGGCCCCTACGGCGATGCCATCACCCAGGAGCTGATCCCCGAGATCGACCGGCGCTTCCGCACCATCCCCGGCGCCCACGCCCGGATGCTGACGGGTGGATCCACCGGCGGCTGGGATGTGCTGGGGCTGCAGACCCATTACCCCGACGTCTTCGGCGGCGCCTGGGCGCTCTACCCCGACCAGCTCGACTTCCGGAACTACCAGTTCGGCGACATCTACGCCGACTCCAACGCCTATGTGAGTGCGGACGGGTCGTGGCTGCCGCGCGAGGTCCCCTCGAGCCGAACGATCGAGGGCCTCACCGAGCTGACGGTGCGGGAGGAGAATCAGGCGGAAGCGGTCATCGCGTCGCACGGCCGTTCCGGTGGCCAGTGGGACGGCTGGCAGGCGGCGTGGGCGCCGGTGGGACCAGACGGCTATCCCATGGCGGTCTGGGACAAGCGGACCGGGACGATCGACCACGCCATCGCCACGCGAATGCGGACCGGCGGCTACGACCTGCGCGACTACCTGGAGCGGAACTGGAGCATGGTGGGGCCGAAGCTCGTGGGCAAGCTCCACGTGGCGGTCGGCGACATGGACAACTTCTTCCTGAACCTGGGCGTCTACCGGTTCGAGACCTTCCTTGAAAGCACGAAGGAACCGGGCAAGGGGCCGTACTACGCGGGCACCATCCAGTACGGCCGGCCGCTCAAGCCCCACGGCTGGCAGCCGTGGACCAACCAGGAACTACTGCGGATCATGCTGCGTCAGGTCGAGGCGAACGCGCCGCGGCCGTGACAAACGGCCGGGCCCCCGATCTTGCGCCGTCTCGGCGCAGAATCAGGGGCCGGCCTGCCATCCTACTGCCGATCGTACACGGCGGTCGTGTTGACCTTCTCGCCCTTGGCATTCACGCCAGTGGTGGTAGCCGTATAGTGCTTGCCGTCCTTGGACATCACGGAATGGACGGTCAGCACGTCCTTGCCGGATTTCTTGCGCACGGTGTGCCGGGTGTTCGCATCGATCATCTTTGCATTCTGGGTGTCATAGTCGGCCGAACCGCTGACCGGAGCGTCCTTGCCGTCATACGCCATCGTGTAGGACATGTTGATCGGCTTGCCATCCGCCGCGGTGCCGGTGACGGTGGTCTTGAACGCCGTGCCCGCAACCTCGGTCTTGACCGTCACGGCCTTCGGCGCCGGCCCCGGCGTCCCGGTCCATTTGGTGACATCCATCTTCCACGTGCCGACGAACGGGTTGGCCTGGGCGGCCAACTGCGCGGATGTCAGGCCCAACAGTACAGCTCCCAGCGCCAAGTTACGGAACACTGATCGCATCGAAACCTTCCTTCGGTCCCCGGAGGGATGTGAGGTGTATACCACAGCATGCCACCCCACAATATCTCCCCTACGGAGGTCCGCCGCCAGCAGCGGGCCTGGAAGCCCGTGGGCAGCGCCTTCAGCGCAGACGGACAACGGCGTGGCCAGTTTCCGTATACTGCTGGTGAACTACCCTGAGAGCCGTCCACCGGGGCCTCCGACCACGCAAGGCCCGGGGTAGATTGGAACGATGACAATCCTCGACGCCCACGCCAGTGACCCGGTCCGCCTCGGTTGGATGGTCGGCTCCCCTCCGCCCGCCGACCGGGTGATCCGTTTTTCCGACTCGAGCTTCTTTCGCTTCCCGGCCACCCGATGGGCGTTCTCGAACTTCCGCCAGCTCCAGCCCACGACCGTGGTGCCACGGGGCAGCCATCCCGCGGTCCCCCTGCCCCGCGCCGAGCGGGATGACATCGACAGGGTGACCTTCCAGCCCCTCGGCCGGTCCGACTCGATGACGTGGGCGCAGTCCCTCGACGCGAATTACACCGACGGGATCGTGATACTCCACCGGGGTCGGGTCGCCTACGAGCGCTACTTCGGCGTCCTGGGCCCCGACCGCCAGCACATCGCCTACTCGGTCACCAAGTCATTCGTCGCCACCCTCGCGGCCACGCTGGTGGCGGAAGGCCGCCTCGACGATCAGGCACTGGTGCCGACGTACCTCCCCGAGCTCGCCAACAGCGGGTTCGGCGACGCCACCATCCGCCAGCTCATGGACATGACCACCGGCCTCGACTACACCGAGGACTACACCGACCCCCACTCGCCGATCTGGGAGTTCAGCCGGGCCGGCGGGTTCCTGCCCCGGCCGGCGGATTACCGGGGCCCCGACTCCTTCTATGATTTTCTGCCCACGATCCGGAAAGGCAGCCCGCACGGCGAACGGTTCTCCTACAAGACCGTGAACACCGACACGCTTGGCTGGATCCTCCGTCGAATCACGGACCAGTCGATCAGCGACCTTTTCCGCGACCGTCTCTGGTCGAAGCTCGGCGTGGAGCAGGACGGCTACTTCATGGTCGATCCGACCGGCACTGAGTTCGCCGGCGGGGGACTCAACCTGACGCTCCGGGATCTGGCCCGTTTCGGCGAGATGATGCGGCAGGGCGGCCGCTGGAACGGCCACCAGGTGGTTCCGGCATCGGTGGTCGACGACATTCGCCGGGGCGGGAACCGCGACCACTTCGCGCTGGCCGGGTAAACGCTGCTGCCGGGCTGGAGCTACCGGAACATGTGGTGGGTGTCGCACAACGAGCACGGGGCGTATGCGGCACGGGGGATTCACGGCCAGACGGTGTACGTCGATCCAACCGCGGAGATGGTGATCGCGCGGTTCGCGTCGCACCCGGGCGCCGCCAACGCGAACCTCGATCCGACCTCGCTCCCGGCGTATCACGCCGTGGCACGACACCTCCGGTCCGCCACCTGACCTCGGAGATCGCATGATCGGACTCGCGCACCGGAGGCCGGGCCAGCCGTCGGTGGTGTTTCTGCCCGGTGCCGGTCTCTCCGGCTGGACGTGGCGGCGACAGATCGAGGCCCTGCCCGAACTGGATGCCGTGGCCCTCGACCTCCCCGGCCACGGTGTGTCGAGCAATCAGGTTTGGGAGTCGATCCCGGCCGCGGCCGCACAGGTGGCCTCCTGGATCCGCACCAACGCCACCGGCGGGAAGGCGCACGTCGTCGGCCTGAGTCTCGGCGGCGTGGTTGGGTTGGAACTGGCCACGCGGTTTCCCGAGGTCATCGACCGCATGGTGACCACCGGCGCGGCCGGGATCGGTCTGCCCCGGGTGGTATGGGTGGCCCGGTTCATGGAGATGACCAGCCCCCTGGCCCTCCGGCTGAGCGGCCGGATGCTGGGACTCTCTCCGGATGATCGAGCCTCACTGGCCCAGGACGTCGACCGGCTGCCGAAAGGGTTCATGCTGCGGGCAGTGCGGGAGCTGGGCGTTTGCCGAGTCACCCCGGCGCTCTTCGCCAGTCCAGTCCCGGCCCTGGTCGTGGCCGGGACCCGCGAGCCCAGCGGGATCCGGCAGACCGTGGCCCGCGTCGAGGCCGACTGGCCGACCGCCACCGGCCGCCTCGTCCCCGGGGGGCGCCACGCGTGGAATTTTCAGTACCCCGATCGGTTCGATGAGATGCTCCGTCGCTGGTTGCTCGACCATGAGGCGGCCGAATGGCTGAGCCGGCCATGACCGGCGCTCCCTACGACTACGACGCGAACTGCCGCGCCTGGCCCGAGGCCCGGGGGCCTTTCCCCATCGGCACCCTCGAGGACATGCTCAAGATCGGCGGGAGCCTGGCGGCGATGGCCCTACGCGGCGCCTGATGCGAACCACCTCGGCCGGGTGGCTCGCGTCGGTGAGGACCATTGAGCCCAGAGACGCCAGCGGCCCAGGACCTCGCCTACGAGCGGATCCCCGAGGCCGGACTCCGGCGGGACGGATATCGGTTCGTGATCCCGGGCATCCGGCACCTCGGCGTCTCCGATCTCCCGGAGCTCGTGGGGACCGACGCCGCGATCGCAACCTTCACCGCGACCCAGAATGCTCTGGTGGGTGGGTTTCTCGATCGCCACCTCAGGGGAGTGGCTTCCGATTTCCCGGTGTCGGGGCTCGCGGCCCATCCCGAGGTGATCGTTCAGGACCTCGGATGGCTCCGGGAGAGGGCGCGGGTGGAGTTGTCACCGTCACCGAACTCAAGACCCAGCTGAATCACATGAAGTAGGCCAGCCGGCACCTGAGGTGTTCCCGCGCGTCCATCGTTTTCGGTATATTCTCACGATGAAGCCCATCGACCTGCTGCGCCTCGTGGCCCTTCTGGCCTCATCGGGGTGCGCCCGCCAGCCCGATCCCCCGGCCTTCGTCGCCGTGGCCGATCTCCGGCAACTCATGGCATCGATCGTCGAGCCCGCGGCGGAGACCTACTGGGACGCGGTGGGAACGGTGGAGGACTCGACCGGCGTCACCTCGATGGCCCCGCGGTCGAAGGAAGACTGGGACGAAGTCCGGAACGCCGCCTACATCGTCACCGAGTCGGGCAACCTGATGATGATGGCGCCGCGGGCCAAGGACCAGAAGGAGTGGATGACCCTCTCGCGAGTGATGATCGAGACGGGGCGGCGGGCCATCAAGGCCGCCGAGGCCCACGATACCGCCGAGGTGTTCAACGCCGGTGCGGCGCTGTACGAGGCCTGCACCAGTTGTCACACCCGCTACGCCATATCGCAGCCCCGCCCCCCGGCGACCAAGTAGGTCCTGCCGCCCCCGCATGACAATTCTCACGGCCCTGGAGTGGCTCGCCGGCACTCGATGGAGCATCGACCTCCACGAGTCGCAGTACATGTGGCCGTTCCTCGAATCCGTCCACGTGCTCTGCCTGACCATCTTCGTCGGCACCGCGATCATGCTCGACCTCCGACTGCTCGGCGTCGCGATGACCCGGGTGCCGGCCTCCGAGTTCACCCGGCGGCTGCTGCCGTGGACGCGCGGCGGCTTTGCGGTGATGGTGGTGACCGGGGGGCTGCTCTTTACCGCTACTCCCGTCACCTACTACCAGAGCCTCTTTTTCCGGATCAAGGTGATCATGTTGATCGTCGCAGGCCTCAACGTGGCGATCTTCCACGCCCGGACCCAACGCCGGATCAGCGAGTGGGATCTCGACCCGACCCCGCCGCGGGCCGCCCGGGTGGCCGCGATCGTCTCGCTCATTGCCTGGAGTGCGGTGGTGGTGGCCGGACGTCTGGTGGCTTACAACTGGTTCGCGTGCGACCTGCAGCCCCAGAGCGCGTTCGTCAACTGGGCGGCCGGCTGCGTGGTGCCGCTGCCGTGATCGATTCGCTGCTGCCCTGGTTCGAGGCGATCGAGAACAGCGGCCTCGGACAGACCGTGCGGGTTTCGGTCTGGATGTTCCCGGTGATCGAATCCCTTCATCTGCTCGGGCTCTGTGCGCTGGGCGGAGCCGTGCTGACGGTCGACCTCCGGCTGCTTGGCGCCGGCCTGACGCGCCAGCCCATCGCGACGGTCGCCACCGGCGTCCATCCGTGGCTCAAGGCCGGGGTCGCCATGATGATCCTCACCGGCGTCCCGCTCTTCATGTCGGAAGCCGTCAAGTGCTACAACAATCCGTCGTTCTGGCTCAAGATGGAGATATTGCCGGTGGCCCTGCTGTACGCCTTCACGGTGCGCCGCCGGGTGGCGTCCAATCCAGCGCGGGAGACCTCGGCGGTAACCCGGCTCACGGCCGTCGTGTCCCTGCTGCTCTGGTTCACGGTGGCCGTGGCCGGGCGCTGGATCGGCTTTTCGTCGTAACCCGGACCGGGGTTACGGCTTCTTCTCTGTCGGATCGCGCCCGTCCCGCGGGGCGCCGGTGCCCGAGGACCCCAGGAACACTTTCCGGCCATCGGTGAAGGTCACGTCGCGGCCATTTGCCCGCTTGAGCGAGTGATCCTTGGTCTGATACCCGTCGACGATGATCTCGGTTCCAAAGCCGAGGGACTGACGGGTGAGGCCGCGGCGGAGCAGCGTGTTCGGCGTCCCGCCCTCGACCATCCAGACCTCGCTGGCCCCCTTCTTTCCCTTGACCTCGATGTGGATCCAGGCGTGGGGATTCACCCACTCGAGTTTCACGACTTTACCCTGGAGCCGGATCGGAGCGTTCGGGTCGAATTCAGCGCCGAAGGCATGGTGCGCCCACAGCGTAGCGGTCGTCGAGAGCAGCAGCAGGGCGGCAACCGCCAGGGCCGGGAATGTTCTTCGCATGAGGATCTCCTAGTGCTTCGGTTTCGGGGCGGCCTTCTTCGTCGCGGCTTCCCGTTCCGCGGCTCGGGCCCCGCTCAGTACGTTCGACATGGCATAGTTGCCCTCGTGGCAGGCGTACTCGTACACGAGGTCTCCCATCCTGAGGAACGGCACTTCTCCGCCCCACGGCTGGGTGAAAGTCGCCGGGTCGTCGATCGTGAAGCGATACAGCACGTTGTTCGAGTCCGGCCGGGAGAACCGCTCCACCACCCGCAGACTGTCCGAGGCGCCCATCAGCGCGGCGCCCAGACTGGTAGTGAACGTCGACAACTGGTCGGCGCGGATGTTGGTCGTCACGACGACCAGCGTATCGCCCTCCCATCGCCCCACCGACTCGCCCATCCAGGACTGGAGGCCCCCAGGCGACCGGGTTCCGGCGTTCAGCGGGATGATCCGGACGTCGTGGAC
>JANMXA010000027.1:0-17790 GCA_031394255.1 Gemmatimonadota bacterium
CCGGAGCTGGCGAGGGTTTCGAAATATCTGAGCGGGGGCCTGGTGCGGACGCTCCGAACGGCCGCCGTGCGCCAGGCCCAGTGCATCAAGGCCCATCCGGACGACAAGGGCCCGTGGGTCGAGGGCGACCTCTTCACCAGCGGGAATGGCAAGTCGCTCCGGGCGTCGCTGGCCGACAAGGGGTGCTGAGGTGAAGCGGCTGGTCGGGGCACTGGTTCTGCTGGCGGGCCTGGACGTGTCGTGCCGGCCGTCGGGGCCCGCCAGCCTGACCATCGTGAACGTCCGCATCGTGGACGGCACCGGGGCACCGGCTCGGCCCGGGGCCGTGCGCGTCGTGGCCGACCGGATCGAGGCGGTGGGCGACGTGCGACCCGCCCGCGGCGATTCGGTGATCGACGGTCGCGGCCTGGTGCTCGCGCCGGGCTTCATCGACACCCACAGCCACCACGATTTCGGTCTGGTCCGTACGCCGGACGCAAAGGCGGCGGTGAGCCAGGGGATCACCACCATCGTGGCCGGCAACGACGGCGGTCATCCGTTCCCGTTGGCCCGCGCGTTCGACTCGCTCCGGTCGGTCGGCACAGCTATCAACGTGGCCTTCTACGCCGGCCACGGCACGCTCCGCTCGGTGGTGATGGGGAAGGATTTTCGCCGCAAGGCCACCGCGAGTGAAGTCGACTCGATGGCGGTGCTGCTCCGGCAGGAACTTTCGGCGGGCGCGCTGGGTCTTTCTACCGGACTCGAGTACGACCCCGGGATCTACTCCGACCGGGCCGAGGTCCTGGCTCTCGCGAAGGTGACGGCGGCCGCGGGTGGCCGGTACATCAGCCACATCCGGAGCGAAGACCGGGATTTCTGGGACGCCATCGACGAGATCCTGGCCATCGGACGGGAGGCGGACCTGCCGGTCCAGATCAGCCACGTGAAGCTCGCGATGGTGCCGCTCTGGGGGCAGGCCGACTCGCTGCTCCGTCGCCTCGAGGCGGCCCGCCGCGAGGGGATCGACGTCACCGCCGACATCTATCCCTACACCTACTGGCACTCCACCCTCCAGGTCCTCTTCCCGAAGCGCGACTTCGCGAACCGCGCCGAGGCCGAGCGCATTCTCCGGGAGATCGTGCCGGCGGAGGGGCTCCGGATCGGCGTGTTTGCGGCCGACCGGGAGTACCAGGGGAAGACCGTCGCCCAGATCGCGGCGCTCCGCCATGAACCGCCGGCCGTGACCCTGACGACGCTGATCCGGCTGGCGCAGGCGTTCCAGGCCCAGAGCGCGGATCACGCCATGCCGTCGGCAATCGAGGACGTGGTGGCCACCGCGATGGACGAGCGCGATGTGCGAGCGCTGATGACCTGGGAGCATACCAACTTCTGTTCCGATGGTGAGCTCGACGGGTCACATCCCCGCGGGTTCGGGGCGTTTCCGCGAGTGCTCGGCCGCTACGTGCGGGACGAGAAGCTGCTTTCGCTCGAAGCGGCCATTCACCGGATGACCGACCTCTCGGCCCGGCACGTCGGGATTTCGGGGCGCGGGCGGATTGCGCCGGGGCAGGCGGCCGACCTGGTGCTCCTCGATCCCGGCCTCGTGGCGGACCGGGCCACGCCGGATGATCCGCACGCGGTCTCGATCGGCATTGCTCGTGTCTGGGTGAACGGCGTCCAGGTCTGGCAGGGCGGAGCCACCACCGGGCATCGTCCGGGCCGGGTGCTCCGCCGATGACCGAATCCGAGCGGCCCGCGCTGGCCCGGGTGATCGGCGTTCGCGCCCTTACCCTGAGCGTCGTCAACGTCGTCATCGGGTCGGCGATCTTCGTGGTGCCGGCCGGCGTGGCACTCGAGATGGGGTCGACGGCCGTGGTGGCCTACCTGGTAGCGGCCGCGCTGGTGCTGCTGGTGGCGCTCTGCTTCGCGGAGGCGGCCAGCCGGGTCACCGCGACCGGTGGTGCCTACGCCTACGTCGAGCGGGCGTTCGGGCCGGGGCCAGGTTTCGTGGTGGCCTGGCTTCAATGGCTGGCCAACGGCGCGGTTTCCTCCGCGACGGTGGCCAACGCGCTGGTCGGCACGCTGTCAGTGCTGGTACCGGTGTTGGGGTCCGGCGTCCCGCGTCTCGTCGTGATGGCGGTGGTGTTCGGCGGGCTGGCGGGGATCAACGTGCGGGGGACTCGCGAGGGGGTCCGAACCGTGGTAGTCCTCACGGTTCTCAAGCTGGTTCCCATCCTGCTCCTGCTCGCCTGGGGCGCTCACCTGATTCAGCCGTCTCAACTGGCGTGGACCGATCCGATTCGGGTCGGCGGGTTCGGTCGAGCGCTGCTGTTGCTGGTGTTCGGACTGACGGGTATGGAGATTGCTCTGACCCCGACGGGCGAGGTGACCAATCCGTCGCGGACCGTGCCGATCGCGGCCGTGACGGGTGTGGGGATCGGGGCCGGCCTCTACGTGGCGATGCATCTGCTGGCGCAGGGGGTTCTCGGCCCGGAGCTGGCCCGGTTTCAGGAGGCGCCTCTTGCGGAGGTGGCTGCCCGGGTTTTTGGGTCGGGCGGGCGGCTCCTGATGCTGGCGGCAGCGCTGGCCTCCACGCTGGGTTTTCTGAGTGGCGACATGCTGGCCACGCCGCGGTCGATCCATGCGCTGGCGGAGGATGGGCTGATGCCGGCGTGGCTGGGCCGGATTCATCCGCGGTTCCGGACCCCGCACCTGGCGGTCATTGCCTATGTGGCACTCACGGCGGTGATTGCGGCGGCGGGCTCGTTCGCGCAGCTCGCCATGCTGAACGCGATCGGTGTGCTGGTGATCTACCTCGGCGTGGTCCTGTCGCTCTTCAAGCTCCGGCGGGAACGCGTCGTCGCCGATCGCGAGCCGATCCTGATGCCCGGCGGCCCTGTGATTCCGGTGGTTGCGCTGCTGCTGGTCATTGGGCTTCTCTGGGTAGCACCCATCGAGCAGCAGCTGGCCGGGCTCGGTTTCGTCGTGCTGTGCGCCATCATCTACCGGCTCCGCCGCTGGGCCAGCGGTGGAACGCGGTCTCGGTAATCCCAAGGCGACGGCTGACGTCGGCGGTCTTCACGTCCGCCCCCAGTTCGCGGAGCACCGAACCGACGCCATTTCCGGATCAGCCTTCGGCACCAGGTCAGAACACCTTGCGGTCACTGCTGCGAGAGCGGGGTCATCGCTCTCTGGATGGCTTAGCGGCGCCCGTTTTGTACTGAATCGTCGTCGAACAAGGCTAGTCACTTTTTCGCAGGACCCACGTGGTCATGCACCGCTGATTCTGGACGACCGTTGTCTTGAGCGGGTCGATGAGCTCGCCCCCGAGGTCCTGGGTAAGGCGCACCAAGAAGGCTTCGTCTACCAGAAAACGTTCCGTGCCGTCCAGGAGACGATGCCAGCGTCCAGAAATGGTACGGAATCGTCTTTCCATCCCAATGGTGGACGCGAGCCGCGCGAAGAGCATACCTCTCGGCTTCACAACCCTCCACAGGCTCCGGACCATCGCGTCGAACTGCTCTTCATCTCGCGCGAAATGCAGCACGGCGTTGCTCACGACAACATCGGCAAAGGCGTCCGGAAAGGACATGACCTCAAGGGCTTCAGCCCGGAAATTCCCATGAGGCAACGCCGGGGCCAGGTGCGCCGCGAGGTCACGAACTGCCTGAATGGCGATCGGATCGGCATCAACACCGTACACCTCGTACCCCGACTGGAGCAGGTACACGAGGTTGCGCCCCGAGCCGCAGCCGGCGTCAACGATGCGCATGCCGGGTGCGATTCGGCCCCGGCGAAGCTGGTCGAACAGATAGATGTCAATGTCACCGAACTGCGCGTGAAGATCAGACATGGGCCGCCAGACTCAGCCTCCGCGACATCAGCGGCCAAAGGTGGCTAACGACTTGGCTGTCAGCAACAGGTCGCTTCGTACCCTCACGGCGGATTCCGGTCGCCGAGCGGCCCGACGCCACCGCGATACCGCACGTCCTGCAGCTGAACCGTGATCCCGTCAGGGTCGGTGAAGTACAACTCCTTCGTATTGCCATGCAACCGAATCGTCGCGTCAACGGAGCGGCCCGCCTGAAGACGAGCAGCCAGGAGCTGTCGTCGGGGCTGGATCGGAACTGGGTCGGATGCCTGCGCGCCGGATTCGGGCCGACGATGGAGATCCTGAGGGTGTCGCCGTCGATCGCGAAGATGCCCGGGACGTAGGGTCCGGGCTTCCCATCCACGTCCGGAATATGGTCGAAGAACGCTGGCGACTCGGTGGTATCCACCGACCAGGTGCCCGTCTCGCTGACCGAGTCGCCGCGCGCAATGCGAAAACGACGGTCGGCGTTGAACGTGTAGTACGCGACCGCGGCGAGAGGACAGCAACAACATCAGCGTAGTGGGCGCGCATGTCAGGGTCCTCGAGGGGCGGGGCCTAACGGATCGTTCTCAGCTGTGGCCGCCAGACGGGGCCGGCCGCGCCGTCCACTGATCAACATCGGGGCGCGGCCGCGACTTGTCAAACGGAGCCCCAAACCAATTGGCTTCGGTCGCCAGTAACGTGTCGGAGTGGATGCGGCCATATCGGGCGGCGCCGCCCGATTCTCCGGTGAGCGGCTGTCTGGCCCCAGGCTTGGCACATCCCGGGTTCCGGACCGTAGGGTTGGGTAACCCAACCCCCACCTGCACGATGGAGCAAGGTCATGTGGCAACCTCCCGCTGGTTTGACGGTGTCCCTCATCGCCGCCCTGGCGGCCTGCCAGTCCGCGGAGACCTGGGGATTCGTGGCCACGTTGGGCAGCGACACCACGTCGGTGGAACGGGTCACCCGGAAGGGAAATCAGGTGGTTGGCGAGGCGGTCGGCCGCTCGCCGGTCGTGGTGCACCGCCGCTGGACGGCCACCTTCGCCGCCGACGGTTCCTTGCGGCGCTGGACGATGGACTCCCACATCCCGAACGCCCCGCCGGGTGCGACCGACCTGCATCACTCGCTGGACTTCTCGGGCGACACGGTCCGGGTCGTCCGGCAAGCCGGGGCGGACAGCATCGACCGCAACGTCATCATCGGCTACCAGCCGACGGTACCGTGGAATGCGTTCCTCTACTCCACGCTCGAAGCGCTGCTCCAGGCGGCCCGGGACCGGCCGGACTCGGTCCGGATCGGGCAGTACTTCTTCGAAGGGTGGGCCGAAGGCCATTTCGGTTATGCCGAACTCCGGCGGTTGGGGAACGGTGAGGTCTCGTTCAGCAGTACCGGCCTCGCCGGGTCGGGGCGGGCGCGAGTGGACGAGCAGGGGCGCCTGGTGAGCTACTCGGGTGAGGGCACGACCTACAAACAGGAGGTGCGCCGCATCACCCAGGTCCCCGAGATCGGTCTTCTCGTGGAGCGGTTCGCGGCGGCAGAGCGGTCGAGCGGCTTCTCGCGCTGGCTCAGTCCCCGCGACACCATGCGGGCCAGCGTCGGCGGCGCCGCGGTCACGGTGGACTACAGCCGACCCTTGGCACGGGGCCGGACCCTCGTTGGCGGGCTCATTCCCTACGACGAGGTATGGCGTACCGGCGCGAACGCGGCAACTCAGCTTGCCGTCTCTGCGCCGGTCCGGCTCGCCGGCGTGCTACTGCCGGCGGGGACCTATACTCTCTGGACGCTGCCGACTCACCAAGGTGTCGACCTCATCATCAACCGGCAGACGGGGCAATGGGGCACCGAATACCGATCCAGCCAGGACGTGGCGCGCCGGCCGATGAGCGTGGCTGTACCGCCCGCCCCGGCCGAACGATTCACGATTCGGGTCGACTCGGCGAGCGAAAGCCTGGTGATGGAGTGGGGGACCTTCCGCTGGAGCGTCCCTGTCGAGGACTCGCACTGAGGGACCCGGCAGCGGCTTCCGCCCCGACAACTGTGGTAGCTATTGGGGACGGGTACGACAGTACGCACCGCCCTTGCAGCTCAGCGGCACGAACAGCTCTCCCTGGATGCGCCACATGCCATCGTGGTGACGCCACAGGCCGCCGCGCGCCAAGCGCCTCGGTGATCATTCTCTCACTGCCGCGTCCGCAGTGAATCGGCGAGTGCCGCGAGCCGAGCATCCAGATCGGTTCGCCGAAGCAGGCGTCCGCTCACGACGACCGCGTGCACACGGCGCGCGGCGGAAACGTCGATCAGTGGATTCGCATCGAGCAGGACGAGATCCGCGCGACGGCCCACGGCAACGGTGCCCCAGAGATGTTCCTCGCCGAGGAAGCGCGATGCGTCAAGCGTCGCCGCCCGCAGCACGCGTGCCGGCGTTAGGCCCGCGCGAACGAGCAGTTCCATTTCGTCCGCGAAGGCATGGCCCGCCAGCCACGAGTCCGTACCAGTCAGGATTCCCGCGCCGGCCGCGTCAAGTGCGCGGAGCAGTCGGAACTGCCCCGCGAGCCCGCGCTGCGTCGCCACGAAGTCCGACTCTCTGAACTCCTTTAGATAACTCGTTGTCGCCCGGTCGGGGAGGCCCTGCAGGCTCAGGTGACGCACCTCTGGCCGGGATACGAGACGCGCATGCTCAGCCTTCGGCGAAAGCTCATGCTTGATGAACGCAAAGGTCGGGACATTCCAGGCGCCTGAGGCAACTGTGCGCGCGACCAGCGACGGGATGCGCAGCGTGTCGATCCGTTCCCATGCGACACTCCGGTCACGATACGGCGCGTTTCCCGACAGCGGGCGCTCGGACGGCATCAGTGCCTCGATATAGCCGCGGAAGTGCTCGATTGAGCGCTGCCGCAGCGCCAACGCGCGCTCCAGGCCCACCTCAAACGGCACATGCCCTGACACGGGCATGCCGAGCTCCGACGCAATGGCGACGACGGAATCGTACACGATCCGATCGAGGTGTTCGTAGACCTTCACGAAATCATAGCCGGCAGCTTTTTGACGCGTCAGCTCCGCGCGTACGCCGGAAGGACTCTCGAGGAGGACATTGTCGGGGTGTGAGAGCGGTGCCGCCTCGACCACGGGACCCGCCGTGACGATCCGAGGTCCAACGGTCACCCCCTCCTTCACCCGGCGTCGCATGCGCAGGTGCGTCGAGTCACCCGCCATATTGCGCACCGTCGTCACGCCGTTGGCAACGTACGTGAACAGGTCGCCTTCGGTGTAGAGGTGCACGTGCATGTCGGCGAACCCGGGCGACAGGAATCGCCCCGTTCCGTCCACCACCACCGCGCCCGCAGGAATCGATGTCTCGGTGGTCGGCCCGACCGTGATGATCTGCGTGCCGCCGATGATCACGGTCTGATCATGAAGCAAGCGGCCTTGCACGACGTCCACCACGGCGACCGGCGTAATCGCGATGATCGAGGCTGCGGCAATGGCGTGAGGCTCACGTGGACGTTCGGGCGGCCGGTCACAACCAGCGAGCGAAAGCCCAAGAACACTCAGGAGCGCGATCCGCGCGAGGGTCGGATGATGCGTCGTCACGAGTCCTCCTGTCGCCGAACAGAATGCGCACCGGTGACCAGCGGGTCGAGTGCCGCCAGAAAGTCCGAATCGTCGAACCGGGAGTCGCTCGTCGCCACTGTGGTTCTCCGGGATGCGTATCGTTGCCTAACGGGTCGCACGTCTGCGGCGACGCGCCACTGGATTCCAACACCGACGGCCGGAACGCGACCGCGCCGTCAGCAGCAATCGCTGGTTGGGCGGACGCGCAGCTCCGAGCGCGGCTAGGACGGGCCGGGTTTGACGGTGCTGGGGGCGTGAATGGGCGGCGGAGTGTCCGTGTTGGAGATGTCCACGACGATGCGCCACTCCCCGTCGGCCTGCCGCTTCCAGACCGAAACCCATTTGCCGCGCTCAAGCAACTGTTGCCCGTCAGGACCCAGCATCGGCGACTCATATGTGCCACGCGTATATCCGAGATCCCCGGCGGTCGACAGATCCGCGGCGACAATCTGTGCCCGGTTCGCATAGCCCGGAATCCCGAAGACGTGGCGCCACTCGGCGAGGATCGCGGTGCGGCCTTCGATGATCGATTCGGCCACCGGCATCATGATCGCCTGCTCCGCGTAGAACGACGCCGTGCGGTCGGCGTCGCGGGCCACTATCGCTGCCTGCACCAGCGAATCCGCGGTCCGTAGCGCCGCCAGGGCCTGCGCCGAGTTCGGTGTCGCTTTGGAGAGCTGCGTGTCGCACCCCAGGCCAAGCACCAGCAGCGACACGAGCCCGGCGCGGCGTAGACACGTGGTCATCAAGGCCTGGTGCATTAAACCTCCAATGAAGAAACAGAGCGTCTGGTTGGTCCGCCTAACAGGGATTGGGTCTGCAGAAGCCTGCCCACTTAAGTCCAAGTACTGTACCACCCGCAGTCTAAACGGACAAGTCGACCGATTCTCCCCACGGGGTCAGGCAGGCTGGCACACCATCGCTCTGCAGGATCCGCCAAGCATTATGGGATCTCCTAGCGGGGCCTGGGCTTGGCTTTCTGATGTGCTGCAAGCGCCGTAGTGATTGCGTATTGGGCTGCAGAATCGCGCCGCCGAAATCAGGAGAGCAGCCTCGCGATCAGGTCGGAGTGGATCCGCCAGCCGAGGAGCCCCGCCAGGCCCATCACGAACCCGATGGCCGACGGAACCATGGCCGCGGCGAACAGCCACCGCTTGTGGGTGAGCGACGTGATCGCGAGCAGCGAAATCGCGATCGCGAGCATCGCGTCGGCCAGGTCGAACTGGTCGTCGTGGTAATTGAATTCGTCGTAGCGTTTCTGGGCCGCCTCGGCGTCGGCTTTGACCGCGTCCTTCTTCCGGGCCTGTTCGTCCGCGAGGATCCGGTAGCGAGCGGCCACCGTATCGAACGCCGCGCGGCCGGCGGCGGGCACCGTGGCGGACAGCGCACCGAGCTCGGCCGCGGTGGCGTGCATCACCTCTTCGCGGATGTTCCGGGCCTGGTAGAAGTCCCAGGCGTCGATCTTGTCGGCCTGGGCCTGCTGCATCGCCTGGACGATGTTGCCGTCCTTCACGTTGCAGATCCCCATGAAGGTGGCGATGATCGCCACGGCCACCGCCACCATCGCGTTCAGGCGGCCATGGGGGCCGGCGGCCGGGTCAGTGTCATCGGTCCTGGCGGCTTCGAGCGGATCCACGTCCATCATCATCTCCCGGTCAGCGGGCCCAGCGGTCGGCGGGCGCGCGGTAGGTGTCACGCCCGCCCATGACGGTGAGCAGGACCCTGGTCGTGAGCAGTTCGGCCGGCGGCCCGGCCAGCATGTCCTTCGACAGGACCACGAAGTCGGCCAGCATGCCGGGCGCCAGGGTGCCCTTCTCCTTGTCATCGAAACTGGCATAGGCGGCGTCCCGGGTGAAGTGCCGGAGTGCCGCCTCGACCGAGATCCGATTCTCGGGGAACCATCCCCCGGCCGGCGTTCCTTCGGCCGTGGTCCGGTTGACCGCGGTGTTCATTCCCTTCAGGACCTCCATGGTGAACACCGGGTAGTCGCTCCCGAAGGCCTGGACGGCGCCGGCGTCGTCCACCCGTTTGAAGGCGTTGGCGCGGGCCGCGCGGACTGGTCCCAGCAGGCCGGCGTAGTTGCCTAACGTTGTGGCGTCGGGGTAGGCGAACATCGCCTGGGTGGACGCGATTACGCCAAGCTTCTTGAAGCGGGGCAGGTCCGCGGGGGACGGCACCTCCATGTGCTCCACCCGATGGCGCCGGCCGGTGGTGTGGTTCCGGGCGGCCGCCGACTCGAAGGCGTCGAGTGCCATCCGGATTGCCTTATCGCCAATCGCGTGGAGGAGGACCTGGAGGCCGGCGCTGTCGTACCGCGCCACGGTCCGGTTCAGGATGTCCTGCTTCCACATCGGGATCCCGGTTTCGGTGCCGGCCCCGGTGTAGGGCTCGAGCATCGCGGCCGTTTTCGCGTCGACGGTCCCATCGAGCACGCCCTTGGCCGAGCCGAACTTGAGGAGCGGACCGGGGTGTTTCTTCTGGAGCGCAACGTACCCGGCCAGGGCCGCGTCCGACGCCTTCTCGTCAAATGGGACCGCCACGTAGAGCCGGAGGCCAAGCGATCCGGCCCGGTAGGCCCGCTCGACGGCATTCATCTCGGTCGCGGTCAGGCCGACGTTGACCACCTGCACCGAGGTCAGCCCGTAACTCGCGGCCGTGGCGGAAATCGACTGGAGGGACCGGTAGACCGCGTCCGCCGTCGGCGGCGGGATCAGGCGGGTCACCAGCTCCATGGCGGCTTCCTTGAACTCGCCGGTCAGTTCCCCCGAGGCGTCGCGCTCGATCCGGCCGTTGGGCGGATCCTTGGCGGTCCGGTCGAGGTGCGCCATCTGGAGCACTTTGCTGTTCACCAACACCATGTGGCCGTCCCGTTCCCAGAGCGCCACCGGCCGGTCGGGGAAGAGCTGGTCGAGCTGGCGCCGGTGAGGGAGGCGTTCGGGAAAGTCGTCGTAGGCCCAGCCGCGGCCCAGGATCCAGCCCGTGGGCCGGGCGGCCGCCCAGGCCCGGAGCCGCTTCGAGATCTCGGCCAGGCTGCCGCCGTCGGCCAGTTCGGCCCGGTCAGTCGTGGTGAGGTGCCAGTGGGCGTCGTTGAATCCCGGGACCACGAGGCGGCCACCGAGATCGGTGATGGCCGTCTTCGGACCTGTCAGGCGCTGGATCTCGGCCGTGGCGCCGATGGCGACGATCCGGTCGCCGCGGACCGCCATCGCTTCGGCGTACGGGCGTACCGTCACCCCGGTCCAGATCCGGGCGTTGAGAAAGATCCGGCTCGGTGGGGCGGGCTGGGCCGCCGTGAGCGCGGCGAGCATGGCAACGATGAACATCGGGCCTGCGGGAGTGGGGACGGAACGAAAGATGGGCGGAGCCGCGGGCCGGGGTCAACGCCGCGACTGGAAGACACATGCACTTACTATATGTATTCATACAATTCATTCACATTGTTCAATGGCATCCATTTCTCTATCTTGGCCGAGTCTGAGTGGGGCGGTAAGTGGGGAGTAGCCGCCGGGCCGAGGGCCCGGGAACCGGTCGTCAATCCGAAGCGTCACGGCGCTCTCCGGTCGGTTCACTGAATGGCGAGACCACGGGCAGAGCAGAGTCCGTGGTCTTTTGCGTGTCCGGTACCGGAGGATGGAAGCGATGGCCGTCAGTCTCGGGATGTGGGTCGGATTCAATGCGTTCGTACTGGTGATGGTCGCCCTCGACCTGGGGGTCTTCCACCGGAAGGCGCACGAGGTCTCCCTCAAGGAAGCCGGCTTCTGGAGTGTCGTCTGGGTGGGGCTCGCCCTCGGCTTCAACGCCTGGATTTGGTCCTCCTGGGGGCCTGAGGTCGGGCTCCAGTTCCTGACCGGCTATCTGATCGAGAAGTCGCTCTCGGTGGACAACATCTTCGTGTTCGTCCTCCTGTTCAGCTTTTTCAAGGTCCCGGCGATGTACCAGCACCGGGTCCTGATCTGGGGCATTCTCGGCGCCCTGGTGATGCGGGGCGCGTTCATCGCCGCCGGGAGCTACGTGCTGGAGCAGTTCCACTGGGTGCTCTACGTCTTCGGCGCGATCCTGATCCTGACCGGCCTCAAGATGCTCCGCCAGCAGGAGTCCGCTTCCCCCGCCGACAGCGCGCTGTTCCGCTGGGTCCGCCGCTGGCTCCCGATGACCGAGCGCTATCACGGCGACCGGTTCTGGATCCGCGAGAACGGTCGCCGGCTCGCGACGCCGCTTTTCCTGGTGCTGATCCTGGTGGAGGCGAGCGACCTGCTGTTCGCGATCGACTCGATCCCCGCCATCTTCGCGGTGACCCGGGAGCCGTTCCTGGTCTTTACGGCCAACGTCTTCGCGATCCTTGGACTCCGGTCGATGTACTTCCTGCTGGCCGGGGTGGTGCACCGGTTCGTCTACCTCAAGGTGGGGCTCGCGGCGGTGCTGGTGTTCGTGGGCATCAAGATGGTGATCGTGGATCTCTACAAGATCCCGGTGGCCGTGTCGCTGCTGGTGATTCTCGGGGTGATCGGGGCGTCGATCGGGCTGTCGCTGCTCAAGACCAAGCCGGCTGCCGCGGTGAAGCCCGCCGGGCAGGCCGGATGATCAGGAGCGGGCGATGACGCGCAGCCAGTCGTCGCCGTACTTGGCGACCTTGGCGGGGCCGATGCCGAAGACCTCCTCGAGGGCCGCGTACGTCTTCGGCCTGAGCTCGGCCAGCTCGCGGAGGGTCCGGTCGTTGGCCACGACATAGGGCGGCACTCCCGCGGTCCGGGCCAGCTCCAGGCGACGGGCCCGGAGCGACTCGAACAGCGCCTCGGTGGCCGGATCGGTGGAATGCACCGACTCGCCCCGGGCCCGCTTGCCGCCGGTGCGAGTACGCGGCGCGGCGGTCCGGTCCGGCGGGAGCAGGAGACGGACCGGACCCTCCGCGAACAGCACCGCCTTGCCCGCCCGGGTGAGGAGCACCAGCGGCCGCTCGTCCGAGCTGAAATCGACCCAGCCGGCCGTGACGCAGCGCCGAAGCAGGGCGGTAATCCAGTCCTCCGTCTTGTCCTTGAGCGCACCAAAGGTCTTCGACTCGGCCAGCCCCGAACGCTCGAGCCGAGGATCCGCCTGGCCGGCCAGAAGCTTGACGGCGGCCTGGAGGCCGAAACGCCGGTGGGTCCGGGCCACCGCGCTCAGCGCCTTCCGCACCATGATGGCGGTCTCGGCGGGATCGTTGTCGGTCGAGGCATCGAGGGCGGTGCAGTTGTCGCAACGGCCGCAGCCGGAGAGGGCCTCCGCTTCGTCGCCGAAGTAACGGAGAATCGCGTCGTGCCGGCAGGTGCCCCCCTCGGCCCAGCGCATCAATTCGAGGAAGAGCGACCAGCGGTACTGGACCCGAACCGGATCGGGGGTGACGCCCTCGCTCGGCATCTCGAGCAGGCGGCGGCGGAGCGGCAGATCGGCTGGGCTGGTGCAGAGCACACCGACGGCGTCGGCGCCATCGCGGCCGGCGCGACCCACTTCCTGGTAATAGGCCTCGATCGAGCCCGGCGCGGCCAGGTGGATCACCGCCCTGACATCGCTCCGGTCGATACCCATGCCGAACGCGTTGGTGGCGACGATCAGGTCGAGCTTCCCGTCGCGGAACCGCTGCTGGGCCTTTTCCCGGGTCGGACCGCTCAGTCCCGCGTGATACGCGGCCGACCGCCAGCCGGCCTCGGCCAGCCGCTCGGCCTCCTCCTCGGTCTGGCGCCGGGTCGGGGCGTAGACGATGGCGGTGCCCCGGCCCTGCTTGGGGCCTCCGATCGCTTCGGCCAGCGCCTGGTCGACCACGCGCGTGGTTTCGGCGGCGGACCGGACATCGCGCACCCGAAGTCCCAGGTTGGGGCGGGCAAAGCCGCGAACCAGCTGCGGGGTGTCGGCCGGGAGGCCCAGGCGGACCAGAATCTCGTCCCGGACCACCGGCGTGGCGGTGGCGGTGCAGGCGAGGACCCGGGCGCCGTTCAGGTCGGAGAGCAGATCGCCGATCTGGAGGTAATCGGGCCGGAAGTCGTGGCCCCACTCGGAGATGCAATGCGCTTCGTCGATGGCGATGAGCGGACAGGCCAGGTCGCGGGCGAGGCCCCGGAACCCGGGGAAGGCCAGCCGCTCCGGCGCGACGTAGGCGATCGAGTACTCGCCTCGGGCAAGAGAAGTCATCCGGCGCCGCATCTCGTCGCCGGGCAGGGTGGCGGCGAGGAACGTGGCCGCGACCCCGCGTTCAGTCAGGGCGGAGACCTGGTCGTTCATGAGGGAAACCAGCGGCGAGATGACCAGCGAGGTGCCGCCAAGTACCGTAGCCGGCAACTGATAGGTGAGGCTCTTGCCGCCGCCGGTCGGCGCCACCAGTAGCAGCCGGCCCAGCGAGATGATCGTCTCCACGGCTTCCCGTTGACCGGGGCGAAACGCCTCATAGCCCAGGCGAACCAGGGCTTGATCGAGGTCGTACGTCGTGGATTGAGTCATGGGCTATCTAACCGGGCCCAAGGATACTAGAGTGGGGGTCCAGAGTCACCGATCTAATTACCGCGAAAGCAGCCGATGCGCGACGAAGATGAAGATCTGCCCGAGATTGAAGAGACCGGGGATGGGGAATTCCAGACGGCGGCCGAGGTCGTCTGTCCGTATTGTGGCGAGACCGTGGAGATCGTGCTCGATCCGGCCGGCGGCACGCAGCAGGATTACGTCGAGGATTGCGAGGTCTGCTGCCGTCCCTGGAAAGTCGTCGTGACCTACGACGACGAAGGCGCCGCCGACGTCACTCTGGCCGAGGCGCAGTAAGGGTCAGCGCCGTCCGACCAGGCGCTCGCCCGGGGCCAATCGAATCATGTAGTCTCGCCCAATCAGACGAAGGCCGGTGCGGTTCCACCGCCACCCCAGCTCTGCAGCAGCATCTCTTCCGCGGCCTCGAGCGCCTGGAAATTTCCCTCCAGCGTGAACGGTCGGTAGGTCATCTTCGAATAGCCGGATTTGGTCTGGTCGCCATTGTCGTGGAAACCGTTCCGCAGCAGGAACGCCTTGCGGTAGATCTCGAGGTAGCCGAGCGCCTCTTCGCCGCGGCTGGCGCGGGCCAGCATGGCGCTGAACCATGAATAGCTGTAGCCGCACCACCAATCGGGGCCGAACTGTTCGATCCGGTCGAGGGTCCGGTTGATGATCCGGGCCGCCGTCGGATCGTCCGGCGAGAGAAGGCCGAGCGGGTGGATGGCCATTGCATGGGAGAAGTGGCGGTGCGACTCGGCGTAGAGCAACTCGGCGGTGAAGCCGAGCGAGCCGGTCGAGTCGGCACTGAGTTCCGGGAGCGACGCCCTGACGCCGCGCCAGCGCCGGGCCTCGGCGGCGTTGCCGAGGGCGGTGGCGGTCTCGTCGAGGGCCCCGAAGAGCCAGCGGATCAGCGCGACGTCGAAGTTGGACGGACTGGTGAGCCAGGCCTTCATCGGGCATCATAGCCGTGGCTGAGCGCCTGCTCGATTTGCCGGCGGGCGAGGGCGACTGGGTCGTGGCCGTCGGTGGTGCTGGTGACCGTCACGGCCAGCAGGCGCTCGGCGCCATTGGTGCGTTCGCCGGCGGCGACCACGTAGCGGAGGCCGAGCGCGGCGTCCTGGATGAACCATTGGAGAGCGCCGGTGCGGTGGGACGTGCCCACCGGATACCCAGCTTCTCGAGGGATGCCGGGCCCTGGATCGAGACCCGTGCGCCGGCCGGAAGCCGGAACAGCGCCACGGGGGCCGCAGCGCTGAAGAAGCCGCGGATGGCTCCACGCGTCAGCGTGACCGTTCCCTCGGCGGTGGCGGGGTCGAGGGCGAACGCCGTGGCGCTGGTCGCGGAGTCCAGTGTGATGACAATCCGGCCGGCCGGAATCTTGGTCGGGTGGGGGATGTTGTCGTACGGCTCGTCGAACCGTGGTGGAGCGAGTCCTCCTTGCCCTCCTTCACCAGGCGGAGGAGGTCGGGCCAGGTGTAGCCGTTCTGTCCGAACGGGGCCGCGGGGCGGAGGTCCCAGGGGTCGCCGCGGTCGAGAGAGAGGTTGATGGTGCGGCCTCCGCCCCACAGCAGGCCACCCAGGAGGCCGTTGCCCAACGGGATGGCCTTGTCCCAGCTGGTGATCGGGGCGGCAAGGCGAAGGGGCGCCGGCCGCGCGGCGGATCAGAATTCGATCAACTCCGCCATCGTGTCGGCGATGTCGTCCACCTTCGGGAGCACGGCGTTCATGAGCGCCACGTTGTACGGTGTGGGGACGTCGGGGATCGCCATCCGCTTGACCGGGGCGTCCAGCGACAGGAAGGCTTCCTGCGCCACCGTCGCGCTCACCTCGGCGCCGAAGCCCGCGGTGATCGTGTCTTCGTGAACGATCAAGCAGCGGCGGGTCTTCTTGACGGACGCGAGGACCGCGGCCTTGTCCCACGGCGCGATGGTGCGGAGATCGAGCACGTGGACGGCATAGCCGCTCTTCTTCGCGGCCGCCTCGCAGCGCTCCACCATCGCGCCCCAGGTGACGCAGGTCAGTTTGTCGCCGTCGACGATGGTGCGCGCCTCGCCGAACGGAACCACGAACTCGTCACCGGGATAGGGGCGGCGGGCCCAGGTCCCGTCGAGCAGCGCTCGGTGTTCAAAGAAGATGGTGGGCTCGTTGCTCCGCATGGCGGTCCGGATCAGACCCACGGCGTCTTCGGCGTTGGACGGGAGCGCCACCTGCCAGCCGGTGGCGTGAGCCCAGAGGACCTCGCCACAGACGCTGTGCCACGGGTCGCCGCACTTGGGGGCATAGCCGCCGGGCATCCGGACCACGATCGGGGCGGCGAACCGGTTGTTGGTGCGCCAGCGGATGGTGCCGCAGTTGTTGAGCTGCTCGGTGGCCGGGTCGGCGTACTTCCGGAACTGGATCTCCGCCACCGGCATCAGGCCCGCGATGGCCATGCCCACCGCGCGGCCAATGATCCCTTCTTCCGAGAGACTGGTGTCGAAGACCCGTTGGTCGCCGAACGCTTCCTGAAGCCCGATCGTGGCCGCGTGGACCCCGCCCTTGGCGCCCACATCTTCCCCGAAGAGCAGCAGCTTCGGATTGGTCCGGAGTTCCGACTCGAGCGCCTTCCGCACGGCGGTCAACAGGTTGATCCGGGCCCCTTCCGGTTTTGTCTCGCTGCTCGACGGGGGGAACAGGTGGCCGGACGGCAGGATGCCGCCCCGCAACTGGAGCTCGAGTGAGCCATCCGCCCGGTGTTCGGTAAAACGGTGGCGCAGGACGGTGGCGGTATCCGGTTCGGGCCGGGCAAGGGCCTCGGCGAGTCCCTGGTCGACATCCGTGGCGGCCTGGGCCTCGATCCGGAGGAGTTCGGCCTCGGAGAGAATGCCGGCGGCCAGAAACGCGCGGAGTTTGGGCAGGGGATCGTTGGCGCGTTCGCGATCGAGGAGATTGGCAGGCTTGTAGGCCTGGGTGTCCTGGCCGGAGTGACCCGAGAGTCGAGGCACCGTCAGGCGAACCATTGCGGTGCCATGGCCGGCGCGGACGTACTCCACGGCCTCGGCGAACAGGGTCGAGGCCTCGGCCGGGTTGGTGCCGTCGCCCTGGGAGAGCCGGAGATTCTTGAACGAGGCCAGATTGTCGACGATGTTGGCGCCCGGCGTCTGGAGTGTCGAGGGGACCGAGATGCCGTAGCCGTTGTCTTCGATGTAGAACAGCATCGGCAGCTTGAGCGTGGTGGCGATGGTGAGGGCCGACCAGAAGCCGCTGGTCGCGACACTGGCGTCGCCGCCGAGAACGCAGCCGATGGCGCCCTGGTAGGAGGCGTCACCCAGTACGTCGCGATGATAGGTGATCGCCTGAGCCCAGCCGGCACAGGGGGTGTACTGGGAACCCACGTCCCCCGACATCGGGAGTACCACGGGGCCGTGCTCACCGGGGAGGTTGCAGACGACGCCGATGTCGCGGCCGTCGCTGAAGCCGCCCGACTTGCCCATCGGCCCGGCGAATGCGTCGGGGATCGAGAGGCCGAGTGTCAGGAGCAGCGGCCGGGAACGGTAGTAGGCGCTGACCGCGTCATGGGCGTGATTCAGGAACTGACCCAGAATGACCTGGGGCACGTCGTGGCCCCTGGCGGTGAACTGGTAGGCGACCTTCTTCTCGGGAACGAGACGGGTCTCCTCGATATGATCGAGCAGCCGCGAAACGTTCGCGAGGCGGTAGATCTTCCCCCAATCGAGATCTTTCGTCATGGCAACAATCCCTGTAATTCGACGATCCCCGTAAGGGCGGCCGTAAGGCCGCCCTTACGGAAAACGGCCCTCGGACGGAGTGCCGTCCGCGGACGGAATCCCGTCCCCGGGCGGGGTGCGGTCAGG
>JANMXA010000028.1:0-5106 GCA_031394255.1 Gemmatimonadota bacterium
CCCCGAACAAGGAAAAAATGGTGGCGGCTGTGAAGGCCGAAGGCGAGGCGTCCTTCGTCAGGAAAGTGGAGTACCTGAAGGAATTCGGCCGGGCGATCGGGGTGCCGGATGTGGACCAGCAGGTCCTGTCGCAGGTCACCCTGAGCGTGATCGACGAGAAGTGGAAAGACCACCTCTACGACCTCGACCAGCTCCGGAATGCGATCCAGTACCGGGCCTACGGCCAGAAGGACCCGCTGGTCGAGTACAAGAAGGAAGCGTTCGAGATGTTCGAGGACCTGATGAGAGACCTCCGGGCCTCGTTCGCCGATCGGTACCTCAAGGTCCAGGTCAGTGCCGAGCCGTCGGCGCCACCCCCGCTGCCTCGTCGGCCGATCGCTCCGCCGCCGCCGAGGGTGGATTCGACGGATGATCTGTTTGCCGAGCCGACTCGCTCGGCGGCCCCATTGCCGGCGCCCGCGCCGGTGGTCCAGAGCAGCGTCGGTCGGATCGGCGCACCGACGAGCGGGAACGTGCCGGTGGTCGGCCGGAACGATCCCTGCCCGTGCGGATCGGGCAAGAAGTACAAGAAGTGCCACGGCGTGGGCGCCTAGAAACGCAGGGGTGGGTCGAGGCCGCGCGGGTGCTCGAGGTGAGCGTCCGCGCGGCCCTTTTTCAGGCGGGATATTGCTTCAGCTCGCGTAAATCGGGTTAGCGCCGTACGGCCGGCCCAGAGATGTTGGGTGATGCCAACCGATGCCTTCCCCTGGCCGGCCGGCGACCGCCCGCGGGAGCGCCTGCTCCGGCATGGTCCCGCCGCATTGACGACAGTCGAATTGCTGGCCATTCTGTTAGGGACGGGCCGATCGGGGCAGAACGTCGAGGCGGTTGCCCGCGCGGTGCACGCTGCGGCGGGCGGCTCGCTCCGGAAACTGGTACGGCACCCGGATGGGGAGCTCCGGCGGGTGGCGGGAGTTGGGGCCGCGAAGGCGGCCCGTCTCAAGGCGGCCCTGGAACTGGGCCGGCGGCTGGCCCGGGAGGAGCGGCCTCCGCAGCCCCGGATCGGGCGTCCGGAGGATGTCGTCCGGCTGATGGGCGACCGGCTCAGGGATCTCGAGGTGGAGGAATTCCACCTGCTCGCCTTGTCGATCCAGCGGGATGTCCTGCGCGAGGTCCTCGTGTCCCGGGGGGTGTTGAACGGATCGCTGGTGCATCCCCGGGAGGTGTTCCGGCCGGCCATCGCCGAGGCGGCTGCGGGCATCATTGTCGTGCACAATCATCCGAGCGGCGACCCGACGCCGTCGCCCGAGGATCGGGCGGTGACCGGGCAACTGGTGGCCGCCGGCGGGTTGTTGGGAATTCCGGTGCTCGACCACGTGATCGTGGCGGGCGACCGGTGGATCAGCTTTGCCACCCAGGGGCTTCTGTGACCGGAACTGCGCTCGATCCCGTCAGTGAATTCCGCGCGGCGCTTGCTCGCCACGCGGACCGGCTGGACGTGGCTCTGATCGAGCGGGCGCTGGCGTTCAGCGCGTCGGCCCACCGGGGGCAGACGCGGATGTCCGGTGAGGAATTCGTCTCTCACAGCATTGCGGTGGCCACCATTCTGGTGGGGCAACTCCTTGACTCGACCTCCGTGGCGGCCGCGCTGCTGCACGACGTCGTCGAGGACTCGGAGATCGGCGTCGACGACCTGGCGACGGAGTTCGGGGCCGAGGTGGCGGGGCTGGTGGACGGCCTCACAAAAATCTCGCACCTCACCTTCCGGTCGCGGGCCGACGAACAGGTCGAGAACTACCGGAAACTCCTGCTCTCGATTGCCAAGGATGCCCGGGTCATCATCATCAAGCTGGCCGACCGGCTCCACAACATGCGTACGCTCGAACATCTCCCGCCCGAGCGGCGCGAACGGATCGCCACGGAAACCCGCGAGATCTACGCGCCACTCGCTCACCGGTTCGGGATGGCCAAGGCCAAGGCCGAACTCGAGGACCTCGCCTTCAAGTTCCTTGAGCCCGAGGAGTATTCGACCCTGGCCGGCCAGGTCGCCGCCAAACGGGCCGAGCGGGAGGCGATGATCGACGCATTTCAGCACCCCCTGACGGACGAGCTCGTCCAGGGCGGCATCAACGGCGCGGATGTGACCGGCCGGCCCAAGCATCTGTGGTCGATCTATCAGAAGATGCGAAAGCGCGGGACCCCGTTCGAGCAAGTCTACGACATGATGGCGCTGCGGATTATCGTCGATACCGTGCCGTCGTGTTACCACGTCCTCGGGGTGATTCATCACAGCTGGACGCCGGTCCAGGAGCGGATCAAGGACTACATCGCCTCCCCGAAGTCGAACGGGTATCAGTCGCTCCATACCACCGTCTTCGGCCCGAACGGCCAGCTCTACGAGGTCCAGATCCGGACGCCGGAAATGCACCGGACGGCGGAGTTTGGTATCGCGGCACACTGGCTCTACAAGGCGGACCGGTCGGGGCGGGACGAGCTCGACCAGCACTTCGAGTGGTTCCGTCAGCTCCTCGAGCTGCAGCAGGACGTGCATACCCAGGAAGAATTTCTCGAATTCCTCAAGCTCGATCTCTATCAGGACGAGATCTTCGTGTTCACGCCGGAAGGCGACGTCAAGCAGCTGCCCAAAGGTGCCACCGCGATCGACTTCGCCTTCCATGTTCACACGGAGGTCGGCCTGCGGTGCCAGGGGGCGAAGATCAACGGCCGGATCGCGCCGCTCCACCGGGAGATCAAGAACGGCGACACGGTCGAGATCCTGACATCGCCTAACGCCAAGCCGAGCCGGGACTGGCTCTCGCACGTCCGGACCGGGCGGGCCAGGCAGAAGATCAAGCAGTGGGTGCGCCACGAAGAGGAGACGGTCAGCGTCGGCCTTGGCCGTGACATTCTGGCCCGGGAGGTCAAGCGGCGCCGGCTCGACTCGCCTCAGGGGGCCGCGCTCGACCGGGCGGCGCGGGTGCTGGGCCTCGAGAGCGGGCGGGCGCTCGAGGCGTCAATCGGGCGGGGCGATCTCGCGATCGGCCAGGTGATGCAGGCCCTCTATCCGGATCTGACCGAGGAGGATCTCCGCGAGCCGAAACCGACGGTCTTCGGCCGGATGTTGAACCGGATCCGGCTCGGACGGGGCATCAAGATCCAGGGAGTCGACGGACTGCTGGTTCGCTACGCCCAGTGCTGCCAGCCCGTCCCCGGCGACACCGTCGTGGGCTACGTCACCCAGGGGCGAGGTATCTCGATTCATCGAGCCGACTGCCCCAATCTCCTCAACCTCCAGGAAGGCGACCGCCGGGTCGAAGTCGACTGGCAGGAACAGGAGGGCGAGTCGTTTGCGGTCCGGCTGGTGCTCAACGCCGAGGACCGCCGTGGCCTCTATGCCGACATTCTCCAGGCCGTGAGCCAGACCGGGACGAACATCCGCCGGGCGGATCTGCACACCAAGGACGGCGGGGCCTTCGGTACCCTGTTCGTCGAAGTCGACAACCTCACTCACCTGGCCAAGGTGCTCCGGGTCATCCGGCGCGTCAAAGGTGTGGTCTCGGTGGACCGGCGCGAAATCCCCGCCGGCTGACGTTCATTCCGGAGCTTGCATGGCGAACTACTGGTTGCTCAAGACCGAGCCGTCGACCTACGCGTACGACGATCTCGAACGGGATGGCAAAGGGGTGTGGGACGGCGTCGCCAACCCCGTCGCGCTGAAACACCTTCGGGCCATGACGGCCGGCGACGAGTGTTTCATCTATCACACCGGCGCCGAGAAGCGGATCGTCGGGATCGCGCGCGTTGCTCGGGCCGCCTATCCCGATCCGACGCAATCGGATCCGAAGTTCGTGGTGGTCGACCTGGTCCCGGTCAGGCGCGTGGCGCGCCCGGTCACGTTGGCCGAGGTCAAGGGCGACGAACGTTTCGCGGACTGGGAGCTGGTGCGGATCGCCCGGTTGTCGGTGATGCCGGTTACGCCATCGCGGTGGAAAGCGATCCTTCAGTGGCGCTGAGTAGGACCGTGGGCTCCCCGTGAGAACTCGGGGACTGGACCCCGAACAAAAACCGACATAGTTTTCCCGCCCTTATGCCACGCTTTCAGGTCCAGGCTCCGTTTGAACCGGCGGGTGACCAGCCCGCCGCAATCGCCGCGCTCACGGCCGGCCTGGTTGCAGGCGAGAAGTTCCAGACGCTGCTCGGCGTCACGGGCTCGGGGAAGACGTTGACGCTGGCGCATGTCATCGCCAACTACGGCAAGCCGACCCTGATCCTCTCTCACAACAAGACCCTGGCCGCCCAGCTCTACGGCGAGATGAAGCAGTTCCTGCCCAACAATGCCGTCGAGTACTTCGTCTCGTACTACGACTACTACCAGCCCGAGGCCTACGTTCCGTCGACCGATCTCTACATCGAGAAGGATGCGGCGATCAACGAAGACATCGAGTCGCTGCGGTTGCGGGCGACGTCAAGCCTGATGGAACGGGACGACGTGGTGATCGTAGCCACGGTGAGCGCGATCTACGGCCTGGGCGATCCGGCGACCTACCGCCGCAACATGTTCACGCTGGCCACGGGGCAGGAGCGCGGCCGCGATTCGATTCTGGCCGACCTGGTGGCGATCCAATACAACCGGAACGACGTCTCGTTCGACCCTGGCACCTTCCGGGTCCGGGGCGACACGGTGGAGATCTTTCCGGCCTACGAGGAGCAAGCCGTCCGGGTCGAGCTCTGGGGCGACACCATTGAGCGGATTTCCAAGATCCATCCGCTCACCGGCAAGACCATCGCTCAGCTCGACCAGTGTGCCATCTGGCCCGCGACCCAGTACGTGACCGAGCGACCGATGGTCGAGCGGGCGGTTCGGCTGATTCGCACCGAACTGGCCGAACGGCTGGCGGAATTCCGGGCCACCGGACGGCTGCTCGAGGCCCAGCGGCTCGAGTCGCGCACCAATTTCGATATTGACATGCTGCTCGAGATCGGTACCTGTCCTGGCATCGAGAACTATTCCCGGCTGTTGAGTGGTCGTCTGTCCGGCGAGCGGCCGGCCTGTCTCCTCGACTACTTCCCGGCCGATTTCCTCGGGGTGATCGACGAGTCGCACGTGACGATTCCCCAGATCGGCGG
>JANMXA010000029.1:0-35608 GCA_031394255.1 Gemmatimonadota bacterium
CCGGCGGACTTCCGCGCGGCACAGGATCAACTCCCCCGGATGCTGGAGCTGGTCCGTCGCCTCTATCAGGCGGGGGTCCTGCTCACCATCGGCACCGACGCCGCCAACCCCTGGTACTACGGTCGGGAACTGGAACTCTTCGTGGCCGCGGGCATTCCGCCCGCCGAAGTCATCCGAATGGCCACCCGCAACGGCGCCATGTCACTCGGCGCAATTTCGGAATTCGGCACGGTCGAGCGCGGGAAGCGCGCCGATCTGGTCATCCTCGGCGCGGACCCTCTCGCCGACATCGGGAACACCCGCCGGATCGAGTCCGTCGTGGTCTCCGGCCAACTCCGGCCGGCCCGGGACTATCTCCCACGCCGGCTTCATTGAACGAACGCGGCCTCTGGTCCGAGGCAGCGGGCCCGCGTATCCTACGGGTGCTTCCTCCAACCAAGGCACCCCATCAGAAGTCCGGCACTCTCGGCCTGCGGCCTGCTGATCGTACTCGTCCAGAGCGGATGCGCGACCAAAACAGCCGCTGCGGCGCCGAAGCCCAACCGGCCTCCCCCATCCGGCGCCGTGACCGACCACGTGGTCGTGATTTCGATCGACGGCCTGCGCCCGGATGCGATCACCGATGAAGACGTCACGCTCCAGCGCCTCATCCATGAAGGCACCGCGGCCCGGATTGCGCAGACCATCCTGCCCAGCACTACACTGCCGTCCCATACGTCGATGCTGACCGGGCTCACCCCCGCCCAGCACGGGGTGACTTGGAACTCTGATGAGGTGGAACCCTCGGGAACCATCGGTGTGCCGACGGTGTTCGATATCGTCCACGCCGCCGGATTCAGCACGGCGGCGTTCTTCGCGAAATCGAAATTTCATTATCTCGAGCGGAAGGGATCGCTCGACCACGATGAGCTGCCCGGCTTCCGCCAGCCCAGCTGGACCATGGCTCGCACCATGCCCCGGATCGAACGCCTGCTGGCCGAGAGCCATCCCAACCTGCTCTTCGTCCACCTCGGTGAGCCGGACTACCTCGGTCACGGCGCCGGCTGGATGGGTCCGGGGTACCTCCGCGCGGTCGGCATGGCCGACCTGGGGGTCGCACGGGTCATGGCGGCCGCGGACCAGAGCTTCGGCGCCGGCCACTACACGATGATCGTGACCGGGGATCACGGCGGCCACGAGAAGAGCCACGGCACCTCCGACCCGCAGGACATGACGATCCCATGGATTGTCTGGGGCGAAGGGGTTCAGGCGGGCGGCACGCTGACGGATACCGTGCACACCATGGATACGGCGGCCACCATTCTCTGGCTGTTCGGTATTCCCCGCCCCGACAACTGGGTGGGTGTGCCTCAGACCGGGGGATTCACCGCCGAAGCCAGAGAGAAGGCGGCCGTCAAGCTTCGTGGCGGATGAGGAGGCCGAGCGTCAAGAGCAGTACCGCCCCGGCCTGGTGAGCGGCCGCGGGGGGAATCGGGACCGAACCGAGCAGGGTCACGATACCGACGGTCACCTGAACGATGGCCATGAGGCCGGCGAGTTGCGCCAGCGTCCGGACTCGGCCCGCCGGCAGCGAACGGGCGCCCGTCACGGCAATCCCCAACGCAATGAGTGCCGTGGACACTCCAAGCCACCGATGGTGGAATTGCACCGTGGCGACGTTGTCGAAGAGGTTGGCCCAGCCGAGCGCCGAGTTCCAGTAGCCGGGCGGAATGAAGTGCCCGGCCATCAGCGGGAACTCGTTGAACACCTTCCCCGCCCGCAACCCCGCGACGAACGCCCCCGCCACCGCCGTGAGAAACACCATGCCGGTCCAGATCGTGACCCCGCGGCGGAACCGCCCCGAGCCGGCCAGCTTGGGGGCGCCCCAAAGCACATCCGCCGCCGTCCAGACCGCGGTCGCGTAGATCACCAGTGCGAGCGACAGGTGAGCCGCCAGCCGGTACTGGCTCACGTCCACCCGGGCCGAGAGCCCGCTCCGCACCATGTACCAGCCTAACGCTCCCTGGCCGGCCATCAGAAGGAGCAGGACCACCAGCCGGCTCCGGAGCGGACGGGCAATCGCTCCCTTCATCCAGAAGGCGATCAGCGGAATCAGCAGCGCCGCGCCGACCAGCCGGGCCCACAGGCGGTGGACGAATTCCCAGAGGTATATCCGCTTGAACCCGTCCAGCGTCATGTCGGGATACACCAGCCGATACTCGGGAATCTGGCGGTATTTGGTAAATTCCTCGTTCCAGGCCGCCTCGGTGAGCGGCGGCAGGGCGCCCGAAATCGGGCGCCATTCGGTGATCGACAGCCCGGAATCGGTGAGACGGGTAATCCCGCCGATCACGACCAGCAGCAGCACCATGGCGGCCCAGATGGCCAGCCACCAACCCACCGAACGACGCGTCATGGCGGGAAATTAGCCGGGGCCGGTACCTTTCGTGGACTGCCGGGCCCCGACCCGGGAACAATCCCATCAGAGGATCATGCCGATGGCGACACTGGCGCAACTCAAAACCCGGATCGGCGCGGAGCGGGTTTCGGACTGGCGGGTGATCACCCAGGACATGGTGGACGCCCACGCCGCCCTCACCGGCGATGCCGACCCGTTTCACAACGACGTCGCCTGGTCGAAGACCCATACGCCCTGGGGCGGCACCATCGTCCAGGGATTTCTCCTCCTGAGCCATTTCACCTGGTTCATGCGCCACCCGGCCCAGAAGCCGCTCGACGATGTCGCGATGGTGATGAACTACGGCTTCAACAAGATCCGCTTCGTCCGGCCGGTCCTGACGGGGACTGCCCTGCGGGCCCGGATCACGCTGCTCGAAGTGGACGACCGCGGCGCCCGCGCGGTGCTGCGGTTCGCAGTCGGGCTCGAGAGCGAGGCCCAGTCGGGGCCCCATGTGGTGGCCGAATGGGTCGGCTCCGCGCAGAAGAAGACCGCTCCGGCCTGAGGAGGGCCTGATGTCGTTGGCAATTCGATCCGCTCTGGTCCTGGGTCTTCTCGTGGCGCCGGTCTCGGTGGCCGTGGCCGCCGACGTGGCTGGGGTCGTCTACCGTGACACCAACGGCAACGGACGTCGCGACCCCGGCGAGCCCGGCATCGCCGGGGTCGCGGTATCCGATCAGGTCCAGGTTGTCGTGACCGGGCCCGATGGCGTGTTCCAGATCGCCGGTTCGGCCGGCCACGGGATCGTCTTCGTCAGCGTCCCCACCGGATACCGTGCGGCCGGGCCCTTCTGGAAAGCCGTCGACGGCAGCGCTGGCCCGGTTGAATTCCCGCTGATCAAGATCCCGGTGCCCGCCCAGTTCACGTTCGTCCACGCCTCTGACACGCACATCAGTCCGGCGAGCCGCGAACGGACCCAACGGCTGCGCGCCCTGGTCGACTCCCTCAAGCCGGCGTTCACCATCATCACTGGCGACCTGGTGCGCGACGCCCTCCGGGTACCGGAGGCCGAGGCTACCGGCTACTACGACCTCTTCCAGGCCGAAGCCGCCAAGTTCACCGTCCCGTTGTTCACTGTACCGGGCAACCACGAGAACTTCGGGATCGAGCGCGACAAGTCGCACGTCAGCGCCGGTCATCCCTTCTACGGCCGGGCAATGTACCATCACTATCGCGGCCCCGACTACTACTCGTTCAACTATGGCGGCGTCCATTTCGTCGGCCTCAACAGCGTCGACATCGAGGACCAGTCGTACTACGGTCACGTCGACAGCGTGCAGGCGGAATGGCTGGTCCGCGATCTGGCCGTCGTGCCGGCCCGGACGCCGGTGGTCACCTTCAACCACATCCCGTTCTTCACGGCCGTGGAAACGATCAACGGATACATGGACGGCCCGCCGGCCCCGTCGGTGATCACCATTCGTGGCAAGGCCGCGTTCCGTCACACCGTGCAGAACGCCGGTGAGATCATCGCCCGGATCCGGGCCGGCCATCCGTACCCCATGGCGCTGGGCGGGCACATGCACGTGCGGGAACAGCTGCGATATGAAGGGGTGCCGACCCGGTTCTACCAGACGGCGGCCGTGGTGGGGCCAAGCGAGGGTTCGGGACTCACGATGCCGTCGGGGTTCGTGGTCTACCGGGTTCGCGGCGGAGTCATCGACGATGGGCGGTTCGTACCACTCGGCGCGGCGCCTGCCAACCACTGAACCCATTGGTCCTTCACATTTCTTCGAGACCCTCAACCGAAACGTGGTCCGATGATGTCCGCCCTGCTCGACATCCGCCCGATTGCCGGAGCCCTTGGCGCCGAGATCCACGGGGTCGATCTTGCCCAGCCGCTCGCCGACGACACGATCGCCGCCGTCCGGCGGTCGCTGCTCGACCATCTGGTGATCTTCTTCCCCGGGCAGTCGCTTTCCCCGGCCCAGCTGGTGGTCTTCGGCAACCGGTTCGGCCCTCTCGAAGGACACGAGTTCGTCGAGGGCATGACGGACCACCCCGAGGTCCTCGAACTGATCAAGGAAGCCGATGAGGGCGGCTTCAACTTCGGCGGAGACTGGCACACCGACGTCACCTTCCGCGAGCGCCCGTCGATGGGCACCATCCTCTACGGGAAAGACATCCCGCCCTGCGGCGGCGATACCCTGTGGGCCAACCAGTATCTCGCCTACGAGACGCTCTCACCCGGGCTCCAGCGACTGCTCAGTTCCCTCAAGGCCGTGCACAGCGCCGAAGAGGCCTTCGGCGGGGGCGGTGTGGCGCAACTCTACCGATCGCAGCTCCGGTCGATGAAGATCAGGACCGAAGGGAACGTGCCGAAGGCGGTGGAGCACCCGGCCGTACGGACCCATCCGGAAACCGGCCGGAAGTGCCTCTTCATCAACCAGGGGTTCACGACCCGCTTCGCCGACATGAGCGAGTCGGAGAGCAGCGGACTCCTCCAGTTCCTGTTTGCCCAAAGCGTCCGGCCCGAGTTCACCTGCCGGTTCCGGTGGTCGCCGGGGGCAGTGGCGTTCTGGGACAACCGCGTGACGCAGCATTTTGCCCTGAACGACTACCACGGCCATCGCCGCCACATGCAGCGGATCACCATCGCCGGCGACCAGCCGGTGTGACCTGGCCCAGGGAGGAATTGGGGTGCAGTATTCACCCATGACCAGATCCCTCCTGTTCTGCCTCGCCTCGGTTTCCGTCGTCAGCGCCGCCGCTGCCCAGAACCCGACCCCCTACCAGGCCAGCGCCCGCGCCATCTTCAAGGAACTGATCGAGATCAACACCACCCACTCGACCGGCAGCACCACGGTCGCGGCGGAGGCCCTGCGGAAGCGGTTCCTGGCCGCCGGGTTCCCAGCTGCCGACGTGGAGGTGATTGGCCCAGCCGGTTCCAAGAATCACAACCTGATCGTCCACTATCGGGGGACCGGCGCCCGGAAGCCAGTCGTCCTGCTGGCGCATCTCGATGTGGTCGAAGCCCGGCGCGAAGACTGGACCTGGGACCCCCAGGCCTTCACCGAGAAGGACGGCTACTTCTACGGCCGCGGCACCAGCGATATCAAGGACGGCGCCGCGACGCTGGTGGCCGCGCTGCTCCGGATGAAGCAGGAGAACTTCCGGCCCGACCGCGATTTGCTCCTGGCCCTCACCGCCGGCGAAGAGAGCGGCGGCGACTACAACGGCGTCGCCTGGCTCCTGGCCAACCGGCCCGAGTTCAAATCCGCGGCCTGGGTGCTCAACACCGATGCCGGCGACCCCGGGCTCCAGGGCGACAAAGTGCATACCCGGCTGGTTCAGGTGGCAGAGAAGGTGGCGTTCAATTTTCAGCTCGAGGTGACCAACCCCGGCGGGCACAGCTCGCTCCCGGTGCCGGAGAACGCCATCGTCCGGATGTCGGCCGGCCTGACCCGGCTCGGCGCCTTCCGGTTCCCGGTCCACATGAGTGAGCTGACCCGGGCGTTCTTTGCCCAAAGCGCCACGCTCGAGACCGGCCAGACCGCGGCCGACATGCGGGCCGTGTTGGGTCCCACGCCCGACGCCGCCGCGGCCGAGCGGCTCTCCACGTCGGCGTTTTTCAACGCCATGCTGCGCACGACCTGTGTCGCGACCATGTTCGACGGCGGCCACGCGGTCAACGCGCTGCCCCAGCGGGCCCGGGTCAACGTCAATTGCCGGATGCTGCCGTTTGAATCGCCGGACACGGTAGAGGCCACGATCCGGCGAGTGCTCGCGGACACGGTGATCAGGGTGACCCGCTCGTCCGAGGCGCGGCTCAGCCCGCCGTCACCCCTGTCGGGGGAGTTCACCAAGGCTGCGGAAGCGGTTACCAGCGCCATGTGGCCCGGGGTCCCGGTCATTCCATATATGGAGACGGGCGCCACCGACGGGCTCTTCTTCCGGAACGCCGGGATCCCGGCCTACGGAGCATCGGGCGTGGCCATCGATCCGAACGATGTCCGCGCCCACGGCAAGGACGAGCGGGTACTGATCAAGGCCTTCGACGAGGGCGCCGAGCATATCTATCGGCTGATTCGCGAAATCAGCGCGGGGGCACCCCGACCATAGCGTTGGACCGATCCTTTGCTGAAGGAGCGCCGCATGGCGTCCCGTGCGTCAAGCCGCCCTGGGGCATGCTTACGGCGATCGACCTTCGGACCGGAGAGATTCGCTGGCTCTGGAAGATCAAGCTCCCTGCCGGCGGCCAGGCCACGCCGATGACCTACCAGATCGGGAACAAACAGTATCTCGTGATTGCGGCCGACGGGCACAGCGCCATGGGGACGACGCTGGGGGACCATCTCCTGGCATTCGCCCTGCCCGACTGAGGGGCCAACGGATACCGGGATGCGCTGCGCACCGCCGGATCCTGGCTCTCAAACGAAATAGGCGCACTGACCTTGCCCGATGACAGCCCCCGTTCCGATCTAGTCCGAAACTCACTCCTTTGAACGGTACCGTTGCCCCGACGAAACCGGTAGCCTGCCTGGGGACCGGTTGCGCGCTCACGACGTAATCATTCATGACGGGGATCCAGAGGGGATTGGGTAGCCTCGGCGTACGAAGGGCCGTGACACCGTGGCGATGACGATGCGGGGACGGTGGGCGGCCATCGCCCTCGTGATGCTCGCGGGCCGCGGCGTCGCCGCGCAACAGCAGCGCCAGGGCTCGAGCGACTCCGTGACCGTAGTGCCGGGCGCGTCGTACGCCAGGGGACCGGCCTACCGATTCTTCTTTGGCCGCCACTACCGTGACCTGTGGACCACGCCGGTGCGGGTCGCGGTGCTCGACCTCCATGGGTTCGCCGGCGGTCTCACGCCCCACAAGAAGGGCGGAGGCCAGCAGACCAAGACGCTTCGCTTCCTTGGTGCTGACGGGCGGGAATACGTGTTCCGGTCGCTCGACAAGGACCCGTCGATCGCGCTGCCCAAGGACCTTCGCAACACCTTCGCCGACCGGATCTTCCAGGACCAGATCTCCTCGAGCCATCCCGGCGGCTCGCTGGTCGTCCCTCCGATCCTCACCGCCGCCGGGGTGCCCCACGCCGAGCCGATCCTGGCGATGATGCCGGACGACCCGATCCTGGGCGAGTATCGCGCCGAGTTCGCGAATCTGCTCGGGATGCTCGAGGAGCGCCCCGGCGGCGCCGATGACGACGGCATGAGCTTCGCCGGCGCCAGGGAGATCGTCAGCACGGATGAGTTCTTCCGGCGGGTCGACAAGAACCCGCGGGTCCGGCTCGACTCGCGGGCGTTCCTCGTGGCACGGCTCACCGACGTCTTCCTGGGCGACTGGGACCGGCACGCCGAGCAGTGGCGGTGGGCGCTCCTGGACACACTGCCCGGCGAACGATGGGTGCCGATTCCGCGCGATCGCGATCAGGCATTCGTCCGGTTCGACGGGCTCGTCCTGTCGTTCGTGCGTCCTGAGGTTCCGCAATTGCTCCGGTTCGGACCGCGCTACGGCGCCATCGTCGGCGCGACCTGGAACGGCAGCGATCTCGACCGGCGGTTTCTGACCGACCTCGAGTGGCCGGTGTGGGACTCAGTGGCCCGGACGCTCCAGAGCCACCTGACCGATTCGGTCCTCGAGGCCGCCGTAGGCCGCATGCCGCCGGAGTTCTTTCGCATCGACGGCCGCCGGCTTGGGGCCGCGCTGAAGGCACGGCGCGATGCGATCCCGGCGATGGCGCGGACCTTTTACGACCTGCTGGTCGGCCAGGTCGACGTGTACGCATCGGGCCAGGCCGACGTGGTCCGGGTCACCCGCGCGGATGAGCACCATATCGACGTCACGGTCACGGACTTGCCGGGCGCGGCCCCGTACTACCGGCGCCGGTTCGACGCCCGAAAGACCACCGATCTCAGGGTGTTTCTGGGGGACGGAGACGATCGGGCGGTGGTGGATGGCCCGGGGACGGCGGGTACGACCGTGCGTGTCATCGGCGGAGGAGGCAACGACACTTTCGCCGACTCGGCCGCGCACGGGCGGAGCCGGTTCTACGACGTCCTCGGCACCAACGTCGCAACCGGCGGGTCGATCAACTCGAAGCCCTACCAGCCGCTCGATGACACCACCGATGCCACGGCGCTAGCCCACCGCGACTGGGGCCGGCGCACCCTGACTCAGAGCGGGGCGTCGATCGGGCCCGACGTCGGTCTTCTGATCTCGTTCGGCGCGGTGACGACCTGGTACGGTTTCCGTCGCAAACCCTACGCCTCGCGCCTCAGCTACCGCGCCGGCTTCGCGACCGGTGCCACCACGGGACGCATCGACGTCGACGGACGCTTCCAGCGGGACAATTCGCGAGCGTTCGTCGGGTTCGAAGCCCGGGCCAGCGGGATGGACGTCCTTCGCTGGTATGGGTTCGGCAACAACACCGCGCGCGACGCTGGCGCAGCGGAGGGCTTCTACCGGGCCACGCAGCAGGCGGTCTCCCTGAAGCCGACGTTAGGCTGGTACCTGACCCGCCGCACCCTCGTCACGCTGGGCCCGTCGATCAAGTACTCGGGCACCAACCTCGACCAGGGCATGAACGCGGCCCGGTTCATCGGCCAGGACCGGCCCTACGGTACCAAGCACATCGTCCAGGCCGGCCTCTGGTTCGATGTCACCCGAGACGGCCGGGACATTCCGATGGCCGCGACCCGTGGGGTCTATCTCGGACTCGGCGGCAGCTACGTCCCCGGCGTCCTCGACATCGACCGGGCTTTCGGCGAACTCCACGGCAATGCTCGCACCTACCTCACCGCGAAAGTGCCGACTGAGCCGACCCTCGCGTTGCAGGTGGGCGGCAAGAAGATCTGGGGCACCAGCGGCAAGATTCCGTTCTATGAAGCGGCCTATCTCGGCTCCAGCCATGATCTCCGCGGGTATCGCAGCGATCGTTTCGCCGGCGATGCGTCGGTCTACACCTCGGCGGAGCTCCGCCTCCATCTGTCGAACCTGTTCATCTTCATTCCGGGCAAGCAGGGAGTGTTCGTGTTCTACGACGGGGGCCGGGTCTTCATGACGGGGGAACCCACACCTACACCCGGCACCGACCGCTGGCACAACAGCGTCGGGGGCGGCGTGTGGCTGTCATACCTGGGTCCGGCGAACGTGCTGACCGCGGCGATCGGGCACAGCATCGAGGGGAACCGGTTGTACATCGGGCTCGGGTTCGGGTACTAGCGGAGCGAGGGTGTTGCGCGAGTTTGGCTCACTGAGAGGTACCCGACGTTCGAAGCAACGGCGCGCCCCGTGGACAGAACAACCCCACGGCCGATGTCCGCTGCCAGCGCCGAGGGGGATACCGAGCCTCGCGGGAGAAGGCGCCGGGGACGCCGCCCCCCAGGGGAACGACAATCAGTCCTCAGCCCTGACATCGCCACGGCGGATCGCCGCTGCCCTGGCCTTCACCGCCTGCTTTTCGCCATCGGTCAGGCGTACCAGGTTCTTCACCTGCAGCGCCATGCGCGGGTTGCGGGCCAGCGCCGTTTCATGGCGCATCAGGAAGTCCCAGTACAAGGTGGTGAACGGGCAGGCTCTGTCGCCGCTGCGCAGCGCGGGATACTAGCGGCACCCCCTGCAGTGCGGGCTCATGCGCTGGATGTACTTGCCGGTAGCGATGTAGGGCTTGCTGCCCATCACGCCGCCGTCGGCGTACTGGCTCATGCCCAGAGTGTTCGGCAGCTCGACCCACTCCACCGCGTCGACATAGACCGCCAGGTACCAGGCATGCACCTGCTTGGGCTGCACGCCCAGCATCAGCGCGTACAGGCCGGTGATCATCAACCGCTGGATGTGATTGGCGTAGCCGTGTGCCAGCGTCTGCCTCAGCGCATCGCGCAGGCAAGCCATGTCCGTGGCGCCGGTCCAGTACCACCCCGGCAGGTCTTCCTGAGCGTCGAGTGCGTTGCGCTCAAGGTATTCTGGCATCTGGGTCCAGTAGATGCCGCGCACGTACTCGCGCCAGCCGAGGATCTGGCGGATGAAGGCCTCGACACTGGCCAGTGCCGCGTGCCCGTCGCGGTACGCCGCTTCGGCCGCGGCCACCACCTCGCGCGGGTTCAGCAGCTTCAGGTTGAGCGCGGCCGACAGGTGCGCGTGGTACAGCCACGGGTCGCCCGGCCACATCGCGTTCGGGTAGCGGCCGAACAACGGCAGGCGCTCCTTGATGAAGGCGTGCAAGGCGTGTAGCGCTAGCGAAACGGGTACTGACCAGCGCGATCACCTCGCGCGTGATGGCATCGGGTTCGAACGATGTGCGCGGCGGAACGTCGCCCGGACCGCCAGCACCGAAGGCCTCGCGATTGTCGGCATCAAAGTTCCACTGCCGCCGACAGGCTCATCGCCCCGCATCAGCACGCCATGGCGCTTGCGCTGCTCGCGATAGAAGTACTCCATGCGCAGCGATTTGCGGCCTTTGGCATGGCCAGCGAAGTCACGGGCGCTGCAGAAGAAGTGACGGTCCTTGCGGATGTCCAATGGCAGACCGTTGGCCTCGGCCACGGCCTTGATCGCCTGCAGCACGCGCCAGTCGGCCGGTGCGGTCATCACCAGCCGGGCAGGCCGCAGGCGCTCGGTATTGGCCTGCAACTGCGCGCCCAGACTGCCGCCGTTGCCGGCGGCATCCAGCCGAGTGTAGTGCAGCGGGCGGCCGTGGCCTGCAGGGCCAGCGCGAAGTGCCGCATTGCCGCCGGGAACATGACCGTGCGCGGTTTGCTCGACCACACCTGGGTCGACTCCTCAGGCACCTCGGCCATCCAGACAGCGTCGATGCCCGCATCGAAGCCGTCGAACGCGGCCGCTTCGGGATCGAGCTGGTCACCCAGCACAACGATCAAGGAGCGCAATGACAGGCAGGCGACTTCGCCGTACCGAATCGGCCCGGTCACAATCTGACACTGTTGATCGTGGCGATTGCAATGACCTCGGCGATAGCGAGGACACCCATCATGTCGCCGCACCCCGCCGGGCCGCGGCGCGGAGAATCCCGACCCCCACCAGATTCATCACCACGATCGTCGCCGTGATCTTGAGAGCAAACGTGGCCACACTCGCCACCGCGATGATCGGAAACACCGACAGCACGATGTACAACAGCGTCATCAACAGGCCGGACCACGACGCCAGCCGCAGCCAGAGCGGCGGCCCCGGCGTCACGTTCCGCAGCCCAAACAGCGGAATCGAGAACATCACCACGTAGGTGATGGCGTAGAAGATCCCGCTCGCGTTGAAAATCAATTGAAACGCCTCGGCATGCCCGACGCCGATCAGGCTCAACACCGCGATCAGCAGTGACGAGATGCCCACCAGCCGGATCGAGTTCACCGGCGTCTTGTGAGTCGGATGGAGCCGGCTGAACCAGGGCGGCAGCAGACGGTCCCAGCCAGCCACCATGGGAAGCCTGGTGACCGCCGTAAACGCCACGCTCGCCTGGGCCACCCGCATGGCGAGCGTCATCAGGATCGCCAAGGTCACCAGCGGCGCCGCGAAGCCGAATGGTCCGTAACCGATTCTCAACACCTGCGCCACCGGCCCGATCAGGTCGATGTCGTCGTGCGGGACGTACGCCACCACCGTGCTGGTGCCCAGCACGAACATCAACGCGATGATCGGCGCCGCGATGAAGACCGACCGGCGGACCGAGCGAGCCGGCGACCTCGTCTCACCAGCCAGGATGGCCATGTACTCGAACCCGCCCAGCGCGCCGAACCCCATCTTGCCGAGGATGTTGAGGTTGTAGAGCGTGAGGTCCGGCACCTGGGTCCGGAACGGGTGGTACTCCGGCAGGCGGCCGGACAGCAGGCCCACGATCGGAATCAGCAGCACCGCGCCGAAGACCATCAGCATGAAGACGCCACCGGTGTTGTGGACCCACTTGCCGACTGACAGGCCGATGGTCGAACTGATGACCATCAGACCAAGCAGCACCGCCGTCACCAGCGCCACGAACGGTGTGCTGGCCGCCATCCACGCGGCACTCGGTCCGAGCGCGTACGAGAGATAGGTGGCGGCCTGGAGCCCGATCTCCGACGTAAATACGATCACGTAAATCCAGAGATTCCACGCCAGCATGAACCCGGCGGCCTGATTCAGGCCGAGCTTGGCCCACTGGTAGACGCCCCCCTCGAGCGGCATCAGGCCATTGAGATAGATCACCACCGCCGTGGACGGCAGGTAGAACAGCGCGATCGCCAGCAACCAGAAGACGACGTGCGACGAGCCCAGCTTTCCCGCGACGCCGATCCAGGCCAGCCCGACGATGAAGAGGATCTGGGTCAGGGCCAGATCGCGAACGCCGAGTTCCTTCTTGAGCGATGCGCTGTGTGCCTCGACGCTCGCCTCGGCTGCGGCCAGTCCGGCTGGGGGCTGCAAACCCGCGGGCGGGTTGGATTTCGGTGTCATGCGGCCGCCTCACCAAGGATGGTCCAGTAGCGCGCCCACGCCTCGAGCCCCTCATGGAGTCGGTGGACCCGGAAGAACTCGTTGGGAGCGTGGAAGTCCTCGTCCGCCGTGGAGAAGGAGAAGAAGACGGTGTCGAGGCCCAGGTGAAATTGGAACAGCTCGGAAATCGGCACCGTGCCGCCCATCCGCACGATCAGCGGCCGGACGCCATAGGTCGCTTCCAGCGCGGCGGCGGCGGCTTGGAGGGCGAAATGATCCGCCGCAATATGGGCCGCGCGCGAGCCGTGATCCAACAGGGAGATCGCGAGCCGGGTTCCAGGCGGGACGCGGGCCTCGAGGTGCCGCGTCACCCGAGCCAGCACCACGGTCGGATCCTGATCGGGCACCAGCCGGCAGGTGATCTTCGCGTGCGCTTCCGACGGGATTACGGTCTTCTGGCCCGGCCCCTGATAGCCGCCCCACATTCCGTTGAGTTCGAGCGTGGGCCGGGTCCACTGTCGCTCGAGGGTCGTGTAGCCAAGTTCGCCGAAGGTCGCGGGGGCACCGACCTGATCGAGATAACGGGCCTCGTCGTAGGGCAGCGCCGCCAGAGCGGCTCGTTCGTCGCTCGACAACTCCCGGACCTCGTCGTAAAACCCGGCGACGGCCACCCGGCCGTCGGCGCGGTGCAGCGAGGCGATCAGCGCGGCCATGGCGTGGAGCGGGTTGGCCACGCCGCCGCCATGCCGGCCCGAGTGGAGATCCTTCGCAGCAGCGGTGAGGGTCAACTCCAGTCCACACAGCCCTCGGCTCGCCACGGTGAGCGAGGGCTCGTCGACGCGCCACATCGCCCCGTCCGCCGAAACGACCACATCTGCCGCGAGGAGGTCGCGGTGATTCCGGACGAAATCTCCGAGATGGCGGCTGCCGACTTCCTCCTCACCCTCGAACAGGAACTTGAGGTTGACCGGCGGGCTCCCGGCCGCGGCGAAGAACGCCTCGGCCACTGCGATCGGAATCAGCATCGGCCCCTTGTCGTCGGATACGCCGCGGGCGTAGAGGCGGCCGTTGCGGACAGTCGGCGTCCAGGGCGGGCTGTGCCATTTCTCGAGCGGATCGGGCGGCTGCACGTCGTAGTGGCCGTAGACCAGCACAGTTCGCTTCCCCGTTGCGCCGAGCCACTCCGCGTACACGACAGGATTCCCACCGGTGGGCATCAACCGTACCGCAAACGGTCCCGCAGCCGTGACTTCGTCGGCCACCCAGCGAGCCGCCCGCTGCACGTCCGAAGCGTGGTCCGGATCGGTGCTGACACTCGGGATCGAGGCAAAAGCGACTAGCCGGGCGAGGATCCGGTCGTGGTGGCTCCGGAGCCAGGCCAATACGGCGTCGGGGGCGCTCACTTGCCGCCGTCGATCGAAATCACTTGGCCGGTGATCCAGCCCGCGTACTCCGACGCGAAGAACAGCACGCCGTGGGCGATGTCGTCAGGCGTGCCGAGCCGTTTCAAGGCGATCCGCTCGACCAGCTCGCGCTGGCCCTGCTCGCCGTACGATTCCCACTGTCGCTCCGTGGTGGGATTCGACCGCACGAACCCGGGCGCGATGTTGTTGACCGTGATACCCCACGGCCCCAGTTCGTGAGCCAGCTGCCGGGTCAGGCCGATCTGCGCCGCCTTGGCCGAGGCGTACGCCTGGATCCCGGTGAGACTGACGCCTAAACCGGCGCCGCTCGAGATGTTGATGATCCGTCCGCTCCCGGCGGCCTTCATCCCCGGCGCTACGGCCTGGGAGAAGTAGAACGCTCCGGCGACGTTGACCTCGAAGATCGCCCGCCACTCATCGGGTGTGACCTGCTCGAGGGGCCGGCCCACCTGCCCCAGCACGCCTCCCGCATTGTTGACCAGAATATCCACTCGCCCCGACGCCGACGACGCCTGGATGACGCAGGCCTCGACCGCCGCCGGATCGCGGACGTCGGTGATCACCGCACGGCACGATCCCGCGGTTCCACGGCAGAGGCCCTCGGTCTCGCGCAGTTCGTCGGGGAGCACGTCGCAGGCCCAGACCTGGGCGCCGCGCCGAGCAAAGGCCACCGCGATGGCCCGCCCGAAGCCGTGCGCGGCGCCGGTGACGATGGCAGTCTTCCCGGTGAAATCGAAGTTCATGGAGCGATTCCTTGGACGTGGCCGGCGGCGAGGGCACCGAGGGTGTCGAGTGATTGCGGACGGGCACCGCGTTCGATCTCGTGGATCAGCGTCACGAGCCGCGCGGTAAGCGGCGCCGGCATCCCGGCCTCGGCGCCCAGCCTCACCACAATGCCGAGCTGGGCATCCACTTCCGTGGGCCGCTTCCGGACGGCGAGGTCCCGCCAGATCCCGCTGTGCGTTTTGGCCGAGCGCCGGTTGTGGGCCACCAGCAGATCGAGCGACGCTTCTGCCGCGCCCGGGGGTGCCGTGCCGAGATACGCGGCCGGGTCGAACCCGTCGAACGCCTCGGGCACCACCGACCGCGCGGCCGCGACCGCCAGGATTTCGCGCGCCAGGGCAACGTAGAGCGGGCGAAAGGCCGGGAGTGCCAGGGCGTCCGCGATGGACTCGTTGGTCAGCGCGGTGGCGAAGAGCAGAGCCCCGTAAGCTTCCTTGCCCCAGAGATAGCCCCAGATGTTGGGCGTTACCATCGCCCGGGGGCTGAACTGGTGCCATGCCTCGCGAATGGCCGTGACCCGCGACGTGATCCGGCCATCGATTTCCCCCACGACCACAGCGCCATGCCCGCCATGATGGATCACGCCGGGCTCCAGGTAGTCGGCGCCGAAATTGACGAACGCGCCCACGGTGCGCCCGGCGCCCACCGCCTCGGCGATCTCGAGTTCGTTGAGGCCGTTCTGCGCCGACACCACATAGCCGGCGGCGCCGAGGTGCGGGAGCAGGGCCCGGACCGCCGCACCGGTATGATGGGCCTTGGTGGCCAGGATGATCTCATCCCAGGCGCCGGTGAGCATGTCGGGTGTGAAGGCGGGCACCCGCACGGTGAATTCGTCGACCGGCCCGGTGACCCGGAGGCCGCCCTGCCCGATCGCCGCGATGTGGTCGGCGGCCGTGTCGACCAGGGTGACGTCGCCGCCGGCCCGGGCGAGATAGGCGCCCAGGGTGCCGCCGATGGCTCCCGCGCCCCAGATCAGCGTGCGCATGGCGTGCTCCCGGTCAGGAGGGATCGCCCCACGAGCCCGCAAGCAGCGCGCGCGTCTCTTCCACCGCGACCTGCCAGAGGGCCTGCATCTCCTCGTCCGACCGCTGGTACTGCCCGCCGAAATTCCCGTCGCCGAGATATTCGCGGACGGCCACGGGCGAGAGGGCCCGCACCCGCGCCAGATCCGACATGGGCCGGCCGCCATCCGGTATGGTCACGCCGGGAAGACGGGTCCACGGAAAGTTTTCCATCCACGAACCGTGCGACGCCACCGGATCGATCTCCTGGACTTTGGCCCACGTCCTCGGCGCGTTCCACCAGTTGTGGAAGAGGACCCGGCACGCGGGGTGATCGGCAGCCCACTCCTGGGCGAACGGCTGCACCGCGTTGTTCCCACCGTGCCCGTTCACGAGCAGGATCCGGCGAAAGCCGCTGTGGGCCAGGCTGTCCAGGATGTCGCCGACGACCCGAAGGTGGGTTTCCACCCGAAGTGAGACCGAGCCGGGAAACTCGCGGAAGTACGGCGTCACGCCATACGGCACGACCGGAAAGACCGGCACGCCGAGCGGCAGGGCGGCGTCGGCCGCCACCCGTTCGGGGAGAATGCAATCGACCGTGAGGCGCAGATAGCTGTGCTGCTCGGTGCTGCCCAGCGGCAGAACCGCCCGGTCGTCGTGGCGCAGGTACTCGTCCACCTGCATCCAGTTCATGTCGGCAATATGCACATCGATCTCCCGTCAGGCATTCGCCCCGCCATCCCAGTTCCTTCGTCAAGAGTCGCTCCGGTCGCGCCCGTTCCGCAAGGCGCTCATCCGAGGTTGTTTCTTGTGCCGCCGCGCCAGGGCGAGGTACCTTCCGCGATCAAGCCCAACGATCCGCAGGCCTTTCCCAGGTGACCGACCAACTGGACGATGTTCGCCGCCGCCTCGCGGCCGACTACCGGATCGAGCGCGAGCTCGGCCGGGGTGGCATGGCGCTCGTCTACCTCGCGGTCGATCTCCGTCACGACCGGCCGGTGGCGATCAAGGTGATCCGTCCGGAAATGATCCCGGTCCAGGGCGCCGAGCGGTTCACCCGGGAGATCCAGTTGGCCGCCCGGCTCACCCACCCCCGGATCGTGGCGGTCTATGCCTCGGGCGACGCCGGCGGCCTCCTCTACTACGTCATGCCGTTCGTCGACGGGCCGACCCTGCGCGAACGGCTCGCGCAGGGGCCGATTCCGGTTCGCGAGGCCGTGGGGATTGCCCGGGACGTCGCCCGGGCGCTGGCCTACGCCCACGCGCACGGCGTGGTCCATCGCGACATCAAACCCGAGAACATCATGCTGCCGTCGGGCGAGGCGGTGGTGACCGACTTCGGCGTGGCACGTGCCCTGTCGGATCCCGAGTCGTCCCGGCTCACGACGGTGGGCCTCGCGATCGGAACCCCCACCTACATGAGCCCCGAGCAGGCCTTCGGCAGCAGCGATCAACGGGCCGATGTCTACTCACTCGGCTGTGTCCTCTTCGAGATGCTGACCGGCGCCCCGCCGTTCGAAGGCGCCAACGCCTTCGCCACCTTGAGCCGACATGCCACCGAGCCGGTCCCGTCCTTCCAGCGGCCCGGCCTGGGGCCCGGAGTGGTCGCGGCGACCATGCGAAGCCTGGCGAAAGAGCCCGCCGACCGGCCGACCGCGCTCGAGTTCGAGGCATCCCTGCGCCGGGCAATCGAAGAACCGGGGACCCTGAACCTGGCCTCCGGCGAAGCCGCCATCGGGGCGGGCGTCCGGACCATCGCGGTACTACCACTCGTCGATCTGAGCCCCGACCACGGCTTCGGCTATCTCTGCGACGGGATCGCCGAGGAACTGCTCGATTCACTCTCCCGGGTGCCGTCGCTCCGGGTAGTGTCGCGGACGTCGGCCTTCGCGATCCGGGAAGCGGGGCTCGACGTCCGGGATAAGGCCCGCCGCCTCGGTGTCCAGTCGGTGCTCGAAGGGAGCGTCCGGATCGCGGGAGACCGGATCCGGGTCGGGGTGCAGCTGAACAACGGCGCCGACGGCTTCCAGCTCTGGTCACAGCGGTTCGACGGTTCGTTAGGCGACATCTTCGCGATCGAGGACCAGATCGCCCGGGCGGTGGTCGGCGCACTCCAGCCGGCCAGAACCGCTCCCCTGGGCACGATGGTGGGCCCGCCCACCGCCAGCCTCGACGCCCATCGGCACTACCTGCTGGGCCGCCAGGCACTGGGGCGGCGGACCGGGGGATCGTCGACCGAGAGCGTTGCGCTGTTCGGCGAGGCCGCCCGGCTCGACCCGGCCTTTGCGCTGGCGTACGTCGGCCTGGCGGAAGCTCGCATCCTTCAGGCCGTCTATGGCAATGTCGAACCGGGCCTGGCCATGCCCGCGGCCCGCACGGCCGCCGAGCAGGCGCTCGAACTCAGCCCCAACCTGGGAGAGGCCCTCTCCGCCCGGGCCTCTGTGGCGGCACTCTACGACTGGAACTGGGTCGAGGCCGAGCGGGATTTCGTCGCCGCGGTGGAGCGGCATCCGGGGTACGCCACCGCGCGGCAGTGGTACGCGAACCACCTGCTGGTGCCGTTAGGCAGGCTGGCCGATGCCCGCTCGGAACTGGAACGGGCCCGGCTGGCCGATCCGCTGTCGCCCTCGATCATGGCGAGCCTCGGTCTGGTGGCGCTGTTTGCCGGGGCCACCGACGAGGCTGTTCGCCTGCACCACTCGGCGCTCGAGCTCGAACCCAACTTCGGACCGGCCCATTTCTTCCTCGGCCAGACCCTGCTCGAAGCGGGGGACGTGCCCGGCGCACTCGAGGCCCTGGACCGGGCAGCGGGGCTCATGGGCAGCTCGGAGGTGACCGCGTTTCAGGCGTTGGCGGAGGGACGAGCGGGGAATCGCGATCGGGCCGCCACGTTGGTCGCTCAACTGGGGGCGGCGGCGGACACGGGGTACGTCTCGCCGGTCCTGACCGCGATCGGCCGGATCGGGATCGGTGAAATGGACCAGGCGTTGAGTGCGTTGGAGCGGGCGGCGGACCTCAGGGCCACCAATCTGGCGTGGCTCAAGGTCCGGCCCGCGTTTGACCCGTTGCGGGGCACCCCCCGGTTCCGGGCACTGCTGGACCGGCTCCGGCTCAGCTGACGGCTGGATCTACTCCGGCCGCCGCGGCGTGAGCAGGCGGGCCCAGGCCGTCGCGGCGGCCACGACACTCTGCGTCATGAGACTGACTGCCACGTCGCCGGCCCGGCGTGCCGGCGCCGGCCACATCCGCCGCCCGCTTTGGCCCGCCGCCAGGAGTCCGTCGAACATCCGCATCGCCCAGCTGCCGCGGATCAGCTCGTCCGTGTTCTGCGCAACCGCCGCAGCATAGCGATCGACCCCGATCTCGCCCCGCAGGTACCTGCCTAACCACCAGGCATCGACAAACGCCGCGTTGGCCCCGCCGCCATAGGTCACGTCACTGCGCCGGAGGGCGTCGCCAAGCAGCACGCAATCGGGTCCCAGGGTGGCGGCGGTCGCCCGGTCCGTCTGGGTGTCGAAGACGAAGGCGTCCAGGAACGGACCGGGTATTCCCAGATGGTCGGCGGCTCGGCGGGCCAGGGTGGCCAGTTCATCCCGGTCCGGCGCCGCGCCGAGGCGGAGACCGAGCGTCATGCTGGTCATGGTCTTCGACGAGATGTAGTAGCAGGTGTCGGCGCCGTCGGCCTCGCGATCCAGCACCCGCATGGCGGCTGAATAGGAAGCCATGCCGTCGAAGAAGGCGATCATCCAGGGTTGGTGCGGGATCTCGACCCACTCGCGGCGGACCCCCAGATGCGCCAGAAGAGGACTGCCGGCGCCGCACGCGAGGACCACCGTCTCCGCGGAAAGGTCAGCAGGGCCAGTCTCCGTCTCGAGCCGAAGCACCCGTCCCCCCGGCCCGGCCAGGATGTCGACTACCCGGGTCGCCATCAGCACGCGAATGCCCCGCTCGACCGCGACCCGTCGCAGCGTCTGGTTGACGTCCGCCAGGTGAGCGACCCCGGCCGGGATTCGACCGAGAAGATGAACCGACGGCGGAGCCTCGATCCGGTCCGAGCGCATCTGCCCGACGGTGGGGACCATGATCGGCGTGCCGAAGGCGGCGCCGCCAATCGTCACGGCCAGGGCGTTCCAGGGGTTGAGACTCGGCGGCAGCGCACCAAAGCGGCTCAGGCGCTCGATCATGAACCGATCGACGACGATGTTGCGTTGCCGGGCCGAGGCCGGCCGCGCCTCGATGACGGCGATCGAGTCGGGGTCCACCCCGCTGTCCACGGCCTCGAGCGCCGCCGCCAGTCCGCCGAGCCCCGCACCGACGATCGCCACCCGCGTCCGGCCGGCCGGCTCTTTTCCGTTAACGCTCACTGGGACAGTGCCTCGCTGCGGCCGGAGACGGGAACGACGATCCTTCGATGCAGAGTATGCGGGGACGCATCGGAAGCGTCAACCCGCCAAGCCGCCTCGCCTTGACTTGCCTGTTTTCCGGCGTGATGTTCGGGCTCGCCCCGCCGTCTCGATTCCCGGAACCATGCCTAGTCGGGGCCGTCCCATCATGCCGCGGATCACGTACGATCTCTGACCGATTCCTCATCTACGGCGCCACCGGCTTCTCGGGCCGGCTGACACTCGAGCGGGCGCTGTCGCGCGGTCTGCGGCCAATGCTCGCCGGTCGCAATGCCGGCGCCCTGGAAGCGCTGGCTGCACCGCATGGGCTTGAGTGGCAGGCCGTCACTCTGGCGCAGAAGCAGCGGCTCCGGGACGTCGTGTCCGGCGCCGCCGTCGTGCTCAACACCGCCGGTCCCTTCGCCGCCACGGCGCGGCCGCTGGTCGACGCCTGTCTCGCGACCGGCGCCCATTACCTCGACATCACCGGCGAGGTCCCGGTGGTAGAGACGATGACGGGACGCGACGAAGAGGCCCGGAGCCGCGGGGTCATGCTGATGCCGGCGGTCGGCTTCGACGTGGTGCCGTCCGACTGCCTTGCCGCGCACGTCGTCCGGCGCCTGCCCGAAGCCACGCTGCTCCGGTTCGGTGTGGATGTGTCCAGCTCCCTCTCCCTCGGCTCGATGCTGACCTCCTTCTCCCAGGCCGACGACGGAATTCCGATCCGTCGCGACGGCCGCCTGATGACGATCCCGCCGCTGACGGCCACGCACCTCTTTGACTTTGGGCACGGCCCGGAACAGGCCCTCGCGGTCAGTCTCTGCGATGTCGCAACAGCTCCCCGCAGCACGGGCGTCGCCAGCGTCGAGGCCTACATGCGAGGATCGCTGCGCCTGTGGGCCGCCTTGACGGCGACCCGTACGTGGGGCCCACTGCTCGCCTCGCCGATCTGGCGTACTGCGGTGGCCAGCCAGGCATCCTGGTTCGCGCCGGGGCCGTCCGAGCAGGCCCGGCAGGAGGGAACGGCCGTCATCGTCGTCGAGGCCACTGATGCCCGGGGACGGCGCGCCTGCTCGCGCCTCCGGACGCCGGAGGTGTACACCATGACGGCGCACACGGCCGTGGCAGTGGTCGAGCGCGTGCTCGGCGGCGCAGCCCGACCGGGCTTCCAGACGCCATCGCGAGTCTTCGGGCCGGACTTTGTGTTGGGACTCGACGGCGTCTCGCGCCAGGACATCTGACACCCGGCGCCGCTGGGGGCTATTTTGGACCCATGCAGTGCGCCACCTGCCGGGCAGACAATCCGGATTCAATGAAGTTCTGCGGCAACTGCGGTGCTCCGCTTCGGGCGGAGCCCCCGGCCGCTGAGGCGGAGCTCCGCCAGCTGACGGTGCTGTTCTGCGACCTCGTGGGATCCACGGCGCTTTCCGAGCAGCTCGACCCGGAGGAACTCCGGGAGGTCGTGGCCGCCTACCACGAGGCCTGCGAGGGAGTCGTTCGCCGAGAGGAGGGCCACATCGCCCAATACCTGGGGGATGGGGTGCTGGTCTACTTCGGGTACCCGCAGGTGCACGAAGACGCCGCGCACCGTGCCGTCCGCACCGGACTCGGTGTGCTGGCGGCAATCGAGGCACTCAACACGACCCTCGCCACGGAGCGAGGCATTACACTGAGTGTACGAATCGGAATCCATACCGGCCCCGTAGTCGTCGGCGACGTGGGGGGCGGCGAGCGCCGCGAGCAGCTGGCGCAGGGGAAGACACTCAACCTCGCCGCCAGGATCCAGAGTGCGGCGGCGCCCGGCACGGCGGTGATGAGTGAGGACACCCACCGGATCGTTCGGGGATTCTTCGAGTGCCAACCCCTTGGAGCCCACGAGATGAAGGGGCTCTCCGAGGCCGTCACCCTTTATCAGGCGGAGCGCGAAAGCGGGGCCCAGACCCGCCTGGATGTCGCCAGGCGGGCCGGCCTCACCCCGCTCACCGGGCGGGTCCGCGAACGGGCCGAGCTCGAGGCCCGGTGGCAGGCGATCAAGACAGCCGGAGGCCACACCGTGCTTCTGCGCGGCGAGGCAGGCATCGGCAAATCCCGGCTCGTGGACACGCTGCGAACGCTCGCGGAGCGCGAGCAGGCCGCCGTCTTCGAAAGTCAGTGTACGCCCTACGCCCGGAACGCGACCCTCCTCCCGATCATCGGCCTGCTCGAACGGACGCTTGGCTTCCGGCGGGACACCGCCGCGGACGAGCGGCGCCAGGCACTCCATGAGCGGCTCGTGCGGCGCGGGATCGGCACCGACGAAGCCCTGGCACTGATGTCCATCCTGCTCGGGATCCCGCTGGCGGCAGCCGACCCCACTGCCGGATACACGCCGCAGAAGCGCCGGGCCCGCACCCTCGAGATCCTGGTCGACTGGCTCATATCGGCCTCACGCGATGGCCCGGTGCTCTGGGTGGTCGAGGACCTGCACTGGGCCGACCCCACGACACTGGAACTCATCTCGGCGGTCGTGGCGGCAGCGGCAGGGACCCCGACGCTCGCGGTCCTGACCTCGCGGCCGGACTTTGAAGCCCCGTGGGCTGCCCGCACGGATGTGTCGGTGGTGACGCTCGGCCGGCTTGAGACGGCCGACGCCGGGTCGATCGCGGCGAGCGTCGCCCACGGCAAGTCGCTGCCCGCCGAGGTGATGGCGCACATCGTCGCCCGGACGGAAGGGGTTCCGCTGTTCGTCGAAGAGGTCACCAAGGCGGTGCTCGAACTGGGCATTCTGGTAGAGATGGAGGACCGTTATGAGCTCGCCGGACCGCTGCCGCCGGACCTGATTCCCTCGACGATGCAGGACTCGCTCAACGCGCGACTCGACCGCCTCGGTCCCGCCAAGGCGACGGCCCAGCTCGCGGCGACGATCGGGCGTGAATTTCGATTCGACTTGCTGAGCAGCGTCACCACCAACGACACGGCCAGGCTCCGGGGCGACGTCGAACGGCTCGTCGGCGCCGGTCTCGTCTACCGCAACGACGACGCGACCGAAGAGACCTATCTGTTCAAGCACGCCCTGATCCAGGACGCGGCCTACAACTCGCTGCTGAAGAAGTCCCGCCGCGGGCTGCACCAGCGGATCGCCCGTACGCTCTCGGAGCAATTTCCCGACGTGGCCGCCTCGCGGCCCGAGCTCGTGGCCGAACACTTCTCGGCCGCCGGGCAGGCGCTCGAGGCGATCCTCCAATGGGGACGAGCCGGCCTGCAGGCGCTCAGCCGCTCCGCGAACCACGAATCGATTTCGCACCTCCGCCGCGGTCTCGGCCTGATCGGCGATCTCTCGGAATCGGTCCGGGATACCCACGAGTTCGAGCTCACGACCCTGCTGATCCCGGCCCTGATCTCAACCCAGGGATGGGCCGCTCCGGACCTCGGTGTGCTCTACGCCAGAATGCAGGAGGTGGCCGACCGCCAGTCCGACCCAGCCCTCCAGTTCTACGCCGCGATCCGGCCGATCGGATACCATCTGACCGGGGGCCGCATCAGGCAGGCGGTCGAGCTTTGCGGGCCGATGATGGAGCGCGCCAAGTCCCTCGGCACTCCGAACGCCCTCGTGCCCGCGCACCAGACCTGCTCGGCGGTGGCACTCCATCACGCGGAGTACCGCCGGTCAGTCGAACACGCGGACCTGGCGCTGGCACTCTACGATCCGGCCCTGGACCTGGAGCTGACAATGGCCGCCGGCGTCTCGCCGTTCGTGGGGATTCGCGGCTATGCGGCCGTCGCGGAATGGCACCTCGGCCGGGTGGACAAGGCCCTCGCGAACTGCAACGAGGCCGTTGCCATGGCTCGCCGGAGCGGCCACCAGAACTCGATCGTATTCGCGCAAACCTACCGGCTGGGCATCCTCATCTCGCTCGGCGATACGACGGCCGCGCTCGACGCGGCCGACGCGAACATCCGGTACGCGCGCGAGGAGCGGCTCGAGTTCTGGCTGGCGCCGACGCATATCTATCGCGCGTGGGCGCTTAACCGACTGGGACGATCGGCAGAGGCTCTGCCGGAGATTCAGGGCTCGCTGGCGTTTTTCAGGGCCGCCGGCAACGGCGTCAACAGCGCGGCGTTCGCGACCATGCTTGCGGAAGTGCTCTGGGCGAACGGCGGCCGGCCGGCTGCTTTCGCCGCCCTGACCGATGGCGCCGCCCAGCTCGAAGCCCACCACGAGCGGACTTTCGAGCCCGAGCTCTACCGGATAAAAGCCGAGTTTCTCATGGCCGAGGCGATGGGGGAGGGCGAACCGGGGCGAGGGGGAGACCGCCCGGGGCGGCTCGCGGCCGCGGAGGACGCGGTCCTGACGGCGCTGGCAATCGCCCGGGCGCAGGAGTCAGTACCACTGGAGTTGCGGGCAGCGATTACGCACTACAAGGTGCGCCGGGCGCAGGGACGTGACCTCGTCGTTGAGCGCGCCGCGCTTGCCACGCGGATCGAACGGTTTTCAGCGCGGAGTGCGCTACCGGAAATCGCCCAGGCCAGGATGGTGCTGGCAGAACCAGCCGCGTAGCTCGATCGCGGGTGTCGGCTCCGAGTGCCCGCGTCAAGCATCAGTCGTCGCACGACGCCGAGCCACTGTACCAGAACGGGTCCCAGGATTCCGACCGCGGAAAGAGCCGCTCCGCATCGGGGCCGGCCGAGTCCCGCCGTACGACGAAATCCGGCTTCTGCCACTCACTCGTGATCCAGTCCAGCAGCGCTTCCCGGTGCACGTCCATGGCCGCGGCCCCGATGTCGGTGACGTCCGCCAGGGCCTCGATCCGCCGCCGGATCTCCTCGATCGCCGGAACGTCCGCCGCATGCCAGTGGCCCGGCCGTTGCCGCACTTCGTCCGCCGCCTGGGAGAGGACGGCCCGTTCCACCTCTCCCCGCCGGCTCTCGGGGGCGCCTGCAACCGCACGCGCCACTCGCGCCTCGAGCTCACGCCGGACCACCCGTCGGCGGGTGTCGGGACTCCAGTTCCCCCACTCGCGGGACAGCAACGTCTCGATCACCATCGGCGGATCGATGGTCGTGACCGCCGCCCGCTCCGCCTTGTGCCGCGCCGACCCGTCCTCAGCCAGGAAGAAGCTGGGCACCGGCGACTCCGGCCCGACCCAGTCGTTGCCGACCCGATGGAAGATTCGTTCGCCGAGCGCCTCATCGATCGTGGCAAGCATCCAGAATGGACGGAACGGCTGCAGCGCGTATGTGACCCCCGGACCGTCCGTCGGCATCTGTTTTGCGATCAGACCGAGCGCGCTGACGATCGGATTGCTCGGATACTCGTGCACGCGGACCACCAGCGGCGTCTCGATCTCCCGGCAATCCAGAACTTCACTGCAGGTACGCTGGACCCTGACGAGCGACTGATAGCAGGCCGTGGTCGGCACGGCGATGTCCGGGAACTGCTTCATCGTGTACACGCTGTATGGGAGACCACCGCCGAGCAGCGTGAGTGCCAGGTCCCGGGCGTCCTTGAACTCGGCGTTCGCCGCGGTCTTCGTCTCCTTCTTGCGCTGCAACTCGCCCCGCAGCATCGCGGCCCACTGGTCCGCGGTCAGCCGCCAGCCGAGCCCCTCGCCGTCGTCGGGCAAATTGCCCTCGGCGATCTCGAGGAGCTGGTGATACTCCAGTTTCTGGCCCTCATCCAGCGCCGGCGCCACCTCGGCCACGACGCGGAGCACCGTCTGGAGCGTCTCGGCCCGCGGCCCGCGATCATGGAGCCAGGCGTTCTCGGGCGCGATGAAGAATGCCCGCTCGGTCGGGATCCCCAGCACCTCGTTGTTCGACGCGGCGGACCGCCCGTTGTCCACGAGGGTCTGGGCCGGTACCAGGCCAACACCAACAAGGGTCCAGTCACCGCGCGCGCCCCGGTGCTCAGCGCTGCCGGTATCGTTCGGCACGAACTGCTCCCGGCGAACCGGGATCAGGTACGCCAGCTCGTACCGGGCCCAGTCGCCGATGCTGTCGTTGGCCGACGTGACATCGCCGAAACTCGTCACCGTGAGGTAGACGTAGGCGGTGTCGGCGGTGCTCCAGACCCTGAACCGTTCGCCCGCGTTGGCCAGCGCATCGTTGAGATAGGCCGCGAGGAACTGGTCGAGCGTCGCCCGGGTAGCGAGCAGCGGCAACACCCGGATCGTGGTCCGGGAGAATCGGAAGGGTCCGGCCACCGCCAGCTGCGCGGCTCCGAGCGTGGTGACGTACTTCGAATCCACGCCACTGTCCACTCCGGCCGGGCGGGGATATACGGTACCGTCCTGCCCGTGCCAGGCGCCGTCCGGCTCCCGCCAGGCCAGATTGTACCCGGCCTCGTACACCATGTTGACGTCGGCCCAGCTCGGCATCACCGGTTTCAAGTCGACGACGTCGCATTCCTCACCGCGCCACCGAGCGGCCGTCTCGAGCCCGAGCGTGGCGACGATCGGCAGGGATGGCCAGTCGTGCAGCCGGATCGTGTAGCCACCCGTGGTATCACCGAGCAGCGTACGATCCTCGCCGAGCAGACCGGCCTCGTTCAAGGCGAGCATCCGCATCGGCCCATTGGTGACGGCCTGAAAGCAGAAATTCTCGGGGTTCCCGGACAGGTGGAACTGCTTCAGATTGACCGGGTTCGACACACTGGTGGGCCGGAGCGGAAAGCCGGCCTTCGCCGCATGGCCCATCATCGCCAGCGCGTTGTCGGTTGTGGCGCTCGGGTGCAGCGGCCAGAGGCCGCCCCCGGCCAGTATATCGCTCGACGCACGGCCGGCCGCCGCCATGCCGGCCGCAATGTTCCCGGCCATGTTCCACGGCCAGAGCGGACTCGCCGGGTCGAACGGCGCGCCGAGGATCGACATCGGCCGCTCTCGCCGCACCTCGAGGAAGGTCCGTTCCTCGAGGCTGGCCCCGGCAAAGAGCTTGGGAAAGACCTTCGTCACCACCCTGGCATCGACGATCGGCGCGCGCACGTCCTTGATCCAGTCGCTGAGCGTCGGCGCGAGCCAGGCCCTGGCCTTGGTCCATCCGTAGACGTTCCGGCCCGTCGCCAGCGAGAAGTCGTCGTCGACGTAGATGAAGGGCGCCAGGGTCGCCCAGTCCTTGAAGAGCCACTGGCCATCCTTCACCGTGTACCACGCCAGGGGGATGTTGAAGACGATCTCCCGCTGCGCGAGCCAGCCGACATTGCGGACGGTGATGTCCATCTTGCCGTAGTCGAGCAACAGCAGGTTTACATACGGCGCCATCACCCGGAACCGGCCGACCTCCTCCGGAATGATGTTCAGGTACGAGTCAATGAACCGCTGCAACGTGCCGATGTCCGCCCGGAGCGGGAACGACCGCATCGTCACTCCGGTGAACGTGAACGGCGGAACCGAGTCGAAGGCCTTCCCGGCCACAGTCTTGAGGAACGGGGGGAATCCGCTGGGATTGGCCGGTTCGGGTGGCTGCATGGGGTTCCTTGGGCTCAGCGTCGTTCGATGACCCACGCGGGCAGCGCGGCGAGAAAGCGCTTGTCGCGGGAATCGGGAGCGTGCTCGTAGAGGACCGTAAATTCCTGCACCGCGGCCCCGGCCAGGCCATGGGCCACCTTCCTGGCGTAGTCAAGGCACCCGTAGCGTTCCATGCGCTCCCGTACCCAGCGAACATCGGCAATCGTTCGGTCCGCCCGCGGCCGGCCGAGGAAGCTCTCGAGCCGCCGCTTTTCCGCGGCACCGGCCTGCTCGAACAGATGGATCAGCATCAACGTGCGCTTGCCCTCGAGGATGTCGCCGCCCAGCTCCTTGCCATACGCCTTCCGGTTGCCGGCGAGGTTCAGCAGGTCATCCTGGATCTGGAACGCCGCGCCAAGGAAGAACCCGAAGCGGATGAAGCGGTCGGGGTCGACCGCGCCCCGCGCTCCGATGAGAGCGCCGACGCGGCTCGGGTGGATCGTGGTCAGCCAGCAGGTCTTCTTCAGCACCATCTCGAGGTATTCCGCCTCGACCACCGTGGTCACATTGTCTCGCCGCCATCCGAGTTCCAGCGCCTGGCCTTCGGCTGACTCCCGGGCCATCCGTTCAGTCTCCTCGATGAGCCGGAAGGAGAGATCGGGACCGAGGGTATGGCGGTTGTCGACGAGCGGGCTCATGGCCAGAAGCGCCAGCGTGTCGCCCACGTTGAGCGCGATCGGCACTCCCTCGGTCACATGCATCGCCGGCCGCCCGCGCCGCTCTTCGCTCTCATCCTCGATGTCGTCGTGGATGAGCATCGCGTTGTGGATCAGCTCGATGGACGCGGCGGTCTGGAGGGCATCCTCGAGGGTGCCGCCGAACACCCGGGCCGTGGCGATGCAGAGCGCGGGGCGGAAGGCGCGGCCGCCGCGTCGCGGGTAGTCGGCGACCAGATCGTACAGGTAGCGCCGCGGCTCCATGTCCGGCAGGTAATCGAAGAGGACCGAGCGCGCGGCGCCGCCATACTCCTCGAGCAAGGCGGGCACCAGATGCGCACGGTCCGTCTCCGCCGCGGATGCCACGAAGCTACTGGCCCCCTGCCGGAGCTCCGGCCGGCGTCTTCAGCTTGAGGTCCACCTGGCCGCGCTTGGCACCCGCATCATCCTGGATCTGCGCGCTGTAGTCACCGGTCGGCTGGCCGTCCGGCACCGCCACCCGGACGCAGACGTGGCCGGAGGCCGACGTGATGCCGACATCAATGATCGGCGGGTACGTCGCATCGCCGGCCGGCGTCAGTGCGCCCACGGTCAGCCGCCCGAAGTAGGCGGCCGGGTCGAGGGTGGCGGAAATCTCCGCCGGCAACGCCGACGAGACCTCGTACGACAGGCGCGGGGCGAGCGCGCCGGCCGGGCCCCACCACGGCGGAGCCGCCGCCATCATCTGGTCCATCCAGTTGCGGCCTCCGGCCGCCCCGCCTGGCGCCAGCTGCGACATCGCCTCGGCCCACATCCGCGCGGTGGCAATCCAGGGCTCCATGAAGGGCCCCATCGGGCCGAACGGCGATGCCCCGCCCCCGGTGTACGGTGGTTTGTCGGCCATTGGACTGCTCCCGTTGTGACGTTGGTGATGGCGTCCCGCGGCCAGGCGGCCGCGTGACATGTATTCCTCGATGACCGTATACGCCGTCTCGACGCCGCGTTCCACGGCGTCGAATACGGTCGTTTCCGATGTCTCGACAATCTTGCGCGCCGTCCGGATGCCTCCGACGACCGTGGACTCCGCGGCCTTGGCAATCCGGAGCGCCAGCTCCGCAGGATCACCGAGCGGAGCACCGCCGTTGTTGCCGGCGTACGGTCCGGGGCGCCCGGTCATGCCGTTGCCCCGGTTGGGATGGTCTCGCGGCGGTACCGGCCGCTTCCGGCGTGGTGGAGTCATGGGTGGTCGTAGCCGATGATGGCGTGCAGTGGCGGCTGCTGCGACAGTGCGTGCGCAGCGAGCATTCCCGACATGGTGGCCGACTCGATGCAACCGCTGTCGAGGCCGGTCTGGGTCCAATCCCCGGCGATCGTCAGGTTGTCGAAACTCAGATCGAGTGGGGACAAACGATACCTGATGCTTCCCGGGAGCGAAAGCACGTAGCGGTCGCTGGGATTGACGTTCGCGGTCCAGAACTGAGTGTCGAACCGGCCTTCGCCGGCCTCTCGGGCGGCAGGAGCGCCACCATCCGACACCAGCAGGTCCCACCGAAACCCGCCGCGCCCGTCGCGGGCCCCGGGCCAGAGCGCGCCGACGTCGCGGTTCAGGAAGTCGATCGCCGTCCGCCGCACGGCGACCCGCTCCTCTTCGTAATGCTTCGCGGTGATCGCACCGTCCTCGGGGGCCCGGTCGAGCAGAACACCGCAGAAATACGCGATGGCCTTCGGCCGCTTCTTCCAGCCTTCGTGCCGGATCAGATGGCGCATGTCGGCCCAGGTGGAGAACGGTTCCACAAAACCGGACAGGTTCACCTGCGGACGCTGCCAGCCGAGGGTCTGGACGTCGTCCCGCATCCAGAGTTGAAAAGCCTGGGTGGGCACGGTCTTCACGCGGCTCACCATGTCGCGCCACTTTGGTTCCCGGTCGATCAACTCCCGGGCAACGTGCGGGATCGACCCGATGCTCACGCCGAGCACCACGAAATCGAAGTCCTTCCCGACCCGCACCGCCAGCTCCCCGGCGTTCCGGCTTTCCCAATGACTCTCGAAGTTGCGCCCCTCGCGGGCCATCGTCGCGCCATCCTCGAGCTGGCCGTAGTCAGGGCCCGCCGGCCAGCACGGCACGCCGCGAATGGTCTTGAGGGGCCGGTATTCCGCCCCTCCGTTCACGCGGGCCTGCACGTCGAACTCGAGCGCCTCCACGGACGCCGGCTCCCCCTTCACAGGGACCGCGAGCCGCACGTTGCGGAGCCGGTGGAAGAACTCGAAGCGGACACCGCGCTGGTCCAAGACCTCGTACAACGGGGAAAAGACGATCTCCCCCATGCCGGCACTCATCCGCCAGAAAAGCGCGCCCCGATAGGTGAAGAACATCCGCATGGTGCCGCGCAGGGCGACTCCGGCCGCGAGCCGCGGCCGCTCCGTATCCCCGTTCTCGAAGCCAAACACCAGGTCATAGAGCCCGCGCATGAAATCGGAATCGAGCGACTGCTCCGAGGCACCGTTCATCCGGAGCCACTCCCGCGAGTCGAGCTCGTTGAGCGCATCGAATCCCCGGGGATCGAACGCCAGCCCATGGATCGTGGCGCCCCGCAGCGAGGCCAGGATGACGTCGATCACCTGCCAGGTCCGGCGGAGTTCGGTGTCGCCGCTCACCAGTTGCTCCAGGGACCTCCGCGCCGTCGCGGCCAGCGATTCGATCAGTCGCAGCAGCACCGGCGATCCCGCACGCAGCGCGGACGGCATCCAGGTCTCAAGCGCCTGGCGCAGGAAATCGGTCGCCTCGAACGCTGCCGCGGTCCCGGCGAGGGCCCCGTAACGCATCAGCCGGTCCGGGCTGGCGTCGGGCTGGGTTTGTGCCGATCGGATGAGCTCACTCAACAGGACGGCTGACTGGCGGAGGTAGCTGGACACGGTGAACGGGTCGTGATCCTCGATCGGATCCCCGGGGAGTCCCTTGCCGGCCGGAAAATGCGCCAGCCAGAACTCCCAGGCGCCGGTCGGCCCCCGGTCCGAGAGCCCGATATGCTCCGCGGGCGTGAAAGCATCCTGCCAGTCGGCGAAACGGCGCTTCCCAGGGAGAGGAGGGAGCTCGGCGTAACATTCACGCATCAGGCGGAAGGCGTTCTCATAGAACCCCATCCAGAGATGGAGCCCGTGCTCCTCGATTCGGTCGGACGCGCCGCGGGACGAGGCACCCTTGCCGCCGAGCCGCCAGCCCATCTGATAGACCGTGACGTCGTATTGACCGCGGAGTTCCGGACGGGTGAGTTCGAATGCGGCGGTGAGGGCCGCGATGCCGCCGCCGACAATGGCAACGCGGGTCGGCCCGCCGGAACGAGCCTCGGATTCGGGCGCCGGCTTCCTGGTCTTGGCCGACCTCGAGGTCTTCGCGATCGTCCGCCGGGGTTGCCGAGACACCATAGAGGTCCAAGTTACCGCCTCGGACGCCGACCGGCCACTCGTGGGACGCCTGGCGTCAGCGGGGTACGGTGGGCAATTCGAGGTACGAAGCCCGGCCGGTGGAGTGGTGAATCCGGTTCACCGCCACGACCGGCCGGGTTTCGTCGTAGTTGTTCCCGCCGGTCTGGAGATTCCGCTCGAAACCCGGGAAGTTGGACCCCGCCACCTCGATCCGGATCCGGTGCCCCGGCGCAAAGTAGTTCCCCGCCACGAGCCCGGTGATCTCCACCGGATAGACCTTGCCGGGTTCCAGCAGCACCGAATGGTCATACCCCTCGCGGTACCGGAGCCGCTGCATGGCGTCGTACAGGTTGAAGGCTCGGCCGTCGGGATAGACGTCGATCAACTTGATCCCGACATCGGTATCGAGGGCGGAGGACGAGACGTAGAGCATCACCTTCACCTCGCCCATCACGGCCACGCCCGCCCTGAGGGGATCGGTTGAGTAGACCAGCACATCGGACCGCGCCTCGACCGGCCGCTGGTCCCGGACCGCGTCGCGGTCACAGCACCCGCCGCCGTGGGACGGCACCGGATGCATCGGGTCCGAGATCACACTATCCGAGGGCTCATCGCCCGGCGCCTCGAACGCCAGGCGGCCGGTGCCCCTGAGGCTCTGGGCTCGCCCGTTTCCCCGGAGATAGAGCCTGACCGGCCTGGCACCGGGAACCGGGAGCGCGTCGTACTTCTTCCAGGTATCCGCCCCTTCCAGGAACGCCTGCACTTTCGGCCGGCTCAGCACATCACTCGACTTGTCCCTGAGCCACTGGTCGAACCATTTCACGAACAGATCATCGTACGGCAGCGCCGCGTTCCCGATCGGGCGCTCGCCAGTCTTGTAGTTGGCCGTGGCACGTGTCATGGCACAGTGGGACGTCGGGGCCATGATGAGATACTGGTTGGGTGCGTCCTTGAGGTAGTCGAACAGCTTGAGCGTCTCGAAGGCGCCGATGTCATGCCAGCCGTTCACGTGGAGCGCCGGCACCCGGGGCTGGTCGCCGTCGCGGATGAAGTCGATCGCGAGCCAGCGGACGTCCGTGGGCGACATGGTCATGAAGGTGTCGAAGTCCGTCTCGGGCGCGCCGGACGCGCGGAGAACCTGGGCGCTCGGCAGATAACCCAACATGCCCAGCGTGGTGTCCCCCCGAATCGCTCCACTCACGGAGCCCACGCCATAACGCTCGGCTTCAGGCTTGGGGTTGGGCGAGTAGAAGTCCGCCAGACGGATCCGTTCGTCCTGCGAGACGTTGGCGGGGAGCTTCGGGCGATTGGCGTGCCCGGACCCGACGTACCAACCGGCCCAGGGCCCGAGCTGCGGCACCCCGCCCTTGAACCAGAGCCCCTGCGAACTCACCCCCGGGATCGCCCCGATCCCCGCGCCGGCCGACATCGGAATCATGGCCCGATGCGCGGGATGGTTCATCGCCGCGAGCGCCAGCTGATCCTCGGCGCTCGACGAACAGCCGATCGTCCCAACTCGGCCGTTGGACCACGGCTGTGCCGCAATCCAGGTCAGGGCGTCGTATCCGTCAGTGCGGGCGCCCGCCAGAAAGCGATGCGTCCCCTCGGACCATTCGGTCCCGCGCTCGTTCTGGATCACGAGCGCATAGCCCTCGCGCACCAGGCGGCTGAACAGCGGCGAGCCGACCTCGCCCTCCTTGAGATAAGGAGTCCGCACCAGCACCGTCGGGAGCTTGTCACCGGCCCTCGGCCGGATCACCGCCGTCGACAGCCGGACCCCGTCCCGCATCGGCACCATGATCATCCGTTCCATCGTGGCGGCGTCGGCGATGCCCATCTTCTGGAGCAGATCGGCGCGCTGGGCAACGACGGGCACCGACATGGCCGAAGCAATGACGCAGGCCAGAGAGATCGCACGAATCATGGGTCCTCCAGAGACGTCCCGAGCGTCGAACGGTGGAACCGATGAATTTGTCGTCACAACCGACGCCGCGCCACCACCTTGGTCGATCGTACGCTACCTTCCCAGCATGGCCACCGAACAAGCGTTTCCGCCGACTCCTGTCGGGCAATGTGAGATCAAGACCCTGCCGGCCGGCGTACTGCTCAAGTCGAGCGGCCGAGGCAGCTATTTCGACCAGAGCAACGGCCTGTTCCGCCCCCTGTTCAACTACATCGCGTCGCACGGCATCGCCATGACCACGCCGGTCGAGGCCGTGGTCGACGAAGCGGCGATGTATTTCTGGGTAGCGGCGAGTCAGCGGGCCAAGGTGGCGGGGAGCCAGGGCGGGGTGACCGTGATCGAAGTCCCGGAGCGACTGGTGGCGAGCCGCGGCGCCCGGGGCGCCTATTCGCGGACGAACTTCGAGGAAACCCGGGCCAAGTTGATGACCTGGTTAGGCACCCGGAACGATCTCGAGCCGACCGGGCCTGCCTATCCCGTCTACTGGAACGGCCCCTTCCTGCCGGGGTTCATGAAGGGCTATGAAGTCCACCTGCCGGTGCGGCGCGTCGGAGCGGGCGCGTCAGGCTGACACGCCGGGTGCGTCAGAACATCGCACTGACCGCCAACCATTCGATCTCAAGCGGCCACGGCCCAATGACTTGAGCGCCGGCTGACAGATGGCCCGGCCGATGCTCTGAAGCATGTCGAGCCTAACCGGCGCCATACCCGGTTTGGCAGCACCCTGGCGGACAAGGAGGCTTCATGACTAGGATCGATGCCGTTGTTCTCACCCTGGGCCTGGCTGCGCTGGCCGGATGTTCTGCTGGTCCGAGTACCGGAGGGCAGAACCACATCTGGTACCTGGCCACGGTGGACGGGAAGCCCCTCCCCGCCCAGGCCGACCTCCCGGACGGATATCAGCTGGAATCCGAATGGCTCATCTTCCCGGGTGACTTGCGCCCCCGAACGGGGGGCGAGGCCTCAGGCCTGGTGACAATCACCCAGGCCTTTCGCGCTCCGGCGCTCCCGGTCCAGCAATCATCCTCTCAGCACGGATACCAACTGGATGGAACCGAGATCCACATCAATCTCTGCCCGATCAACGCCCTCTGCATTCTTCAAACGGAATTGATCGGAGCGATCGGACCAACCGCGGCGACACTCACCCACTACGTCGGCGGTCAGGCGAAGAGTGTCTATCGCTTTGTCCTGATGCCGGTGATGCCGGACTGATCGGTTCGGGACGCGGCGGCCGGACCCGACCCGCCTGACGCCCCCGCGAGTCATGCCTCGCGAACCCGGATCGGCAGGGTCACCATGGTCTTGCCGAGCCACTGAAGCCGTTTCTGGACCGCCATCGGTGTCTCGTTGTGGAGGAATCGCTGATACCATCGCTCCTTCTGGAAGATGAGGCGGCCGGCGAAGAACGTGGTGCGCGGGTACAGAGATCCCGGCTTGGTCAGGCCGACACTGCCCCCCGCCCCACCAGCCGGGTCAGCTGCTGCATCACCCGCCGCTGCCCCGGCTTGTCCCGTGTGGCGATGAAAATCGTATCGTCCCCGGAGATATTCCCCAGAATGTCCCCCCACGCCAGCCGGTCCAGCGCCACACCAACTCGATTCGCCTCGCCCGGCGGCGTGTGCACCACGATCAGGACATCCCCCGCCGCGGTATAGGCCAGCACCCCTTCCACGATCCGCTGCTCATCCTGATCCGGCCGCGCCGGCCTCGT
>JANMXA010000030.1:0-77257 GCA_031394255.1 Gemmatimonadota bacterium
ATGAACGCGGCCATTTCGCCTCGCTGGCGGTCAAGGAACGGAACGCGCTCGAACACGGCGCCGTAGGTATCGTGACGCTGATGCCGGTCCCCGGGCCGGCCCTCAATCGGAGCATCGGGCAGCTCGAGGGGTTCGGGTGGCTCGACGATGCGGGGCGGGCCCATTCGCCGTTCTTCGAGACGGGCGCCGCGCTCCGGTTCGCTGACCGCGGCACCGCGGCCCTCTTCGAGGCCGCCGGGCGGAAATTCGAAGACGTCGCCCGCGAACTCGCCAAAGGGCCGGTCTCCTTTCCCATGAACGCCAGGTTGCATCTCAAGGCCCGGTTTCGCCATCGGCCGGTCACGGTCTCCAACGCCGCCGCCGTCCTCGAAGGCAGCGATCCTCGCCTCAAGCGGGAATACGTCGTCTACAGCGCCCATCTTGACCATGTTGGCATCGGGGAGCCGGTGGATGGCGACAGCGTTTACCACGGCGCGATCGACAACGCCGGCGGAACCGCGACCATGATGGCGGTGGCGAGGGCGTTTGCCACTGGGCCGCGTCCGAAACGTTCGATCATTTTCCTCGCCGTGACCGGCGAGGAAAAGGGGATCCTCGGCTCGGACTATTTCGCCCACCATCCGCCGGTGCCGATTGGGCAGATCGTGGCCGATATCAATCTCGACAACTTCGTCCTTACCAATCCGGTGCAGGACCTGGTGCCGTATGGAGCGAAGTACTCCAGTCTCGATGACGTGGCCACCGCCGCGATCCGGGGCCTTGGGCTCAAGACCAGCGAGGACGCGTTGCCGTGGATGACGATCTTCACCCGGAGCGACCACTACAGCTTCATGCGGGTCGGCGTGCCTGCGGTCCTGCTGTTTCCCGGGAAGCTGAGCGGCAATGGCGCCCAGACCGGGGTCGAGGTCCAGCGGGCCTGGTTCGGCCGGATTCATCATACGCCGAGGGACCGGTTTGACCAGGGAATCGACTGGCACGCGGCAGTGACCTACGGCGAGGCGAACCTCCGGATGGGTTACGCCATCGCGAATGCGGCGAGCCGGCCGGTGTGGCGCGGGACCGGCCCGCGATTCTTCAGTGAGGGCGCCGTGCCGTGAGTCAGGGGCTGCCCACAGGACACCGGCGATCGATTGCCGTGGCCGAGGGGATCGAACGGCAGTACTTTGGACATTCCTTTGTCTGCCTGGATCCCGGATGATGGATTGGGCTGGCTGGCCGCGGCGCCTCGTGTTCGCGGCCCTCACAGGCGTGATGGGCTGTTCGGGGACCGAGCCGAGCAAGACTGAAGCGGTCGCCACGGTCATTGTGGGCGGCGCGCCGAGCGGACCGTTGGTGATCGGCAACACGGCCCAGCTCAGTGCCACCGCGGTGAACGCGACCGGCGGCACGATTCCGGGGACCAATTTCACCTGGGCCAGCAGCGATCCGAATCTGGCGACCGTGTCGAGCGGCGGCTTGGTTACCGCCACGGGGGCGGGAAGTGTCACCATCACGGCGGCGGCACAGGGAAAGACCGGCACTGCGACCATCGACGTCCGGGCTGGGGCCGCGATCGGGCCGGCCGGCGGCGTTCTCTCGCTGCTGAACGGCCAGGTCACCCTCAACATCCCGGCCGGCGCCAGCCCGCAGTCCGTCAATCTTCTCGTCAGGCCGGTACCGGACCCGGTTCAAAGCCCCCTGGTCGTTCCGGGGACCGTGATCGAGATCGCGCCCGACGGGACCTCCTTCCAGCAACCGATTACGCTCGGCATCCGGTTCGAACCGGCCCGGATTCCCGCGGGGCTGACGGAGGTGTCGCTGCAGTTGTATTACCTGTCGAATGGCGCCTGGATCAAGATGGGGAACAGCACGGTGGCGACGTCCACTCATGTCGTGACCGGCCTCACCTACCGGACCGGAACGTACGCGGTGGCCAGTACGCCTGTTGACCATGTCGTCCTGGGTGGGCCGACGCTTGACGGAGCGCTTTTCGTTTCGCAGTCAGGCCAGCTGACGGCCCAGGCATTCGACGCCGACCAGGCGCTGCTGGCCGGGCGGGCCGTGGTCTGGTCGTCCTCCAACCCGGCGGCCGCCACGGTGGCGAACGGCGTCGTGACCGCAGTGGCTGCGGGATCGGCGAGCATCACGGCAACGATCGAAGGGAAGTCCACCTCGACGCAGATTCTCGTTCTGTCCCGGCCGACAGCCGACTGGAGCCAGGCGACCGAATGGGTGACCCACCAGGGGGAACCCGGTCATACCGGCTACGTGGCCGCGACGCTCGATCCGGTCGTGTTCGCGGAACGCTGGGTGAAAACACCGGTCCTTGGCCCGGGAGCAACGCCGGCTTCCCTGGGGCCGGTCACGTTCAGTTCGGGATCCGTCTACGGTTCGAGCGCGACCTACTTCGGCACCCAGCGGGCGTTTGCGCTTGATCTCGCGACCGGTACCGAGCGGTGGTCCGTCAGCTTCGGCGCGATTCACGGCGTGCACCCGCCGGCCTACGCCGACGGAAAGGTCTATCTGACCACGAGCGGGCACAGTGACTCCTACCTCTACGCTCTCGACGCCGCCACCGGGGCCCAGCAGTTTCGCTCGGCCTATGGCAACCAGTGGTCGGTCTATTATGCGCCGGTGATCGTCGGTAACAAAGTGTACATGGCCGGAGGCACGGTTGACGGGATGTACTCGTTTGACGGCACCGACGGCACCCAACTCTGGTTCGTCGCCACGAACCAGTACAATCTCTGGTCGCCGGCGGTGCGGGGCGGCAAGGTCTACGCGTACACCGGGTCGTACAATCCGATGGTCCAGGTCGCGGACGCCGTGACCGGGACCGTCACGGACACGATCGCCGATCCCCACTTTTCCTGGAACGGATGGAGCATGAACACCGCGCCGGTCCTGGGCGGTTCCAACGACCTGATGGCTACCCAGGCGGGTCGGCTCGTCTCGTTCGATCTGCTCGCGAAGAACATCCGGTGGGAGAAGGCCGGGCAGTTCACTGGCACGGTGGCAGTGGCCGGAGGGGTCGTCTACGTCGTCAATGGCGACCAGCTCGAAGCCCGGCGGGAATCCGATGGGGGACTGGTGTGGGCCTGGCGGGCGTCAGCGGCTCTCGAGCCGACGACCATCATCACCAACAACCTGGTATTCGCTCACTCGGCCAACGCAACCTATGCCGTGGATCTGTCGTCCCATCGCCAGGTCTGGGCGTACCCTGCCGGCGGCAACCTGTCCTTGAGCGCCCAGGGCGTGCTGCTGATCGCCGGCGGCGACGGCAAGCTGACGGCAGTGACGGTCAAATAGGGCAGCGTCCGGGGGTCGCCATGGCGCTGAGGCCGAAGGCCGCCGAACTGCGGCCACTGTTGACGCAGGCGAGGCGCCCCGGGCCTTGGTACTCGCGTTCGACAAATCGGCGAGGGCCCGCGCTATGACCGCCCTTGACCAGGACATTGGCGCTTTCCCCGTTGGGATGGCCGTCGCCAAGACCGGCAAGGACGTCGTCGGGACCGGCATAGCCTCCTTCGCCGATGGCGGGGTCAGCTCCTGCCGTGACACGCTTCCGTCGCCGATGGCGAAGCTGACTCCGACCGCGACGTGGGTCCCTTTGTCCGGCGCACGGCCGATCGGCCCCATGACATAGGCGTCCTCCCCGAAGGACACGCGCCCGCCGTCGATGGCCCTGTCTCCTCCAGTTGGGGACGTTCGATTTCTTGATAGGCACGGTCTCCGCCGGCCGGCGCACGGCCTCTTCCGAATGCGACATTGTCGACGAGAACTGAGGCACCGTCGACGTCCCCGATGACAACGCCGGTCAGGCCGATGACACGCGGCCTTGCCTCGCCAACATGATCGACAGGGGCGGCGGCGCGGTCACCTCCGATCGGCGCCAAGCCGGCTTCCTCAGTGGCCCAGAAGACCCCCCGAGGCACCGCGCTTCCCTCGGAAAACATGCTCGACGTCGAGTCCGGCTTGGTCTCCTCGGCGGGCGGCTCACTCGATCGGTCGGCGAGCATGCCAGTCGACGCCAACGGCTCGATGGACCCGGGCCGAAGCCTCCGGCAGGCACACGGGCGCAGGAGCCGAGTCTCCACGGGTTTCGGACCGCCGGAGGCGTGCCGAGACGATGCGCCGACCGACACTGCGGCCGCTGCCAAGCGTGTAGTCAGTGCCGACCCCGCTAAAATCCTGGCACGCTCCGCGCATCTGCGACCGCCCTGGTCGTGGCGCCGAATTGGTCGACTGACGGCAACTGGATCATCTTCACGTCGAACCGGACCGGAAACTTTTAGATCCACGTGATGCGGCGGGACGGAAGCGGGCTCACCCGGATCACCAACGATCCTGGCGTCGATAACTCGCCGAGTTGGAAGCACTGAGCCAGCAGGACAACGGAACCGGGCGGCGGTGGCGAGGTGCGGCCGCCGCCCGGTTTCCATTGCGGCGATGGCGCTTGCCGACTGGCTGACTCTCGCCCATTGACGGATCCCCCAGGGGGGGGGGCCAACTTTCCTCCGGCGCAGCCACCTGAACTCGGAGGGCCCCGGAATGAATATTGCTGTGCGATCCAATGGCCGAACGAACGAAAGGCTGGACAGCGATGCTGCTCCTCTGCGGACTTGCCATAGCCTGCTCTCCCCCCACCGAACCCGCTACCGGGCGCCCGGCTGTCCCGCCGCCGGCACTGGTGGTGTCCGCTCCGGCCGCCTGCGGCCAGGTGCAGTTCACCGTCTCGGGTACCAGCACAGTCGCCGTCACTTTCCCCTCGGCGGGATGCGGTGCGGGCCTGATCGCGGTTGCCGGCGGAACCTCGACCTGGAACAGCACCACGCGCATCCTGACGATCCCGATCCGGGTGAAGAACACGAGCGGGCAGGCGGTCGAGCAGCCGATTTCGGTCCAGCTCCCGGATACGGGGCGAGTGGCGACGGCGCCAGCCGGTCAGCCGCGGACAACCATCGTGCCGCAGGCGCCGGTAGACAGCCTCTATTCTGACGGCAGCGCGGTGTGGCTGGTGGGCGGATCGACCAGTCTCGCGGCGGGCGACTCTACAACGGTCCGGACCTTGACGATCAAGCTGTTGAGCCCGGTGAGTGCGGGCGAAGTTCATTTCAAGCTGCGGACCAACGAGGTCATCGTCGGCTTCCCGGCCACGGTGCCGACTGTCACGCCACGGTGGTTCTACCACGATAGTAGCCTGGTTGCCGGTGGTGGGAGACTGAAACGAGTCCTGATTGTCAACTTTGTCCCCGGGACGTCGATCGCCGCGCGTCAAGCGGCGCTCGACGCTGTCCAAGGTACCGTGGTCGGCGGCTCGCCGATTGGGGGCATTAGCCCCCTCGATGGGGGCGATTACTACATTCGGGTGCCTTGGGCGATCACCCCACAACTATTGGACTCCGCGAAACGACTGGTGGGGACCCAGTCCGTTGTAGTCTACGCAGTTACATACATGTTCTTCACGCTGGACGGACGACGCCCCAACGATCATCCCAGCGGTTCCTCTCCAACCCCTGCATGGACGGCGGCGAATTGGACCTTTAACCCGGATTCGGCCGGTAGCCCGGGAAGCGTCAGGTTGGAGGGCAACTTTGCCTTGGAGGAGCTGGCCCTTCCGCTTGCTTGGGGATGCGAGACGGGATCGGCGGCAACGATGATCGGTGTAATCGAGCAGAACTTTGCCGCTGGAGATTTTGCAACAAACGCTCCAAGCGGGATACCGATGCTAACGGAGACCAACAATATCGGCAAAGCGCATGGCAGGCAGGTGGCGAGCGTGCTGGCAGCGCTCGGAGACAACAACGTGGGGATGGCGGGTGTGATGTGGCGCGCCAACCTGGTGCTAAGGGCAGCGGGGCGCGTCGGAATCGACAAAGTTATCGACTCGCTCGTGCCACTGTTGCAGAGCAACGTATCAGTCATCAACCTAAGTTTGGGGAACGTCGTGGTTGGGGGGACGGACAGCTCGGACCGGGCGGACGCGAGGGACGCCACTCGGTTGATCTTGGCACGGCTCAGGAGCGTTCCCGGCTCGAACCCGCTGTTCGTGCTCGCCGCAGGAAATGAGAATCGCGATGCATACCGAAACGCCTTCCCGGCACTCAAGGACTCCATTCCCAGTCAGGTCCTTGTCGTTGGGGCATCGACACGTCGAAACAATAGCCCGCGAAGCCGCCTAGTTGAGAGCCCCACGATCGGAAGCAATCCTGGTGCAATCGTGGATATCTATGCTCCCGGTGACAGCGTCTGGATCTGGAACGATACGGCGGCGTTCCGGCCTCGGGGGGGGACATCCTTTTCAGCCCCGATGGTGGCCGGCATTGCCGGCTTGCTCAAGTCCTTCGACCCTGCTCTGACAGCAGCCGAGCTCAAGACGCTGATCCTTCAAGGGGCTCAGCGAGGCGGGCGCCAAGTAGCCGGTGACGCCGGACAATACCTTGCCAACGCCTACGAATCCCTCAAAGTGGCAGCCGAACGCCCAGGCACACCCGTCTGTGGTCATCCGGCAATTCTGCGCGGGCCGATAGCTGCTCAGCGAATAGTGTTCACCAAGGATTCGCTTGGTACGGCCCGAGGTGACTCGATTCTGCTGCCGCTCGCGCCTTCGCCCGGTATTCGCGTCTATCACGACCTGTCGACGGCCCAGGGCGGTCGGCGGCTTGCCATCGGCTCATACGGGACCGAAGGCGACCAAACCCATGTCTGGACCCTCGGCGGGTCCGGCTGGACCGAGGTCCAGGTAATCGCGGGGGCGTGGTCGCGAACCTTCGTCGAACGAGACTCGATTGACTTCTACATGTCGGGCAGCGTCAGCGTTACTGGCCCCAGCGGCCCGCGAACGAGGGCGATCGCCGCGGACTGGATGGCGTTCTCGTTCGATGCCAAGTTCGCCGTCTTCATGGGGAGCACACCAACCTGCAGCGGCTCCTCGCAGTACACGGTCGCCATGTACAACCTCACCGCCGGAACCCAGTCCACAGTCTATTCGGCGCCATGCGGTGGGGCGGCGCCGACCAAACCGGTCGCCGCAGTATGGAACGAAACGTCGGACGGGTTTGTCACGGCGGACCAGCAGTTCCCCGGACCGAATCCGCCCTTCAATATCATCTATCATCGGTTCAAGATTGTGAACAACGCGGCCCAGGCAGCAGGCGCTGCTACCACGATTGCCGACCGCCGCGCCGAGAACGACGGACCGTCCACCGGGCCGCCGACCATGAGGCCGGATGGGGTCACGATGCGGTGGTTTGAGGGGGTGCCACCGTATTTGCTGGGCGGTTCCGCGACCTGTCGCGTCGTAACTCGGTCGGCCTTCGCTCCGTTTGCCGTTGTGTGGGACACGGGCAACGGCGTGACTGAGAATTTCGACTGCGTCCCGGGTGTGACGAACGCCGCGCCGAATGCGCTTGTCGCCAGTTGGGCTCCCGTTTTCCGGGTCCCACCGCAGGAGCGCAGCCGCGTTGCTCGGGAGGTGATGGAGCACGGTGCCTATGGGCCAATGCCGCGGCCCGGGACCCGATGAATCCTCCAGCTGCGGAGTCGGGTTCGCGTCGCCGGTAGGCTGGTGCAGGAGAGAACCGGGCGGCGGTCGCGAGGTGCGGCCGCCGCCCGATTTTTGGGGTCAGGCGGCCCGGATCAGTCGAATCGGATCGCCCGCCCTGATCGTACCGGCCTCGATGATCTCGGCGTTCAGCCCAAGCAGTTGCGGGCGTGGGTCCGTGCGCAGGGCGAGGCGAACGAGACCGGCGCGCTTCACCCGGGCGAGACGTCGGAGCAGGAGGTGCGGCGACTGCGGCGCGAGGTCGCCACGCTGCGCCAGGAGCAGGCGTTCGCAACAATAGTGGCGGTGTACTTCGCGAAAGAGTCGCGTTGAGGTACGCCGTGATCGCTCGCCATCGGGGCGAGTACGCTGTGCGACTCATGTGCCGCGTGCTGGACGTCTCGGCCTGGAGCTCGCGCGTCAGGTCGGGAATCCCGATCGCCCCGTCGGCCATCTGGCCTCCGGTCATTGCGACGGAACCGTTATTGAGGATCTTGTAGGTAGTCGAAGTCCTGGCCGCCACCGCCTGGCGAATGGCCAGGGAACCGGAGTGGAGCAAAGTCCCGTCGCCAACGTTCTGAAAACTGTGCGGTGTGTTGCTGAAGTACGCCGCCCCGACCTACTGGGCCCCCTGAGGACGCCGTCGTATTTGGGATCGGGCATCAGGTTGAATCCGCTTGGAGGCCTGGAGGAGGAAGTCCCCAGGTCGTTCCGAGGACCGTGATCGAGGTCACTCCCGACGGGACCTCCTTCCAGCAACCCATCAGCCTCGGCATCCGGTTTGACCCGGGCCGGATTCCTGCGGGCCTGACGGAGGTGTCGCTGCAAGAAAGCCTGGGCCGGGTCACGGGGGGGCGCCTGGTGGCCGCTTCCTCGGTCCAGCGGTACCTTTTCGACCATCCTGCCGCGGCCACCATTCGAGCATGGCGTCCCAATGACCGTTCTCACCTCTCTGCTGCATGAACTGACCGGCTTCCTGGGGCTCGGCTCCTGGATCACGATGATCCAGTCGGGCGATTACTCGAGTCTCAGGACGTGGAGCGGGTTCACCGGCGCGATCGGGCCGCTGCTTCCGCTGATGCTGGTCTTCGAGATCGTCCGGGCGCTTTGGACCCGCACGTTCCGCGGCCGCGAGTACCGGCTGATCTTTCTGATCTATGTGTTCAACCGGATCATCTCGGGGTGGGTGTCGATCGCCGCGATCACCTTCGCCATCGGCGTGTTCACGCCGATCGCCCCGTTCAGCCTCAAGATCACGTGGTATGGGCTGCTCTACGGGTATGTAGTCTGGGAGCTGGGGCATTTCATCTACCACTACCTGGCGCACAAGGTCCGGCTGCTGTGGTGCCTACACTCGACGCACCACGCGCCGGAGAGCATGAATCTGTTCGTCACCCATGCCCACTTCTTCCTCGAGGCCCCGTACGCCGACATCATCCGGACCTCGACCTGCATTCTGCTGGGTCTGAGCCCGCCGCTTCTGTTCCTGATCATGTTCATCGACGGCACCTGGGGCATGTTCATTCACGCCGGCGAGCACATTCTGGTCGACGCCCGGCTGGGGCCGTTCGAGCGGCTGATTCTCACGCCGTCACATCACCGCGTACACCATTCCCGGAATCCGCTCTACATCGACACCAATTTCTGCAACCTGCTCAACGTCTGGGACCGGGTGTTCGGCACCTTGCAGCACGAGCAGCCCGCGGTCCAGCCGGAATACGGGATCACCAGGCAAGTGAACCCCGGCAGTTTCCTCGATGTGTATTTCGGAGAGATTGTGCTGCTGGCGCGGGATGTGTGGCGGGCGCCGGGGCTGCTCAACAAGATCCGGTATGTCGTGATGCCCCCGGGTTGGAGCCACACCGGGGACCACAAGACCGCGGCCGCGTTGCGCCGCGCCCACCTTCACCCGGCCGAAGTCGGCGCGAAAACGGCGGGCTGATCCAGGCTCGAGTGGCAGGGCTCCGTCAGGCTGGATCCTTCTCGGGGTCCAGGGCATCGCGAAGGCCATCGCCGATGAAGTTCACGGCCAGGATCACCAGCAGGATGGCCCCGCCTGGAAAGATCGTGAGCCAGGGCTTGGCCGCCATGGTCGACTGGGCGTCCATCAGCATGTTGCCCCAGGTCGCCGTTGGCGGCTGGACACCGAGCCCCAGGAAACTGAGCGACGATTCGATCATGATTGCGTTCCCCACGCCCAGCGTGGCCCCGACGATCAGCGACCCCAGCGCGTTGGGCAGCACGTGGCGGAGAATCGTGAGTCCGCTTCCGGCTCCGAGCACCCGGGCCGCCTCGACGAACGGCATCTCCCGGATCGTCAGCACCTCGGCTCGGACCACGCGGGCAGTCGCCATCCAGCTCAAGCCGCCGATGATCAGGACCATCGACACGATCGCCGCCCTGGAATAAGCCGACAGGATGATGAGGAGCGGGAGCGACGGAATGGCGTACGCCACATCGGTGATGCGCATCAGCACGTTGTCCACCGCCCGGCCGTAGAACGCGGCCACGGCGCCGACCACCGCGCCCAGCCCCGTGCCCGCCACCGCGGCCAGGAGTCCGATGACGATCGAGATCCGGCCGCCGAAGAGAAGGCGAGAGAACACGTCACGCCCGAGATCGTCGGTGCCCATCCAGTGGAGACGGCTCGGCGCCTGTTTCACCGCCGCGAGGTCGATGACGTCCATCGCGTAGGGCGCCACCAGTGGCGCCGCGAGGCAAACCGCGGCGATCAGCCCGAAGATCACCAGCGCCGGCAACGCCGTCTGGTGCTGTCTGAGCCTTCGCCAGGCGATCCGGCCCGGGGACTCTGCTCTACTCATAGCGGATCCTGGGATCGAGCGCGCCGTACAGCAGATCGGCGACAAGATTGAACAGGATTACCGTGGCCGCCCCCATCAGCAGGATCCCCATCAGTAGCGGATAATCCCGCGCGAACATCCCCTGGACAAAGAGGCGCCCGATGCCGGGCCAGGCGAATACCGTCTCAGTGATGACCGCGCCTGAAAAGAGATCGGCAACGTTCAATGCCATCACTGAGATCACCGGGACCAGCGCGTTTCGGACGGTGTGAACGCCCACGACCCGGGATTCCGTGAGCCCCTTGGCGCGCGCGGTCCGCACGAACCCTGCGTGCGAGACCCCGATCAGACTCGACCGGAAATATCGCGACCATCCCGCGATGTACCGGGTCGAGAGGACCAGTCCTGGCAGGATCAGGTGACGCAGATGGTCGCCGAGCGACGAGGCGCCGACGGTGCCGGTGCCGGAGACCGGCAGCCACCCCAGCCGGACCGAGAAGATCAGCTGGAGCAGAAGACCGAACCAGAACACCGGCATGGCCACGCCGAGAAACGACGCCCCGGTGCCGAGCACGTCGGCAAACGTGTAGCGCCTGAGCGCGGAGAAGAGCCCGAACGGCAGCGCGACCAGGGCGGCAAACACGAAGGCCACCCCCATCAGTTCGAGCGTCGCCGGCAGACGTTCCCCGATCATTGCCGTCACCGGCCGGCTGGTTGAGAAGCTTTGTCCCAGATCTCCGCGTGCGCTGGCTCCGAGCCAGTTGAGATACTGGCGCCAGACCGGCTGATCGACACCGAGCCGGTGGCGGTAGCTCTCGATCACGCTCGGGTCCACGAACCGGCCCGCGGCGAGCAGGCTGCCTTCCGGTCCGCCGGGCGCGGCCTGAATCACACCAAAGATGACAACGGAGATGCCGAACAGCAGCGGCACCAACTGAATCAGGCGGCGGCGGAGGTAGCGACCCACGTCAGGGCGCCAGCGTCCAGTCGAAGACGTTCCAGAAGCTGCCGAAATTGGTGCCGCTCGGCCGGTAGTTGCCGATCCGGGCACTTACCACTTCGGGGATCACGTTGTAGTAGAGCGGCAGAGTCCGCGCCGTGGCGATGAGACGCTCCTGGACCAGGTCGAGGTCGCGCTTCCGGGCTTGATCGTCCAGGGTCCGGTCGGAGCGCTTGAGCAGCAGGTCGAGGTCCGGGTCGCAGAAACCGGCCATGTTGTTGGCACCGTCGCAGGCGTAGAGGCCGGTGAGGCTCGGATCGGCCGGCAGAAACCAGGCGCTGACCACGGCCTCCCACTGGCCGCTTCGCCACTTGCTGGTCCAGGCCGCGCTCTCCAGCGTTTCGAAGGTGACCTCGACGCCGATCGCCTTGAGCTGGGCCTGAATCACCTGGGCGACCGCGATCCGGTCGGTCGCGCCGGCCCGGTTCGAGATCAGAAACGCCAGGCGGTCGGCACCTTTGTGACGCACGCCGTCGGCTCCCGGGGTCCAACCGGCCTGATCGAGCAGCTGCTTTGCCGCCGCGGGGTCGACGGCCGGCATCGCCAGATCGGCCTTGTGGAACCGGCTGGTCGGATTGATGGGCGAGTTGGCAACCTGAACCGTGCCCTCCATTAACTGCCCCGCGATCGCCTGCCGATCGATCGCCTGAAAGATGGCCCGGCGGACCCGCTCGTCGCCGAAGATCAGGGCCCCGTGAGGTGTCCGCCTCGACACATCCAGGTGCATAACCGAGTTCTGACTGACCAGGTGCGTCTGGTAGCCGGCCAGATCCTTCACGTCCTTGACCTGGTTGGGCTGGATCCGCCCGTAGTGATACTGGCCCGACTTGAGAGCATTGAGCCGCGTGTTGGCGTCGGGGATGAAGGCCCAGACGATCTCGTCGATCTTCGGCAGGGTCCGGCCCCGCCAGTACTGATCGTTTCGCACCAGCCGGATATATTCGCCCGTTTTCCACTCCGCGAACTTGAACGGTCCGGTGCCGATCGTTTTGGGGCCTCGGTTGTAAGGCTCGTACTTGACGATCCCCTCGGTGGAGAGGCCGCCCAGGACGTGCTCGGGCAGGATCGCCTCGAACAGTCCGTCGTAGTAGGCGTACTCGCCGTCCCAGACGAATACGACGGTGTGGTCGTCCGGCGTCCGGCAGTCCTTGATGTTGAGATACTGTTCCCGGTTGTAGGTCTCGGAGTTCGGGCTGGTGACAAACTTCCAGGTGAAGCAGACATCCTTGCTGGTGAAGGGAACCCCGTCGTGCCAGCGGACGCTGTCCTGCAATGGCCAGGTGACTTCGACCATGCCCTTGGCCATGGTCTTGACGAGGCCGTTCTCCCTGGTGGGAATCGTCTTGGCCAGCACCGGGATATACCGGTTGTGCTCGTCGGTGGTGACCAGACCTTCGATCATCGTGTAGCCGATGTCGGCCAGGTTCTGGCTCGTGAACGGATTCAGGACGTCGATTTCCCGTTCGTACGCCACTCGGAGAATCGTCTTCCCGCCGCCGTCCCGGGCGCCGCCGCAGGCGGCAAGAAGCAGAAGCAGTGTCAGGCCCGGTTTCGGTCGCATCGTCAGGAATCCGCCTGGAACATCGCCACGCTCCGGTTCGAGTGCATGCGGGTGTGGAGGAACTCGAGGAAGGCCGGCCGGTCGGACACCGTCACCGCGCGCCACGCCGCGATCACGGTCGGTTCGCCCCACCAGTACGACCAGATCAGCACCGCACGGGCCGGCGCCGAGATGAACGCCATTCGGTTCGCCACCCACCCTTCGCCCCCGACGAGGGCGACACTCCGGAGCCAATCCCCGACCGGCCCGGCATCGTGGCCGAGCGCATGGAGCCGCCAGGCTGCGACGGTGCCGATCGCCGCCCGGTACCGGTTCTGGAGTGACTGGATCCGGTCGTCGTCGTCCGCGACCCAGTCGGCCATCTCCATCCCGGCATCCGCGATCCCTTCGAAGACGCAGGAACTCGCGGTGTTCACGCACGACAGCAGGACATCCGCGGCCGCGAGCCCCCGGCGGTACCATGTCTCCCGCATCTTGAACTGGACGTAGTGGCCGGGGCAGCCCTCGTGGACCGCGAGGTGCTTGAGCCCGGGGCCGGTCAGTACCGGATCGGTGTTGATCTCGACCGAGCGGCCGAGATAATTGCAGCGGGCGTTGAAGGCCATGCCCGAGACGGGCGCCACCCGCATGCCGTCGGCGCGGTCCGCGGGAATCGAAAGCAGCGTTGCTTCGGTCCGGGTCCAGGCCTCGTGCATCCATCGGGTCAGGACTGGCTCCACATCGGCTGCCGCCACTCGGTGGCGCCGCTCCCATGCGGCAGACTGCGCCGCCAGGTCTCCCTGGCATTCGTTCCGGTCCAGCAGCGCCTTGAGTTCGGCCCGGAGGCGATCGAGTTCGGCCGCCGACACGGGCGCCGCGGGGACGTGGAGGAAATCGGCCAGCTGGCGTTCGAACGACAGGCCTCGTTCGCGCCAGGTGATGAACGCCAGCGTGGAATGGCAGAGGTCGTCGTAGTAGACCCGACGATCCGCCTCCGGGAGCCGCTCCGCCCGGCGCCGCAGTTCGGCAAAACGCCCGGCGGCGGCCGAGTACCCCTCGAATGACTCGCCGGTGAATTCGTGCCCCGTATCGAGATTCAACACCGCCAACCCGTCCTCGTCGCCGCTCTCCCGGCGATACAGCTCGTCCAGGCCCAGGAGGGCCGTCATCACCTCCCGGCCCAAGTCGAGCGAGACGTCACTCAGCGCCATCGGCCTGCTCCATCATTGTCTCCGAGATCAGCGTCACCGGAATCGACCCGTGAGAGAGAAACTCGTCGTGGAACGCCTTGAGCGAAAAGCGGCCGCCCAGCCGGGCTGACAGCGCCTGCCGGAGCTGATGGACCTTGTCGGTCCCCATCACGTACATCAGGGCCCCGCCGGGAAACATGCTGTTCTTGACGGCTTCGCCCATGGCCGCGTCGGCGGCCATGCCCGCTTCCCGCTCGTAATAAGCCGCCGCATCCGCCAGCGAAAAGCGGCCCTGGTGGAGCCGGACGTCCACCACGGCTCGGGCGCACATCCGGGCCCGGGTCCGCTGCTCGTCGTAGCGCTCGGCGTTGGTGAGATAGCCGGTCTCGCCCATCAGGTCGGTGGCGTAACAGGCCCACCCCTCGGCCATGGTCCCGCCGCAGAACATTGCGATCCGCGATGCACAGTCCACGGCGGCCACCCGTCCGATCCGGGAGCGGGCCCGGAACGCGTGCCAGTTCTGGACGTGATGCCCGATCCCGCCATGATGGACCACATGATTCAGCTTGACCGCGCTCTCCCCGGGGTCCTCGGGCGGTACCAGGTACTCGTGGACCGGCGGCCGTCCGAACGCCGCCGGTGAGCGATAGTACAGAAAATACAGATCCCGGGCTGCCTCCGCCCCCCACGCGGGCCGAGGCACATAGCGAATCGGGAAATTGGGCCAGGTGAGGAGCTGGTGACGGAGCGCGGTGTCGCGGGCGTCGTCCCAAACCGCCTGATAGCGAGGGTCAGTGGCCGCTGTGCCGGTGATGGCGACCGCATCGGCCTCACGCTCCGCGAGGTATCGTTTGGCCCGGGCCAACTCGGCTTCGGCGTACTCCGCGATGGCGTCGGCCGACTCGGCCAGGCAATGGCCCTGTTTGATGTAGAACTCGAGGGCCTCGGCGCCGGCCGCGACCGTGCTCACGGGGCGGCGCAGCGTGGTGGTTTCGAGGTGATGCCGATGCCCTTCGAGCAGGCGAGCCGCCCGTTCGGCCGCCGCCAGGAACGGCTTCCAGTCTGCGCCGGGCATCACGGCCAGGTGACGAGCCCCGTTCGTCAGCAGGGCCAGCCCGCCTCGGCACTCGCGGATCGTCCGGGTGGTCCAGCCAGGCGGCGCTTCAAGCACGTTGGCGCGAGCCTGCTCGAAGAACGCTCCGAAGGCGTCGAGGCGAGCCGTGGCGGCCGCGACCCGCTCGGGCAGGGGAGCGAAGTCGGTGAGGAACAGCGACATCACACCGAAAATGGCCTCACCGGTATAGAGGCTCGGGTTGCCCCTGTGAAAGTGGCGGGACTCGAACTCCCATCGCTGGATCTCGAGGAAGCCGGTGGCGAGCCGGAGGTCGATCCGCTCAGGGCCGGTCAGGGATGCCGGGTCCAGTTCCCGGGACTCCTCGAGCAGCGATCGCATGTCAGCGAGAGCATCGCCGGTGCCCGATGGTGAAAAATCGGGGAGCCGATGGTCGTGATCATGAACCCCGATGAACGTGGCGTTCACGGGACGGTGGCGGTAATACGACTGGAAGAAGCGATCGAGCCACGGACCAAAGGGCTTGGGGGCCGTCATGGCCTCAAGTTAGCCGATGCGGGCGATATATTCCGTTACCTCCACATGCTCCCAGGATCCTTGGTGTCGAAACAGCGTGTCCTTCTCGTTTCCCTTGGCGCCGCGGTGATCGCGGCCTGTTCCCATAACTCCCCCAGCCAGCCGTCCCCCGCGGCTGGTGCGGCCGCCGCGACTCCACCGGGTGCGCCTCCTGGCCCCCCAGTGAGCGCCCGGCAAATGCAACGGCTCACCGACCGGCTCAATACCCGCGAACTCACCGCGGTAAAGGAACTCGACGCCGAATACGACAAGGTGACGTGCGTGATGTGCCACCGCGGCTCGAACGAACCCAAGTGTACCATGCCGCCGCCGCCCCCCGTCGCGCCGACCCGCCCATGAGTTGGCAAAAGGAGGTCGACGAGCTCCGCCGTCGCGAGGCCATGGCCCGCGAGATGGGCGGCGAGGAGAAGGTGAAGCGGCAACACGATGCCGGCCGGCTCACGGTCCGGGAGCGGTTGGCCCGGCTGGTGGACCCGGATTCGTTCCACGAGATCGGCGGCCTGGCCGGGTTCGGCGAGTACGACGACGCCGGAAATCTGGTGCGGTTCTCGCCGAGCAATACCCTCTTTGGGCGGGCCCGGATCGACGGGCGGCCGATCGTCGTGTCCGGTGACGACTTCACGGTCCGAGGGGGAGCCGCCGACGCGTCGATTCACGAGAAACAAACGGCCGCCGAACAGTTGGCCGGCGAATACCGCCTGCCGATCGTACGGCTGGTCGAGGGTACGGGCGGAGGGGGGTCGGTCAAGACGCTGGCGACCATGGGGTACACCTACCTCCCGGTCCTCCCGGGCTGGGATCACCTCGTGGCCAACCTGGCCACCGTGCCGGTCGTGGGGCTGGGCCTCGGGCCCGTCGCCGGTCTGGGTGCGGCGCGGCTCGTCTCCACCCACTACTCGATGTTGGTGAAGGGGCAGGCTCAGATGTTCGTGGCCGGGCCGCCGGTGGTCGCCGCCGTGGGCGAGAAGGTCACCAAAGAGGAGCTCGGCGGCAGCTCGATCCACACCAGGAATGGCGGGATCGATGAGGAAGTCGAGAGCGAAGACGAGGCGTTCGAGCGGACCCGCCGGTTTCTGTCGTATCTGCCGTCATCGGTGTGGGACCTGCCGCCCCGGGTGCCCGCGGCCGATGATCCGGCCCGCGCCGAGGACTGGCTGATCGGCGCGGTCCCGCGGGACCGCCGCCGGGTCTACAAGATGCGACCAATTCTCGACGCGCTCTTCGACCAGGGGTCCGTGTTCGAGATGGGGCGCTTCAACGGTCCGTCGGTCATTACCGCATTCGCCCGCCTCGACGGCTGGCCGGTGGCGGTGGCCGCGAGCGATCCGTTCGTGCTGGGCGGCCTCTGGACCGCCGCAAGTTCCGAGAAACTGACGCGGTTCCTCGATCTGGCCCAGACGTTTCATCTGCCGGTCGTGCACCTGGTGGACAATCCCGGCTTCATGATCGGTGCGAAGGCGGAGCGCGAGAATACGATGCGGTATGGCGCCCGGGCGCTGGCGGCGATCTATCAGGCCACCGTGCCCTGGTGCACGGTGGTGATCCGAAAGGCGTTCGGTGTGGCCGGTGCGTCGCACGGGAATCATGCCCGCTACCGCTACCGGTACGCCTGGCCCTCGGCGGACTGGGGTTCGCTGCCGATCGAGGGCGGCATCCAGGCCGCATACAAGTCCGACCTGGCCCAGGCGGAGAATCCCGAGCAGTTGATGGCCGAGATCACCGCGCGCCTTGACACGGTCCGGTCGCCGTTTCGGACCGCTGAGAAGTATCTGGTCGAGGAGATCATCGACCCGCGAGAGACCCGACGGGTCCTGTGCGAGTTCGCCAACCTGGCCGCGCCGCTTCGGGAGCCAGGGCCGAGCCGGTTCGGGCTTCGGCCTTAGGCCATCGCTGGCGCTTCGCTGGCGGGTAAGGAGGCTACTGCCCCGTCAAGGCACCAGTTCGTAGCCGGCCAGTTCGAAATGCTCGTCCAGCGCGAGCACTTCGTGAATCTGTCGTTGCCGCATCACTTCAAAGGACGTCGCGTCCGCCAGGCTCAATCGCTGATCCCGGAACCGGCGGATCCAGCGATCGACCGCTGCCCGCTCGAGTTCCCGGTCGATGAAGACCACCTGGTGGGTCGGATCCTGATAGAGACTGTCGATGAACCGGAGCCCCTCGCCCGGCCCGCGGAAACGGATCAGCAGCACCTGCATCTCCGCGACCACGAGGTTGGTGGTCACCAGGCGGGCGCGGGCCTCAATCCGGCCCCGGTAGGCGCCCAACGCCGCTTTGTGGTGCGCCTCCCTGGGACTCATCGCCGCAAACCAGCCCGACGTGTCGAGGAACATCGACTTCATTTCTTGCGCTTCCTCGGCGCCTTGTAGGCGTCGGCCAGCAATTCGTCGTGGCCGGCCGCGGCGCTGCCGGGCCAGCCCCGCGTGTCCTGCGCTCCCATAAAGCGAAGCATCGGGCTCTCGCCGCCCTGCTCGGCAGCGAAGCTCCGGAGCCCGCGGCGGAGGATCTCGGCCTTGGACAAGCCGGTTTCCTCCGTCATGCGGTTCAGGAGTTCGACGTCGTCGCCGGCGAGGTAGGCCTGAACCGGTTCACGGACGAGCTTGGGGTGAGAGGGATCGGGTTTCGACATGCATGTAATATCTATAGTAAGGCACATGTAGTCAAATACATGTATCATAGCCCTCGTGCCAGGAGCCCTAGTGGCTTACCCCCTGGTGGCCTAGAATCCGGTGTCGGCACGATGCCGGCGCCATTCCCGCTCCGATCACAGGCACCGCCATGCCCGCGTTTCTATTCGCCGTCGTTGTGTCCTTGGCTTCTCACGGGTTCCAGGACCCGGAGCACGCCCGATGGAAGCAGTTTGCCGAAGCCGTCACGATCACCCGGGATGACTGGGGCGTGCCTCACGTGAAAGGGCACACCGACGCCGATGCCGTCTTCGGTCTCATCTATGCCCAGGCCGAGGACGACTTCAACCGGATCGAGATGAATTACCTCAATGCCATGGGCCGGGTGGCCGAGGCCGAAGGGGAAGGGGCGATTCTCCGGGATCTGCGGATGCGCCTCATTGCCGATCCCGACAGCATGAAGCGCCAGTATGCCCGGAGCCCGCTCTGGCTCCGGAAGCTGATGAACGCCTGGGCCGACGGGCTCAACTACTTCCTGGCCACCCATCCGTCGGTCAAACCGAAGGTCCTAGCCCGGTTCGAGCCATGGATGGTAATGTCGTTCACCGAGGGCAGCATCGGGTGGGACATCGAGCGCGTGCCCCTCGAGCAGCTCGCGGCGTTCTACGAAAAGCGGCCCGCGCCATCGGCGCCGTCGCCGGGGCAGGGCGCCGGGCAGGGAGTGATGCCGGAGCCGGGCGGGTCGAACGGCATCGCCATCGGGCCGTCGCGAACCCAGTCGGGTGCGGCGATGCTGCTGATCAATCCCCACACGTCATTCTTCTTCCGTGAGGAAGCCCAGGTTCAGAGCGACGAGGGGCTGAATGCCTATGGCGCCATCACCTGGGGCCAGTTCTTCGTCTACCAGGGGTTCAATGACAAGAACGGCTGGATGCACACCTCGAGCGGTGCCGACGCCGTCGACGAATACGCTGAGACCGTGACAGAAGGGCCGCGTGGCGTGACCTACAAGTACGGGACGGCGACCCGTCGGATGATGTCGCGGAACGTGACCATCGACTTCCGGACACCCGGCGGGATGGGCCACCGGAGGTTCACTGTCTTCCGGAGCCACCACGGGCCGATCGTCCGTGCGGCCGAAGGCAAGTGGATCGCCTTCCGGCTCATGGAGGAACCGGTCAAGGCCCTCATTCAGTCGTACACCCGGATCAAGACCACCGGATACGACTCGTTTCGGCAAACGATGGAGCTCCATACCAACTCCTCGAACAACACCCTGTACGCGGACGCGGGTGGGAACATCGCCTACTTCCACGCCAACCACGTTCCCCGCCGTGATTCGCGATTCGACTGGAACCGCCCCGTCGACGGGAGTAATCCGGCTACCGAGTACCGCGGTATCCACTCCATTGACGAGAGTCCGAATCTCAAGAACCCCGCTACCGGCTGGGTCTTCAACACCAACAACTGGCCCTACTCGGCGGCCGGCCCGAACAGCCCCAGGGCTTCGGACTATCCGGCCTATTTCGATCAGGCCGGCGAGAATCCCCGCGGGATCCACGCCCTTCGGGTTCTCGGGAGTCACGACCGCTACACCCTCGACACCCTGATCGCGGTGGCGTTCGACCGGGATCTCCCGGCGTTTGACGACCTGCTCCCCGGGCTGTTCGAGTCGTACGATGCTGCCGCCCCGGGCGACTCGCTCAAGGCCAGGCTGGCGGGACCGGTCGCGGCGCTCCGCGGGTGGGACCGGCGCTGGGGTGCCGAGTCGGTACCGACCTCACTCGCGGTCTATTGGGGCCAGGAACTCTGGCGGATCACCAGGGCCGACGCCGAGTCCGAGGCCATGTCGGTGTACGCCTACATGGCGACGCGGACCACGGCCGCGCAGCGACTCAGTGCCCTCGAGGGCGCGGTGGCTCGGCTCACGACGGACTTTGGGTCGTGGAAGACGCCCTGGGGTGAGATCAACCGGTTCCAGCGCCTCACCGGCGACATCGTTCAGCCCTTCAACGACGCCGGCGCCAGCATTCCGGTGCCGTTTGCCTCCGCGCAATGGGGCTCGCTGGCGTCGTTCGGGGCTCGGACCTATCCGGGTACCAAGCGGATGTACGGGACCAGCGGCAACAGTTTTGTGGCGGTGGTCGAATTCGGGAAGCGGGTTCGGGCCAAAGCGGTAACGGCCGGCGGCTTGAACGGTGATCCGAGGGCGCCCCACTTCAACGATCAGGCGGAGCGGTACGCGGCGGGCAAATTGCGCGACGTCTATTTCTATCCTGACGAACTCGAAGGTCATGCCCAGCGCCGGTATCACCCTGGGCAGTGACGGTTGGCGGGAAAATCAGAGGGGCCCGGGTCGTGCTGACCCGGGCCCCTCTGATTTGTCCTGCGTGGACGCGTCAGTTACCCGCGGGCCGGCACGGCGCGGTGAGGTTCCGGGCCTGGCATTCAGCTTCGGGGATCGGGACCTCGGCCGGCACGGCGCCATCCGGCACGATCACCGGGATGGTGGAGAGCCGGTTGTGGCGCCGGGCATCGATCCATCGGGCGCCCTGTTCCCAGAGGAGCGAGTAGCGCCGGTTGTAGAGCACCTCGTCGAGGAGCGCCGCGGTGGGGCTGGCCGGAGTAAGGGTGGTTGGGGCCAGGCCGCCGGCATTTTGGCGGACGAAGTTCAGATAGGTAATCGCCGCCGCTTTGTTGCCGATCCCGAGGTTGGCCTCGGCGCCAAGGAGGATCAGTTCCTCGTTCTTGAGGATCGGAATCCCGGCTGCGGTGTTCGACCGGCCGCCCGCGAGATAGATCGTGAACTTGAGTTCGCCGGTAATCGGGAAGCCGCCCACCGTCTGCGGCGGATCGCGCGTGGCATCCGCGATCTTGTCGAGCACCCGCTGGTCCATGTCGCCGCTGGGCTGGAGCTGAGCGTCGGTCTGGTTCACGCGGAGGGCAAAGAAGCCCGCGCCGTTCAGGGGATCCGAGAGCCCGTTGGGCGCGTCGCCCGGGCCGGACGAAAAGTCGTAATACGGCCCGAATGCCAGAGATCCGGGATCGAGGTTGAGGAAACTCCCGCTCAACTCCGTCAGCGCCCGCTGGTAGCAGGTGGTGCCGCAGCCCGCCGATCCATGGAACACCTCCGCCTTGGCGGCCAGGCCCCGGGCGAATTTCAGGAACTCGGCCGGCGTGGCGAAATCCGAGAATCCACCCGGCAACACAAGCGGGAACTCCGCTGCCGAACCGGCGCCGAGATTGGTCTTGGCGCTATCCAGCAGAGCCCGGATGTAGTTGTAGACCCCATCTTCGGTCAGGAAGGGGGCCGGGTCCTGCGACAGCGGCCGGTCGACGTCCACGGGAGCACCGAGTTTGCCGCGGACCGCGATCACCTTGAACAGTGCCAGCGCTTTCAGGGTCTGGGCCAGCCCGACGCCGGCCGATTTCTGGGCCGGCGAGAGCTGGGTCGTCTTGGCGAGCGCCGCGAGGAAGATGTTGGCGCTCCGGATGTTGTTGAATTCGGCGCCCCAGGCCACGGTCCGCTGTTGCTGGATCGGGCCGAAGAACGGCTCCTGATAGTCGGGCTGGTTGTTGCCGAGCAGGTTGACGCCCTCACGGCCATACGAGCCAAGGATCCAGATCTCGCCGGTCACGCCGGCGCGGGCGCCGACGAAGAGACCGGTGCCGGCGACGCTGATCTTCGAGGGCGTCGGGTTGGTGAGGAGGTCGGCCTCGCTCGGGTCGTTCGAATTCAGAATATCGAAGCTGCCGCAGCCGAGGGTGAGTCCGGCGAGCAGCGTCGTGGCGGTGTGCATCGAGAGTAGTCGCATATCAGAACCCCACCGAGACCGAGAAGTAGAAGCTCCGGGACGGAGGATACGGGCCCAAGTCCACGTTTCGAGACACGGCCTGCTGGCCGAAATTGCTCGACTCGGGGTCGTATCCGGTGTACTTGGTGAAAAGCAGCAGGTTCCGGCCCGAGAGCGAGAGCCGGGCCGCGTCGGCCCCGCGGAACAGCTTCTGGGCGATGCGGCGAGGCACTTCATACTCGATGCTTACCTCGCGGAGGCGGAGATAGGTCGTCGACTCCACGAACGGCGTGGCGATGCCGTCGTTGAGGCAGGCCTGGGCCCGGGCCTGTCCGGACGGGCGGCCGCTGTCCTCGGAGAGCTGGTTGCAGTCATAGAGCGACAGGGTCTGGTTCTGGGCGACGCCGCCCTTCTGCCAGTCCCACAGCATGCCGATCGTGAGGGCCTTCCAGCTCACGTCGTTGCTGAAACCGATCTTGAAGTCCGGGGTCGAGGTGCCGAGGAAGCTCACGATCGGGTCTCCGTTGGCGTCGAAGCCCGTGGTGCCGATGATCTGGTTGATCGGCCGGCCCTTCTGGATGAAGAACTCGCCGTACGCGAGGCCGAACCCGGCGCCGAAGGGCCGGAAGTCGGGGATCGGCAGATCGATCACCTTGTTCCGGACCAGCTGGAAGGTGTTCCGGCTCTCCCAGCGGAAGCTCCTGCTCTGGACCGGCGTCACGCCGAGGGCGACCTCAAGGCCCCAGTTGCGGAGCTGGCCACCGTTCAGAAACTGGGTGGTATATCCGGATGACGGCGCCGGCGTCCGGGACAGCAGCAGATCGTAGGTGTTCCGCCGGAAGGCGGTGATCTCGAAGCTGGCGCGGTTGTGGAGCAGGCTCCCGTCGAGCCCGACCTCGATTTCCTTGGTCCGCTCCGGCCGGATATCGGGCGATCCGGCGGTGCCGCCGACCACGGTGGTGGCATTGCCACTGATGGTGTTCCGGCCGCTCAGGACGGTGTACTTCTGGCCGAAGAGCGGCTGATTCCCGATGTGGCCGTACGCGGCCCGGAGCTTGAGATCAGCGCCCTGGCCCAGCAACTCCGGGAACCGGTAGGAGGCGGCGAACTTCGGGAAGAGGTAATAGCGATCGGTGTTGCCGAACACGCTGCTTCGTTCGGCCCGGAGGCCGCCGGTGATGAGCAGCTTCTCCCGGAACGCCAGGAACTCCTCCTGGCCGTAGAGCGCGAAGGTCCGTTCCTTCGTGTTGAGCTCGATCTGCTCTCCGAACACGGCGCCCTTGTCGATGTTGGACTGGCCCGGCAGGAGGCCGCGCGCGGTGGCGCTGCTCCGGTCGAGCAGCCGGTCTTCGTACTGGGCGCCGAACGAAGTGCTGGCGCGCCACGCCGCCGAGGCCGGTGAGTAGATGTGGATCGCGTTCAGGTTCCAGTTGAGGTACCGGGACTGGGCGTTCGCGCGGGTGGCCGTGCCGGGGTTCGACTTGGCCGCCTCGAAGAACAATTCGGGCGGCGAGAAGACCTGGGCGTTCTGTGAAAAGAAGTCGGCGCCGCCCGCGGCGATCAGCTGGAGGGAACTCCGCTCGCCCTGGTGGGCGAACCAGTCCAGGGTGGCTGCCGAGGTGTTGCGGAGCACCTGCTCGTCGTTGGTGGCGAGCGCCGCGGTCTGGAGTGGATTGGCCCCGGCGTAGGTGAATGCGGGAGCCGGCCAGGAGCCGTCGGCGTTCTGCTTGAGGGGGATGAAGCTCGGGATGTACGCGAGCGCATACGTGACGCTGGCGCCAAGGTTGTCGTTGTTGGTGAAACCGCGATCCGCCTGGCTCCGGGCGAAACCGTTCGAGAGTTTGAGCTTGAGGCTGTTGGTGAGCTTCTGGTCCAGATTGATCCGGATCGCCTGCCGCTGGGAGCCGGTGTGGCCGATGATCCCGCCCTCGTTCTTTACCTCGAGTGAGGTGTAGAACCGGGTGGTCTCCGAGCCGCCGCTGAGCGAGAAGACCGTCTCATACGCCATCGGTTTGTTACCGGCGACTTCCTTCAGGTGGTCGTACACCGGGAGCTGGCCGTTGACGAGAAACGGGGCCAGGGTGGCGTCGTCGGTGGAGAAGACGTCCTTGGCTTCCGCGACGGTGAAGGCCCGGGGCTTGAAGCCGCGGAGCAATGAGGAGAAGCCCACCCGCTGGGTCAACTCGGCCCGGGTCTTTCCCGCGGCGCCGCGACGGGTGGTGATCACGAGTACGCCGTTGGCGGCCTTCGACCCGTAGATCGAGGACGCCGCGGCGGACTTGAGGACTTCGATTCGCTCGATGTCATTCGGATTCAAGTCGGCGAGGCGGTTGGCGCCGTCGTCCTGGGCGGCCCCGCTGATCGGGTTGCCGCTGCTGCCGGTCGCGGTGTACAGACCGGTCGGGACCGTCGCGTTGCTGTAGATCACGCCGTCCACGACGATCAGCGGGTCGGCCGCGGCGTTGATGGTGTTGGTGCCGCGGATGATGATCTGGGCGCCGCTGCCTGGTGCGCCGGAGTTGGACTGGATGTTGGCGCCGGCCACCCGGCCGGCGAGCGCCTTGTCGAGCGCCGGCGTGGCGACGCGGGATACCGCGCTGCCATCGACGACCGAGCTTGAGGTCGCGGCGTTCCGGCGCGAGACCCCGGTCTGCTGTCCGGTGACCACTACCTCCTCGAGCTTGAACACGTCCGCCGTGAGCTTGAGGTCGAGGGTGGACTGGTTCGGTTCGACCGTCACCTGCTGGCGGACGAAGCCGATGGCCCGGACCAGGATCTGGATCGAGCCTCCCCGGGGAATCGCGAGCGAAAATCGGCCATTGGCGCCGGAACGGGTCGTCGCCGCGCCGCCGACGACCGTGATCGTCGCGTCGGCGATGGGGCGCCCGTCATCGGCGCGGGTGATGGAACCGCTCAGGTCGCGCTGTTGCGCGGCCGCGGTTTGGGGCGATGCGGCCAGGAAGCCGGCGAGCAGCAACCCCGACAAACGCCATGGCATGAAGGACTCCGGAAGCTGAGGAAACATCGGTACCACGAATGGTTCACTCGATAACTTACCGCGCGCCCGCGATTTGGTGAGGCCCCGTCCGCCTCAAGGGCGGATTGAGGCCGTCATGAGAAGTGTACGGGTGGCCACCGGAAAGAGGTACCGGGTGCTCCCGTCGGTATAGCCGCTCATCCAGGCGTTGGCGTTCAGCAGGTTCTGGATCTGGCCTCGGAACTCGAATCTCGACCAGCCGACGCTGAGGCCGCCGTCTATCAGCGTAGCCTCCGGGAGGACCATGGTGGCACTCCCGTCGTTGGCCAGTTGTGATTGGCCGATGTGCCGAGCCGACAGGACCAGCGCGGTCCGGGCCGAGACACGCCACTCCCCCTGGAACGTCGCGATCACGGCTGGCGACAGCAGGGGCTTCACGTCGTGATACGTCACCCCGGCCGCATCGTCGGTGTATTCGGCGATCCGGGCCCGCATCAGCATCGCGTTGCCGGAAAGGGCCAGGCGTGAAGTGGGACGCCAGCCGGCTTCGAGCTCAAGGCCGGTGCGGCGGCTCCTGGGTACGTTCTTCCGCAGCGGGCTTCCGGTCAGCGACAGTGTCCCGATCGGCGCGATCTCGTTCCTGAACCGCATGGCGAACAGGTTAGCCCCGAATTCGATTCGGCGGCTGGTCCACCGCACACCGGCTTCGAGGTCGGTCACTGATTCAGGCCGGACCTGATTCAGCGGGAGGAGCTCGGCCGCAAGGGTCTGGTCGATGTCATCGGCGCCGGCGAACAGGTCACTCCGCGTCGGCTCGCGTCCGGTCCGCCCGAGTGAGAGATGGGCGATCGTGGACGAAGCCGCTCGCCAGGTAAGGCCGATCTTCGGGTTGAGGAAGACCCAGTCAATCGACGGCGCCCCGATCGGTGTTCCGGCCGTGGGCTGGTACTGGAAGGCGGCTCGGCGAAGTTCCAGATCGGCATGGACGTCGATGGCGTTGCGAGTCCAGGTCGCCTTCACGAAGCCGCTCTGCTCCTGCTTGCGGCCGGTGTTGTCGTAGATCCGGCTCAGGAGATCAGGGCGGACGAACAGGAAATGCTCCCGGTGGTAGGTGCTCGCGTGCGCGCCGGCGGTGAAGGCCACGCCGGCCCAGCGCCGGTCGACGGTCGTGAGCAGCCCGTACCAGGCGTGGTCGAGGTTGAAGTTCCAGAGCTCGTTTCCGACCGCCACATCGTATTCGCCGCCGGCGCTGTTTCGGTAGGCGGTCGCGGTGAGGAGCGTGTTGTTGGACAGGGCCCGCGAGTAGCGGAGACTCACCATCTCCTGGTGGAAGTCGTCCCGTTCGGCGGGGGACATCGGATTGGCCCGGCGATCGACGGCCAGATCAGCCTCGGATGCGGCGTAGTAAGCCAGCTGGGTTTTCGAACGGCCGAGGAATCCGGTGAGCTTGAGTGCGTCACGGGCGCCGAACCAGCCGGCGCTGAAGAATCCGGAGCGGGAGTCGTTCCCCGAGTGGTTCCGGTAGCCGTTCGTCGTTTGTGCGGAGACCCGGCCGTAGGCGGCCCAACCGTGCTCGAGGCCCGTGGCTCCCGCCACGCTCACCCGGCCAGTGCCAAAGGAACCGGCGGTGATCTGGGCTTCGCCGAACCGCGACGTGGCGGCGATCGGGATCGATTCGAAGCTGAGCGAGCCGCCGAACGACGCGGTCCCGAACCCGCTCGAGCCCACGCCGCGCTGGACCCGGATCGACTGGATCGAGTTGGCGAAGTCGGGGACGTTCGAGAAGTAGAGGACCTGGTCCTCGGGGTCGTTGAGCGGGACACCATCGAGGGAGATCGTGAGCCGGGTCTGGTCGATGCCCCGCAGCCGGAGGTAGCTGTAGCCGGAGAAGCCGCCGGCATCCGATGAAGTGGTGACGGCCGTGAGCCCCTGGAGAGCGAGGGGGACGTCCTGGCCGGCGTAGGTTCGGGCGATCGTGGCTCGGTCCACAACGCTTTGGGAGGTGGGGGCCGCAGCGCCGGCCCGGGTCGCTCGCACGACGATGGCTTCGAGCGTGTCCACCTTCGGGTGGAGCCGGGTAGTGTCCTGGGCGGCGATGAAGAGGAGCAGCGGACCGAGCATGGGCGGACGCCTCGCGTAAGCGGCGTCCGGGAGTGGGGGTCGGGGGGGCCGCAAATCCGCGGCTCGTCTGCGACACGCCGCGCTCCCTACGCCGGTGTTGACCGGATCAGGTTCCAAGAGACTTTCTCAACCCCGCTCTCGCGGAGTACCCCTGGCGGCTTTGGCAGAAGGGATAGCGGAATCGGCTCAAAACGGCCAGTCCGGCAAGTTATTTGACCTCGGAAGCAAAGCGCCGTACGTTGCCGCGGCCTCTAGTCAACTGGGTGCTGATGCACGGCTGGTTCTGTGATACGCTGGACGGCGTGGACGCCCTGACATGGCGGGAAATGCCGACCCCGGAACCCGGGCCTGGGCAGGCGCTCGTCGCCATCGCCGCGGCCAGCCTCAGTTTCCCCGATCTCCTGATCATCCAGGGCAAGTACCAGTTCAAGCCGGCCCTGCCGTTCGTGCCGGGATCCGAGTTCGCCGGGACGGTCGTTGCGGTCGGCCCCGGCGTGGGGCAGGTGAAGGCGGGCGACCGGGTGGCGTCGGTCGGGGGGACCGGCGGGTTTGCCACCCACGCCCTGGCCGATGCGGGGCAGTTGGTGGCTCTCCCGGCCGGCCTGCCGTTTGACGAAGCGGCCGCGTTCGTCCTGACCTATGGCACCACGTACCACGCCCTGGTGGACCGGGCGGCCCTGAAGAGTGGAGAAACCGTCCTTGTTCTGGGGGCCGCCGGCGGGGTGGGCACGGCCGCGATCCAGATCGCCAAGGCGATGGGCGCCCGGGTGATCGCCGGGGTGTCGACCGCCGAGAAGGCCGCGTTTTGCCGCTCGCTGGGTGCGGATGCCACGATCGACTACCAGACCGAGAACCTCCGGGACGGGCTCAAGGCGCTGACGGGGGGCAAGGGGCCGGACGTGATCTACGATCCGGTCGGCGGTGCGCTGGCTGAGCCGGCGTTCCGGTCGATCGCCTGGCGGGGGCGCTACCTCGTGATCGGCTTTGCCGAGGGCACCATTCCCTCGCTGCCGCTCAACCTGGCGCTGCTCAAGGGCGCCTCCGTCGTGGGGGTATTCTGGGGCGACTACGTCCGGCGCGAGCCCGCCGACTGGGCCCGGGCCATGGTGGAACTCGGCGTCTGGTACGGCCAGGGCCGGATCAAGCCGGTGATCGATCAACAACTGCCGATGAATCGACTGCCCGAGGCCTATGCGCGAATGGCGTCGCGCCAGGTTCGGGGCAAGCTGGTAATGACCAATGCGTGATGGTGAGGGCTGAAAGGAATCCCATGAGTGCGCACTATGAGGTCAACGACGGCATTGCCGTCATCACCCTCGATAATCCGCCGGTCAACGGACTCGGCCATGCGACCCGGACCGCCGCGGCCGCGGGCATCGCCAGGGCCGAAGCAGACCCAACGATCAAAGCGGTGGTGTTGACCGGAGCCGGCAAGGCCTTTTCGGGCGGTGCCGACATCCGCGAGTTCGGATCGCCCAAGGCGCTCGCCGAGCCCAACCTGGGCACTCTGATCAAGGTGGTCGACGGCTGCAGCAAGCCGGTGGTGGCCGCCATTCGCAGCGTCTGCATGGGGGGCGGCCTCGAGCTGGCGCTCGGCTGTCACTATCGCGTGGCCTCTCCCGGTGCGAGCATCGCGCTCCCCGAGGTGAAGCTGGGGCTGCTGCCCGGCGCGGGCGGCACCCAGCGGTTGCCGAGAGTGCTCGGGGTCGAGACCGCGCTCAACATGATCGTGAGCGGCGAACCGGTGAAGAGCGAACTGCTGGCCAGGCAGCCGGGGCAGCTCCTGTTTGACCGGATGATCGAGGGCGACCTGATGACCGGGGCCCTGGCGTTCGCGGCCGAAGTCGGCGCCAAACACGCCGGCGGCGCGCCGCTTCCGCGGGTCCGGAACCTGCCGGCCACCCATCCCAATCCCGACGGGTATTTTCAGTTCGCCCGGAACACCGTCAAGGCGATGGCGAAGAACTTCCCGGCGCCGGCGCGCTGCGTTGATGCGGTCGAGGCCGCGGTCAAGCGGTCGTTCGACGACGGGATGGCCTACGAGCGGGAATTGTTCATGGCGCTCATGGTTACGCCCGAGTCCAAGGCGCTTCGCCATGCGTTCTTCGGTGAACGGGCCGCCAGCAAGATCCCCGACGTGCCGGAGGATACCCCGGTCCGGAAGATCGCGAAGGTGGCGGTGATCGGCGCCGGCACGATGGGCGGCGGCATCTCGATGAACTTCCTGAACGCCGGCATTCCGGTGACCATCCTCGAGATGAAGCAGGACGCGCTCGACCGGGGCCTCGCCACGATCGCCAGGAACTACGAGGGCCAGGTCAAGAAGGGGAAGCTCAAACCGGACGTCTACCAACAACGGATGAGCCTGCTCACGCCGACCCTCTCCTATGACGACATCAAGGACGCGGATCTGGTGATCGAGGCCGTGTTCGAAGAGATGGGCGTCAAGGAGACGGTCTTCAAGAAGCTCGACCAGGTCGCCAAGCTGGGCGCCATTCTGGCCAGCAACACATCGACGCTGAACGTCGACACCATCGCCGGCTTCACGGGCCGGCCGGCCGACGTCGTCGGGCTCCACTTCTTCAGTCCGGCCAATGTGATGAAGCTGCTCGAGGTCGTCCGCGGCAAGGCGACCGGGAAGGATGTGCTCGCAACGGTGATGGCGATGGCCAAGGTCATCAAGAAGACCGCCGTGGTTTCGGGCGTGTGCGACGGCTTCATCGGGAACCGGATGGTGGAGCAGTACATTCGTCAGTCCGGGTTCCTGCTGGACGAAGGCTGCACGCCGGCCCAGGTGGACCGGGCGGCCGAGAGGTTCGGCTTCGCGATGGGGCCGTTCCGGATGAGCGACCTGGCCGGGAACGACATCGGCTGGGCGATCCGCAAGCGGCGGGCGGTGGAACTGCCGAACGTTCGCTATAGCAAGACGGCCGACCGGCTCTGCGAGAAGGGCCGTTTCGGGCAGAAGACCGGTGCCGGCTGGTACGACTACAAGGCCGGCCAGCGGGACGCGATTCCGTCGGCCGAGGTCGAACAGATGATCGCGGACTACCGGAAGAGCATCGGGATGACCCCCCGGAAGATCGGCGAGGAGGAGATCGTCCAGCGGCTGGTCTATGCGCTGGTGAACGAGGCCGCCCGGATTCTCGAAGAAGGGATCGCCAACAAGGCGAGCGACGTCGATATGGTCTACCTCACGGGATACGGCTTCCCGCTGTTCCGGGGCGGCCCGCTTTGCTATGCCGACAGCCAGGGCCTCTTCAACGTCGCCCGCGCGATGCAGCGTTTTGCCCTGAATCCCCATGACGATGGCGCCTTCTGGCAGCCGGCCCCGCTTCTCGCCCGGCTGGTCGCCGAGGGCAAGAGCTTTACCTGAAAGGAACCACGATGAGCCGCGCAGTAATTGTATCGACCGCCCGGACGCCGCTCGCCAAGAGCTGGAAGGGCGCTTTCAATATGACCCATGGCGCCACACTCGGTGGTCACGTCGTGAAGGCTGCCCTCGAGCGGGCCGGCATTGACCCGTCGGATGTCGAAGACGTCCTGATGGGGTGCGCCAATCCCGAAGGCGCCACCGGCGTCAATATCGCCCGCCAGTGCGCGGTTCGCGCCGGGCTCCCGGTCACGGTCAGCGGGATGACCATCAACCGGTTCTGCTCGAGCGGACTCCAGACCATCGCCCTCGCCTCGCAGCGGATCATGAGCGGTGAAGGGGATGTGTTCGTGGCGGGTGGCGTCGAGAGCATCTCCTGCGTCCAGCAGGAGATGAATCAGCACATGCTTGCCGATCCGTGGATCAAGGAGCACAAGCCGGAGATCTACTGGCCCATGCTCCAGACCGCGGAGACCGTGGCCAAGCGGTACGCGATCCCGAAGGAGCGGATGGATCACTACGGCGCCGAGAGCCAGCAGAAGGCCTGTGCCGCGCACGAGGCGGGGAAATTCAACGACGAGATCGCGCCGATCACGGTTACCGCAGGCACGGCCGACCCGGTGATGGGCCTCCGGACCCGCGAGGTCACTTCGTCGGTGGACGAGGGCATGCGGGCGGGAACGACCTACGAGGGCATCAAGGACATCCGGACCGCGGTGCCCGGCGGGGTCGTGACCGCGGGCAACGCGAGTCAGTTCAGCGACGGCGCCGGCGCCTGTGTCGTGACCAGCGAGACGTACGCCGAGCAGAAGGGCCTCAAGCCCCTCGGCCGGTTCCTGGGCTTCGCGGTGGCGGGCTGCGAGCCGGACGAGATGGGTATTGGCCCGGTGTTCGCGGTGCCGAAGGTCCTCAAGCGTCTTGGCCTCAAGGTCAGCGACATCGACCTCTGGGAGCTGAACGAGGCCTTTGCCGTCCAGGTCCTCTACTGTGCCGACACGCTGGGTATTCCCATGGACCGGCTCAACGTGAACGGCGGGGCGATCGCGATCGGCCATCCTTATGGGATGAGCGGCCAGCGGCTCACCGGTCACGCCCTGATCGAGGGCAAGCGCCGGGGCGCCAAGCGGGTCTGCGTCACCATGTGCATCGGCGGCGGCATGGGCGCCGCCGGCATCTTCGAAGTTCTTTGAAACGAGGCTCCATGAGTACGCCAATCAAGACGTTGTTCGACCTCACCGGGCGGACCGCACTGGTCACCGGCGGTTCGCGCGGCCTCGGGTTGCAGATGGCCGAAGCGCTGGGCGAAGCCGGGGCCAGGCTGGTACTCACCTCCAGGAAAGCGGCGGATCTCGAGGAATCGGCGGCCCACCTCAAGGCCCGCGGCATCGAGGCGACCTGGGTGGCCGCCGATGCCAGCGACGCGGATCAGGTCCGCAAGGTTTGCGACGAGGCCATCGCGAGGCTGGGCCAGGTGGATATCCTGATCAACAACGCCGGGGCCGCCTGGGGCGCGCCGGCCGAGGATCATCCGCTCGAGGCCTGGGACAAGGTAATGAACCTCAATCTGCGGAGCGTGTTTCTCTTCAGTCAGATCATCGCGAAGAAGAGCATGATTCCGCGCCGGAAGGGGCGGATCATCATGACCGCGTCGATTGCCGGGCTGGCGGGGAATCCGCCCGGTCACGAGACCGTGGCGTACAACGCCAGCAAGGGCGGCGTGGTCAACCTGACTCGGACGCTGGCCGGCGAATGGGGCGAATACGGGATCACGGTGAACGCCCTGGCGCCCGGGTTCTTCCCGAGCAGAATGACCAAGGGTACGCTCGAAAAGATCGGGGTCGAGAATCTCACCGCCCGGGTGCCGCTCCGGCGGCTTGGTGATGACGACGATCTCAAGGGCGCGGCCCTGCTGTTTGCCTCCGACGCCGGGAAACACATCACCGGCCAGATTCTCGCCGTCGACGGCGGCGTTTCCTGCATTTTCGCCTGAGCAATGGACCCTGACATGACGGCTTTCGTGAACCAGCAACTGCTGCTCGCCTCGCGTCCCGCCGGCGAACCGACCCCGGCCAACTTCCGCTTGGTGGAGACGCCGGTTCCAGAACTTGGCGACGGACAGGTGCTCGTCCGGCACCACTATCTGAGCCTCGACCCCTATATGCGGGGCCGGATGAACGAAGGGAAGAGTTACGCGGCGCCCCAGGCGCTCGATCAGGTGATGATCGGAGGCACCGTGGGCGAAGTGGTGGTGTCGAAGAATCCGGCGTTTCGCGTCGGGAACAAGGTCGTCGGTTGGGGGGGCTGGCAGCAGTACTCGATCGTTGATGCCGCTCCCGCGGCCGCCGGTGCGCTTCAGACGGTCGATGCGAGCCGGATTCCGCTCTCGGCCTATCTCGGCGCGGTCGGCATGCCGGGCGTGACGGCGTGGTACGGCCTGATCAAGATCATCGGGCCCAAAGCGGGTGAGACCGTAGTCGTCAGCGCGGCGAGCGGGGCGGTGGGCGGTGTCGTCGGCCAACTCGCCAAGACCCGGGGTGCCCGGGCGGTCGGCCTGGCCGGCGGGCCGGACAAGTGCCGCTACGTGGTCGAGGAGTTGGGATTCGATGCCTGCATCGACTACAAACAGCATCCCGACTTCAAATCGCTGTCGGGTGCTCTCAAGGAAGCCTGTCCGAACGGCATCGACGGCTATTTCGAGAATGTGGGCGGGATGATCCTCGACGCCGTAATGTTCCGGGCCAATGCCTTTTCCCGGATCGCGATGTGCGGAATGATTTCGGGGTACAACGGCCAGCCGATTCCGATGATGGCCCCGCAACTCATTCTGGTGAACCGGATGAAGGTGGAAGGGTTCATCGTGTCGGAGCACATGGAGGTCTGGCCTGAGGCGCTGCGGGAACTCGGTGGGCTGGTGGCCACGGGCAAGCTCAAGTACCGGGAGACCGTTGCGGAGGGCCTCGCGTCTGCGCCGGAAGCGTTCATCGGACTCCTCAAGGGCCGGAACTTCGGCAAGCAGCTGGTCAAGCTCATTTGACCTGGGGTGCTTCGGCGGCGTTTCGGACCGCCTCGCGTTTATCTGGTTAACGGCCCCCGAAGGGCCGTTGCCATTTTAGAGCCCATGACCAGTCTGTTGTTGTCCCCCCTCAGGGGTCGGAAGCCGGATCTCTTGCCAAAACTCAAGGACGTATCTACTGTAGGTACGTCTGAATCATGGCTGGGATTCATGGGCGAAGAGTATCGGGCCGGGTTGTTCATGACCGGCGGGAGTCAGGCGGTGCGGCTGCCGGCGGCATGCCGCTTCGAAGGGCGTTATGTCCGGGTGAGAAAGGAGGGTAGTCGAGTGATTCTGGAGCCAATGTCCAAGCCGAAGTGGCCCGGCGCCTTCTGGCGGTGGTTCGACGGGTCGCCGAGCGTCACCGACGATTTCCGGGTGCCAGCTCCGCTCCCGGATGCGCCTCACCGGGACCGCGTGCTCGGCGGGTTCGACGAGTGAAGCCGGAGCTGGCCGGTCCGTGGGTGCTCGACACCGATGTGTGCGTCGAGTGGCTCAGGCGGCGGAAGGGCGTGGGGGAGCGGCTCCGCGCCCTGTCCCCGGCGGACGTGGCGATCACCACCATGACTGAGGCTGAACTTCGGTATGGTGCGCTCCTGAGCCGGGATCCTGCCGGGAACCTAGAGCAGGTCGAGTCGATTCTTGAAAGCGGCGTGGCCCTGTTTCCATTCGACCGGTCCGCGGCGGCGCATTTCGCCGACCTGCGCCTGGCCCTCCGGAACAAGCCGATTTCGGACCGCGATCTGGTGATCGCCAGCATCGCCCGTTCGGCGGGATATGTGGTGGCCACCGGCAACGTGCGGGAGTTCGAGCGGGTGCCCGGGCTCCTGGTCGATCAGTGGATCCGGTAGACATGCCAGCCGTCACGATCGTGAACGTCGGATACCGCTCCACCAACTTCTGGGTGGTAAGCGCCGGCCGCTCCCGGTTGCTGGTGGATCTCGGCTGGCCCGGGATGGTCAGCCATCTCGAGGCGAACCTCAAGCGGGCCGACATCCCGCTTGGCGAAATCGCCCACGGCCTCGCCACTCACTATCACATTGATCACGCCGGCGCGGCCCAGGATCTCAAGAACCGAGGCATGCGTCTCATCGTGACGGAAGAACAGCGAGGCGCCATTCCGCTCATGGCCCAGCATATCAAGCCGACCGACCACTACACCCCGATCGTTCCCGAGGGCAATCTGGTGATCGACTGCACCGAGTCGCGGCCGCTGCTGGCCGGGCTCGGGATCGCGGGCCAGATTGTTCCCACCCCGGGCCACTCGAACGACAGCGTGTCGCTGCTGCTCGATTCCGGCCAGGTGTTCACCGGCGATCTGACCTGGCCGGGCATGGCCGTTGAAGATGACGTCCTCACGGTGGCCGCCAGCTGGCGCCTTCTGGCGGAACTCGGGGCTCAGCGGGTCCATGCCGGGCACGGACCGATCCGCGGGATGCCGAGGCTCGAAGCCGTCTAGATGTTGCCCCGGCTCTGGCCGCCGTCCACCTTGATGGCGGCGCCCCGGACCCAGTTTGCCCGCTCGGACGCGAGGAAGACCACGACGTCCGCCACTTCCTCGGCGTGGCCCATCCGGCCCGACGGGATGCCGGCGAGCACGGCATCGTACATCGCGCGCTGGCTCTTCTTGAAATTGTCCCACACCCCGCCGGGAAACTCGATCGATCCGGGCAGGACCACGTTGACCCGGATGTTCTGTTGGGCGAGTACCGCCGACATCGTCTTGGAGAAGCTCACGAGGGCGGCTTTGGCGGCGGCATAGGCGGGTGGAGAACCTGCCTCGAGCCCCGATACCGACGAGATGAAGATCATCGCGCCGCCGCCCTGAGCCGCCATCCACTGCAGTACGTGATTGGTCGAACGGACGGCGGCCATGATGTCGATGTCGATGCTCGCCTTCCATCCGGCTTCGCCGGGGTCGAAGGCAATGGCGGAGGCATTGCTGACCAGGATGTCGATCTGGCCGAGCGCGGTGCGGGCGTCGTCGAGGAAGCGGGTCAGGGCTGCGGCATCGGCGACATCGCAGGCGGCCGCGTGGACCGGGACGCCAAGGGCCCTGACTTCCGCGGCGGTGGCGTCGAGGGCCGCCTGGCCTCGAGCGCAGATCGCCACGCCGGCGCCCTCGCGGGCGAGTCCGAGAGCGATGGCCCGTCCGATGCCTTTGCTCCCGCCGGTGATGACCGCTCCCTTGCCGCGAAGTCCAAGATCCATGCCCTGCCCCCGTTTCTGAGTATGATCCAGATCCTGTGACGATTCAATCATCGCCGTTTGGGGCGGGCGGCGCCACCGACGTGCGTTCGGCATGGCGCGGCGGCCCGGGGCGGGCGCGTTGGGTCGGCCGCCACATGACACGCCTCTCCGTGGCGATCCTCACGACCGTCGGGATCGTGTCGGCGGCGGTTGCCCAGGAGCCAGCCCACTGGCATCACCGGGTTCTCCCGTACGTCGTCGTTCTCTCCGGCCAACCGTCCCGCGGTTGGCGCCGCAGTCCGGGCATGGCGTCTCACCGACAGCACGGGGCGAATTCCCTGTTCCCGGGAATTCTATCGCGGAGGCGGGATCGTCGCCTCGGTCCGCAGCCGGGCCAGCAGTCGTTGGCCGGGCCGACCGGTAACCGGAATTCCATTTGTCCGTTCATAATCAGCGACGGCAATTCGGGCCTTGGCGCCGAGCGAACCGTCCAGCGCGCCGGGGTCGTATCCCAAATTCGCCAGTCGCTCCTTCAGTTCCCGGCGCTCCTGCCGCGATAGCCCCGGGTCGTCCGTCGGCCAGGGGGTCCGGAATTCGCCGCCGCCCGCCATTCGATCAGCCAGATGGACAATGGCCAGCGTGTACGCCTCGGCCGCGTTGTAACTCCACACCGCGTGGTAGTTCCGGAGTACGAGGAAGCGAGGGCCGTCCGGTCCGGCTGGGCTAATGAGGGCGGCAGGCGTGGAGCCCGCGAGAGGCAGGCTGTCGATCCGCGTCAGGCCCGAGGCCGCCCACCGATCGAGTGATCGCGGCCGCCGCCGGCCGGTCTGGCCCCGGTAACCGCGAGGCACCGTGACCTCGTAGCCCCACGGGTCGCCCTTCGTCCATCCCGACCGTTCGAGGTAGCGCGCCGCCGACCACAGGGCGTCCGGCACGGAACTGATCAGATCCCGGTGGCCGTCGCCGTCGCCATCGACGGCTTTCAAAAGAAAAGTGGTGGGCAGGAACTGGGTCTGGCCGAAGGCGCCGGCCCAGGAACCCACCAGGCGGTCGAGGCTGATGTCACCCCGCTGGACGATCCTGAGCGCGGCGATCAGTTGCTCCCGGAAGAACCGGCGCCGACGGCCCTGGCAGGCGCCGGTGAGGAGCGAGCGGACCAGGGGGCGGTTTCCCATCGCCCGGCCGAAATCCGACTCCACGCCCCACACCGCCACGACCGCTTGCCGGTCGACGCCAGTCCTCGCTTCGATGGCGGACAGGACGCTGTCCCAGACAGTCATCCGGTTCAGGCCGTCGCCGATTCGCTGGGAATCGACCACGGCGGCCAGGTAGTCCCAGATCAGCAGGGTGAACTCGGGCTGGCGGCGGTCGGCGAGGAGGACGGTAGAGTCGGGGGTGAAGTCCGATGTGGCCGTGGCCCAGATTATGTCGGTAATTCCGGCGGACCGGGCGGTCTGCCTAACGCTCTCGATGCAGCGGGTGAGGCTCTTCGCCGGATCGGATCCCGGGGCCCCGGACGCCAGGCCGGCGACGAGCGCCGCGTGGATCATGGGCCCGATCATCGGCGGATCCGGCTAGGGCGCGACTTCGTGGAAGGTGAGGCCCTTCTCGTGCTGTTGCGCCGCCCACAGGCTGGACGAGTTCTCGAACAGGATCACCGGTGCGCCTTTGACATCGTACACCAGAAGCCGCCCACGGCCGTTGCCGGCCTGTTCGATGGCGTCCTTGGGGCCGGTCATCCACCGCGGATGGCCGTAAACCATCGGCTCGAGCCGGCAGGGTGCGTTGTATTCGCGTTCGAGGCGATGGACCATCACGTCGAACTGAAGCCGGCCGATCGCGCCCAGGATCGGGGCGGAGCCGGACATACCGTCAACGTAAAAGACCTGGGCCGCGCCCTCTTCGGACAGGTCGCGGAGGCCGGCGTCGAGCTGTTTCCGCCGAAGCGGGTCGGCCGGGACCACGCGGGCGAAGTGTTCGGGGGCGAAGCGGGGAATGCCCTCGAATTTTATCGTGGGATCCTCCGCCAGCGTGTCGCCGATCCGGAGTGTGCCCCGGTCGAGGACGCCAACGACGTCACCCGACCAGGCTTCTTCCGTCTGGGTTCGTTCCCGGGCCAGGAACTGCTGCGGAGCGGCGAGCCGGATTCGTTTGCCGGTCCGGGTGTTGGTCACGTCGAGGCCCGCTTCGAATTTCCCCGAACAGATCCGCACGAAGGCGATCCGGTCCCGGTGCTTGGGGTCCATGTTCGCCTGGATCTTGAAGACGAACCCGGAGAAATCCGGGCGGTCGGGCGGGATCGGGCCGGCGGACGAGGTCCGGATTCCCGGGGCCGGCGCGAAGCGGAGGAAGTCGTGGAGGAATGGCTCGACCGCAAAGTTGGTGAGCGCGCTGCCGAAGTAGACCGGCGTCAGTTGACCGGCCTGGACGGCGGCCAGATCAAACGGATGGCTGGCTTCGTCGAGCAGGGCGATATCGTCGAGCAACTGGTCAAACGTGGCCGGGCCTACCAGGTTCGCGAAGGCCGGGTCGTCGAGGGCCATGTCGGTCGAGGTGGCGCGGGAGGCGCCGTGGTCGGTGGTGCGGTCGAACAGCATCACCCGTTCGGTTCGCCGGTCATAGACGCCGATCAGGCCGGTGCTGGCGAAGATCGGCCAGGTCATCGCGTGGCAGTGGAGGCCGAGGTCCCGTTCGACTTCGCTGATCAGGGTAAGCGGGTCGGTGCCCGGACGGTCGCACTTGTTGACGAACGTGACGATCGGCACTCGGCGGAGGCGGCAGACGTCGAACAGTTGCCGGGTCCGCTCCTCGACACCCTTCCGGTTGTCGAGCAGCATGATGGCGCTGTCGGCGGCCATCAAGGTCCGGTAGGTGTCTTCCGAGAAGTCCTGGTGGCCGGGGGTGTCGAGCAGATTGAGGCGGATGCCCTCATAGTCGAACTGCATCACACTCGAGGTGACCGAGATCCCGCGTTCCCGTTCGAGCTCCATCCAGTCGGAGGTGGCGTGGCGGGTCTGGCGCCGGGCTTTGACGGTGCCGGCCAGGTGGATCGCACCGCCGTAGAGGAGGAGTTTTTCGGTGAGGGTGGTTTTGCCGGCGTCCGGGTGGCTGATAATGGCGAACGTGCGCCGGCGGGCCACTTCCGCGCCAAGCCGGCTCGGGGGTGTGGCCGGCCCCTCGGGTCGAAGGGAGGCGGATGGGGTGGTCATCGGGCGAATCCGAGGCGTCGCATGGCGAGCCCAAGATAGTCGCGTTGGGACTGGCGTCGTTACGGTTCGGTGACCAGGGGGTCGACGGGGTCGAGGAACGCGAAGCGGTGGAAATCGGTGTCGCGGGTACAGATCCGGTGGATGCCGTGTTCTCGCATCAGGACGGCGGTGGTGGCGTCGTGCCAGAGGTTGCCGGTGAGTCCCGGCGTGGAGGCCACCACCTCGTCGAGCACCTTGGCATGGCGGTCGGTGGGCACCAGCATGGCGAGCCCGGGGGATGAACGAACCGCGGCGAGGAATCCGGCGGCCTCGGCCGGACTCCAGGGGTGGCGGAGGACGCGGGGGTGGGTAACCACCCGGAGGAACTCGTAGCAGATCCCCCAGGTCAGGTACCAAGCGCCATGCCGGCGCCGCCACCGTTCGAGCAGCTCCCGGCAGCGGCCGTGCTCGGCGGCGTCGGCGTCGGCCGCGTAGACCAGGACGTTGGTGTCGACGACGAACACTACCGGCCGCCCATCGCCCGGGCGAGCGCTTCGCGGTCGGCGATGTCGACCTGCGCCCCCCCGCTGTGAAAGAGGGGGAGGGCGACGAGTTCGTCCGCTTCCGGCCGGGCCCAGAGCAGGCCGCGGAGGGCGGTCTCGACCAGCTCCGACATGGTGCGGCCGGTTCGGGCGGCTTCGCGCTTGAGCCGGGCCATGACCGTGTCGTCGATGTTGAGTGTGGTCTTCATATGGAAAACCATACGTGGCGGATGGCTGGATGTCAACATGGTCTTCCTCCTGGGTGGTTACGGCCTACGAGGATACCAGTGGGGCGGGCGCCAGTGGTAACCCAAACACCGCAATTCGGAGCTTTTTCCGGCGGATGTAGGCGGCGTGGGTTTGGCGCTGGGGCCACTACCGCGCCGGTGAGTAGCGCAGGACGACCTTCCCGTTCCTGAACGCCCGGCTGCCCTCGAGGTGAAGGGGGATCTTTGCCAAGACGCCCGCGAACATCGACCGGCCCTGCCCGACCACGATCGGGTTGACCACCAGCTGGAATTCGTCGATCAGTCCGGCCTGGGCGAGTTGGGATACCAGGGTGCCGCTTCCGAGAATGGCGATGTCCGTACCCCCGTCGTCCTTGAGGCGCCGGACGGCCTTCACAAGATCACCGGTGAGCAGGGTGGTGTTCTGCCAGGTGGTCCCGGTCAGGGTCCGGGAGGCGACGAACTTGGTCAGCGCGTTCATCCTTCCGGCCACCACCGGGTTTTGCTGCGCGGCCATCGGCGTGGGCCAGTAGCTCGCCATCATCTGCCAGGTGACGCGTCCGAACAGGAGTCGGCGGTCGCCTTTGGCGTTGCTCGCGGTGAACTCGGCGAACTCCGGATCGGCGGAGCCCTGATGGGCCCAGGACATGTCGCCGGCCGAGTCGGCAAAGCAGCCGTCGACGGAGACATTGTTGAAGGCAACCAGGCGGGCCATTACCTGAGCCCCACCAGACCTTTGACCGAGGCGATCAGCTTGGGCGAGTCGTAGCCCACGCCCTGCTTGAAGACCAGGGTCACGTTCCGGATTTCGGCCGGGTGGGCTGCGATGTCGCCGTGGATGACCACGAGGTCGGCGGACCTTCCCGCGGCTACCGTTCCGAAGTCGGCGTCGGCGCCGAGGACGTGGGCGCCGTTGGCGGAGAGGATCTTGACGGCTTCCGCCGGGGAGAAGCCGGCTTCGAGGAAGAGTTCGTAGTTTCGCTGGTCGCCGAAACCGGGGAGGACGCCTCCGATGCCGGTCGGGTCGACGCCGGCCGCGAGTACGCCGCCGGCCCGAACGAAGGCCACCTCATAGGCGAGCAACTTCTTGAACGCGGCGTCGGAAATCGCCCGGCCCAGGCCGGCGGGGCTCGCCAGATGGGCGCGGGCCGCGAGATAGGCGTCCTTGGCCGGGGGGTAGAGCGCGTCGAGTGTGCGCTGTTCGAGCGGGGGCCGGTCCGCCATCAGACCTTCAAAGATCGCCACGGTCGACGTCATCCCGACCTGATGCCCGATCATGTCACGGAACGTTGCCTTGACCGGTTCGCCGTTCAGGTCGAGCGACTCGAACACGCTCATCTGGACGCCCGGGCACTTGTCGGGCTGCTTGTCGGGGTCGTACTCCTGGTTGGCGTAGAGGCCGTGCTCTACCGCATCCATGCCGGCGGCGACGGCTTCGCGGTAGCCGATCGAGCAGAGATGGCCGGTCACCTTTACTCCATGCTTGTGGGCTTCGTCCACCACCGCTGCAAGCTCGGCCCGCGCGATCCGGTCATAGACCTTGATCCAGCTGGCACCCTCGGCGGCCCAGTAGGCGGTGACCCGGCGGGCCGCTTCGGGACTGCCGACCTCGAACATGATGCCGTGGTTCCCTCCAGGCCCGTTGAGGTAGGGCCCGGTCACGTACATCCGCGGACCGACTTGGTGGCCGCGATCGATATCGTGCTTGACGATGAGGTCCTGATAGGGGGCGTTGGTGCCGGTGGTCCGGATGGTGGTGACGCCGGCGGCGAGATAGAGCCGTGGGGCGCTCACCGGCTGATGGACGTAGGGCCAGTCGGCGCCGCCGTAGAAGGTATGGTCGTGGAGTCCCACCATGCCCGGAATCACCGTGTGGCCGGCCAGTTCGAGTACCTTCGCGCCGGCGGGAATCTGGGCCGTTGTCCGGGGGCCGACCCAGCGGATCCGGCCCTGCTCGATGATGATCGTCTGATCGTTTCTCGGTGCGGTGCCGGTTCCGTCGATCAACGTGACGCCGACCAGCGCCACCACCGGCGCATCGACGGCCACGAACTGCCGCTCGGAGGGCGGGAGATTGGCCGGGGATTGGGCCGCGATCAGGGAAACCGGTGTGACGAGCAGGCTGGTGACCAGATGACGCGGTGACAGCATCGGGGCTCGAAGTGGGGGCTGTCCACACGATACCCCAAACAGGAGCGATCAGCCAGTCGGGTGCGGTGGCGTGGCGGTGGATCATCCGGCCCCCAAGCCATTCTCCTGAAACGGCTTAGTCCAGCGGCCGCCATGCTGGCGACTCGCTGGGCGGCGGGGTATTATCCGATGGCTTCCGGCAGTACCCTCTCTCTACCGACACGGACAATTCTTGTTCCACAGTAGCGTCGATACCTGGGCGGATCGTGGGGCGGGGGAGGCTCGGCGAGCCTCTGGCTGTCATGTCTGACGCGCTGACTCGTCTGACCGCGGCGTTGGCCGACCGATACCGGATCGAGCGCGAACTCGGCGCCGGCGGCATGGCCACCGTCTATCTTGCCCACGACGTGAAGCACGATCGCAAGGTGGCGCTCAAGGTGCTCCGCGCCGAGCTGTCCGCCGTCATCGGCGCCGAACGGTTCCTAGTCGAGATCAAAACCACCGCCAACCTCCAGCACCCCCACATCCTGGCGCTCTACGACTCAGGGCAAGTGGACGGCACCGTCTTCTACGTCATGCCCTTCGTCGACGGCGAGTCGCTCCGCGACCGCCTCAACCGCGAAACCCAATTGCCGGTGGCCGACGCGGTTCGGATCGCGACCGAGGTCGCCGGCGCCCTCGACTACGCCCACCGGCACGGCGTGATCCACCGCGACATCAAGCCGGAGAACATTCTCCTCCACGACGGCCGCGCCCTGGTGGCCGACTTCGGGATCGCGCTCGCGGCCAGCCGCACCGACGGCGGCTCCCGGATGACCGAGACCGGGATGTCGCTCGGCACCCCGCACTACATGAGTCCGGAGCAGGCGCTGGGCGAGAGGAATCTCGACGCCCGGACCGATGTCTATGCGCTGGGCTGCGTGCTGCACGAGATGCTGGCGGGCGAGCCGCCGTTCAGCGGGCCGACCGCGCAGGCGATCATCGCGAGGGTGATGAGCAGCGAGCCCGAACCGGTTACCGCGTTTCGGAAGACCGTGCCCGAGCACGTGTCCGACGCCATCCTCACGGCGCTGGCCAAGCTGCCCGCGGACCGATTCGCGACCGCGGCCGAGTTCGCGACGGCACTTGGATCCGACGGGGCGGCCACCACAACCCGATCCGGCGCATCCCGGGCTCGCCGCGCGGTGAGTCGCCCGCGCGGCACGGGCTTGATCTGGCCGGTCGGATTCGCGCTCGCGGCCGGTGTCGCGGTCTGGGGCTGGCTCCGCCCCGTTCCGCGGGCCGAGCTACCCCCCTCGCGGCTGGCGATCCCGGCCCCGGGGCTCGGAGGCTCCGCGGGGCTGCAGCGCTTCCTCGATATTTCGCCCGATGGCCGCACCCTGCTGTACACGAACCAATCGGAGGGCGTGACCCGATTCGTCCGCCGCCCCCTGGAGGATGCAGAACCGACCCCGATTCCCGGCGTACCGCGGACCTTCTCCGGACCCACCATCTCACCGGACGCGAAGGAGTTCATCGCGACGGACGTCCAGAACGCGCAGATGTTCCGGTTTCCGATCGAGGGCGGGACCGGGAAGCCCCTGCCGCGGGACTTGAGCTGGGCGAACATCATGGCGTGGGGGAGCGAGGGCACCCTCTGGATCAGCGCCCAAAGCGACCGGACCCGGGGCATTGCCCGGGTCAGTCCGACCGGCGAGGTCACCCATCCGTTCGGGCCGGAGGCCGCGGACCTGCTGCTGCAGCAGGTGCTCCCCGGCGACCACTTCGGCCTCGCGGTGCGGGCCCCGGTCGGCACCAGCTTCGGTCCCCCCATCCTGCTGGATCTCGCCAGCGGCGCCGCGACCCCGCTCTTCACGTTCGACGTGGTGGAGATTCGATACACCTCGGGACTGCTGGTCTACGTGTTGAGCAACGGCTCGCTGGAGGCCATCCGGTTCGATCTCAGGACCAGGCGCACCAGCGGATCGGCCATCGCGGTAGCGGCCGGCGTATCCGTGACCGGCGCCGGACAGGCCCAGGTCGCCGTCGCCGCGAACGGAACGATCGCGTACGTCCCGGACGAGCCGCAGTCGCTCGTGCTCGTCGATCGCGCCGGCAGCGTGCGACCGGCGGTGACCGAGCTCCACAACTTCCATATTCCGCGATTCTCTCCGGATGGGCGGCAGCTTCTCATCGATTTCACCGCGGCTGATGGACGGGACGTGTGGCAGGTTGACCTCGCGGGTGGCGCCCTGACTCGCGTCACGTTCGACCGCGACGGCCATGACGGCACGTGGGAGCCGGACGGGCGATTCGTGACCTATGCGTCGGCGCTCCGAGCCGGCGGCGCCCTGACCCTCTATCGGACCCGGCCCGGCCGAGCGGGGGAGGCGGATTCGTTGATCTCCTCGCCCGAGGTGGGCTACACCGGCATCTGGCTCCCGGATCGGAGTGCGATCCTGACCAGCGGCAACAGCCTCCGTCCTGGAACCCGCGGCGACATCGCCATCATTCGAAACGGCGGTAAAGGGCCGGTCGAAGCGGTGGTCGCCACCCGCTTCCAGGAGTCGTATCCCGCCATCTCGGCGGACGGGAAGTGGGTCGCCTACACCTCCGACCAGTCCGGGGCAACGGAAGTGTATGTCCGGGCCCTCGCCGGCGACGGTGACCAGGTCAAGGTCTCGGTCGCCGGCGGCACCGAGCCGATGTGGGCACCGGGCGGGCGCGAGCTCTTTTACCGGTCGCCCTCCAAGAACGGCGTCGAGCTCACCACGGCGTCGATCCGCCTCGGCGCCGGGGTCACGGTCACCGATCGCCGCCGGCTCTTCGACGTCTCCAACTTCGTCGCGGGAGCGCCGCACTCGAACTACGACATCTCTCCTGACGGCCGGACCTTCGCGATGGTGCGCCAGAACCCCGCCACCCGGATCATCGTGCTTCAGAACATGCCGGCGCTGTTTCAGCAGCTGGAACGGGGAAAGCCGCGGTGAGCGACGCGTCCTGGGTACCGCTCGCAGCGGCCTTGGCCGGCCGGTACCGCGTCGAGCGTGAACTCGGGCGGGGCGGAATGGCCACGGTGTACCTCGCCCGCGACCTGAAGCATGACCGCGCCGTCGCGATCAAGGTGCTGAGGCCGGAGCTGGCCGAATCGGTGGGGCGGGATCGGTTTCTCCGGGAGATCCAGCTGGCCGCAAAGCTTTCCCACCCGCATATTCTCCCGCTGTTCGACAGCGGCGACGCCGGCGGCGCGCTCTTCTACGTGATGCCTAACGTTGAGGGCCAGTCGCTCCGCGACCGGCTCGTCGCCGCCGGCAAATTGCCCGTAGACGAAGCCGTCCGGATCGCGCAGGAAGTGGCCGGGGCGCTCGACCACGCTCACCGGCACGACGTGGTCCACCGCGACATCAAGCCCGAGAACATCATGCTGCAGGACGGCCATGCCCTCGTGGCCGACTTCGGGATCGGCAAGGCGGTGAGTAACGCCGCCGGCGACAGGCTGACCCAGGCGGGCATGAGCCTCGGCACGCCCGCCTACATGAGCCCCGAGCAGGCTGTCGGCGAGGAGGTCGATGGCCGGAGCGACCTCTACTCCCTCGGCTGCGTCCTCTACGAGATGCTGGCTGGGGAGCCACCTTTCACCGGGCCCAGCGCCCAGGCGGTCATCGCCAAGCGGTTCGTGCAGGTGCCGGCCGAGATCACGGCGCTCCGCGAGGGGGTCCCGCGGCCGGTCGCGCGGGCGCTGCAGCGGGCCCTCAACCGCACCCCGATCGACCGGCCCGGCTCCGCCGCCGAGCTGCTGGCGGCGTTGCGGGAAGTCGAGGCGGTCGCGACCCCGACTACGCCCGCCGCCGCCCAATCCATCGCCGTGCTCCCATTCGTGAACCTGAGCCCCGACCGCGAGAACGAGTACTTCGGTGACGGCATCGCCGAGGACATCATCAATGTCCTCTCTCGGGTGGAGGGGCTGCTGGTCGCCGCGAGGATGTCGGCCTTCTCGTTCAAGGGGAAGCACCCCGACCTCCGCACGGTGGGCGAGAAGCTCAACGTCGCCACCGTGCTCGAGGGGAGCGTGCGCAAAGCGGGGCACCGGATCCGGATCACGGCGCAGCTCATGGCGGTCCGCGACGGTTTTCAACTCTGGTCGGAACGCTACGACCGTGACCTGGTGGACGTCTTTGCCGTCCAGGACGAAATCGCGAGCGCCATCGCCGCCAAGCTGCGGCTCACCTTGGCCAAGTCGGCGGGGGCGCCCGCCAAGGCGACCTCGGTCGAGGTGGAAGCGTACGAGCTGATCGTCCAGGGGCGGGCGCTCACGGTGCTTCGCGGGCGGCAGATCCTTGCGGCCATCGACTGCTTCGAGCGCGCCATCGCGCTGGCGCCGGATTCGTCGGCGGCGCACGCCGGACTTGGCCAGGCCTGGCGGGTGAAGGACCAGTACGGGTTCGCCGCCCACGCTGAGTGCGCCCCGGTGGCTCGGCGGGAATTCGAGCGCGCCCTCGAGCTCGATCCCGACAATGCCGAGGCCCTTGGCAACCTGGGCACGTTTCTCATGAATGACACGTTGGATAGCGAGCGCTGTTTCGAACTCTGGAGGCGCGCCCTCGAGCTTGATCCGCGACAGTCCGAGATTCGCGGGCTCTATGGGGTCTGGGGCCTGGCTATCCTCGGGCAGGGAAGGGACGAGGCGGCCGCGTTGGCAGAGATGCGCCGGGTGCTCGCCGACGATCCCCTCAACACCATCTGCTCGACCATCGTCACCATCGGGTACGGAGTACTGGGCCGCCACGCCGAGAGCGTCGCCGAAGCCCGGCGCGGCCGGGAGATCGACCCATCCGCCTTCACGCCGCACTATGCCCTGGCCTGGGCGCAGACCTGGGCTCGCGACACCGACGCCGGCCTGGCGACTGTTGACGCCGCGATCGACCAATTCGGGCGGCATCCATGGTTGTTGCAGGTGCTCACCGGACTCTTCGTCCAGAAGGACGACCGCCGCCGCGCGGAAGCGGTGCACGCCGAGTTGACCGCGCGGGCGATCACCTCGCGGGTGTCGTTCTTCTCGCGAGCGATCTCGGCCCTCTACCTTGGTCTTGTGGACGAGGCGGTCGAGCACGCCATTCAGTCGGCCCGGCTCCGCGACGCGATCGGCCCGATCTGGTACAACTGGCCGGACATCGAGCCGCTGCAGGCCCATCCTCGGTTCCCCGAAGTGACGGAGGCGCTCCGGGCATGAGCGCCGACGTGACCGTTCGTTTGACCACCGCCCTGGCCGATCGCTACCGCGTGGACCGCGAACTCGGCCAGGGCGGCATGGCCACGGTGTACCTGGCCGAGGACCTCAAGCACAAGCGGAAGGTCGCCCTCAAGGTCTTGAAGCCCGAACTGGCCGCGGTGCTCGGCGCCGAGCGGTTCGTCCAGGAAATCACCACCACGGCGGCGCTCCAGCATCCGCACATTCTGCCGCTCTTCGATTCGGGCACGGCGGACGGGTTCCTCTACTACGTGATGCCGTTCATCAACGGCGAAACCCTCCGCGACAAGCTCAACCGTGAAACCCAGCTCGGCGTCGACGAAGCCGTCAAGCTCGCGTCGGAGGTGGCCGACGCGCTCCACTACGCCCACACCCAGGGCGTGATCCATCGCGACATCAAGCCGGAGAACATCCTTCTCGCCAACGGGCGGCCGATGGTGGCCGACTTCGGGATCGCGCTGGCGGTGAGCGCGGCCGCAGGTGGACGAATGACGGAGACCGGGCTCTCGCTCGGGACGCCGCACTACATGTCGCCCGAACAGGCCACGGCCGAGAAGGAGATCACGGCGCGGTCGGACGTCTACTCGCTCGGAAGCGTGTTGTTCGAGATGCTCGCCGGCCAGCCACCTCACCTCGGCGGGTCGGCGCAGCAGATCATCATGAAGATCATCGCCGAGCCGGCGCCGGTGATCACGGGCCTCCGGAAGACGGTGCCGCCTAACGTGGCCGCGGCGGTCGCGAAGAGCCTGGAGAAGCTGCCGGCTGATCGGTTCGAGAGCGCCAAGGCATTCGCGGACGCGCTGGCCAACCCGGTCTTCGGCTTCGGCGCGCCGAACGGGACCCGTGCCGTTGGTGTGGCAGCACCGGGCCGGTGGCGGACGGCCGCGGTCGCGCTTGGGCTGGTGGCGCTCGTCGCCGGCGGCGATGCGGTGAGCGGGCGCATCCGGGCCCGCTCCACGCCCCGCGACATCGGCCTTCCGCCCGCCTCCCCGATGCGGATGGAGGATGTCTACCGAAATTTTGCGGTCGCCCACGATGGCTCGTTCATCATTTACGAAGCCAAGGTTGGCGAGTCATCGCAGCTGTGGTACCGGAGCTTGACGGGGTCCGAGGTGCATGCCATTGCGGGCACCGACGGTGCCCACGGGACACCCCGGATCGCGCCCGACGACAGGCGGTTCGCGTTCGTGTCTGGCGGCGAGGTCAAGATCGCCGGCATCACGGGTGGGCAGGTGACCAGCGTGGCCCGCGCCGGCGATCCGCAGGGCGGCGGGTGGCTCGACAGCGGCTCGATCTTCTTCTCGAATGACGACGGTCGTACCCTTCACTGGATCGACCCGGAGGCTGGGCCAGGTCGCACCGCGATGATCGGGTATTGCCTCATCCCGCAGCCGCTTGGGAACGACGAGATGCTCTGCGCCGGCGGTGCGGAGAAGTACGCCAACGTACGGACTCCGACCCGGCCGAACGAGCGGCGGTTCGTGCGCCGATCCGGCAACGGTGGCGAATCCGGACCCCCGCTGTTGCTCGGATCAGACTTCCGCCTCATCGACGACAAGTACCTCGTGTACATGTCGATGGATGGAACCCTGACGGCAACCCGGTTCGAGAATCTCGACTCGCTGACGGTCGGGAAGTCGGTATCGCTGATGCCGATGACTCGTCGGAGCCCGTACTCGGGTGAAGGCCAGTTCGACATTACTCGATCGGGTACGTTGGTCTACGTACCGGGCGCCAACGCTGAAGTGGGACGGCTGGTCCGCCGAGCGCCGAATGGGCCGGCCGTGCCGCTCCCGGTCGTTCCGGCCGCCTACTTGCGCTTCACGCCGAGCCCAGACGGGCAGCGGCTCGCCGCCGTGATCGAGGGGATCCAGCAAGAGGAACTCTGGCTCTACGATCTTCGCACGGGGACCCACGAAACGATCGACCAGGCGCTCTACGTCGGTGGCGCGTCATGGAGCCCCGACGGCAGCCACATCGCCTATCGGAAGTTCGAGTTCGATCACCCTAACCGCGAAACGTTGTATCTGAGACGAGTGGACTCTTCCGAGAAACCGCGGGTCCTGGCTCAAAGCGACGTGGCTCTCGGCCGGCAACCTTCGTCCTACCTCGCCGAGAATTTCCTGCTCGTCGGCGCGCTCTTCAACGGCGCCACTGCCACGATCATCGATCCCACAGCGACGCCGATTAAGGTCGACACCCTTCCGCTTCCCAACCATTTCATCTCGATGTCGCTCGACCGGAAGTGGATCGCCATGCAGAACGACCGTGCGACCGGGATTCTGGTCCAGCCCTGGCCGGCCCTGGATCGCCGGTATCAGGTCGACGCCCAGGGGCGCGAGCCGCTCTGGCACTCGTCGACGGAGTTCGTCTACTTCTCCTACCTCGGCCGCGACGGCTCCGTGAGTCAGACGTTCAGCCGGGTCACGATCGACCCCAAGTCCGCGACTCCGGTCGGGAAGCCGGAGGTACTCTTCGTCGATCCAAGGTTCATGGACACACCAGGGTGGTCACATGCCATCATGCCGGGGGGCGACGTGCTCTACCTACAGGCGCAAGCCGAGAACCTCGGCTATTACGTCCGGGTCGTGCCGGACTGGGTCGAGACGATGAAACGCGCCGTGGACGCGGCCAACAAATGAGCGCCGACGTGATCGTTCGCCTGACCGCGGCCCTTGCCGACCGGTACCGCATCGAGCGCGAACTCGGCCAGGGCGGCATGGCCACCGTGTACCTGGCCCGCGATCTCAAGCATGAGCGCGACGTCGCCATCAAGGTGCTCAGGCCCGAACTCAGCGCGGTCCTTGGCGTCGAGCGGTTCCTCTCGGAGATCAAGGTCACGGCCAACCTGAAGGGGGCCAAGCCGTGAGCAACGCCCACAGGAGAACTCCGATGGTGAGATCGGCATGGTTCCGGTACTTCGTCGTGTTGGGCGTGATCCTCACGGGGCGGGTTGAATCGCAAGGGCTGCCGCTCGCACCGCCGGGCAAGGCGGGCTTTTCGGTCGCCGGGATGGCCCGGCTCGACTCTGCCATGCTGGCGTATGTGGCCGGCGGCAAGCTGCCGGGCCTGGTGGTCGCCGTCGCCAAAGGCGGCCGGCTGGCCCACTGGAAGGCGTTCGGGCTTCGGAGTGTGGAGACGAAAGCTCCGATGGAGCCTAACGATCTGTTCCGGATCTACTCGATGACCAAGCCGATCACGAGCGCCGCGGCAATGATCCTGGTCGACGAGGGCAAGGTCGGTCTCGACGACCCGGTGGCCAGGTACTTGCCCGAGTTCGGCGAGGTGAAAGTGTGGACTCGCGATGGGCTCGTCCCTCCGCGGCGGCCGATGACGGTGCGGGACCTGCTCCGCCATACCTCCGGACTCACCTACGGCCTTTTCGGTGAGACCCCGGTTGATTCGCTCGTTCGGAAGATGGGGGAGTCCACGAGTCTTGCCGACCAGACGGCCCAACTGGCCCGGCTGCCATTGGTCGGCCAACCCGGCGAGGTGTGGAACTACAGCCTCAGCACCGACGTCGTCGGACGGCTCGTGGAAGTGGTATCGGGCCTGCCGCTCGATCGGTTCTTCGAGGAGCGAATCTTCATGCCGCTCAAAATGAAGGACTCGTTCTTCCAGGTCCCGGCCGACAAGCGGGGCCGGTTCACCGGTCATTACGCCCGCGTGGCGAACGGCCGTTTTGCTCTGGCCGACTCACCCGACTCGGGCAACTTCACCCGCGCGCCCAAGGTTCTATCGGGCGGCGGCGGCCTGGTCTCAACAGCGTCGGACTACCTTCGGTTCGCCCAGATGATCCTGAACGGCGGCGAGCTGGACGGCGTCCGCCTGCTCCGGCCGGGCACGGTCACCGAGATGCTCCGCAACCAGTTGCCCGGCGAGATGGTCCCGGCCGTCGGCACGCTGATGAAGCTTGAGGGCACGGGATTCGGGCTCGGCTTCAACGTCATTGTGAACGGGCGGGATCCGCTGCGGGGCAGCAACGGGACGGCCTCCTGGGCCGGGATCGCCAACACCTACTTCTTCATTGATCCCGTCACGAGAGTTATCGGTCTGGTCATGACCCAGTTTTCGCCATTCGGGGCGTACGGGATCGACACCGATTTCCGGCACCTGGTGTATGGCGCCCTTCAGCCGGACAAGAACGAACGCTGACATGAGGCCCGTGGACCCGCGACTCGTCGCCGCGCTGGCGGACCGCTACCGGATCGAGCGCGAACTCGGCGCGGGCGGGATGGCCACGGTGTATCTGGCCGAGGACCTCAAGCACCACCGCGAGGTGGCGATCAAGGTGCTCCGCCCCGATCTCGCCGCCGCCCTCGGCGCCGATCGCTTCACCCAGGAAATCGAGATCGCCGCCCGGCTCCAGCATCCCCACATTCTCGGCGTCTTCGATTCGGGCAGCGCCGACGGCTTCCTCTACTACGTCATGCCGTACGTCGAAGGGGAGTCGTTGCGGGAGCGGCTGACCCGCCAGGGCGAGCTCCCGGTGCACGAAGCGGTCCGGCTGCTGGTCGAGATCGCCGACGCGCTCGGACACGCGCATGCCCGGGGCGTGGTCCATCGCGACATCAAGCCCGAGAACGTGATGCTCTCGGGCCGCCACGCCCTGGTGATGGACTTCGGCGTGGCCAAGGCCGTGAACGAAGCGAGCGGGCGAAACCGGTTGACCACCGTCGGCGTGGCGTTAGGCACGCCGGCGTACATGGCCCCGGAACAGGCGAGTGCCGATCCCCATCTCGACCACCGGGTCGACATCTACGCCCTGGGCGTTGTCGGATACGAGTTGCTGGCGGGGCGGCCGCCATTCGTCGGGGGGTCACCGCAGCAGGTGCTCGCCGCCCATGTGACCCAGGCGCCCGAGCCGCTGAGCACCCACCGCCCGTCGCTCTCGCCGGCGCTGGCGGGCGTCGTCATGAAGGCGCTCGAGAAGCGGCCCGCCGATCGCTGGCAGACGGCCGAGGAAATGGTCGCCCAACTCGAACCGTTGATGACACCGAGTGGCGGTATGACACCGACAGGCACCCGGCCGATCGAGGCGGTCGGCCGGCCCCGACGCTGGCCAAAAATCGCGACCGCCGCCGTGGTGTTAGGCGTGGGGGCCGGGGCTGTCACCTGGTTTTTAAATCGTCGGCCCGAAACCGCCGCGCTGACCTCGAACGGGCAACTCACCCGGCTCGCGGGGAAGGAGGAGTTGCCGGCCATCGCGCCCGACGGGAAGTCAGGGGTATATCTCGCCTTTGGCCCAGCGGACAGCGTCCCCCACGTCGAACTCCGGCGCACCGACGGCGGCGATGCGGTCCAGATCGCCGGGGCATCCCGACCGGTCGGCTGGTCGCCCGCGGGGGACCGGCTCCTCGTGGCCGGTCCGGCCGGCCTCGAAAGTCGCCCCGGCCTCGGGGGCCAGGGGACCCTGATCGACCCGCGGGCCCATTCCGCCGGATGGTCTCCGGACGGGAAGCAGGTGGCCTACGTCGTCGGCGACTCGCTGTTCATCGGCGGGGTCAACCACGAAACGCCCCGCCTCGTGACCGTGGGACTCCAGATCCATTCGCCCGCGTGGTCACCCGACGGCAAGTGGATCGCGTTCGTCTCCGGGAACCTGACCTACCTCGCCAACTACAACATCGCGCCGAGTCAGATCTGGCTGGTGCCCGTCGCGGGCGGCACGAGCAGGCCGCTGACCTCGGCCGACGCCGTCAGCATGAGTCCGACCTGGGCGCCTGACAGCCGGCGCCTGCTGATCGTGGCGGGCCTTGGTGGCGTCCGCGATGTCTATCAGCTGAACCTCACCAGCGGCGGGGAACTGCGGGGACCGCCGGTTCGCATCAGCACCGGCTTGAACCCGTCTCTGATCTCGCTGTCGGCGGATGGGAAGCAGTTGGCCTACTCGGTCGCGACGTACTATTCCAACGTCTGGAAAATCCAGCTGCCCCGGACCGGCGTGGCTTCCACCCGGGGCGCGTTGCCGGTCACCAATGACCGCCAGGTCATCGAGGGCCTCGATATTTCCCGCGACGGCCGATGGCTGGCCTTCGATTCCGATCGCGAGGGTGTCGCTCAGCTGTTCCGGATGCCGCTCGGCGGCGGCCCGGTCCAGCAGATCACCCGGGACTCGAATCCGGCGTTCAAGCCGTCGATTTCGCCGGACGGGCGCGACGTGGTCTACCACACCATCGCGCAGAGTCTCCGGCGGGTCTTTGCGATCGGAATCGACGGTGGGGCACCGAAACAGCTCTCGCCGGGAGTGGCGCCGGACGAGCGGAACGGGGTCTGGTCGCCGGACGGCTCGAGCGTGGCGTGGCAGGTGATCGATCGTGGCAACTCCGGGGCGCAGGTGGCCCGCCGCGATGCCGCCGGCCGGTGGGGCCCGCCGCAGACCGTACCGTTCAATGGGCGGTATCTGACCCTCGCATGGGCCGATCAGGGCACGGCGCTGATCGGCATCGATTCCTCCTGGCGAGCAGTCGTTCAGCCGGTGGCCGGCGGGGCCGCACGGCGGCAGAGCGCGGCTGTCCCGCTCGACCCGCTGTTCTCCGGGGCCACCCGGGCGCCGTTTCCGAGCGTCAGTGCGCCGGTCACGACGGATGGTACCCTCGCGCTATTCGCCTTTCGTGGGAACGACATCGGCACCCGCCGCGCCGGCATCCTGGGCCTTCGGCTGACGGATGGCGCCTCGCGCGAGGTCCTCCGGTTCGACGAACCGTCCCGGCCGCATAGCTTTTCATCGAATGGCATCGCGGAGCATGACGGCTGGCTCTACTTCACCCTGAGCGACCCCCAGAGCGACATCTGGGTCGCGACCGTCAAGGGGTTTTCGAAATGAACGAGCGCCTCGTAGCGGCCTTAGCCGAGCGCTACCGGATCGACCGCGAGCTGGGGCAGGGCGGGATGGCCACGGTCTATCTCGCCCATGACCTGAAGCACGACCGCGACGTTGCCATCAAGGTGCTGCACCCCGAGCTCGCCGCGGCCCTCGGCGCCGAGCGGTTCCTGGCCGAGATCCGGACGACCGCCAACCTTCAGCATCCCCATATCCTGCCGCTCCACGAGTCGGGCGAGGCGGCGGGGTTCCTGTTCTACGTGATGCCCTTTGTGGACGGTGAGACCCTCCGCTCCCGGCTCACCCGCGACCGCCTGCTCCCGATTGCCGAAGCGCTCCGGATTGCCCGCGAGGTGGCCGACGCGCTGGGGTACGCGCACGGCCGCGGCGTGATCCACCGCGACATCAAGCCGGAGAACATCCTGCTCCAGGGCGGGCACGCGCTGGTGGCTGACTTCGGGATCGCGCTCGCCGTGCAGTCCGCCGGAGGGCAGCGGATGACCCAGACGGGGCTCAGTCTTGGCACGCCGCAGTACATGTCGCCGGAGCAGGCGATGGGCGAGCGCGCCATCGACGCGCGCACCGATATCTACGCCCTGGGCGCGGTGACGTACGAAATGCTGACCGGTGACCCGCCGTTCACCGGCAGCACCGTGCAGGCCATCGTCGCGAAGGTGTTGTCGGATCGGCCGGCGCCGATCCGGACCACGCGTGACACGGTGCCGGAGCACGTTGAGGCGGCGGTGATGACCGCGCTCGCCAAGCTCCCGGCCGACCGGTTCGAAAACGTCAAGGCGTTCACCGAGGCGTTGCAGGACGGGCGATTCACGAATAGTTCCGGCGCTCCTGGCACCCGCGCGGCCAGGGCGCCGTCGGCACGGCTTGCCTTGGGTGCTGCGGCGGTCGTCGCCCTCACGAGCCTTGGGTTCGCCTGGTGGTCTTGGCAGCATGCCCGCCCCGGCGCACCGGAGCCGGTGGTTCAGTTGACGCTCGACGTGCCGAACGCCAGGCCGGACCTGGGCCGCTTCGCGGTGTCCGGCGACGGCACCCGGTTCGCCTTTGCCACGGATGAAGGGATCGCGCTTCGCGACGCGGGGCAGCGCGAGTACCGCCTCCTGTCAGGCACCCAGGGCGCCGAGTCGCCGTCATTCTCACCCGACGGCGAGTGGATCGTGTATCAAGCCTCCGGCCGTCTCCGGAAGGTCCCGGTGTCGGGCGGGGCCGCCCTGGCGGTAATTCCGGACGACTCCATTTCGGCGGGCCGGGTCAACTGGGGCGAGGATGGCGGCATCGTGTTCGAGACCGGTGGAAGTCTCGGCCTCCTCCCGATGGGAGGCCCGCTCCGCCTGGTCAAGAAGGCGACCAATGCCGCGGAGCCGCGGCTGACTCCGGACGGGCGCGGCGTGCTCTACGTGGACAACCATCACGGCGCCAGGCTCATGTACTTCGACCTCGCGGCGGACACGGCGTTTACTCTGATCGAGGAATCAGCCGAGGCGTACTCCCTGCCAACGGGCCACCTTCTCTACGCGTCCACGGCCGGCGGGCTCTACGCGGTCGGCTTCGACCAGAAGCGCCACGTCGTGACGGGCCTCCCGATTCCGGTCCTGCTCGACCTCCAGCCGAACGGGGGTGTGGCCCCCTTCGTGGTTACCCGGAGCGGGATGTTGGTGTACCGCGCCGGGGTGGACGCGGAGCACCGGGTGTTGCTGCGTGACGCGCGGGGCAAGATCGACACCCTACCGCTGGCACCCAAGGTGCTGAGCTACGCCCGCTTCTCGCCGGATGGGACCCGGCTCGCGTTGACCATCGGCTCGGCCCGTGGCACCAACCGGCACACGGCGATTTACGACTTCGGCACCGGCACCCTCACCCGGTTCACCGTGGACGGGGGCGGGCATTCGCCGGTATGGTCCCCGGACGGCTCCCGCCTCGCCTTTACCGCCGAAGGGCCGGACACCGACGCCGAGGACATCTTCGTGCAACCGGTGGACCGGAGCACGCCCCCCGTCCGAATGCCGCGCGAGCCGAACGACCAGCATGCCACCGATTGGCCGTCGGACACCATGCTTGTGTTCTCCAACAACATGGCCGCACGGACCCTGGGCGGCCGGGTCGGTGGCGGCAGCTCCAGCATCGTCAATCCGGTAACAGCCGCGCCGGTGCGCAAGTACTTGACGGCGCAGTGGGGCGAGTTCGGCGCCAGCGTTTCGCCGGATGGGCAGTGGGCCGCGTTCACGTCGGTTGAGTCCGGAAAGCTCGAAATCCATGTTCGTCCGTTCCCGGCGGCCGAGGCCGGCGGGCACTGGAAGGTGTCGTCGGGTGGCGGGCAGCAGGCGCGGTGGTCCGGCGACGGTCGGACGATCTTCTATATGAATGGCGACAACACGGCGGTGCGGGCCGTGCACGTGACGCCGGGCCCGAAGTTTGGCGTGGGTGCCACCGAGGACGTGATGACCGGGCGTACGTTCGGGGTGGCGTGGGACGTGGACCGCCGGTCGGGGCGAATCGTGGTGACTGAGCCGGTGACGTCGGCGGGAGTGCGGATTGTGGTGTTGCAGCACTGGCTCGAGGGGTTTGCCCGAACGGCGGCGCGGAAGGCCGGCGCTCCTTGATCGACGTCAGATCGAGCCGCCTTGCCGCTGCCCTCGCCGACCGTTACCGCCTCGAACGCGAACTCGGTGCCGGAGGTATGGCCACGGTGTATCTCGCCCATGACGTGAAGCATCGCCGGCGTGTGGCGGTCAAAGTGCTGCGCCCCGAGCTCTCGGCCGCGCTGGGCGCCGAGCGGTTCCTGCGGGAAATCGAGACCACCGCGAACCTCCGGCATCCCCACATCCTGCCACTCTACGACTCCGGCGAATCCGACGGCTTCCTGTTCTACGTCATGCCGCTGGTCGAAGGGGAATCTCTGCGCGACAAGCTGAGCCGCCTGAAACAGCTCCCCGTCGACGAGGCCCTCCAGATTGCGGGCGAGGTGGCGGACGCGCTGAGCTACGCCCACGAGCGTGGCGTGATCCACCGGGACATCAAGCCGGAGAACATTCTGCTGGAAAGCGGCCACGCGGTGGTCGCCGACTTCGGGATCGCCCGGGCGGTGAGCACCCTCGACGGCGGCCGGCTGACCCAGACTGGCCTCGCCGTCGGCACGCCGGCCTACATGAGCCCCGAACAGGCGTTGGCCGACGCCGCGCTGGACGGTCGGAGCGATCTGTACAGCCTGGCTTGCGTCCTGTTCGAGATGCTGGCGGGGGAGGCTCCGTTCAGCGCCGCCACGCCGCAACGCACCATTGCCCGGCGCCTAACGGAGCCGCCGCCGGCCGTGGCCGATCTCCGAACCGGCGTCAGCGCCGAGCTGAGCGAGTTGATCCGGCAGGCGCTCGCGGCCGATCCGGCCGAACGTCCCCAGACGACGACCGCGTTCGCCGGACTGCTGGCGGCAGCCGGGAGCAATGGCCCGGCCGCAAAGGACTCAGGTGGAGCGGGTGGGGACGAGGGCTTCCGGGTCGCGGTGCTGCCGTTCAAGTACGCGGGCGCCGACCCGTCGCTCACGGTTTTGGCGGAAGGATTGGCCGAGGAGATCGTGACCGGCCTGTCGCGCTTCTCCTACCTCAGGGTGATCTCGCGCAACGCGACACCCGGGGCGGGATCCACCGGCAAGCCGGTCGGGGCCCGGTATGTCATGGAAGGAAGCCTTCGCCAGGCAGGACCGAAGCTCCGACTCGCCGTGCAGCTCGTCGACGCCGTCTCAGGAGCCCATCTGTGGGCCGAGAACTACGAGCGCACTTTCAGCCCGGACGCGGTATTCGAGCTTCAGGACGATCTCGTCCCCCGCATCGTCTCGACGGTGGCGGATCAGAACGGGGTCCTGACCCGCCGAATGAGCGAAGCGCTGCGCAGCAAGAGTGAAGGCGACTTGACCCCGCATGAGGCCCTCCTCCGGGCCTTCAGTTATTTCCAGCGGGTTACTCCCGAGGAGCACGCCGTCGTCAGACGAACCCTGGAGCGGGCGACCCGCGAAGCGCCCGATTACGCCGACTGCTGGGCCATGCTGTCTCTGATGTATTCCGTCGAGTTCTCGGACGACTTCAATCTCGGACCCCAGCCTCTCGATCGCAGCCTGGCCGCGGCACAGCGCGCCGTGCATCTCGCCGCGACTCATGCTCTCGGCCACTACGCGCTGGCCTTCGTCTACTTTCTCCGCAAGGAGGCGGTGTCCTTCCGGGCCACGGCGGAAAAAGCCCTGGCACTGAATCCCATGGATGGGTCGGTCATGGGCATCCTCGGCCTACTCATCGAGCATGCGGGCGAGTCGGAGCGGGGTTGTCGGATCGTGGAAACCGCCATGCAGCTCAATCCCAACCATTCGGCCTTGTTCCGCTGGCCCGCGTTCGTGAATGCGTATGACCAGGGCAAATACGCCGAAGCGCTCGAGCTCGCGGTTCGCATCGACCTGCCCAACTACTTCTACGCCTATGCGGCGCGGGCGGCGGCGCTCGGCCAGTTGGGCCAGCTCGAAGCGGCGGCGAAGGAGCTCCGGGAATTGCTTGCCCTCCGTCCCGACTTTCCGACAGCGGCGCGCCGGGAATTCTCCAAGTGGTATGACGCCGAGCGGGTTGAGCACCTGATCGAAGGCTTGCGCAAGGCGGGGATGGACGTGTCGGGGTCCAAGGCAGCCCAAGCCTCTTCGTCGGCTGTGACCCGCGGCGCCGCGGTTGCGATCGCGGTGCTGCCGTTTGCCGACCTGAGCTCGGCCAGGGACCAGGACTACCTCTGCGAGGGCATGGCCGAGGAGATCATGCACGCGCTGGTCCGGGTCGACGGGATCCGGGTGGCGTCGCGAACCTCGGCCTTCCGCGCCAAGCAGGACAACGCCGATCTTCGGGCGATCGCGCGGGCCCTGTCCGTCAACCACGTGCTCGAGGGCAGCGTGCGGACATCGGGAAGCCGGCTTCGTGTCACGGCCCAGCTCACCGAGGTCGCGAGCGGCTATCAGCTCTGGTCGGAGCGATTCGACCGCGAGGCGGACGACATCTTCGCCGTCCAGGACGAAATCGCGGCCGGCGTCGTCGACGCCGTGAAGATGCGGCTCGCGCCGGGTCCGCATCCGGTACCGGCCCGGCCGCATGTCCGGAACCTCGAGGCCTATCGCAGCTACCTCAGGGGCCGGCACCTCCGGTACGCCAAGGAAGATCACGCCGGGGCCATTCGCGCCTTCGAAGAGGCCATTCGGCTCGATCCGACCCATGCACCGTCATGGACCGGCCTCGCCGAGAGCATGATGCTGGCGGCCTCCTTCGCCGCGATCCCGGCCCGCGCGGCCTGCGGGGCCGCGAGAAGAGCCCTGGCCACCGCGGTCGGGCTGGAGGGCGAGACGGCGGACAGCCTTCATGGCGAGGGCTGGCTGGCCTTGATCGAGCGGCGATGGCCGGCGATGGAAGTGGCCTGGCGCCGGGCCATCGAAATCCAACCAACCCACGCGCTGGCCCTCGGTTCGTTCGGGATCAGCCTGTGCATGGGCCCGAAGTTCGATGAGGGACTTCGGTTCCTGGAGCGGGCCAGGGAGGTCGATCCACTCGCATCCTTTCCCTACATGCTCACTGGATATGCGGTGCTGTGCGGCGGGAGGATCGAGGAAGCCCACCGGTACGCCGAGCAGGCACTCTCCTTCGAAAAGGAGGACGCGTCGGCCCGCCTGCTTCTCTGCGTGGCGCAGGTCGCCCTGGGCCGATTCGACGAAGGGATCGCCACCGCGGAGCACCTGGTTGCGGTGACGCACCGCGCACCGATCTTCGTCGGCCTGCTGGGGTGGGCTCTGGCCACGGCAGGGCGGAAGGACGAAGCGAGGCCTCTCCTCGTGGAGCTGCGGGTCCGGCCGGTCACGGAGCCGACGATCGTCACGGAGGGTCAACTCCTCGGCGCGCTCGGCGACCTCGACGCCGCTTTCGAGGTGCTCGTCAAAGCCGAGGCGGAGGGCCAACTCTTTCTCTACTTTCACGGTTGGCCCACCTTCGATCCCCTGCGGGGGGACCCGAGGTTCCCGGCGCTGGTGAACCGACTTGGGCTGTCCGGGGGAACCCCGGTGAACGACAATATGGCGTAAAACGAACGTGTAACGTTAGATTTACGAGTATGATCGAGCGCCTTCTCCTTGCCCGCCTGGAGGACCGCCTCCGGGCCATGCCGGCCGTCGTGCTCCTGGGCCCCCGCCAGGTGGGGAAGACGACCCTCGCCCGCGCAGTAGCCCGCAAGCGGGGCGACCGGGCGCTCTATCTCGACCTCGAGCGCGAGGCCGACCGCCGCCGCCTCCACGACGCCGACGGATACCTTCGCGCCCAGGCGGGCAAGCTCGTCATCCTCGACGAAATCCACCGGATGCCCGGCCTCTTTGAGCAACTTCGCGGCATCATCGACGACCGGCGCGCGGCCGGCGAGAAGGCCGGGCACTTCCTCCTCCTCGGCTCGGCCTCGCTCGATCTCCAACAGCAGACCGGTGAATCGCTCGCGGGACGAGTGGCCTACCTCGAGCTCACCCCGGTCCTGGCCCGAGAACTCACGGCCCACGGGCCGGGCGTCGAACGCCTCTGGGTGCGCGGCGGCTTTCCGGAGAGCCTGCTGGCCACGAGCGGAGCCGACAGCCTGGCATGGCGGCTCGACTTCGTCCGAAGCTATCTCGAGCGCGATGTGCCGATGTTCGCGCCGCGCCTCCCGACCGAGGTGGTGGGGCGGCTCTGGGGAATGCTCGCCCACCTCCACGGTACCCCGCTGAACAAGGCCCGGCTTGCCGCGAGCCTCGAGGTGTCGGCGCCGGCCGTGGGCCGGTACGTGGACCTGCTGGCGGACCTCCTGCTGATCCGGCGGTTGCCGCCCTGGAGCGGAAACATCGGCAAGCGTCTCGTCCGTGCCCCCAAGGTGTACCTCCGCGACAGCGGGATCCTCCACGCCCTGCTCGGGCTCGGGTCGTTCGACGACGTCCTGTCGCATCCGGTCGTTGGTGCGAGCTGGGAGGGCTTCGTGCTCGAGCAGTTGATCGCCGCCGCCGGACCCGAGCGGATCGCGATGTATTTCCGGACCGAGAAGGGGGCCGAGGCGGATCTCGTACTCGAGGGCGGTGGCCGGGTGGAGGCGGTGGTCGAAATCAAGCGCACGACCGCGCCCGTCGTGTCGAAGGGGTTCCGGATCGCGTGTGAGGACCTCAAGCCGCGGGCCGCCTATGTCGTCCATGGCGGCGAGGCGAGCTGGCCCATGGGGAGTGGCGTGACCGCCGTGGCCCTCCCCGATCTCGTGAAACGGCTGGCGGGGCGATGAGCGACGCCACGTTGAGCCGCCCCTAACGGGGCATGCTACGAGTCACGGCCGCGGAACGAGAATAAAGCCGGTGGCCAGATCACCCAGCGTTTCCGGGCGCTGACCCAGGTGCAACCAGTGCCAGTATCCGATCAGGGCGCAGAAGAAAGCGTCGGTTTGGTCTTCGACCTCCTTCGTCCACGGCATCCGTAGCAGGCCCGAGAGGTCGCAGCTGACCTGGAGAGCGGGGAAATGTTCGCTCAGACATGCGCGCAGTTTCGCTTGCAACCTGCGAAACTCACGGCGCCGGGCTTCGACACATCCACGCTTGTAGGGAATCCGTTCGCTCAGCCCGAACAGGCGCACCATGGCTGGGTGGGGATAGACCTCCGCCACAACCCGCCGGCCCGCCGTGCCGATCTCGAATCCCTTTTTGACCAGCTTGCCCGCCAGCCGGGGCGGGCGCGGGCAGAGGCCGAGGTTCGCGGGATGACAGCCTGACTTGAACCGTCCGAAATGAACGTGCGTCAGACGATCCACCGGTCGCGCACCAGTCAGGTTAGGGCACACGATTGGTGCATCCACTGCAATGAACGCCGGGCCGTTACCAACGTTGGCGTCGAGAGACGCGAGCAGTTCGTCGTCGCCCCGGGTCAGTCCGATGGCTCGGACTCGGGCCCGGCGCCGATCCACCTCGAGTACGCAGATCCCGTCCGGCCTGCGCTCCCCCCAGGCCAGGTCGATTCCCACGATTCGAATCCGATCCGGATAGGCGTCCATGCCGACTGGTCTCCTTCCAGGGGGCCTTGATCGCAGGTGCCACTCAGCGTGCCATTGCGAGCAGAGAAAGGGCGATGACGGCCCGGGCGGACCAAGCCACTGTTCGGACCCAGTTCGTGGTTACCAGCCGGCGGTGGGTTGCACCATCGAATCCATCTTCAAGCTGGCGGTGGGCGGGTACCTGCCAACGGCCCGTACTCACCCAGATGATGATCAGGACGGCAAGGCCGCACCAAGCAAGGATGCTTCCCATCCGCCAGGCGAGGATGACGGCGGTCGCCAACTCGGCGAGCATCGGCAGCGCCAGGACCTGGCCGGTCCGACGGGTGTGTTGCCGCTCGTATGACGCAAATCCACTCTCGCCAACGTCTCGGAACAAAGGGTAGTGAACGATTTGCACGAACCAGATGACACCCATCATGAACAAGGTCGTCGCGGTATGGACGAGGAGCACCCAGTCATTTGCTGTGGGATGGGTCATTTGAGCCACATGGTTCTCTTGACTGTTGGCCCCCGGTCAGCCCCGTGTCGATAGTCGAGCCTACAATTGGTCGATTTCTCGTCCGTCCCTGATCGCCGCCAAAACCAAACCGACGATACAGACCGCCGCAGGAATGGAAACCACGACGCCCATGGCAAATAGTCCGAGGTCACTCACGCTGGTCTCCGATCATGAGGAGCGCGACGGCGCCGAAGGAGAGAATTGACGGCACCCACAGTCCGACGAAGGCGCCCTGCTCGCGGCTGCCGCTGAACCAGAGCGTGACGGACAACAGGAAAGAGACGAAAGCGGCCCCAAGAATACCGAGCCCCGCCCGGATCCGAAGTCTACGTCGCTGCATGTTGGCAACTCCCGATGATGATCTGGTCGCGCTGGGGGCGGTTCACAGGAAGACCACGAGGCAGGACAGACCAAGCAATGCCAGCGCGGGTAGCGACTTCCTGATTGGATCGCGAACCTTGAGATGCATCGACACGGCACCCAGCATCAGGACCGCGGTTCCGATTGCCGCCGGCCGAGAGACGGCGGGCCACCAGATCCCCACCACCAGAAGGATGGCCAGGGTGACCTTGGCGAGCCCCACTGCGGACACGGACCAGGGCGGCAGCCCGTAGGTGGCGAATTCCTCTCGAGGAGTCTGGGCGTTCTGGCCGCGCCATGCCGTCGGCTTTCCTGCTCGCAACACCCAGACATTGAGAAGCCCGAGCGCGATGGCCAGGCTGCTTCCGATTGCCAAGAACTCCATTCAGAATCTCCCCTTTGGTGATGAACCCTGTCGACCGAACCGGCACTTGACCGTCAACGGACAGTGCCCGAAAAAGACCGTACACGTCCATGTCTTGTACAGATATATAGCCATCTGTACTGCTTTTGTCAAGAGAAACAACGGAAGCGGGCTTGCTGGGTGAGCAAACCGGGTGGCTTCCAGTCCGTCTCCCTGCCTTCCGGGGCGACCGGACTGGGTCCGTTGGGGCGTTAGATTGGACAGCCATCTCTGGTTTCATTCTGGAGAAGTGATATGATCACCACGACGCTCACCGGTCTCCTGATTGCTCTCGCCTCCCTCGGACTCGCCGAGGCCTCATGAGAACACCAATCACCCGAAGGGCGCTGCTGGCCGCGACCGCGGCCATCGCGGTCTGGCCCCGGGCGCTGCGTGCCGCCGCCCGTCGCAACAGGGGGCCTCATCCCACGCCAAGACCGGGGATCACGGCCGCCAAGGTCGGAACGAAGGACGATCTCGGCAAGCACGCGGACCTCCTCGACCTGTTCGACCAGATCCGGGAGATCCCTGAAATCGCGGACGGCATCCACTGCCAGTGCCCGTGTGGATCGCTCGAGGATTACTACTCGCTGCTGACCTGCTACGAGACTCCCGGTCTGATGGCCACGTCGTGCCCGATCTGCCAGGGGCAGGGGCGGCTGGTTTACCGGATGCACAAAGAAGGAAAGACGCTCGACGAGATCCGGCGTGGCGTGGATGCGAGGTTCGGCTGAATGGGGGACGCGTTGCGCAGGATTCTTCTCTTTGTGGCGGCCGTGCTGGTTGCGGCGCCGGCCGCTGGAGCCGCCCAGGTTCGGGCCTCGGAACGCGGCGTGGTGACCCAGACGGTGAACGGCACCGTCATCACTATCGACCACGCCCGGCCCAAGGTCCGGGGCCGAAGCCCGCTGTTCGGCAAGGTGGTCCACTGGGGCGAGGTCTGGACGCCGGGGGCGAACTGGGCCACGACGTTCGAGGTCAGCCGGGATGTGACCCTCGACGGCCACGCCGTGCCCAAGGGCAAGTATTCGGTCTGGTTCGTTGTCCGGCCGACCACCTGGACGATCGTGCTCGATCCCCGGTTCCAGCGTTACCACATGGATCCCCCCGACTCGAACGCCGCCCAGATCCGCTGGACGGTCCGGCCCGGCCGCGGGGCCTTCACCGAGGTTCTCACCTGGTCGGTCCCGGCGGTCGAGCCCGACGGCGGCGTGCTCCAGTTCGCGTGGGGAACAGTTCGGCTGGCCATGCCGTTCTCGGTGCCGCTCCGTTATCCGCTCCAGATCAGCCAGGCCGACGCCCAGGCTTACATCGGGGCCTACGAGTGGCGGCTGACGGAAGACACGGGCCCGGCCCTCAGGATGGAGCTCTACTACGAGAACGGGATGCTCAAACAGCGCCACACGCCGTTTCCCGCCTGGTGGCCGGCGATGCAGTACCAGCCGATGGTGCGGATCAACGATGACTGGTTCATTCCGACCATCGTCGAACGGGGCCGCGTGACCGAAATGGCGGCCGACATGGTCTTCGAATTCACCCGGAAGGATGGCAAGGTGGTGTCGTTCGAGGTCCGGAGTGACCGGGACGAACTGATCGGTTCGGGAACCCGGATCAACCCGCCATGACCGCGGATCGTGTTTCCCCGGGGAGGAGCGTCTCTGGTGGCTGACCCGATGGTCCGTTCCGAAGAGGTGTCATTCCCGGCCGGTGGCCGTGACATACCCGGAACCCTGTGCCTCCCGCCAGCACCAGCAGGCCCTGCCGCCGCGGTCCTGTTCATGGCGGGCAGCGGTCCCACCGATCGGGACTGGAACAGTCCGCTGATTCCGGGCAAGAACGGCAGCGCCCGGCAGCTCGCCGAGGCATTCGCCGCCGAGGGACTGGTGGTCCTCCGGTTCGACAAGGCCTTCTCCGGGAAGAACGGCGGTCCGCCGCTCGCGGAGCTGACCCTCGACACCTACCTCGCGGAAGGGCAGGGGGCGCTGGCGTTCCTTCGGAACCGTCCGGAGGTCGATCCGAACCGGATCTTCCTCGCCGGAAACAGCGAAGGGGGGATCCATGTCACCCGGCTCGCCGCCGCGGAAGGGTCGGCAGTGCGCGGCGTCATGTTTCTCGCCGGGCCGGGCCGGGCGGTCAAGGACATCCTGGTGACCCAGCTCGAAAACAGTTTCCGGCATAACGCCGGGCTTCCACCCGACGAAGTCGAAGCCAATATGAAGCCGATCCGCGAGGGGTTGGCCGAGTTCGTGGCGGGGAAAGAGGTCGATCCCAAGAGCCTGTCGCCGCTGCCTCAGATGCAGGGGCTCTTCAACGCCATGATGGCCAAGCCGGTGGCCGCGCTGGGCCGGGCGCTGGTGTCGTTCGAGCCGGCGGTCGAGGCGGCGAAGCTCACGGTGCCGGTCCTGGTGCTGCAGGGCGGCAAGGACATCCAGGTCGATCCGGTGCTGGATGCCGGCCCGCTGGTCGCTGCTCTCACGGGCGCCGGTCGTGACGTGACTTATCATCTCAGTCCCGACGCCAACCACGTGTTCAAGCATGAGCCCTTGTCGGTGGCGGAGCTCCGCGCCGACCTGGTCGCCGTCCAGAACGGCTACGGCGCCGAGGGCCGGGTACTGGACCCGGATGCCGTAACGACCGTGGTGAACTGGATTCGGGCCCGGGCTCACGGGGCGTAACTCAGGGAGCCAGGACCACCCGACGGCGCCCGCCGTCGTTGCCCAGTGTTACCGCCACGGTCAGTACGTCGCCTCCTCGGCCCAGAACCCGGCCTCCCTCCACCACCCGGAGGTTCAGCGGGCTTCGCACCCGGTACCGTTGTTCGCCTCGGCATCGATCGTCGCCACCAAGCGGCCCCTCCGGCGAGGGGCGGGTCCCGGGTGTGTTGGAGGATTGATTCGATTCGCAGAAAAACGGTTTGGTGGCGGGGTCCGCGCCGTGGTATCGTCGGGGCGTCGCCGAACTGGATGGGTATTATGCATACGATGGCGCTGGAATTGACATCTGAAAGCATACGAAATAGACTTCATCGTATGCGAACAACTCTTGATCTTCCCGAGAGCCTGGTGGAGGAGGCCAAGAGCCTTCTCGGCTACAAGTCCAAGACCGATACGATCGTGTTTGCGCTCGAAGAGCTGATCCGGCGCCGAAAGATCCAGCGGCTCAAGGGGCTGTTCGGCAAGGTGTCGATCGACGTGGACCTCGCCAAGTCGCGGCGGCGGCCGGGGCGGCCCACGGTTCCATGATCTGCGCCGACACCTCGGTCTGGGTCGCTGCCCTCCGGGATGCGGCCGGTCCCGAAGCGTTCCACCTCGGTGAGCTGATGGAAACCGATGACGTGCTCATGCCCGTCAGCGTCCGGATCGAGTTGCTCTCGGGTGCCCGCCAGAAGGATCTGGCGCCGCTCCGGGAACTGTTCTCGGCGCTGCCTCAGGCCGCGCCGAATGCGGGTACCTGGGGCCGGATCGAGGGCTGGCTCGCGGTCGCGACCGGGCGGGGCCAACGATTCGGGGTCGGGGACCTGCTGGTCGCGTCGACCGCGGCGGATCACGGTGCCCTGATCTGGTCGCTGGATCTGGATTTTGCCAGGATGGCCCGCCTGGGCTTCGTCTCCCTTGCCGCATTCCCGCCTCAATCATAGTTTCCGGCAGTCATGAAATATTCATGATATCGCCGCGGCGGCGCCTGCCGCACCGCACACCCGGGTGTCGCCCGCATGTTCCCTCGCCGCATGGCGCTGACAACCGTGTCTCTTGCAGCGTTAGGCACCGCCCTGGCTTCGCCGACCGTGTCCGCCCAGGCCAAGCCCGAGAAGAAACCCACCGTGCTTCCCGCCATTGAGGTCGTCGCCACTCGGCGGCCGGAGGCCACGCATGATGTTCCAGCCTCGGTCGAGGTGATCGGCGGTGAGGATCTGCGGGCCCGCGGGGCCACTTCCCTCCGGGATGCGCTGTCCCTGGCAGCCGGCGTCGCCATCGCGCCGGGCGGCGACGGCGGGCCGGCGAGTGCCGTGCCCGAATTCTGGGGCCTCCGGGAGTTTGACGCCTTCCTCCTCGTGGTGGACGGGGTGCCGTGGGGCGGTGCGCTCAATCCCGCCCTCGCCACGCTGAACCTCCGGGACGTCGAGCGGATCGAGATCCTGCGCGGTCCGGCACCGGTGACCTTCGGCGCCACCTCATTCGTCGGCGTCATTCATGTGGTTCATACGGCGGCGGCGGCTACCAGGCGCACCCTTGCCATGCACGGCGGCAGCTACGGGACCGGTGGTATTGCCACGGATTTCGGCATTCCATCGCAAGGAGCATGGAAGTCCCGGGCCTCGATCGACCTCGACCGGCAGGGTTTCAAGGACGATCGGACCCAGTATGACCGGGGCCATGTCCTGTGGCGGACCGCCAAGGTCGACGGTGACCGGAGCAGTTGGATTTCAGGCGACCTGAACCTGCTCCGACAGGATCCGGCCACGCCGCACCCGCGTGAAGGTCCGGCCCTGACGACCGCGGTGCCGCTCGACGCCAACCACAATCCTGCCGGCGCATACATCAACGAGAACCGGTTTGCCTTCTCCGGCGGCTGGCAGCGCCCGGTGGGTACGGCGGGTTCGCTCTGGGGCACCACGCTGTCGTTCACGCACTCGTCGCAGCGCATGTTCCGGGGGTTCCTGAACGATATTTCCAACAGCCAGAACAACGCCACCGGCTTCACGGAGACGATCGAGGTCAACGACATCTACGCCGACACCCATATCCTGTGGCCGGCCAAGTCGAAGGTCCGTTTCATGACTGGCGCCGATGCGTTGTTCGCGAACGGCGAGGCCAAGGGGGCCGTGTTCAACTATACGGTGCCGCTTTCCGGCGCTACGGCCACCACGGTCGGTGAGCCGACGGTTCTGGATCGCGACGCCGAAACCCGCCGGCTGTTCCTGGGGGCGTACGCCAGCGCCGAGTGGCAGGCCGCCGATCGGATCACCTTCTCGGGCGGTATCCGGCTCAACTCCACTTCGGAACGCCGGGGCGAGGCCAATGGGACGACCACCAACACCAAGGTCAGCGGAAGCCTCGGTGCGATGTTCGGGCTCTGGGAGAACGGCGGGGATCACCTTCGGGTGTTCGGCAACTTCCGCAGCACGTTCAAGCCGGCCGCGTTCGACTTCGGCCTTGCGGAGAACGAGGGCATTCTCAAACCCGAAACCTCGACCAGCTATGAGGGCGGCATCAAACTGCGGGCGGCAGACGGCCGGTTCGATCTCGAGGCCAGCGTCTTTCACATGGACTTCAACAACCTGGTTACCGCGACGATCGTGAACAACCTTCCAGCGCTGCTCAACGCCGGCAAGACGAGGTTCCAGGGTTTCGAGGTGGCCACGGACGTGCGGTTGCCCCACTCGGTATTCGCGCGGGCCACTTACAGCTTCCATGACGGCAAGTTCGTCGACTTCATCCAGGCGTTCGGCGACGTCCCGACTCAGCTCGCCGGCAAGCGGTTCGAGATGTCGGCGCGGCACCTGGCCTCGGCTGGGCTGTCGTTGTCGCCGGCCACGGGGTTCATCGTCAATGCGAACATCAACTATACCGGCGACCGCTTCCTCAACAAGCGGAACACCGCGCCCGCGCCGAAGTTTGTCACGATGGATGCCGGCATCGGGTACCGGATCCGGAGCGCCGAGTTCCGGCTCGACGGCCGGAACCTGAGCAACCGGCGGGATGCGGTGTCGGAGAGTGAGTTCGGGGACGCGCAATACTACCGGATGACGGCCCGGACCATTCAGGCGGGCGTCATCATCAACTACTAGCCCACCACCGGCAGCGTCAGGCGGAACACCGTCCGCCCCTGACGCGATTCCTGCAGCTCCAGTCGCCCGGCGTGCATCTCCGCGATGCGCCGGGCGATGGCGAGCCCCAGTCCCGCTCCGCTCGTAGCGCTGCTCTCGGTTCGTGAGCGCGCGGTGTCCACTCGAAAGAACCGCTCGAAGACCTGCTCTCGGGCCGTCGCGGGGATGCCGGGGCCCTCATCGGTCACGGTGACTTCGCACTCGGCGGCCGTCCGCCGCATGGCGACCGCGACGGTGCCGTCTTCGGGCGAGAATTTGATGGCATTGTCGAGCAGGTTGAGCAGGAGCCGGCCGAGGAGGTCGGCGTCGCCATGGATGGGCGCTTCGACCAGGTCCCCCAGTTCGATCCGCACCCGGCGCTGCTCGGCCACCGCTTGTACCCCGCGGACCACTTCATGGACCACGTCTTCGAGATAGATCGCCTCCCGCCGAGCCACCAGGTGGCCCGCATCCGAGCGGGCCAGCAGGAAGAGCTCCTCGACGATTCGGGTCAGCCGTCGCGCGGCGTCCTGCATCACCGCCATCGAGGCGCGGTACTCGCCTTCGGGCCGGTGCTCGCGGGAGAGGGTGACGTCGCTTTCGGTCCGGAGAATGGCGGCGGGGGTGCGGAGTTCATGCGAGGCGTCGGCCACGAAGCGACGCTGCTGGGCGAAGGCGCGTTCCAACCGGTCGAGGAGGTCGTTCACGATCCGGGCCAGGCCGGCGAGCTCGTCGCCGCCTTCGACCGGCAGCCGCTGGTCGAGGCTGGTGGCGGTGATCTGGGCCGCCTGGGCGCTCATCGAGGCGACCGGCGCCAGACTCTTCCGGGCGAGGAGGTATCCGCCCGTCGCGGCGGAGAGGGTGAGGACCGGGATCGCGATCAGGAACATCCCGCGGATCCGGGCCAGCACCTCCGCGATGTCCGCCAGGGAATTGGTGCCAGAGAGCCGGAAGAGCCGGCCGTCCATCGTGATGGGCCGGGCCATGATGCGGTAGGCGTCGGGTACGCCCCGGAGGATCAGGGACCGCGCCTGGCCTGGTTCGGTTTCGCGGAGGGCGGCCACCATCTGGCGCCGCAGGGCCGAATCCGGCAGGGGCGCCATGGCGACGGTGCCGCCGGCCGAGTCGAGAATGGCGATGTGCAGATCGCGGAAATGAACTTCTGCGATCGTGCTCCGCATCGCCTCGGCCGCGCTGTATCCGGTCCGGCGCTCGGCGGTGAGCTCGCTCGAAAACGCGGTGAGGGCGTCGCCGATGAACCGGTCGTTCCGGCGGAGGAGGGCCTGGGCAAAGACGAAGTAGGAGGCGACCGCGAATCCGATCAGCGGCAGGGCGAGGAGTACCGTGTACCACAGCGTGAGCCGGGCTCGGAGCGATGACGGCCAGGGCTGCATCGACTACTTCCGGCTCCGGCCCGGTCGTTTCTTCGCGGGCGCCTCGAGCATGAAGCCGCTTCCGCGCAGCGTCGTGAGGAGCGGCACCTTCTCGCCGTCGTCGATTTTCCGGCGAATCCGGCCGGCATAGACGTCGATGATGTTGGAGAAGGTATTGCGGGCGTCGTCCCAGACGTGGGTCATGAGGTCGGCGCGGCTCACCACCCTGCCAGCGTTGCGGGCCAGGTGGAGCAGGAAGGCAAACTCCTTGGCCGTGAGCGCGATCTCGCGTTTGTGACGCCGCACCGAGTGGCGGAGGGTATCGATGACGAGATCACCGACCACGATCTGGGCGGGGGCGACCTCGCCACGGCGGCGGGTCAGGGCCCGGAGCCGGGCCAGCAGTTCGCCGAAATCGAAGGGTTTGGTGAGGTAGTCGTCCGCACCCGCGTCGAGGCCGGCGATCCGGTCATCCACGCCATCGAGTGCCGTGAGCATCAGGATCGGGACCTGGTTCCCTCGTTCGCGAATGGCGCGGCAGACGGCCTTGCCGTGCCGGCCCGGAAGCAGGACGTCGAGGATGATGGCGTCGTACTCGTTGGCGGTGGCGAGGGTCATGGCCTGGGTGCCGGTGCTGGCTTCATCCACGGCATAGGCGGCTTCGCGGAGCCCGCGCACGATCGAGGTGCGGAGTTGGGCATCATCTTCGGCGAACAGCAGGCGCATGGCAGCAGGTCCAGGTCAGCGGTCGGTGCGGCTCTCGCGCTGCAGGCGCTCGAGCCGGCGCCGGACCTCCAGGAGCGCCGGCAGGTCGGGGTCAGCGTTCCGCCAGCGCTCGAGCAGTGACTGGAGGGCCGAGACGGCGGTGCCGCGATCGCCAAGTTTTTCGGCCAACAGGGCAATCTGCATCGGCGCCAGAACCCAATCGCGCTGGGCTTCGAACCCGAACAACTGCTGGTTGGCGAACGCCGCCGTGACGGTCAGGGCCGAGTCGAGGATTCCCCGTCCGGCCAGCGAGCGCCCCAGTAGTTCCGTTCGCCATTCTTGAAATGTCGGGTCGACGTCCCGGCGGATGGCGTCGAAGGCCTCCACCGGGGCTTTGCGCGCCAGGGCGAGTTCGGCCGTCAACAGGGCCCGGGCGCTCCGGTCGGTCGTATTCTCCGGCTTGGCGGCCGCATCAATGCGGGCCAATACTTTTCGGGCGTCCGCGGTCCGGCCCGCTCGGACGAGGCCACGGCCAAGCAGGGCGAGCAGCCCCGGTTCGACATAGCGCTGACTGGTGCCTTTGAGGGCGCTATCCAATTCCTGAGACGCCTGGCGTGGGGAACCGCGCATCAGGAACGCTTCGCTGAGGTTCACTTCGTTGCGAAGCCGGAGTTGATACGTCTCGGGGCTCGATGTCAGCGTAACGGCGGTCGTCAAATGGTCGATCGCTTCGCGGTAGCGACCCTGAAACATCGCGAGGTAGGCCAGGGACCGGCGGCCGCGCGCCTGGTCAGCCTGTGAGGCGCGTCCCAGCATCCGGCGGAACGCCGCTTCGGCCTCGGCATAGCGGCCGAGCCGGACGAAAAGGCCGCCCCATTCGTGATTGATGTTGAGGCTGACAAGTACACTGGAGTCGGCCCGCTCGGCCGCGGCATACTCGTCCAGAGCAATGCGATTCTCTCCCAGAATCTTGTAGCAGGTTGCCAGGTTGATGTGCGTCAGGGCCGAGCTCGAGTCGAAGGTCAATGCCCGACGGAGGGCCGGGATCGCTAACGGGCAACGTCCCATTTGCAGCAGGCCGGTTCCGTAGTTGTACCAGGTCTGACGGCTGGGGTACCGCTCTGCCAGGACCAGGTCGATGCGGCTGGCCGCTTCGAGGTTGCCTCGGGCCGTCGCGAGCCGGCTGTCGAGCAGCATCTGTTCGCGAAACGTCAGCCGGTTTCGGAACCGCTGGGCCATCGCGTAATGACGGTCGCCGGCCGGCCGGTCGCGGTTGAGATATTGCGCTGCGCCGAGGGCCACGTGCGCGAGGGCGAATTCGGTGTCGATGGCCACCGCGCGGAGGTAGAGCTCGGTCGCTCGGTCGTAGTTGGTCCGGCGGGCCGATTCGGCGCCCTCGGCGTACAACTTCAGCGCCTCCAGCGACCGGGTGGTCACCAGCGGCAGGGCCGGCAGGCTGTCGCGGGCCGGTCGGGAATCGCCCGCGGTGGCCAATACCCGACGAATGAGACGGTCGAGGCCGGGGAGGAGGTCGTCGGTCAGTTGCACCGACACGGTGTGGACCGCCATATCGCTACCGTCGGTCGGTGACAGCAGTCGTCCGACCAGGCTGTAGGTGTGACCGACCTTGTTCACCGTCAAGGCAAACACCGCACGGGCATGTTCGCGGGCGGCCACTTCGAGGGCCAGCGAGTCGGTCAGGAGGCTGTCGCCGGATCGCCCCATCCGGCCGAGGGCGGCGTTGATCCGGGACCGGCTCAGCAAGCTCAGGTGGCGTGATTGCTGGAGTCCCACCGAGGCTGCCGAGGCCAGACCCCGGCCCAATCCCGGGGTCCCGGTCAGATCGACCGGATCCGCCGCCACCACGAGGCTCCCATCGGGGAACCCGGGCTTGGCGGCGAAGAATTTCGGCACCAGCCACACGGCCAACACCACGAGCACCGCGGCGCCGATCGCGGCCGTCCGGGGCCGCGAGGGTTTCTGGGGAGGGGGCTCCGGAATCGGAGCGGTACGGTCCACCGCTTCCTGCACGGGCAGGTCCGGCTCGGTCATCGTGGCCTGGCCGGTCGGCGGCGCGGACGGAACCGGCTGATCGGGTTGGGCCGCCGTCGCCGGGCCGGGCCGCGATGAGCGCCATTCACCCCGGGTCAGGTGGGTCAGCAAGGCCCCGACGGACGGGTCCGGGGGAAGTCCCAGCTCCTGGCGACAGAGCTGGTCATGCCCACGGCCGAGCTGAATCGCCCCGCCGGCATCCCCTGACTCCGCCAGCGCGGTTATCAATGCCACCGCGATCCGGGAGTTGTGGGGCGTCAGGAGGTTCAGTCGGCGCCAATACCCGGTCGCATCCTGCAACCGCCCCGCCTCTGTGGCTCGGCGGGCCGCCGCTTCGAACGCCTCCATCGCCAATTCCCGGAGCCGGGCCCGCTCGACCTCCGCCCACCGCTCGAACTCGTCGGCCTCCGGGATGTAGTAGCCGTCCAGAAACGGCCCGCCATACAAGGCCACCGCCCGCTCGGGCTCCCCCGCCGCGATCGCTTCCTGGAACTCGCCGAAATCGGTGGTGAGGTGGGCCGGGTCGATCAGGAGGGTGGTGGGGCCAGGGCGGATGATGTCGGGGCCGAGGTCCCGGCGGGTGGCGTGCAGCGCCTGGGCCAGGGCGTGGCGGGCCTTGGCTTCCGTCGAATCCGGCCAGAGCAGGAGCAGGAGCCGGTCCCGGGTAATGCCCCGTTCGCCAGCGGCGGCTACTGCCGCCAGAAGCCCCAGGCGACGAAGCCCGGTGCCCTCGACCCGCTGTCGGTCTCGTTCCAGCCAGAGTCCGCCGAAGGTCCCAAGTCGGAACACGTTAGCCATGCCTGATAGGGGGGTGACAGCATGGTGATCCGGGAATGACGGCCACGCAGTAAGGTGTTCCGAAGCTACTCCTGCAGCCCGGCTCCTGCCAGCCGGGACCGAATCCGCCACCTGGGGTCGAAGGAACATGCCGGGACTGACATTGGGCTTCGTCGTAATGGCATTGGGGTCAGGAATGGTGGGTCCGGCACCGGCGACGGGGTGTCCCGGGAACGGACAGCGACTGTCGGGGGCGGCCTCGAGGCCGCGATCGCTGCCTGAGATGGTGGCCGAGCTTCAGCGAGGCTGCCTTGCCCTGGATGAAGTCCGGTTCCGGCCGGGACAGGACACCATCGAAAGCCTGTCGCCAGCCCATTTCGCCGAGGTGGCCCGGGCCCTCGGGCTGGCGCAGGGGGCTTACCGGGTGGCGGTTCCGCCCGAACGGGTGCCGGGGTTTCAGCCCGACACACTGCAGGCCCGGCGACGGGGGGCCCGGCTCCGGGATGAGTTGGTCCATTACGGGGCCTCCCCGGGCCGGCTCCTCGAAGATCCCGGGTGGCCGACGTCGCCGGCGGTGGCCGCGCCCGGGACTGCGGTGCCCATGCTGATCCGGGTGCCCAATCCCTGATACCGGCCTGATCGGCAGCGGATCGGCGCCTGACTGCCGTGCTCTAGTGTTGACCACCGTAGCAGCCGTAGCAAGTACGAGGCAATCGCAAGGAGTCATGTCATGATGTCTTCCCGTCTGATCAGGTCAGTTCCCGCGGCTGGCTTCGCGGTGCTGCTCCTCGCAGCCCCCTTCCGGCCGCTCACGGCGATGCCCGGAACTCAGGTGACCGATACCGTGGCCAAGCCGGCAGGGTCCCCGCGCCGGCCGAGCGTGTTCAAGGCCGTCGCCAAGAAGCTTGCCGACACACTCGGCACCGTGGGAGCGGCGAAACTGATCGACCAGGGACTCGGCTCCCGCGGCAAGGGGCTCGGCCAGATGCTCGGGGTCGGCGGCGGCGCAAGCCCGTGCGGCCAGGGGGCGGGACTCGGGGCTGGCCTGATTCCGGGAGGGACGCCCGGTCTGGCCACGGCGGGCTCGAAGCTGGTCGGGATCGCGAAGAAGGCGGCCCGGAAGCCGGAGGCCGACACGGCCGGAGCGGCACCGGCAGCCAACCCCTGTCCGCAGCAGGTACCGGTTGACGCCGCCGCGGCCATGCAGGCGGCGGCCGCCGCCGGCGCAATGCCGACCGGGCCTCCGGCTGGGGGCGTGATGCCCGGCGGGATGGCCAATGCGGCTCTGATGGCGACTCCGCTCGGCATGGCGGTCACCGCCGCGCCGCTTGCCGCGGCGGGCCTCGGTGCCGCGGCCAAGGGGATGAAGAAGTTGTTCGGCGGCGGCCCCCAGAGCGCGATGGGTATGCTCAAGGATGTGGAGGGGAAGGGGCACCTGGTGCTCAAGGGGGTCCGTTTCGTCGCTCACACCGAGGTGCTCGACGAAGGTTACGAGGTGCCACTCGCGACACTCGGCGAAGCGCTCGGGCAGGTGCCGGGGCCGTATGCGCTCTACATCGAACCCGAAGCCGACAAGGGGGCCGAGCCGGATCGGGCGCTGGCGGCCAAGCGGGTCGCGAAGATCTGGGCGACGCTCGTGGCGTCGGGGGTGCCGGCCAAGGTCTTCCTCGCCGGTGTCGTGGTGCCGGACAGTCTGGTCAAGGGCCGGAAGCCGGCCAAGCCGGGCAACGCGTCGGTGGAACTCTGGAAAGTGACGGTGCCGCAATGACCCGATGGGGGCGAGCGGCGGCCGTTGCGGGGCTGGTGACGGGCTTCTGCCTAACGTTTACAGCCGGGGCGGCGGCTCAGCTCCCCGGCGGGCCGGCTCAGCGGCTCCGGGTGGCGGTCATGGACCTCTCGGGCTCGGCGCTCAAGATGCAGAGCACCACCATGCTCATGCCCGGCGTCCAGCCGGGGATGCAGCAGCAGCCCTATGGCCAGCCCGCCACCAAGCAGACCACCGTTACGATCGCGATCCCGCCGCCGACCGAGTTTGCCCGGGGCCTCACCGAGGCCCTGACAACGGTGCTGGTCCGCACCGGGCGATTCACGGTTCTCGAGCGGGCGGCGATGCAGTCGGTCCAGCAGGAGCAGCAGATCGGGGCGTCGGGCGCGGTCACCAGGGAAACAGCGGCCCGGACCGGCGCCCTCCTTGGCGCCGAGGTGCTGATCACCGGGGATATCACCGGCTTCACCCACAATCGTTCGGGGATCGGCGGTGCGCTCACCAACATCGTGAAGGGTCTGACGGTGGCGTCGGAGCGGGTGACCGCCGAGGTCACGATCGATCTCCGGCTGATCGATGCCTCGACCGGGGAGGTGCTGATGTCCTATAAGGGTGTCGGCAAGGCCAGCCAGACCGGGGTGGCGGCCGACCTCATCAAGGACGAGAAGACGTACAGCGGCAGCGTCACGCTCACGACACCGTTAGGCCAGGCCTCGCGGCAGGCACTCCAGAACGCGGTCGCCGGCATCCTGTTCGGCATGCCGGCGGTTCGGTGGGGCGGCCGCGTTGCGGATGTCCGCGAGGGCGTGGTCTACGTCAACGCCGGGGCGGAGCAGGGTATCCGGGTGGGGCTCGAGCTCGAGGTCTACGAGGTCCAGCCCGAGTTGGTCGATCCGGATACCGGCAAGAACCTGGGTTCGCCGGACCGGTTGATCGGTTCGCTGGTGGTGGCGACGGTGCTCGAAAAGTTCAGCACGGCGCGGGCGATTCGAGGGGAAGGGTTTTCGCGAGGCAACATCGTGCGGCTCAAGGGCAAGGCGCCGCCGCCCTGATCGCGGACGGCCGTCGTTTTGGGAGGAGGGGGCATGGGTCTGGTTCGTGGGTTTGGCGGGTTCCGACTGATCGGCGCGGTGGCCTCGCTGGCGTCGCTTGCGGGGATGGGGCTGCGGTTTGCGATGGTGCTCGATCACCAGGGCACCCGGGCGCTTCAGCATTGCGCGAGCCAGGCGGCGCCGAACGTCGCAGCCGCCGCCAAGGCCGCCCGCTGTATCGGCACGGCGACGGTGGCCATCTGGACCCGGCGGGCGGGCCAGCTGATTCAGGCAGGCACCGTGGGACGATAGGGCCCGTTCTCGGGCAAAAACCTTCAAAGGAGGCGATATGGTGGTGAAATCGATGGTGGTGGTTCTCGGTCTCGGCGGGCTGCTGGGTGTTCGCGCCGAGGCGCAGGCGGTGTGGCAGGCCGACGTTCAGATCCA
>JANMXA010000031.1:0-1592 GCA_031394255.1 Gemmatimonadota bacterium
GGTCTGGACCGCGGCCACGATCTTCGGATGATCGAGATCGCTGATGTCGTAGATCCGGACTCCCCGGAAACGCTCGGCGCTCACAGTGTCGGCCACGCCCTGCGCCCCGCAGTCGAGCCGGGCGCTGGTGGCCTGGATCGAGATGAAGAGCAGATTCCCATAGACCGACGGGTCACCCTGGTTGCCCGGGCAGACGACCGCCGTCCGGAGTTTCGGCGCTTTCACCTCCGAGACGTCCCAGATCTGGAACCCGTTGTAGTTCCCCTGGAAGACGTATGGCGCCCGGAAGGCGAGGTCGGAGTTCCCGAAGGGGCTGGTCACGCCCGACGGGTCGAAGAAGCCGGCCGGTCTGGGAACGTTGGCCACGAGGGCCAGCCCCTTCGCGGCCTGCCCGGCATCGGTGTAGCCGGGTTTGAGCCCGACCCGTGGATCGGCTTTGGCTGCCTGGGCGAAAGCCACGGAGGGCAGGGCGCCGAGGAGGAACAGGAACAGGGGCAGGCGCAGGGTCGAGCGGCGCGGGGTGTGGGGCATTCGGTTCCTCATGGGGTGGAACGGTCCCGAGTTCGGGATCAGGGCTTGGTGGCAGCGGTGGAGAGCAAGGCCCGCATCCGGCGGATCTCGGCCCGTTGGTCGGCATCGACATCGGTGGCGAACCGGAAGATATCAGCTTCCTGGCCGGCCCCCTGGGTCCCGAAGAGTTTGGCCACCATCGTGATGGCGCCCTGGTGGTGCCGGATCATGCCTTCGAGGAAGAGCTGTTCGAACGCCGTACCAGTGGACTGCTCGAGCTGGCTGATCTGCGCGGCCGTCAGCGTCCCTGGCATCAGAACCTCGGCGCCGTCGTGGTGCTGGTGTCCGGACTCGGCGGTCGGCGCCTCCTCCTGGCGGTCGAGCAGCCAGCGGCGGATCAGCCCGATCTCGTCCTTCTGCGACACGGCGATCCGTTCGGCCAGCATCCGAAGCGGCGTCCGCGCCGTCCGGCTCGGCACCATCGCCGCCATCACCAGCGCCTGCCCGTGGTGGGCAATCATGCCCTGCATGAATTCGACATCGGCTTTGGTGTAGCCGACCCGGCCGGTGTCGGCACCCCCGACCAGCGTGAGTGCGAGGTGCAATGAAGCGAGTATCACGGTCATGGGCACGTTCCTCCGGACGGAAACTACCGCGCGCGTGGGGCGGACGGAATGCTGGTTGGTCGCTGAGCGTTGCCGCCGTACCTTAGTTGGTACCCGATCCGTCAGGTTCCCATGCCCCACCCGGTCAAGTTGAGCCTCGCCGTTGTCGCGTTCCTCGCGGGCGGTTCCCCCAGGGCGGGGGACCCGATGGTTCGGGTCGCGCCGCATGCCTGGGCCTGGATCTCTCCCGATGATCGATCCGCCAACGGTGCGGTCCTCGTGGGCGACTCAATCGCGCTGGCCGTGGATCCCGGGATGACACCTGCGCTGGCGCGCCGGTTCCTGGCCCGGGCCGCCGCGGTGGCCGGTCGTCCAGTGCGCTACGTGGTGCTGACCCACTGGCACCCCGACCATGCGTTAGGCATTACTTGTCTCGCGGGGCGGCTCCCGATCGTCGTGGCGCAGGATAACGCCCGC